>UBJO01000143.1 GCA_900465665.1 Hyphomicrobiales bacterium
AAGGGGGAGGGGCTAACCCGCGCACAACAGAGAATTCCACGGGAAGAGGAATCCCATCATGACCACCTACACCAATTTCACCGTCGAGACCGACGCCGATGGCATTGCCCTCGTCACCTGGGACATGCCCGGCAAGTCGATGAACGTCTTCACCTCCGAGGTGATGGACGAACTGAATGCGATCATCGACCAGACGGTCGCCGATAGCGCCGTCAAGGGCGTGGTCATCACCTCGGGCAAGTCGAGCTTCTCCGGCGGCGCCGACCTCTCGATGATCAAGGCGATGTTCACCTTCTACAACGAGGAGAAGGTCAAGGATCCGTCGACCGCCGCGCAAAAGCTCTTCGATCTCGTCGGCCGCATGACCGGTCTGTTCCGCAAGCTGGAAACATCCGGCAAGCCCTGGGTCTCGGCGATCAACGGCACCTGCATGGGCGGCGCGCTGGAGATGTCGCTCGCCTGCCACGGCCGCGTCGCCTCCAATGCCAAGTCGGTCAAGATCGCGCTTCCCGAGGTCAAGGTCGGCATCTTCCCGGGTGCCGGCGGCACGCAGCGTGTCGCGCGCCTGGCGGATGCCCAGTCGGCCCTGCAGATGATGACGACGGGCCAGTCGCTGACGGCTTCGCGCGCCAAGGCGATGAACCTGATCCATAAGGTGGTCGAGCCGGATCAGCTGATCCCCGCCGCCAAGCAGATGATCAAGGACGGCCTGAAGCCGATCGCCCCCTGGGACGAAAAAGGCTTCAAGGCCCCCGGCGGCGGCATCTGGACGCCGGCGGCAGCCCAGCTCTGGCCGGCTGCACCCGCGATCCTGCGCCGCGAAACCGCGGGCAACTATCCCGGCGCGCTCGCTATCCTGAAATCCGTCTACGAGGGCCTGCAGGTTCCCTTCGATACGGCGCTGAAGATCGAGCAGCGCTATTTCACGCAGGTGCTGCAGACCACCGAAGCATTCTCGATGATCCGTTCCCTCTTCATCTCCATGCAGGAGCTCGGCAAAGGGGCCCGCCGCCCCGCCGGCATCGCAAAAACGGAGCTGAAGAAGGTGGGTGTCGTCGGCGCCGGTTTCATGGGGGCGTCGATCGCCTACGTGACCGCCGCCGCCGGCATTCCCGTCACCCTTATCGACCGCGACATGGAAGCCGCGACCAAGGGCAAGTCGGTCTCCGAGGGCCTGGTTAAGGACTCGGTCGGTAAGGGTCGCCTGACGCAGGATGAGGGCGCAGCCCTTCTCGCGCGCATCACGCCGTCGGCGGATTATGCCGATCTCGCCGACGTCAATCTCGTTATCGAGGCGGTGTTCGAGGATCGCGACGTCAAGAAGGCCGTGATCGAGGCTGTCGAGGCGGTGCTGCCCGAAGGCGCGATCTTCGCCTCCAACACCTCGACGCTGCCAATCTCTGGCCTCGCGAAAAACTCGAAGCGGCCGGTCGATTTCATCGGTGTGCATTTCTTCTCGCCGGTTGAAAAGATGATGCTGACCGAAGTCATCCTCGGAAAGGAAACCGGCGACAAGGCGCTGGCCGTAGCACTCGATTACGTCGCCGCGATCAAGAAGACGCCAATCGTGGTCAACGACACGCGCGGCTTCTTCGTCAACCGCTGCGTCTTCCGCTACATCCACGAAGCCTATGACATGCTGATCGAAGGCGTGCCGCCGGCGATGATCGAAAACGCCGCCAAGATGGCCGGCATGCCGGTAGGTCCGCTGTCGCTCAACGACGAGGTGGCAATCGATCTCAGCCAGAAGATCCTGAAGGCAACCGTTGCCGATCTCGGCGAGGCAGCCGTCGATCCGAGGCACCTGGCGCTGATCAACAAGATGGTCGACGAACTCGATCGCCGC
>UBJO01000023.1 GCA_900465665.1 Hyphomicrobiales bacterium
GTGCTATAGCCGGCTCCGTGGCCGGGGTCTTGGCGGGCGTGTTACCCCCCTCGGCCCTGCCGGGCATCTCCCCCACAAGTGGGGAGATCGGCTGGGCACGCCCGCTCGCGCACACAACGAACGTTGCTGCGAAACGGACGGATCGAGCGACGGGAGGAGCAAGCAGCTTGTGATCTCCCCACCTGTGGGGGAGATGCCCGGCAGGGCAGAGGGGGGCCTACGCGGCACACCCTGTCCGCGAAGCAAGGCACCTTCTTATGACCCCTACTCCCACCATCCGCGTCCAGCGCGAGGATTTCGACCTGCAGGCCGAAGTCGATCTGTTGAGCAAGGGAAAGCCGGGTATCGGCGCCGTGGTCACCTTTTCCGGCTTGTGCCGCGACGAAGGCGGGACGCTTGATGCGCTTGAACTCGAGCACTATCCTGGCATGGCCGAGGCGGAGATGGCGCGGATCGCCGAGATGGCGATCGAGCGCTTCAAGCTCAACGGCCTGACCACCATTCATCGCTACGGAAAGATCGCTGCGGGCGAGAACATCGTGCTCGTCATCGCGGCCGCGCCGCACCGCCAGGCCGCCTTCGATGGCGCGAACTTCGTGATGGATTTCCTGAAGACGTCGGCGCCCTTCTGGAAGAAGGAGCACGGCAAGGACGGCGTTGCGCGGGAATGGGTCGAGGCCAAGGGCCACGACGATGCCGCGCGCGACAAATGGAAGTGATCACGGGATTACCCGTTCACGCCGGCTGAGCACCAGCAAAAGCACAAGCAGCGAAAAGACCACGAAGTCGCGCCAGAGGAACGGACCGTAGGCGGTCCACAGCGTCTCGACCAGACCTAGACCGGCTGCGCCGCCCGCCGATTTCAGCGGATCCGAATAGCCGCCGACAGCGGCCACCATCAGGACCTTCAGCCCGAACATCAGCCCGGCGCCAAAATCCATCGTGCCGTAGTAGGCGGTGGAGAGGATGCCGCATAGCGTCGCCATCAGGACGGCGGCGGCGTAGGCCGTGAGGAAGACGCTTACGGCGCTGACGCCGCAGAGTTCAGCGGCTTTCGGATCATCCGTGACCGCGCGCCAGGCGCGGCCCCAGGATGTTCGCTTCAGGATCACGGCGCCGATCGCCACGAAGCTGCACATCAGCGCCGTGTTGATCAGCTGCATCTCGGTCAACACCACCTCGAAGCCGTCGCTCTGCCAGAAGACGACATGGCCATTGAGAAACGGCGATAGCCACAGGCTGCGGGTGTCGGATGCCAGGCGCGCCGTCTCCATCAGGACGATGGTGACGCCGAGCGCGGCGACGATCACCGTGTTCGAGGACTGGCGCACCAGCGGCAGCATGACCGAGCGGCCGATCCACACACCTGCCCCCATCGCATAAACCAGCGAGGCCGCCGCGCCGAGCGCGAGTGCCGCGGGCAAGACCAGCCATAGCTTGTTGTAGCCGAAATCGGTGAAGAGCAGCAGGATCTGGCCGGAGAAGGCGAAGAGCGCGCCATAGGTGATGTCGGGGCGCTTGGTGACGCCGAAAGCGACCGCATAGCCGAAGGCAAGCGCAGCATAGAGAGCCGCCAGCGGCACCGCATTCGCCAGTTGCTGCAAGAGATAGGCCATCGACACATCCTATTTCGCCGAAATCATAACTGGCAAAATTGCTTTTACCAGTTATATTTTCCCGATGACTTTCTCGTGGACCCCTCACCGCTTCTCTGGCGGCGCACTCGCATTCGACGTCGCCAACAGCGTCGTGCTGCGGCACGACGAGGCGCGCCGCATCGATCGCTTTGCCATCGATGCGCAACTGCATGCCTTCCCGCAGGCGGCTGCCAATTTCTGCGCCGAACGGGCGATCTTCGGGGACGTTGCGCCGGTTCCACCGGATGGCAGGCCTGCGTTCATCGCCTTGCGCGAGGCGACCGATTGCTATTTCCGTGACCGCGTGCTGTTCGGCGGAAGTGACCAATTGTTGGCGGAGCTGTTGGATGCGGCAGCGGTCGTGCTGCGTGGTAGCTCGGGTGCCGCCGGCATCGATCGCGCCACGGCACATTCGGTGCTGAAGCTGATCGCCTCGCCTGAGCCGGAGCGGATGAAGATCTGCGGCAATTGCGGCTGGCTCTTTCTCGATCGCAGCAAGAACAGGAGCCGGACATGGTGCGACATGGCGGTCTGCGGCAATCGCGCCAAGGCGATCAAGCACTATCGGCGCCGGAAAGAGGAGAACGGGTCATGAGAGTGTTCGGAGCGGCCGTGATGTCGGCGATGCTGGTGCTTGCCGGCTGCCAGCGCGAGAGCGATACGCTGGTGCAGGTCAGCGGGCATATCTTCGTGTTCAACTACCGCGTCGCGATTGCGACCTATCTGGTGACGCTCAACAAGAAGGCGCCGCTGCCTGAGGGGGCTGTGGCGATCGCCGAGTTCGAGAACCCCGCAGGCGGTGCGCCGCTCGTGATCAACGAGAAGATCTTCCCGGCGTGGGAGAAGATCAGCCTGCAAAGCCCGCCTATCCATTGCGTGAAGAAGGACCAGCCCTACACCGTCAGCATCCGGTTGGTCGATGCCGGCGGAAAAGAACTGCAGAGCCTGAAGACGACGGTCACATCGGATGTCGATCAGTCGATCATGCCCGGCAAGCCGCTCGTGGTGGGGCCGCTCTACACCAGGAACCCTGAAGTCTTCAAAGCGGATGGGACCGTCGATTACGATAGCGCCGACACCTGCCCCAAGACGTGAAAAAGCCCGGCGCGGTGGCCGGGCTTTCGGAGTCATTTCAAAAGGTTCAGCCCTGGGGCTGAGCTCTTGATTCAGCCGACGATTTCGGTTTCTGCGAACCAGTAGGCGATTTCCTGAACAGCGGTCTCAGGAGCGTCCGAACCGTGAACCGAGTTTTCGCCGATCGACAGCGCGAACTGCTTGCGGATCGTGCCTTCGTCAGCGTTGGCAGGGTTGGTGGCGCCCATGATTTCGCGGTTCTTCAGGATGGCGTTCTCGCCTTCCAGGACCTGAACGATGGTCGGACCGGAGGTCATGCCTTCAACCAGCTCGCCGAAGAAGGGGCGTTCCTTGTGAACGGCGTAGAAGCCTTCAGCTTCGCGCTTGGACATCCATACGCGCTTAGAGGCGATGATGCGCAGGCCGTTGTCTTCGAATACCTTGGTGATGGCGCCGGTCAGGTTGCGCTTCGTTGCGTCCGGCTTGATCATCGAGAAGGTGCGTTCAATCGCCATTGTAATAATCCTCATTCATCGGGGAAAAGTGGGCGGTGTTTACCCGTCCGATAGGCTGAAAACAAGGGGGCTGCGCGAATTTCACGCGTCCGTCACAGAGCGGGACAGTTTGGTGCGAGGCGATGACGGAATTTCATGAAGCCATCAGCACCATTGCTGGCAAAGCCCCATAGGATAGAACGGATCAAGAGATGGAGGGCAGAATGCAGAAACAATACGCGATGTTTGCGGATTACAATCGCTGGGCCAACGAACTGGTCTATGCGGCGGCCTCGGAGCTGACGGATGCCGAATACCGGGAAAACCGCGGCGCCTTCTTTGGCTCGCTCAACGCAACGCTGAACCACATCCTGTCGGCCGATCGGATCTGGATGAAGCGCTTCACCGGATCGGGCGACGCGCCGACGACACTCGACAGTATCCTCTATGACGACCTCGCTGGCCTGCGTGCCGCGCGTGAGCGGGAGGATAAAAGGATCGCCGATTGGGTCGATACGCTTGATGCCGAGGCGCTCGCGGGTACGTTCACCTACACGCCGGTTACTCGCCCGGGCGCGATCACCCAGCCGCTGTGGCCGGCGCTGTCGCATCTGTTCAACCACCAGACGCATCATCGCGGCCAGTGCCACATGACGCTGACCTCGCTCGGCAAGCCCAGCCTGTCGCTCGATCTCAGCTACTTCCTGCACAGCGACGGCAAACGCTGGTTGAGCGCATGATCTCAACACGGCATTAACCGCGTTGGCGAAATCCCGGAAATGGTTTTACTCGGCAAAGGTGCAAATTCAGCCCATTTTAAATAGTCCGGTGCATAGGGGAAAGAACAAGGCCGGACAGGGCCGACGAGCGAGGAGTGCAACATGGCAAGTGCAGCATCGAGCCCGCAGGCGCAACGCGAGACATCCCGTCCGGCACCGGTCACGGATATTCAACGCATCAGCCAGCATATGACGCGGCTTGGCGTTTCCGGCCTGCCGCGCAATTACGAGCTGTTTCATGAGGCTATCGTCGGCCAGAACGCCGCCCTTGCCCAGGACATCGCCTCGCTCGGCGCTGCACCGCGCCAGCCATCGCTCGATGAACTCGGCCTCAAATATCGCCTTGTCAGCCATTGCGGACTGGTCGGAGAGACCTCGCAGGCCGAGATGAGCAAGATGATGCGCGATGCCGTAGAGCGCCTGACCTCAGGCGTTAGGCAGAAGCAGAGTTTTATGCGCGCGGCGGAAACTGCGCTGAAATCGATCACCGGCAGCCCGGACCAGAGCCTCTCTTCCTTCATGAGCGAGATGGAGTTCCTGTCGACCTCGCTCGCCGGTCTCCTGACTGCCGAGACCGATCTCGAGACCAAGCTGCGCCACGATGTCGATCGCATGGAAGCGCTCGAGCGCGGCGTCGCCGCTGCTCAAACCGCATCATCGACCGACCGCCTCACCGGCCTTCCCAACCGCACCGCGCTCAACAAGACCGTGCTCGACCTCTACGAGCGCGAGGAAGGCTCGGCCGGCAGCGCGCTGATCATGATGGATATCGACGACTTCAAGGCGCTGAACAGCCGCTACGGCACGCAGACCGGCAGCCGTCTTCTGAAGAAGCTCGCCGACCTGTTCCGCAAGTCGATCAAGAAGCACGACTTCGTGGCCCGCACGGATGGCGACGAGTTTACCTTCCTGTTCGCCAATGTCGGCATGCAGGAGGCGATGGCTATCGCCGAGCGTCTGCGCAATTCCGTGGAAGAAAACGTGGTCTTCGCGACCTCGGACGCCGGACAGAACGCCAAGTTGACGGTGTCGCTCGGCGTTGCCCTGAGCGCGGACGCCGCGACGGCCTCGCAGCTGCAGGCCAATGCCCGCATCGCGCTGCATGCCGCGCAATCGAACAGACGCCTTCCTGTGCAGGCCTTCGGGCGCTGAGAGGCCACTTCAAGCTCTTGCGCTGATCGCGGCTTTCGGCCAAAACGCCGGGCATGATCACGATTAGCGATATCTCCGCCCGCATTGCCGGCCGCCTGCTCCTCGACCATGCCAGCGTCTCGCTGCCCGCGGGCACGAAGGCTGGTCTCGTTGGCCGCAACGGCGCCGGCAAGTCCACCCTCTTTCGCATCATCACCGGCGATCTCGGGGCTGAGACGGGCTCGATCACCATCCCCAAGAATGCCCGTATCGGCCAGGTCGCCCAGGAGGCGCCGGGCACGGAAGACTCGCTGATCGAAATCGTGCTCTCCGCCGACAAGGAACGTGCCGCGTTAATGGCGGAGGCGGAGACGGCCAGCGATCCGCACCGCATCGCCGAGATCCAGATGCGCCTTGTCGATATCGACGCGCATTCGGCCGAGGCGCGCGCCGCCAGCATCCTGTCCGGCCTCGGCTTCAGCCAGGAAGCGCAGGCGCGGCCGGCATCGTCCTTCTCCGGCGGTTGGCGCATGCGCGTGGCGCTGGCTTCGGTGCTCTTTACCGAGCCTGATCTGCTGCTGCTCGACGAGCCAACCAACTATCTCGACCTCGAAGGCACGCTCTGGCTTGAGGATTACGTTCGCCGCTATCCGCACACGGTGCTGATCATCAGCCACGATCGCGACCTCCTGAACAATGCCGTCAACTCGATCGTGCATCTCGACCAGAAGAAGCTGACCTTCTATCGCGGCGGCTACGATCAGTTCGAGCGACAGAAGGCCGAAGCCGACGAGTTGCAGACCAAGGCGAAGGCGAAGAACGACGCGGCGCGCAAGCATCTGCAGAGCTTCATCGATCGCTTCAAGGCGAAGGCCTCCAAGGCCCGGCAGGCGCAGAGCCGCGTCAAAGCGCTGGAGCGCATGGGCACGGTGGCCTCGGTCATCGAGGATCACGTGCAGCCGATCACCTTCCCCGAACCGGAGAAGCAGCCCGCCTCCCCGATCGTCGCCATCTCGGGCGGCGCTGTCGGCTACGAGCCGGGCAAGCCAATCCTCAAGGGGCTCAACCTTCGCATCGACAATGACGACCGCATCGCGCTTCTCGGCTCGAACGGCAACGGCAAGTCCACCTTCGCGAAGTTCATCTCCGGAAGACTTGCGGCCGAAAGTGGCGAAGTGAAGCTGGCGCCGAGCCTGAAGATCGGCTTCTTCGCCCAGCACCAGCTTGACGACCTCATCCCCGACCAATCGCCGGTCGAGCATGTGCGCCGGCTGATGCCGGAAGCGCCGGAGGCCAAGGTGCGGGCCCGCGTCGCGCAGATGGGTCTTGCGACGGAAAAGATGTCGACGGCCGCCAAGGATCTGTCCGGTGGAGAAAAGGCGCGTCTGCTGATGGGTCTTGCCGCCTTCCATGCGCCGAACCTGCTCATTCTCGACGAACCGACCAACCATCTCGACATCGACAGCCGCCGGGCGCTGATTGAGGCGCTGAACGACTATGACGGCGCGGTGATCCTGATTTCGCACGATCGCTATCTGATCGAGGCGACCGTCGACCGGCTGTGGCTGGTCAACAATGGCACGGTCACCACCTTCGAAGGCGACATGGACGAGTATCGCGACCTGATCGTCGCCTCCGGCAAAAAAAAAGACGAAAAGCCGCAAGTGACTGAGGAGACGGCGACCAAGGCGGACCAGCGCAAGCTGAACGCCGACCGGCGCGCCTCGCTCGCCCCTCTCAAGAAAAAGATCAACGAAATCGAATCCTTGACGGGGAAGCTGGAGAAACTGATTCAGGGCCTTGATGCGGAACTTGCGGATCCCGTGCTCTACGAGAAGGCGCCAGCCAAGGCCGCCGAGAAGGCCAAGCAGCGCGGCGAAGCGGCCGCCAAGCTGGCTGCGGCCGAAGAGCAATGGCTGGAGCTTTCGTCCGAATACGAAGAGGCTATGGCGGGATAGCCACAGTCATTGCTCTAGCGCTTCGAAATTAACATTTGTTAGCGCGCGAACGGTCGAAAGAAACCGATCGTTAACCATAATCATCAAGGTTGTCTCAACATTCATTACTGATTTGTTGAGACACTCTTCATGCATCGCTTCGCTTTTTACTCCGGTCTTCTTCTGTGCGCCGCCGCCCTCGCCGGTTGCCAGACAACAAAGCAGCCCGCGCCCGACAAGACGATCAAGACCTCGTCGATCGTGGCGCCTGAAGGCAAGCAGGACACCAGCGGCGGCGATTCGACCGATCAGCCGCGCGCACGTGGTTTCGGCAAGCAGCACCACCTCGCCGGCCGCGTCATGACCGTCTCATCGATCCACGATATCCGGCTGCAGGACAAGGAAGTCATTCTCAGCTTCGACGACGGTCCGATCCCGGGCCGCACCGACCGCGTGCTGGCGACGCTCGACGAGTTCGGCGTCAAGGGCGCCTTCATGATGGTCGGCGAAATGGCGGCGCTGCATCCCGAACTCGCCCGCAAGGTCGCGATGGACGGTAATGCGATCGGCAGCCACACCTACAAGCACGACAATCTGGCGGCCCTCACCTTCGACATGGCTATGGCGGAAGTCATGCGCGGCGAAGCGGCCGTGACCAAGGCCACGGGCGTCGACGTCAACTTCTTCCGCTTCCCCTATCTCGCCGACAGCCACAAGCTACGCGCCGCGATCGCCATGCGGGATATGGTCGTCATGGACGTGGATGTCGACAGCAAGGACTATTTCAACACGACGCCCGCTGCCGTCACCAAGCGGACGCTCGACCTTCTCCACAAGCGCGGACGCGGCATCATCCTGATGCACGACATCCACAATCGCACGGCAACCATGCTTCCCACCCTGCTCTCCAAGCTGGAGGCCGAAGGCTACAAGGTGGTGACGCTGAAGTTCAAGAAGCCGGTTGCCCCGACCGTTATGGCGTCGCTTTAATCCGACTGCGGAATTCGAGGTTCGCAGCAGACGCCGGCGCTTGCCCGCCGGCGTCTTTCTGTTAAAACAGGCGCCCAATAATCATACTTTTGAGCGAAACACCGAAGCGAGCCAACAGCATGTCACCCATCAACCTCGCCATCGTCGGCGTCGGCAAGATCGTCCGCGACCAGCACCTTCCCTCCATCGCCAAGAACCCGGATTTCAACCTGATCGCCACGGCGAGCCGTCACGGCACAGTCGATGGTATCCAGAGCTTTACGACGATCGACGCGATGCTCGACGCCGTGCCCGAGATCGACGCGGTGTCGCTGTGCATGCCGCCGCAGTATCGCTACGAGGCCGCGCACAAGGCTCTCTCTGCCGGCAAGCACGTGTTCCTTGAAAAGCCTCCCGGCGCGACGCTGAGCGAAGTGGCCGATCTGGAGGCGCTCGCAGCTTCCAAGGGCGTATCGCTGTTTGCCAGCTGGCATTCGCGCTATGCGGCGGCGGTAGAGGCTACCAAGTCCTTCCTCGCGTCCACGACCATCGAAAGCGTTCACGTCGTCTGGAAGGAAGATGTGCGCCAGTGGCATCCGAATCAGGACTGGATCTGGCAGGCCGGCGGCCTTGGCGTATTCGATCCCGGCATCAACGCTCTGTCGATCGTCACGCACATCCTGCCGAAGGCGATCTTCCTGACGAGCGCGACGCTGGAATTCCCCGAGAACCGCGACGCGCCGATCGCAGCCGATCTGCACTTCAAGAACGCCGACAACGTCCCCGCGCATGTCGAATTCGACTGGCGCCAGACAGGCAAGCAGAGCTGGGATATCTTCGCCGAGACGGCAGCAGGCAAGATGGTTCTGGCGGAAGGCGGCTCGAAGCTGTCGATCAACGGCGAGCTCAAGTTCGAGGCTCCGGAAGAGGAATATCCTTCGCTCTATCGCCGCTTCGCGGAAATCGTCAAGGCTGGCAAGTCCGACGTCGACCTCGCGCCGCTGCGCCACGTCGCCGACGCCTTCATGCTCGGCCGCCGCAAGTTCGTCGAAGCCTTCCACGATTGATTCGAAATTGCCGAACCTCGTGATACAGTAAGGTCAACTTGGGTATCTCAGAGGTTCGGCATGCGCGACGATGAAGCTTTCGGTCTAGGCTTGAAAAACCTGACGGTATCGCTCTCCGACGCAAATGCCTTATGGCATGAGGCCTATGAAGAAGAGGCGGAGGCGATCCGCCAGGCGCTCGGCGACACCGTCATCGACATCCAGCATGTCGGCAGCACCTCAATCCCATCAATCAAAGCCAAGCCGATCATCGATATCATGGTCGGCATTCGCTACTTCGCCGACGGCCCAGCCTGCGTCGGCGCGATGGAAAGCATCGGCTACGACTACGCCGGCACCGATCTCGTGCCCGACGATCACATCTTCGGACGCGGCATCAAGGGCGAGACGCGGACGCATCTGGTGCATGTCGTGGAATATCGCGGCGAGAACTGGAACCGCATGCTGGCGTTTCGCGATGCGCTGCGCGCCAATCCCGACCTCGCCCGCGCCTATGAGCAGCTGAAAATCGACCTCGCCGGCACGCATGCGTCAAGCCGGGCGGAGTATACCCGCGCGAAGCACGATTTCGTCGAGCAGGTGGTCAAGGATGCAGGGATCGCCTGATCCCGCCAGCGTCTGCCCCGGCTAGATCTGTCGGGGCTAGGCCTTCTTTTCCCAGCGGCCCTCGGGCGTCTGCTGCCAATATGTGAGGCTGTGTCCCTCACCTTTCAGCTTCTTCCACTGCGCGCGTGCGCCTTCAAGCTGCTCCTGGTCATAGCCATCGAACATGAAGACGACCCGCTCATAGGGATCGAGCGGCGGCGGCTCGGCGCCGGCGACGATGAAGCGGACTGTCGCGCCGTTGATGTTGTCGTCGGCGACAGTCAGGAGAACCGGCTGATTGCCGGCGAGTTCGCCCTCATCCGTGCCGTGCGGCAGGAAGCTGTCTTCGCGAAAGGTCCAGAGATGCGCATCGAGCGCATCTCTGTGAGTCGCTTCCTTCATCTGAACCGCGACGCGCCAGCCGCGCTCGACGCTTTTGTCGAGCAACGGCGGAAGCGCGTCTTCCAGCTTGGATTCGGTCAGATGGTAGAACAGGACCTCGGTCATGATTCGTAGTTGGCGCGTACCAGCTGATCGAGCAGCCGCACGCCGTAGCCGGAACCCCAGGACTGGTTGATCTCGTCGAGCGGCGAACCCATGGCCGTGCCGGCGATATCGAGATGTGCCCAGGGCGTGTCGCCAACGAAGCGGCCGATGAAGTGGGCAGCCGTGATCGAACCGGCGTGGCGACCGCCGGTGTTCTTCATGTCGGCGAACTTGCTATCGATCATCTTGTCGTATTCCTTGCCCAGCGGCATGCGCCAAAGGCGCTCGTGGGTCTCGGTTCCGGCCGCGATCAACTGCTCCGACAGCTTGTCGTCGTTGGAAAACAGGCCGGCCTGGATGTTGCCCAGGGCCACGAGAATCGCGCCGGTGAGCGTCGCGAGATCGATCATGAACTTGGGCTTGAAGCGGTCGTTGCAATACCAGACGGCGTCACAGAGAACGAGGCGGCCTTCGGCATCGGTGTTGATGACCTCGATCGTCTGGCCGGACATGGAGGTGACGATATCGCCGGGACGCTGCGCGTTGCCATCGGGCATGTTCTCGACCAGGCCGATGATGCCGACGACGTTCGCCTTGGCCTTGCGGGCGGCCAGCACATGCATGAGGCCGGTGACGGCAGCGGCACCGCCCATGTCGCCCTTCATGTCTTCCATGCCGCCGGCCGGCTTGATGGAGATACCACCCGTATCGAAGACGACGCCCTTGCCGATGAAGGCGAGCGGCGCATCGCCGTTCTTGCCGCCCTTCCACTGCATGACAGCCAGGCGCGGCGGGCGTACGGACCCCTGAGCGACGCCGAGAAGCGCGCCCATGCCGAGCTTGCTCATTTCCTTTTCCGTCAGAATCTCGACCTCGACGCCAAGCTTTTCGAGTTCCTTGGCCTTGGCGGCGAATTCGACCGGGCCCAGCACGTTGGCCGGCTCGTTGACGAGATCGCGCGCCAGATTGACGCCATCGGCAACCGCCTGCGAGACCTCGAAGGCCTTCGCAGCATCAGCGGCGTTTGCCGTGACTATGCGCACCTTGACCGACGCGCTGCCGTCCTTGCCGTTGCTGTCGTCGTCCGACTTCTTCGTCTTGTAGGTATCGAAGCCATAGGCGCGCAACATCATGCCGAGCGCGAAATCGGCGGCCTGGGTTGCGGTGACCTCCACGCCAGGCGCGTCCACAAAGATCGTCACATCCGTCGTGTTCTTGATCTTCGAGGCGGCAGCACCGCCCGCCTTCAGCCAATCGAACGAAACCAGGGCATCCGACTTGCCGAGACCGATGACGAAGATGCGCTCGGCCTTCGATCCCTCGGGTGCCACGATATCGAGCGCGCCGGCGAGCTTGGCCGAGAAGCCGGCGATCTTGGCGGCCTTGGCCACCACGCCCGATGGGTCGGCGACACTTGCACCGGCGGCGAGATCCTGCCCCTTGGCCTGCAACAGAATGGCGTATCCACCGGCAATTTCGGCAGATTTTTCAAACGAGATATCGAATTTGGCTGACATGTCTTCTCCAGTGGGATCGTTTTAAATCCTCTTGCCCGATCATTCAGGTTTTCACCACTGAAGACAAGTCTTTGTCGCGCCCATCGCGGCAACGAGCGCGGGAGTTGCGTCAACAAAATGTCATGCGCGACGACTATTGGTCCGGGCAAATTGCCAGCGTGAGGATCGGTCTTGAACTCCATACTGAAGGCTTTCAGGCCGATTGCCATACGCGAGGCGGGCTTGAGCGCCGCCGATATCTTCAAGCTTCTTCTCATCACCTGGTTAGTGTTGCTCGCCATTTTCTATCTGTTTCCACAGATCGATCAGGAGGTGTCCGCGCATTTCTTCACCAAAGAGGCCTGCACCGCAGGCAAGTCGCTTCGCGAGGTTTGCGGACACTTTGCTTATCGCCAGGAATTCACACTGCAGATGCTTCGCACGCTTTTCCTGCGCCTTCCCTACATCGCCGCCTTTATACTGCTTTGGAAGTTCATCGATTGCTACAGCCAGTTCGGCGCCACCTTCGACGCCGAGCGCGCACGCAGGCTGAAGATCGCCCTCGGTTCGCTGATCCTCGGCCCGATCGTTCTCGTCAACTTCATCCTGAAGGACCATTGGGGGCGCCCTCGCCCCTTTTCCACAACCGATTTCGGCGGCGCGCTCGACTTCGTTCCGGCCGGATCGACGGCGGGCAAGTGTCTGTCTAACTGTTCGTTCGTTTCAGGCGAAGCAGCCGGTGCCGGCTGGCTGCTCTGTCTTCTCTTCATCATGCCGCGCGCGTCGCGACGCGCACTCTTGCTGCCGCTGGCCACGATTTCGTTACTGGCGCCAGCATTGCGCCTGGCCTTCGGAGCACACTATCTGTCCGACGTCATTCTTGGATGGCTGTCATCCTTCGTTGTTTTTGCCGGCATCCTGGCGCTGACCGATTCGCCACAGCGGGAAAAAAAACTGAAAATTGAATGAATTTTCGACGGTAGCTTGTCGCAAAAGCAAACCAAAAAGCGTAGATGGTTTTCGCTGCGTGGCGGCAAGAATTCGCGAAGAGCGTTCAAGGGCGTGCATGAAACTGCTTGAAACATACATATTGCGGCGCGTGGGCCAGATGTTTCTCGTCGCCCTATTGCCCGTGCTCGCGATCATCTGGACGACGCAGGTGCTGCAGCGCATCAATCTCGTGACGGATAGCGGCCAGTCGGTCGGCTCCTTCGCCAAGCTCGCAACGCTTATCCTGCCCTCGATCATCCCCGTCGTTCTGCCCTTCGCGCTCGTCATCGGCGTAACCCAGACGCTGACAACGATGAACAACGATTCGGAGCTTGCCGTTATCGATGCCGCCGGCGCGCGCCGCAGCATCATCTGGCGCCCGATCATCATTCTCGCGGCCGTCATCAGCGCCTTCTCCTTTCTTGTCGACAACGTCGTCGAGCCGAAGGCGAAGACCGGCGCAAGGCAAATGATTGCAGCGGCTTACGCCGATCTGCTCTCAACCGTGATTGAAGAGAAAAACTTCCGCCAGATCGATACCGGCCTCTATGTGCAAATCTCCGAGCGCTTGGCCGGACGCGTGCTCAAGGGCCTGTTCGTCGTCGACGAGCGCGACCCGGCCTTTCAGCTGATCTACTATGCTCGCGAAGGCGCTGTGGACGAAAAGGGCACGTCGCTGATCATGCATGATGGCGAGGTGCACCGGAAAACCACGACCGGCGACGTCTCCATCATCCGCTTCGATTCCTATTCGTTCGATCTCTCCGATCTTACGCAGAACCGCGGCCAGTCGACGCTGCGCGCGTCCGACCGCGAACTGCCGTTCCTACTCAACCCCGATCCGACGGACAAGGACTACATTGCCAAACCCGGCAGCTACACTGCAGAGCTTCACAGGCGCCTGACCGATTGGCTGCTGCCGCTTGTCCTCTCATTAGTTTCGCTTGCGATTGCCGGTGATGCACGCTCGCATCGCGAGGCGCGGCTGCACCCAATGGTGTCGGCGCTGGTGCTCGCCTTCGCGGTTCGATGGGCGACGTTCTACGCTGCCAACCAGATCGAATCGAAACCAATCTTCATCGGCATCCTCTATGCGCTGCCGCTCGGAATCAGCGCGTTGGCGATTGTTTCGCTGGTTTCGCACAAACGAATCTCGCTGCTTGGCTTCATCGGCAACTGGATTGCCGTCGGCTGGCGCAAGCTGCAGCAGCGCTTCCCCCGCTCGGCCGGAGGTGACGCATGATTTTCGGTACGCTCGGCCGCTATTTCTTCCGCCGTTATGCAACGACGGCGATGTGGTTCTTCCTCGGTGTCATCGGCATCGTCTATCTCGTCGACTTCAGCGAAACCGCGAGCCGCATGTCCGGCTTGCCGGGCTATACGGTGACCGGCGGATTGCTGATGACGGCCGTGCGCTTGCCGCTCATCCTGCAGCAGACGGTTCCCTTCATCGCGCTGTTCGTCGGCATGACCGTGCTGATCGGCCTCAATCGCAAATACGAACTGGTCGTGACGCGCGCCGCCGGTATTTCGGTCTGGCAGTTCATGTCGCCCTTCATCGCCGGCGCGTTTCTGCTCGGTATCGGGGTTATGACGATCCTCAACCCTCTGGCTGCCTGGGGGCAGCGGCAGGCCGCGACGGTCGAGAGCAACTGGCGCGGCGACAATGGCGCCTCGAAGGGTGGACCTCAGGTTCCGTGGATCCGCCAGATCAGCAACCAGGACGACGCAATCATCGGCGCGCGGAGCGTTCTGGAGGGCGGAACGCTGCTCGTCGACGCGGTGCTTGTGCACTTCGATTCGAGCAATCACATCATCCTCAGACAGGACGCGGCGTCCGCAAAATTGGAAGATGGTTACTGGCTTCTTAAGAACGTTATCGAGCGTCGCCCGGGGGAAATCGCTCAGCGTAAGGATGAGGTACAAGTCCGTACCAATTTGAAACGGGACTTCGTCGAACAGAGGCTTACCGCCCCTGAAACCATTGCATTTTTCGATCTTTCGCATCGAATCGATATCGCGAAATCCTTCGGGATTCCGACCAAGGCTCTCGAGACTCAATTCCACTCTTTGTTGTCTCAACCACTGTTGCTCATCGCGATGACTCTCATTGCTGCAACAGTGTCCCTAAAATTTAGCCGGTTCAACCAATCGAGGTCCGTGATTCTGGGTGGCATCCTGGCAGGCTTCGTGCTTTATGTGGTCACCGTGCTTGTGAAAGCATTCGGAAGCAGTGGGGTTGTCCCGCCTTTCGTGGCGACGTGGATTCCGGTCATCGTCGCCTTGGCTTTGGGTGCAACAATTCTGCTTCATCAGGAGGATGGCTAGTGGCGGCAGGCAACCGCAAAAGTGTTCGTAAGCAGTTGGTTGCCCTGTTCGCAGGCGTAGCCCTGTGCAGCTATAACGGCAACATTCCCGTTGCCATCGCTCAAGACGCTTTGCAAACTATGAAGCCCAATGTTTCGAAGGAAGCCAAGATGCTTCTTTCGGCCAATGAGCTCGTCTATAATAAAGACGCCGAGGTCGTTTCGGCCGTGGGCGGCGTGCAGATCAATTACGCCGGCTACAAGATGGTCTCGCAGCGAGTCGAGTACAATCAGAAGACCGGCCGGATGATGGCGCTCGGCAATGTCGAGCTCGTCAGCCCCGACGGCACGCGCATGTACTCCGACAAGCTCGACGTCACCGATGACTTCGCCAACGGTTTCATCAATTCGCTTCGAATCGAGACACCCGATAATACGCGTATCGTCGCTGAAACCGGCGAGCGGGTCGGCGGCACCGAGATGATTCTGAACAAGGGCGTCTACACGGCCTGTCTGCCTTGCGCCGAGAAGCCCGAGAAACCGCCATTCTGGCAGGTGAAGGCCGAACGCGTCATCCAGAACGGCGAGAAGCACACGATTCGCCTAGAGCACGCCCGCATGGAGCTGCTCGGCCACCCGATCGCCTATGTTCCTTGGCTCGTCGTTCCCGACAATACCGTCAAGCGTAAGTCGGGCTTCCTGTTCCCGAGCTTCGTCAGCGCGCAGAATCTCGGCTTCGGCCTGTCTGTTCCCTACTACTACGTTATCTCGCCCAGCATGGACGCGACGGTGACGGGTACGGGCTACACGACGCAGGGCTTCCTGGCCGATGCTGAATTCCGTCAGCGCTTCGAGAACGGCACGCACACTTTGCGCGTGGCTGGTATCAGCCAGATGAATTCCAGCACGTTCACTGAAGGGACCAGCGACGCGCAGAACGATGCGCGCGGCATGATCGCCTCGACCGGTGCCTTCAAAATCAATCCGCGCTGGAGTTTCGGCTGGGATGTGATGGTGCAGAGCGACAACAACTTCTCGCGCACCTACAAGCTCAAAGGCTACGATAATTCGACGCAGACCAACCAGATCTACCTGACTGGTCTCGGTAAGCGGAACTATTTCGATCTGCGCTCCTTCTACTTCGACGTGCAGGATGCCGATCCTTCGAACACGGCCGAGAAGCAGCAGGCGATCGTCTATCCGGTGATGGACTATCACTACGTGGCGCCGCAGCCGCTCGCCGGCGGTGAAGTCTCGGCCGACGTGAACTTTACCAATATCTCGCGTGGGCATGACGACTTCTACGACGTCGCCGGCTTCGATCGTTACCGTGGCCTTGAAGGCCAGACGTCTCGTCTGACCGGCGAACTGACCTGGAAGCGCACCTTCGTGACGCCTGCCGGTGTTCTGATCACGCCACTGCTTTCCGCCCGTGGCGACGCGCTCTCGCTCAACATGGACGACCCGGTCGGTTACGACGGCAACTATGACACCAGCGATGCCGCGACGCGCGGCATGGTGACGGCCGGCCTGGAAATGCGTTATCCGATCCTGGCCACGACGGACAACAGCACGCATGTGTTCGAGCCGATCATGCAGATCTATGCACGCCCGAACGAATCGCTGGCTGGCAGACTTCCGAACGAAGACGCGCAGAGCCTCGTCTTCGACGCGACCAATCTGTTCGAACGCGATAAGTTCTCCGGTTACGACCGTATCGAAGGCGGCACGCGTGCCAACATCGGTTTCCAGTACACCGGCACGTTCGACAACGGCTACAAGCTGCACGGCATCTTCGGTCAGTCCTTCCAGTTGGGCGGCCAGAATTCGTTCGCCACTGACGATCTCGTCAATGTCGGCGCCGATTCCGGTCTCGAAACCACGCGCTCCGACTATGTCGGCCTTGGTGGCATCGAGACGCCGCAGGGCTTTGCCTTCGCCGCTTCGTATCGCCTCGACGAGAAGAGCTTCGAGCTTCGGCGCGGTGATCTTACGGCCGGCTTCGAGACTGACGCGTTCCAGAGCCAGCTTCTCTACACGCACGTCTCCGCGCAGCCTGAATATGGCTACGACACGGATAACGACGAACTCCAGACGCGCGCTCGGGTCAAGTTCAAGGATTACTGGTCGATCTTCGGCGGTATCGCCTACGATCTGAACAACAACACGTTCACGCGTCAGACCATCGGCCTCACCTACGAAGACGAGTGCACGATCTTCACGATCGCCTACTCCGACAAGCGCGATACCAGCGACCAGTCGGCAAGCGATTGGACGATCGGCGCGAGGCTGACATTCCGCACTCTCGGCGACATCAATGTCGGTGACGCCAGCGAGCTCGGATACGGTAACATCTACAACAACTGATCGATTTTGTAGCACGGCGAAAGAAAGGAGCCTTTCTTTCGCCGTAACGCTATGCAGGACATTGTGGCCATTGGATATATGCGGCATATGCTGCTGCGTCTCGAAGGCAGCAACGCTGACGTTATCTCGGTAAGGTAGGCGCGCCGCGACGCGAAAGCGCGGCGTCAATGGGAAGGGTCGACAGATGATTGGCGCGAAGAACACCGTAAGAACGATGATCGCAGGCTTGGCATTCGCCACTGTCGCGGGCTTGGCGCTGCCAAAGGCCAACATGGCTTATGCGGCGAGCGAAGTCCGGGTGGTCGTCAACGGTACGGCCCTCACCAGCGGTGACGTAGCCAAGCGCCAAGCCTTCCTGCGCCTCCAGCACCAGAAGGCGGACGCGAAGGCCGCTGAGGACCAGCTTATCGAGCAGACTCTGAAGCAGCAGGAAATTGCCCGCGTTCGCATGTCGGTCTCCAAGGACGATGTGGATGCCTCCTTCGCGCGCTTTGCCACCGGCAACAAGCTGACCACCGCGCAGATGACGCAGATTCTGAGCCAGGCCGGCGTCGGCGTCGATCACTTCAAAGCCTTCATCGCCGTGCAGATGAGCTGGCCGCGCCTGGTGAACGCCCGTTATGGCAACAGCAACAAGATGTCGAATGCCGACCTCGTTGCCCGCATGATGGAAAACAACAAGCAGAAGCCGGAGACGACCGAGTACATTCTGCAGCAGATGATCTTCGTGGTGCCCGCCAGCAAGAAGGGCATCGTCGGCAAGCGCAAGAGCGAAGCGGAAGCCTCGCGCTCGAAATATCCGGGCTGCGAACAGGCCAAGGTTTTCGCCGCCACGATGCGCGACGTCTCCGTTCGTGATCTCGGCCGCATGCTGGCGCCGGAACTGCCACCGGAGTGGAAGCCGCTTGTCGAACAGGCCAAAGGCAACACCACGGCAACGCGCGTCACCGAGAAGGGCGTCGAGTATCTGGCTATCTGCAGCCAGCGTCAGGTTTCCGACGACCAGGCAGCCGAGATGGTCTTCCGTGAAGAAGATCTCAACAAGGCCAAGGACAAGAACGCGCCGCCGGAAAACGCCAATTCCACGAAGTATCTCGAAGAGCTGCGCAACAAGGCGCAGATCATTCGCCGCTGATGCCAATGACGCTCGCCTTTTCGCGCCCGCTTGCTCTCAGCCAGGGCGATCCCGCCGGGATCGGCCCTGACGTCACATTGATGGCCTGGCTGCGCCGCCGCGAGCTTGGCCTGCCGCCATTCATCTTCATCGGCGATCCTGATGTCCTTGCCACGCGTGCACGGATGCTGGATCTGACCGTCGCGATCCGCGAGACCGATTGCGCCGGCGCAATCGACGTTTTCGCCGACGCAATCCCCGTTCTGCCGATCCCCGCGGGGATCGAAGTCATCGCCGGCGAAGCCCACGTCGCGACGGCCCGAGGGACGATTGCCGCGATCGAGCAGGCTGTATCGCTGACGATCAGCGGCGAAGCGCTTGGCGTCGTCACCAACCCGATCGCCAAGTCCGTTCTCTACGAGAGCGGTTTCCGCTTTCCTGGTCATACCGAGTTTCTGGCCGAGCTTGCGAAACGCGCGACCGGCACGCCCGTGACACCCGTCATGATGCTTGCCGGGCCGAAGCTTCGGGCGATCCCTGTCACGATCCACATCCCGATCAAGGATGTGCCGCAGGCGCTGACGGCGGAGCTGATCGTCGAGACCTGCCGGATCGCGCATGCCGATCTCGTCCAGCGCTTCGGCATCGCCAATCCACGTCTTGCCGTTGCGGGTCTCAATCCGCATGCCGGCGAAGATGGCGCCATCGGCAAGGAGGACGCCAACGTCATCCATCCAGCGATCCAGTTCCTTCGCGCCGAGGGCATCGACGCGATCGGCCCCCTGCCCGCCGACACCATGTTCCACGACGAGGCGCGTGCGCGCTACGACGTGGCGGTCTGCATGTATCACGACCAGGCTTTGATCCCGACCAAGGCGCTCGGCTTCGATGACGCCGTCAACGTGACACTTGGCCTGCCCTTCATCCGCACCTCCCCCGACCACGGCACGGCCTTCGGCATCGCCGGCAAGGGTCTTGCGCGCGAGAGCAGCCTGGTTGCCGCCCTGAAGCTCGCCGGACACCTCGGTCGCGTTTCCAAGAGCAATTCCTGATGGCCGCACTCGACGGATTGCCGCCGCTGAGCGACGTTATCAGGCGGCATGGCCTGGATGCGCGCAAGGCGCTTGGGCAGAACTTTATCCTCGACCTCAACCTCACGCAGAAGGTGGCGCGCAACGCAGGCCCTCTCGAAGATGCGACAGTGTTCGAGGTCGGGCCCGGCCCGGGCGGCTTGACGCGAGCGATCCTCGCGCTCGGCGCCAAGAAGGTCATCGCCGTCGAGCGCGATCCACGTTGCCTGCCGGCGCTTGCCGAAGTATCGGCGCATTATCCTGGTCGGCTTGAGGTTATCGAAGGCGATGCTCTAACCACCGATTTCGAGGCGCTGGCGCCCGAGGGGCCGGTGAAGATCATCGCCAACCTTCCCTATAATGTTGGAACCCAACTCCTGGTGAACTGGCTGTTGCCAAAGCAATGGCCGCCGTTCTGGCAGTCGTTGACGCTGATGTTCCAGAAGGAAGTGGGCTTGCGTATCGTCGCCGACGAGGAAGATGACCACTATGGGCGTCTCGGCGTGCTCTGTGGCTGGCGTACGAACGCGCACATGGCGTTCGACATCCCTCCGCAGGCCTTCACCCCTCCGCCGAAGGTAACGTCCACGGTGGTGCATCTGACGCCGAACGAGAACCCGATCCCGTGTTCCGTCGCCAATCTCGAAAAAGTGACCCAGGCGGCATTCGGGCAGCGCCGCAAGATGCTGCGCCAAAGCCTGAAGCCGATCGGCGGCGAGAAGCTGCTCGAAAAAGCAGGGATCGATCCGCAGAGACGTGCCGAGACGCTTTCGGTTGAAGAATTTTGCCGTCTGGCGAACAGCCTCTAATCCCTCCACGCCTCATCAAAATCAACGCTAGCTTGCGCGGAGGCGGCAGCCTTCTATGCTGTTAAAACACTACAATTCCAGTCGTCTTGACTTGGGAGAACGAAGTATTTCCGCGCCCGAAAACCAACTTTTTCTCGACGATGCGCTTTAACATCGTGTGAATGCGGTTTGCCTCACCGACTGTCATGACACTGTTATCTCTGGGGAATAGCCCGTTCCCGGCGAGACTCGTTGCGCAAGCAAACAAGTAGCCCCCTATTGATCTCGCCGTCATCTTTTCAGCTTTCAGGAAAGCGAACCCTTATGCGTACCAACAGATTTTTGACGACCTGTTTCGGCATCGGCCTTGCGGCTGTCATGGCCGCCTCCGCCTCCGCCGCCGATATCACCGGCGCCGGCTCCACCTTCGTTTACCCGGTTCTCTCCAAGTGGTCGGCTGACTACAACAAGAAGACCGGCGACAAGCTGAACTATCAGTCGATCGGTTCGGGCGGCGGTATCGCTCAGATCAAGGCCGCAACGGTCGATTTCGGCGCCTCCGACAAGCCGCTCGAATCCAAGGAACTGACGGATGGCGGCTTTGGCCAGTTTCCGCTGGTTGTTGGCGGCATCGTTCCGGTCATCAACGTCAAGGGCATCAAGTCGGGTGAACTGAAGCTCACCGGCAAGGTTCTGGCTGACATCTACCTCGGCAACGTCAACAAGTGGAACGACAAGGCCATCGCCGACCTGAACCCGGGCGTCAAGCTGCCGGATTCGCAGATCGCCGTCGTTCACCGCTCGGACGGTTCCGGCACCAGCTTCAACTGGACCAACTACTTCTCGAAGGTCAATGCCGACTGGAAGTCCAAGGTTGGTGAAGGCACCGCCGTCAACTGGCCTGTCGGCATCGGTGGCAAGGGCAACGAAGGCGTTGCAGCCTACGTTACGCGCGTGAAGGACTCGATCGGTTACGTCGAGTACGCCTATGCGCTGCAGAACAAGCTGCCCTACGTCCTCATCGAAAACGCTGCCGGCAAGTATCCGAAGCCGAACGCCGAGAGCTTCGCTGCTGCCGCAGCCAGCGCCGAGTGGGACAAGGCTCAGGACTTCAACCTCATCATGACCAACGCTCCTGGCGACAAGGCCTGGCCGGTCACGGCTACGACCTGGGCGATCATGTACAAGCAGGCCAAGGACGAAGCTCGCTCCAAGGCTGCCTTCGAGTTCTTCAAGTGGGCGCTCGAGAACGGCCAGAAGCAGGCTTCCTCGCTCGACTACGTTCCGCTTCCCGATAGCCTCGTGAAGCAGATCGAAGCCTACTGGACCGCCCAGTTTAAGGGTTGATCCCCACAATGTCGAAACGGCCGGAGAGCTCTGCTTTCCGGCCGGCTTAACTTTGATTGCCCCTCAAAGATTAGAGAACAGACAATGAGCCAAGTTTTGGCATCGCAGCGCGCCGAGAGTGTCGGCGTGAAGCGTCGCCATGGCGCGACCGGCGACATGGTATTTTCCGCGATCGTGCTCTGCTGCGGCATGTTCGTCCTGATAGCGCTTCTGGCCGCGACCTTTTCCATGGGTTGGGGCGGCCTGCTTGCCTTCCGCACCTTCGGCCTGGAATTCCTCTACGGCACCGAATGGGATCCCGTCGCCCAGAAATTCGCCGGCCTCGTGCCGATCTACGGCACGCTGGTCACCTCGGCGCTCGCGATGATCATCGGCGTTCCCGTCAGCCTTGGCATCGCGGTGTTCGTCACCGAAGTGGCACCACGCTGGGCGCGCGGACCGATCGGCGGCGCCATCGAGCTGCTTGCCGGCATTCCGAGCATCATCTACGGCATGTGGGGCCTCTTCACCTTCGCCCCCTTCATGTCCGATTATATCCAGCCAGCGCTGATCGACTGGCTCGGTCCGCTGCCGGTTATTGGCGCGCTGTTTTCGGGCGCACCCATGGGGATCGGCATGCTGACATCGGGCATCGTGCTCGCCATCATGATCATCCCCTACATTGCTTCGGTCATGCGCGATGTATTCCTCGTCGTCCCGGCACAGCTGAAGGAATCGGCCTACGCGCTCGGCTCGACCAAATGGGAGGTCGTGCGCGATATCGTCATCCCGCATACGCGCACCGCCGTCGTCGGCGGCATCTTCCTCGGCCTTGGCCGCGCGCTCGGCGAGACCATGGCCGTCACCTTCGTGCTCGGGAATACGCACAATATCGCGATCTCGCTGATGGAGCCCGGCAACTCGATCGCCGCGGCCATCGCCAACGAGTTCACCGAAGCCGATACGGATCTCTATCTGTCGTCGCTGATCGGCCTGGGCTTCATCCTCTTCGTGGTCACCTTCATCGTCCTTGCAGCAGCCAAGCTGATGCTGCTCAGGATCGCCAGGCAGAAGGGAGAATAATGATGACGACATCCAACTCCCTCTACCGCTACCGGCAGATCAAAAGCGCCATCGCGCTCTCGCTCGCAACGGTCGCGACAGTCATCGGCCTCATTTTCCTCGTCTGGATTCTGTGGACGACGTTGATCAACGGCATCGAGGCGCTCAGCCCTCGACTGCTCACTGAAATGACGCCGCCACCCGGCGAAGACGGTGGTCTGGCGAATGCCTTCATGGGCAGCCTTCTGATCGTCCTGATGGCTGTTGTTCTCGGCACGCCGATCGGCATCCTTGCCGGCACTTATCTTTCGGAATACAGCCGCGGCAAGAAGATCGGCGATCTCGTTCGTTTCGTGAACGACATCCTGCTCAGCGCACCGTCGATCATCATCGGCTTGTTCATCTATGAGCTGGTGGTTCGTCAGACCGGGCGCTTTTCGGGCTATGCCGGTGGTATCGCGCTTGGCTTCATCTTCCTTCCCGTCGTGGTACGCACCACCGACGAGATGCTGCGGCTGGTGCCAGACGTCATGCGCGAGGCCGCACTTTCGCTCGGCATCCCTCGCTGGAAGGTGACGGTGCATGTGCTCTATCGCGCAGCGTCGGCGGGTATCCTGACCGGCGTGCTGCTTGCTGTCGCCCGTATCTCCGGCGAGACGGCGCCGCTTCTCTTCACCGCCCTCAACAACCAGTACTGGAGCACGGACATGTCCGGGCCGATGGCCAACATTCCCGTCGTCATCTTCCAGTACGCGATGAGCCCCTATGACGAGTGGCATACGCTCGCCTGGGCCGGCGCCTTCGTCATGACCGCCATCGTGCTGCTGCTCAGTGTCGGATCACGAATCATCCTGAGCAGACGGGGGAAATAATGCTGCAATCTTCCAGCACACTCGATACCGGCAGGACCGCGAATACCATGAAGACCGACAAGATCACGCTCGAAAACGTCAACTTCTTCTACGGGAAGACGCAGGCGATCCGGGATGTCAGCATCAGCTTTCCGGAGCGACAGGTCTCGGCCCTGATCGGCCCGTCCGGCTGCGGCAAGTCCACGCTGCTGCGTATCCTCAACCGCATCTACGCGCTCTATCCCGGCATGCGGGCGACAGGTACCGTGAAGCTCGATGGCGACAACATTCTCGACCCCCGCTATCCGATGAACGAGCTGCGCGCCCGCGTCGGCATGGTGTTCCAGAAGCCGGTCCCCTTCCCCATGTCGATCTACGACAACGTCGCCTATGGCATCCGCCATCATGAGCGGCTGTCGAAGGCGGAGATGGACGGGCGTGTCGAGGAAGCGCTCCGGCAGGCTGCCCTTTGGGACGAGGTCAAGGACAAGCTGAAGCAGAGCGGTCTCGGCCTCTCCGGCGGTCAGCAGCAGCGACTGTGCATCGCGCGCGGCGTGGCGCTCAGGCCAGAGGTTCTGCTGCTCGACGAGCCGACATCGGCGCTCGATCCGATCTCGACAGCCAAGGTCGAGGAATTGATCGCGCAGTTGAAGGCGAACTTCACGATCGTGATCGTGACCCACAACATGCAGCAGGCGGGCCGTATCTCGGACAATACCGCCTTCATGTATCTGGGCGAACTTGTCGAGCATGGCCCGACATCGCAGATATTCGAAGCGCCGAAGAACAAGCGGACCGAAGACTACATCACCGGTCGCTACGGCTGATCATTTCAAGGAATGACGCCGGCGCGAAGGCGCCGGCGGATGGATCAGAGCACCGGCGTCTCTTCGATCAGGCCGGTCACGAAGTCGAACATGCCGTGGCGGCGGTCGCGGCGCAGGCGTTCGGCGCGCACGATCGACTGAACGGCCTCAAAGGCGGTGTTCAGGTCGTCGTTGACGATGACATAGTCATATTCACGCCAGTGGGCGATCTCGGCGCGGGAATTGGCCAAGCGCGTCGCGATGACCTCTTCGGAGTCCTCCGCACGGCGGTGCAGGCGCGACTGGAGCTCGGTCATGGTCGGCGGCAGCACGAAGATCGAAACGATATCGGCCTTCATCTTTTCCTGCAGCTGCAACGCGCCCTGCCAATCGATATCGAACAGCATGTCGCGGCCATCGGCCATAGCGGCCTCCACCGGCTCGCGCGGCGTGCCGTAGAAATTGCCATGCACTTCCGCCCATTCGAGCAGCTCGCCGCTGTCGCGCATACGCTCGAACTGGGGGATGGAGATGAAATGATAGTGCGTACCGGCAATCTCGCTCGGGCGACGCTGGCGCGTCGTGACGCTGACCGAGATTTCAAGACTGCGATCGCGCTCCAGGAGATTGCGCGCGATGGTCGACTTGCCGGCGCCCGAGGGCGAGGACAGGACAAGCATCAGCCCGCGACGGGGGATCACGGTCGGGCTGCTTGATGTTGGGGGGCTCGACGGGGTCGGGCTCATGGTTCACTCCAAATTCTGAACTTGCTCGCGGAACTGGTCGATGACCACTTTCAACTCAATACCGGCCGCTGTCACGGCAGCCGCATTGGACTTCGAGCATATTGTATTCGATTCCCGGTTAAATTCCTGTGCAAGGAAATCGAGCTTGCGGCCGATAGGGCCGCCCTTGGCGAGCAGGTCGCGCGCGGCGGCGACATGCGCCTTCAGGCGGTCGATCTCTTCGCGCAGATCCGCCTTGGTCGCCAGGATCGCCGCCTCGGCATGGAGCCTGTCCTGATCGAACTTGCCGGATGCATCCATCAGCATCGCGACCTGAGCCGCGAGCCGCGCCGCGATCTCGCGTGGCGAACGCGACGGGTCGCTTTCCACGACACCAGTCAGGCGCTCGATGATCGCCACCTGATCGAGGAGCACGCGGGACAGCGCCGCCCCCTCCTGTTCGCGCATATGCCTGAGATCGGTCAGCGCCAGCGATAGGCCATTCATGATCTCGGCATCGCGCGCGGCGATCGCTTCCGGGCTATCCTCGGTCTCGCGGAAATCGACGATGCCACGGATGCCGAGAAGCGTATCGAGCTTCAGCGGCGCCGGATCGATGATCCCTGCCAGCTGATCGCGCAGCGACAGAACGGCGGCAAGCGCTTCCTGGTTGAGGACGGTCTCGACGCGGCTTTCGGGCGACGAGACGGATAGCGACACCTGCATGTTGCCGCGGCTAAACTGCTCGCCCGCAAGGCGCTTGACGTCGTTTTCCAGCCGCTCGAGGCCCGGCGGCAGGCGCAGGCGGATATCCAGACCCTTGCCGTTTACCGAGCGCAGTTCCCAGGCCCAGCGCCAGCGATCGGTCGTGCCTTCGCGCCGCGCAAAACCCGTCATGGACTGCAAAGCCATGGAAGCCTCCGATACTGTCAGTTTCTCTTTTTCTTCGGAGCCGGAGCGGGCGCTGCCGGCGTATCGGCGGGCGTTGCCGCATCGGGCTGCCCATCGACCGCGATATTCGGATCGGCGCCCTTGTCGGCTTCCAGCTTGCGCCAGCGCCGGACATTGGCGTTGTGGTCCTCAAGCGTGGCGGCGAAGACGTGGCCACCCGTGCCATCAGCCACGAAGTAGAGGTCCTGCGTCTTCCACGGATTGGCAACGGCCTCAAGTGCATCACGGCCGGGATTGGCGATCGGCGTCGGCGGTAGGCCCTTGATCACATATGTGTTGAAGGGCGTCTCTTTCTTGAGGTCCGACTGGTAGATCGGCCGGTCGGCCGGCTTGCCGTCACCGCCGAACAATCCATAGATGATCGTCGGGTCCGACTGCAGGCGCATGCCCTTGCCTAGGCGATTCAGGAAGACCGAGGCCACATGGGCCCGCTCGTCTGGAACGCCGGTTTCCTTTTCCACGATGGAGGCGAGAACGATCATCTCGTCCTTCGACTTGAAGGGCAGCGAGGGATCGCGCTTGTCCCAGATCTGATCCACGAGCTTCTGCTGGGCAGCGGCCATCTGCTCGATGATCTCGGCGCGCTTGGTGCCGCGCGAGAACTTGTAGGTATCCGGGCGCAGGCTGCCCTCGGCCGGCAGGACCGTCGGGAGGTCGCCCTCAAGCACCTGATCCTCGTTCATGCGGTTCAACATCTGGCGGACGCTGAGGCCCTCGGGGAAGGAGATCGAATAGAGGATGGACTTGCCGGATTTCAGCAGTTCCATGATCTCGTTCATCGAGGCGTGCGCCTTGATCTCGTATTCACCGGCCTTGAGGCTTTCGCCATCGTTCAGATGGGTGGCGGTGAGATAGCGGAAGACGCGGCCATCGGAGATGATGTTGTTGCGCTCGAGATTGAACGCGATCTCGGTGATCCCTGCGCCGTTGCGCACGATGAAATTGGTGTTGGCCTCCAGCGGACCGGGGCTCTGGTAGGTGGAAATCGCATAGTAGAAGACGACGACCGCTGCGGCGCAGCCGAGCACGACCAGCGTCATCAGGAAGTTCAGGAATATGACGACCTGGCTTCTGGCCTTCTTGGAGCGCTTCGGCGGCTCCGGCACGCGCTCCGGGCGCAGCGCTTCGGTTGGCGATTTCGGAATGATCGGGCCACTCTGCGACTGCTGGCCCTGCTGGCCGGTCGTGTCGTTGCTCTGGTTCGTATCGCTCACCGGCAATCCTCTAAATTTGGCCCCAAAAGCTGCTTCTTGCGAAGCAATGCGGCGAAATGCGGGTGGGCAGCCATCGGATTGGACTGCCCTGCCCGTTGCGGACGTCGTGGGTCAGTCTCAGGCGACGTAGCGGCGCAGCACCAGCGATGCGTTTGTACCGCCGAATCCGAAGGAATTCGACAGCGCCACGTTCACTTCCCGTTGACGCGCCTTGTGCGGGACAAGATCGATCTTCGTCTCGCGCTCAGGGTTGTCGAGATTGAGCGTCGGCGGCACGACATTGTCGCGGATCGACAGCGTCGCGAAGATCGCCTCGATGGCACCGGCAGCGCCCAGGAGGTGGCCGGTGGCGGACTTGGTCGAGGACATGGAGATCTTCGACGCGGCATCGCCGACCAAGCGCTCGACAGCGCCGAGCTCGATCGTGTCGGCCATGGTCGATGTGCCGTGCGCGTTGATGTAGTCGATATCGGCAGGCGTCAGGCCAGCGCGCTTCAGCGCCATCGCCATGCAGCGGCCAGCGCCCTCGCCGTCTTCCGACGGAGCGGTGATGTGGTAGGCGTCGCCCGACAGGCCGTAGCCGACGACTTCGGCGTAGATGCGTGCGCCGCGTGCCAGGGCATGTTCGAGCTCTTCGAGAACGACGATGCCGGCGCCCTCGCCCATGACGAAGCCGTCACGGTCCTTGTCATAGGGGCGCGAGGCCTTGGTGGGATCGTCGTTGTGCTGCGTGGACAGCGCCTTGCAGGCCGCGAAGCCAGCGAGCGAGATGCGGCTGACCGGCGATTCGGTGCCGCCGGCGACCATGACATCGGCATCGCCGAAAGCGATCAGACGGGCAGCATCGCCAATGGCGTGCGCGCCGGTCGAGCAGGCGGTGACGACGGAGTGGTTCGGTCCGCGCAGCTTGTGACGGATCGAGACCTGGCCGGATACGAGGTTGATCAGACGGCCTGGAATGAAGAAAGGAGAAATGCGGCGCGGGCCCTTGTCGCGCAGCGTGTAGCCTGCCTCGACGATGCCTTCGATGCCGCCAATGCCGGAGCCGATGAGGACGCCGGTGGCAATCTGGTCTTCGTCGCTCTCGGGATGCCAATTGGCATCGTTGAGCGCCATGTCGGCCGCGGCCATGCCATAGATGATGAAGGGATCGACCTTGCGCTGCTCCTTGGGCTCCATCCAATCATCCTGATTGAAGGTGCCGCCGGTGCCATCGCCGACAGGGATACGGCATGCGATCTTGGCCGGAAGGTCATCGACTTCGAACTCGGTTACGAGGCGTGCGCCGTTTTCACCCGCCAGCAGGCGAGCCCAGGTCACTTCCGTGCCGCATCCCAAGGGAGACACCATGCCAGTGCCCGTAATAACCACCCGTCTCATCGACTGCATTCCCCCGCCTTTTGTGTATGCCAGAAATAAAAAGGGCGGACTCCGGGTCCGCCCTTTCTAAAGTGCTCAGGATTAAGCCTGGGCCTTTTCGATAAACTTAACGGCGTCGCCGACCGTCAGGATCGAGTCCGCAGCGTCGTCAGGAATTTCAACGCCGAATTCTTCTTCGAACGCCATGACCAGTTCGACGGTGTCGAGCGAGTCAGCGCCCAGATCGTCGATGAAGCTTGCGCCTTCGACAACCTTGTCGGCGTCGACGCCAAGATGATCAATAACAATTTTCTTTACGCGTTCTGCGATATCGCTCATGTCGGTTTCCTCGACCTTATAATCCTGATCAGAGAGCCTTTATGGCACCCTACCCTGTTTCAGCCTGCGGCGCCCTAAAGCCACCTTCGGCAAACTCGTTGTACCCGGCTACCAGAGATGTCCCAGGCTTGCTTGGAAAGCCCGCCGGTCCGTCTTCTTTCTCGGGAGACTGTTCACAGTCATGGCCCGATTAACACGGTTTATGTCTGCCGCAAAGCCAGAAAATCAACCCCATAGCGTTGGTGAACAGGCTATTGCGGGGAAAAACGGCCCGAAAGCCAGTTTTCCGTTTCAGATCATGGCCATGCCGCCATTCACATGCAAAGTCTGGCCCGTCATGTAGGCCGCTTCCGACGAAGCCAGGTAAGCAACAGCAGACGCCACTTCGGCGCCGGTGCCCATGCGCTTCATCGGGATCGCGCCCATGATCGCGTCCTTCTGCTTGTCGTTCAGCTTGCCGGTCATCGCGCTTTCGATGAAGCCCGGAGCCACGCAGTTGACCGTCACGTTGCGGGTCGCGATCTCCTGCGCCAGCGACTTGGTGAAGCCGATCATGCCGGCCTTCGAGGCGCAGTAGTTGGCCTGGCCGGGGTTGCCGGTGACGCCGACGATCGAGGTGATGTTGATGATGCGGCCGTAGCGGCGGCGCATCATCGGATGCGTGAGTTCGCGGGTCAGGCGGAACATCGAGGTCAGGTTGACTTCGATGACGTTGTCCCAGTCCTCGTCCGACATGCGCACGAAAAGGCCGTCCTTGGTGATGCCGGCGTTGTTGACGAGAATGTCGACGCCGTCGAGTTCGGCTTCGGCCTTGACGCCGAGCGCCTTGACTTCGTCGCGATCGGCAAGGTTCGCCGGGAAGATCTTGACGCGGTCGCCGAGTTCATTGGCAAGCGCCTCGAGCTTTTCGACGCGGGTGCCGTGCAGGCCGACGATGGCACCCTGCTTGTGCAGGATGCGGGCGATTTCTTCGCCGATGCCGCCAGAGGCACCGGTTACCAGAGCCTTGCGGCCAGAGAGATCGAGCATGGAAGAATTCCTTGTAATCGTTAAATCAATCAGGCCAGAAGAGCGGCAACGGCCGCGTCGATATCAGCCGGTGTGTTGACCGAGACGCCGGTCACGTTCTTGTCGATGCGGCGCGCGAGGCCGGTCAGGACCTTGCCGGCGCCGAGTTCGTAAAGCGTGGTCACGCCGTTTGCCGCGAACCACTCGACCGTTTCGCGCCAGCGAACCTGGCCGGTGACCTGTTCGACCAGCAGCTTGGCAATTTCTTCGGCGTCGGTAACGGGCGCGGCGCGCACGTTGGCGATGACGGGCACGACCGGGTTCGACTTCGCGACACCTGCCAGCGCTTCGCGCATTGCATCAGCGGCCGGCGCCATCAGCGCGGAATGGAAGGGTGCGGAGACCGGCAGCAGGATGGCGCGCTTGGCGCCCTTTTCGGTGGCGATGGCAGCAGCCTTTTCGACCGGCGCCTTCTCACCCGAGATCACGATCTGTCCGCCGCCGTTGTCATTGGCGATCTGGCAGGCGCCGAGTGCCGAGGCTTCCTCGCAGACCGCGATCACATCGGCATGTTCGAGGCCGATGATGGCGGCCATGGCGCCGACGCCAACGGGAACGGCCGCCTGCATCGCATTGCCGCGAATGCGCAGGAGGCGCGCGGTATCAGCGATCGAGAACGTGCCGGCGGCACAAAGAGCGGAGTATTCACCGAGCGAGTGGCCGGCGACGTAGGAGACCTTGGCCTTGAGATCGACGCCCTTGGCTTCGAGCACGCGGATGACGGCCATCGACACGGCCATCAGCGCCGGCTGCGCATTGGCGGTCAGCGTCAGCGTCTCTTCCGGACCGTTGAACATGGTCTCGGACAGCTTCTCGCCGAGAGCGTCATCGGCCTCTTCAAAAACGGCGCGCGCTTCGGCGAAATTCTCGGCAAGATCCTTGCCCATGCCGACGGCCTGACTGCCCTGGCCAGGGAACGTGAAAGCGATGGTCATCCTATGTCCTTTTTATATGGACCCGCGGTCATTTCGCCTCCAATTGACATTCTTTCCCTGAGAGTCAAGTGCCGGAGGCCTGCGTTCCAAGGCTTTCGCGACTGCAACAAAGCCGCACTTTTGCTCTTGCGCTTGCTCAATTCCGGCCTAAATTCGCGCCGTCCTTCCAAGACCTCTTTCTTTTAAGATCACGATTAAGGCTCCCCAATGAAGCATAAGAAACTTGGCCGCACCGATATTTCGGTGTCCGAAATCTGCCTTGGCACCATGACCTGGGGCACGCAGAATACCGAGGCGGAAGCGCACGCACAGATGGACTATGCCCTCGAGCGGGGCGTCAACTTCTTCGACACCGCCGAGCTTTATCCGACCACGCCCGTCGGCCCCGAGACACAGGGCCTGACCGAAGACTATATCGGCACCTGGCTTGAGAAGACCGGCAAACGTCAGGACATCGTTCTCGCCACCAAGGTCGCCGGCCCCGGCCGTTCCTATATCCGTGGCGGCGAAGGCGCCGACGCCAAGAATATGCGACTGGCGATCGAGGCCAGCCTGAAGCGGCTGAAGACTGACTACATCGATCTTTACCAGATCCACTGGCCGGTTCGCGGCCATTTCCACTTCCGCCAGAATTGGCACTACGACCCCTTCAAGCAGGACCGCGCCAAGGCCGTCGCCAACATCACCGATATCCTGGAGACGGCGGGCGAACTGGTGAAGGAAGGCAAGATCCGGACGATCGGCCTCTCCAACGAGACGACCTGGGGTACGCAGAAGTATCTTACGATCGCCGAGCAGCTTGGCCTGCCGCGCGTCGTCAGCATCCAGAATGAGTATAACCTGCTCTATCGCCACTACGATCTCGACATGGCGGAAATGTCGCACCATGAAGATGTGGGCCTGCTCGCCTACTCGCCACTCGCCGGCGGCATCCTCAGCGGCAAGTACATCGGTGGCGCCAAGCCTGAGGGCTCGCGCGGCTCGATCAACGGCGACATCGGCGGACGCCTGCAGCCGCTGCAGGAAGCGCCGACAAAGGCTTACGTCGAGATCGCCAAGCGCCACGGGCTCGACCCATCCGCCATGGCCATCGCATTCTGCCTGACACGCCGCTTCATGACCTCGGCGATCATCGGCGCGACGACGATGGCACAGCTGACGACCGATATAGACGCGGCCGGCATCAAGCTATCGAGCGACGTCCTCGCCGAGATCGACAAGGTGCATCGCGAGTACCCGATGCCGATTTGAGCCGAGAGCGCTCCTTACTCTTCATGAGCGCGGCGCCTGATGGTGCCGCGCTCTTTTCGTTATGGCAAAGGCTGCTGCAGGAAGCTGATGGATGGCGCGAAGAAGTATTCGCCGCCGATCAGTCGGACTGCCGTTTTGAAATCGAAATCCGCCTTCAGCGCCGGATTTTTCGTGCCTATCGCCACATGCCCGTCGATCCATGATACGTCGGCAGTGCCGGGCCGGTTTGCCTGCTGGCCGATCACCGGGTCGATCCCTGTGAAAGGACCAGGAAAATCCGCGTTTCCCGCCCACGCGGCCTGAGTGAACTCGAATTGTTCGTTGATGTCATTCATGTAGGCCATGAAGATCAGACCCACGCCGCCCGACGGACGGTCATCCTCTTCGAAGTCCGCTCCTTCTGGGCGTTCGGCACGCTCACCGAAGGTGATGCCGCGCCGCGCCATGATCCTTCGCCGCTCGAAATCATCGCCCGCTGTCCGAGGATTGGTTTTGCGGATATGGCCGCGAAATGGAGAAAGCTCTCCTGTCGTATCGCCCGTATAGTTGAAATTGTTGGTCGGCTCGCCGCTTACAGGCTGACCGTGCAGTACAACAGGCGTTCCGTCCTCGAAGCGACCGACGACCAACGCGCCGGCGCGCTCCTCTCCTTCTTCATCCTCGCCAAGCCAGCCCGCGAGTTGCCTTTCACGACGCTTGAAAGCTTCGACGTTCTGCTCGAGCTTGCGGTAGACGAAGTAGCTGCCGCAGGCGAACTTCGTGCGGGCGGCAGGATCCGGCACGATGAACTGCGACGGCAGGAAGGATTCGTCCCAGAGCGGCCATGGATCACCAGCTTTCTTCGCCTTTGGTTCTTCTGTTTTCCTGTTCTCATCGATGTCCTCCGCCAGGAAGAGCGGCTGGCTGCGGCCGTCGACATAGCCGAAATGTTCGATCCCCTCGCCCTTGATCGATCCGCCTCTGGTCTGCCGGCGCCGCTGCGCCAGACCGGTGAGCGCCGGCATCGCGCAGCTTCGTCTTGAGAGACGACGTCGCGGATGCAACGAGTTCGGCGTCATCGTCGGCGATCAGAATCATCGCGTCGGGGACCGGGTGACCCGGCGTCCATGCTCCGCCAGCCTCCCAGGCCGAGGGCGGTTCGTCGTTCAACCCGGGAAAGGTCGCACCCTTAAGGCTTGGGAAGGTGATCGGGTCGAGGTTGCCGCGTGCCCGCATACCCTCGTTGAAAGCCACGTCCGCGGGTGCGGCCTTCGCTCCCAGCTTGGCGTATGCGGCCGCCGAAAGGAAAACGCAGACGACACGCCCTCCACTGACACCTGCCGATTTGAACGCAGCCGCCGCACACAGCTGGTCGAGGGCCGAGGTCACCGCGAAAGACAAGCCTTTCAACAAAGCGGCGATGTCCGACGCCTTCATTCCGTCGAAACTCACGAACACATTCGCGGTGTGATCGCGGCCGTGACCTTTCAAGATGTTTGCCTGTAAGTCGGACAGCAACGCCATGACCTCAGGGTCAGCGATCCAAGTCTGCCATGCTATCGCATTCGAAAGAATAGTCTGAACAGTCGCCATAACTTCCTCCGTTTAACGTATCGCGGTTGCATTTGGTTGTATTGTAAATTATATACACGCAATACGTTATACACCCATGGATGGAAACGACAACATAGACACACCAAAATCGAGCCTTGCCCCACCACTTCGCCCCCGCCCCTTGCGTTCTCCTGAAAAATCCGTATAAGCCGCCCTGTTCGCAAAACCCGGTCTTCTGGCTGGTGGCTGAACGGAGGGCCGGTTTCCCACGGGAAATCGTTCGGAACGGAAGCGTTCCAGCCTCCCGTGTCTCCGCTCTCGACCGTCTCGGAACGCTTTTCTTGCCTGGGTCTACCCAATCAGGAGCAGTCGTTGAGGCTTAGCCGCCGAATATCGGGTTGAATAAACGCAAGAAAGGCAAAGCTGTCATGGCTCTTTATGAACATGTATTCCTTGCCCGACAGGATATTTCCGCTCAGCAGGTAGAAGCCCTCGTAGAACAGTACAAGGGCGTACTCGAAGCTAACGGCGGCAAGGTCGGGCGCGTAGAAAACTGGGGCCTCAAGTCCCTGACCTACCGCATCAAGAAGAACCGCAAGGCTCACTACGTTCTCGTCGACATCGACGCCCCGGCTGCTGCCGTGCAGGAAATGGAACGCCAGATGCGCATCAGCGAAGACGTCCTTCGCTACATGACCATCGCTGTTGAAGCTCACGAAGAAGGCCCGTCTGCCATGATGCAGAAGCGCGACCGCGACGACCGCGGCCCGCGTGATGGCGCCGACCGTGGCCCGCGTCGCGAATTCGGCGATCGTCCGCCGCGTCGTGATGGCGACTTCCAGCGTGGCCCGCGTCCTGATCGCGCCCCGCGCGAAGACCGTGCATAAGGAGAACTGAGAATGTCTGAATCTTCCTCCGCACCGGTACGTCGTCCGTTCCACCGTCGTCGCAAGACTTGCCCGTTCTCCGGCGCAAACGCTCCGAAGATCGACTACAAGGACGTTCGTCTCCTGCAGCGCTACATTTCCGAGCGCGGCAAGATCGTTCCTTCCCGTATCACGGCTGTTTCGCAGAAGAAGCAGCGCGAACTCGCTCAGGCGATCAAGCGCGCTCGTTTCCTCGGCCTGCTGCCGTACGTCGTCGCTTAATCAGCTGACGAGACCAAATCGAGGGAAGGCAGCAATGCCTTCCCTTCTCCCTTTCGCGATGGGCGCGGATCGGAACCCTTAAAACCCATGTTGAGGCATTCTGAAACCGATTCAGGAAACGCCCTCTAACTGCTTGATGAAGCAGGACAGCGACCGTGAAACCACTGAATGCAAAAATGCTGGGCGTTGGAGCCCTCGCCGGGTTCGTCGCCGCACTTCTGGTGCTGGGCGCTGGCCGGCAGCCGTCGTCGTTCAGTGCTGTTCTCTACGCGGCTTCCGCACTTCCCATTCTTCTTGTCGGCCTCGGTTGGGGCAACATGGCGGCGATCTCGGCCGTCGTTACCGCCGCCGCCCTCGGCGCGATCGCCATCTCGCCGTCCTTCGCGCTGATGATGACGCTGGTCACGCTTCTGCCGGCAGGCTGGATCAGCCACCTCGCCAATCTCGCGCGCCCCGCCTCCGAACTCGGCGGCCCCGATCATCTGATGGCGTGGTATCCGCTGTCGGATATCCTGCTGCATCTTTGCGGCCTCGTGACGTTCGCCGTCATCGTCGTCGGCGTGATGATCGGCTATGGCCCCGAACTGATCGACCGTCTGGTCGACGTGCTCTTCACCTCGGTGGCGCAGCAGCAATCCGATTTCACGCCAGACGCGGCCGTGATCGCGCAGACCAAGTCGCTCGTTCTCCTGCTCCTGCCGGCCATTCAGGGCGGCATGTGGGTGGTGATGCTGTTTGCCGCCTATTACATCGCGACGCGCATCGTTGCGGCATCCGGCGGCGGCCTTCGTCCGCGCGAGGATATCCCCTCCTCGCTCCGGATGAACCGCAACACGATCTTCATCTTCCTTCTCGGGCTTGCCGCAACCTTTCTGGGCGGCATCCCGGCGATGGTCGGAGCAACCGTCGTCGGCACGTTCGGTGCCGGCTTCCTTCTCTCCGGTTTCGCCGCGCTGCATTTTCGCACGCGCGGCAAGGAATGGCGCCTGCCGGCGCTTATCCTCTGCTACCTGGCATCTCTCATGTTGATGCTGCCAGCCTTTTTCATCCTCGTTCTGGGGCTCAGCGATACCCGCAAGGCGATCGCGCTCACCCCGAACAAGGATGCTGATGCCCCCAAACAGACAGATTCGAAACTCTAGGAACACGAAAGGAAAACTGACATGGACGTCATTCTTCTCGAACGCATCTCCAAGCTCGGCCAGATGGGCGAAGTGGTAAAGGTCAAGGACGGCTTTGCCCGTAACTACCTGCTGCCGCTCGGCAAGGCTCTGCGCGCCAACGACGCCAACAAGAAGCGCTTCGAATCCGAGCGTGCAACGCTCGAAGCCCGCAACCTCGAGCGCAAGTCGGAAGCACAGACCGTTGCCGACGCTCTCGAAGGCAAGTCCTTCATCGTCGTTCGTTCGGCTGGCGAAACCGGCCAGATGTACGGCTCGGTCGCTGCTCGCGACGTCGTTGAAATCCTGGCTGCCGAAGGCTTCAACATCGGCCGCAACCAGGTTCACCTGAACACCCCGATCAAGACGATCGGTCTGCACCAGGTCGAACTGCAGCTGCATGCTGAAGTCGAAATCAAGATCGAGCTCAACGTTGCTCGTTCGGCTGACGAAGCTGAGCGCCAGGCCAAGGGCGAAACCCTGACGTCGGTTGACGCCATCTACGGCGTCGACGAAGACGCTCTGCGTCCGGAAGACTTCTTCGATCCGGAAGCCGACGGCAACGCCGAAGACGAATAAGGTTCAGGAGAGCAATCTCCCGAATGAGAAAGCCGGGCCTCGCGCCCGGCTTTTTGCTGTCCGCTATTTTGAGACTAATTTACCGCCGTCTTCTGCTCGGGCTCAGCGCTCTTGTCGACGCTGACAACCACAGACAGGCCCGGCCCGAGGTTCTTGGCGGCCGGCTGATCCGGATCGATACTGATGCGAACGCCGACGCGCTGGGCGATCTTGACGAAGTTGCCGGTGGCGTTATCCGCTTTGATCACAGCGAATTCGGAGCCGGCAGCGGGCGAGAAACGCTCTATGCGGCCGGTGAGCCGCTGACGACCCAAGGCGTCGACCACGATCGACACGGGCTGACCGACCTGCATGCCCTCAAGCTGCGTCTCCTTGAAATTGGCGACGACCCAGACCTCCTCTGGCACCACCGCCATCAATTGCGTGCCTACCGCCACGTACTGACCGAGGCGAACGCCGATCTCCCCGAGATGGCCGTCACGCGGCGCCAGGATCGACGTGTTCTGCAGATCGATCTCGGCCAGATGCACGGTCGCTTCCGCGCTTGCCACGTTGGCCTCCAGCAGGGAGCGATTGACGATAATGGTCGCCAGATTCTGCTTCGACACTTCCAGCGCCGACTGTGCCTGGTTCAACGCGGCCTTCGCTTCCTCAAGCGTTGCCTGCGCCTGCTCGGATTCGCTTGCCGAGGCGATGCCCCTGTCGTTGAGGTTGCTGATGCGATCCCAGGCAAGCTGCGCGCGCTTCAGCGAGGCGTTGGCGCTATCGATCTGCGCCTGGCTTGACGCGATGGTGGCTTTCGCCGAAAGCTCCGACTGGCGGGAGTTCTCAAGCGACGCCTTCTGCCCCTCAAGTGCCGAGCGGGCCTGGGCGAGCTTCTGCGTGTAGATGCGGTCGTCGATCTTGGCCAGCACGTCGCCCTGCTTGACCTGCTGGTAGTCCTTCACCGGGACATCGACGATATAACCGTTCACCTGCGGGCTCATGATCGTCACGTAACCCCTGATATAGGCGTTATCGGTCGTTTCGACGGATGTGACGAAGGGCGGCAGGCGCCAGGCGTAAAGCACGAGCAGGATGCCCGCGATACCGGCGATAATGGCGATGAGGCTGGCAGGCGACCGGAAGAACTTCGACATGCGGTGGACTCGTGATCAGGATTGAACGGCTGCGGAGGCATTCAGCTCGGCGGCTCCGCGCTCGGAGAGGCGCAGCCATGCCTGATGAAGAAGCATGACCAGGAGACCGAGAAGAGACGCCACGCAAATTGCGAGGAAGGTGTCGTTATAGGCAAGCGTATAGGCTTCGCGGGTGACCTGCTGGGACAGCAATGCCAGCCCTTCGGCATTCAGCAATGTCTGGTCTGTGATGACCTTGCCGTAGCCGGCGGACAGCTGCGACACACGCTGCGCAACCAGCGGATCCTGCAGCAGGATATGCTCTACCAGCACGTTCGAGTGGAACTTCTCGCGGATCGTGACGAAGGTGCCGAGCATGGCGGAGCCGAAGAGCGAGCCGATACTCTGCGTGAAGAGGAAGATCGCCAGGAAATTGACGATGAAGGGGAAACCACGGGCCATGGCCGCCTTGAAGCCGCTCGCCATCACCGGCGGAAGGAACATCGCCGCGCCCGCCGAGACCAAGGCTTGGCTGAGATACATCTGCTCCGGCCGCGTCAGGCTGGTGGATTGGCTGTCGAGATAGGCGCCCGCCGCGATAAGCACCAGCGATATCAGGTGCGCGGTGCTGACGTAGCGCGTCGTCATCAAGAGCGTGCAGAACAAGCCGCCGAGCACGGAGGCGACCAGAACGATGGCGTAGAGCTTGGTCGTCTGATCGTTCAGCAGGCCAAGCTGCTGGTAGAAATTGGCAGCCGTCGAGGATTGTTCTGACGAGACGAAGCGGAACATCAGAAGCACGCCCGCCATCCGGAGATTGGGGCCAGATAGCACCCAGCGGATATCCAGCATCGGATTTTCGCGTGGCAACTCAATCGCCACCACGAGCGCCAGACAGCCGGCGGCGACCGCAAGGAGAACGCCGATCCAGGGCGCTTCGAACCACCAGTAGAGACGCCCGAGCGTGAGGACGACCGCAAGGCAGCCGAAACCGGTGGCAAGCAGCAGATAACTCAAGAAATCCAAGCGCTGGATGACGACCGCGCGCGGTGGCGAGGTCAAAGGCATGGTGTAGATGATGGCGAAGACCATAAGCGCCAAGCCCATCTCCAGCGTGTAAAGCGCGTGGTAGCCACCAAGATCAAGCAGCGGCGGCGAGATGATGCGTGCGATCGGCGCGGCAAACAGCGTGCACATCAGCGCCAGGCTGATGCCTGTCGAAAGCTTGCGCTCCGGCGGGAAGAGCTCGAGCATGTAGAGAAAGCCGAGCGTGGAGATCGGCGCCGCAGCAATCCCACTCAGCGCCCTGACGACGATCGCGGAATGCAGATCGGTCACGAGAAGGTTCAGCACCGCGGCAAAGACGAAGCAGATGATGCTGAACTCGGCGAAACGCCTCAGGCCATATTGCGTGCGGATCTTGAAGAGCGCGATCGACAGGCTGGCATATGGCGCCATATAGGCGGCCGACAGCCAGGAGACCTCGGCGGCCGTCGCCGAAAACGATCCCTGGAGTTGATAGATGTTGGCATTCACGAGGTTCATGCCGAGACCCTGCGTAACGAAGAGCAGGACCGACGCGGCCATATAGAAAGGCTTCTTCCAGCCGGCCATCAGCACCACCGGCGGCGCGGGCTGCGGCACTGGTATTGCCGCCTCGTCCGCGGGCTTTGGCGCAACATTGTCGCTGGACGCCTGGACGAGGCTCATTGCTATTTCCTCACACTCCGCGAATGCCCTGCAAATTCGCCTGCATGGCCCGTATCGTATCCAAGGTAGTTCTCAGATCGCGTTCGGGAATACCGGCAATGACCTGGGCGCGCACGCTGACGGCGATGTCGTCGATCTCGCCGGCGACGACCTTGCCTGTCTCGGTGATATAGATCTCCTTTGCGCGGCGATCGGAGCCTGCAACGCGGCGCTCGACGAAGCCCTGCCCTTCCATCGCGTCCAGAATACGGACCAATGTCGGCGTTTCCAGTTCCAGCCGATCGGCAAGCTCCCGCTGGTTGATGCCGTCCTTCTTGTTCAGCGTGAAAAACACCCGCGCCCGCGGCAGCGTCATGTTCCGTTCCCGGACGATCTTGTCGAAAACCGCTCTAAGCTTCCGGTTGAAAGCCGCCAAATCTTCAATCAACTCTCGTCCGAGAGGCGCATTTGTCATATTTATCAGTCCATTTAATTAGTGTGCTTATTATATCTTTTATGCCTACAGTCATTTCCCACGTTTTTCAAGCGGTGATGACGAGAGTCTCGGTGCACACTCCCCTATCAACGCCTAAAATACCACGAACGCGTTGATTCGCGTGAGTCGCTTTGTACCGTGTCCGGAAGGCTACACCGCCGGTATTTTCGCGTGATGGCAAGATGCGCTGTGGAGAAGTCGAACAACGTGCCAAAGCCAAAGCGTTTTGGCCGCGTGCCATGTTCAGCACTTGATTTTGCCGTTGGTGGGCTGCAAACCCGAAGCTGAATAAGACAGAACGGATCAAGATGAACGACGCCGCCCGAAAGATCGCCGCTGTTGCCCAGCCGGAGCAGCACTACCGCGAAGCACCCAACAACATCGAGGCCGAGCAGGCGCTTCTCGGCGCGATCCTGATGAACAACGACGCCTATTACCGGGTGTCGGACTTCCTCAAGCCGCCGCATCTTTACGAACCGCTGCACCGCAGGATCTTCGAAGTTGCGGGCGATATCATCCGAATGGGCAAGATCGCCAATCCGGTGACGATCAAGACCTTCCTGAAGGCCGACGAGAAGGTCGGCGACATGACGGTCTCCGAGTACCTCGCCCGCCTCGCGCGCGAAGCCGTGACCATCATCAACGCCGAGGACTACGGCCGCGCGATCTACGATCTGGCGCTGCGCCGGGCGCTGATCACCATCGGCGAGGACGTCGTCAACATCGCATACGACGCACCGCTCGACATGCCGCCGCAGGCTCAGATCGAAGACACCGAGCGCCGCCTGTTCGAGCTTGCCGAAAACGGCCGCTACGACGGCGGCTTCCAGGCGTTTAACGACGCGGTGGCGCTGGCGATCGACATGGCTGCCGTCGCCAAGGAGCGCGATGGTGGTCTTTCCGGTATCTCGACCGGCATCATGTCGCTCGACGGCAAGATGGGCGGCCTGCAGCGGTCCGACTTGATCGTGCTTGCCGGACGCCCGGGTATGGGCAAGACCTCGCTTGCGACAAACATCGCCTATAACATCGCCGCCGCCTACGAAGGCGAAGTGCAATCCGACGGCAGCATGAAGGCGAAACAAGGCGGCGTCGTCGGCTTCTACTCGCTCGAAATGTCGTCCGAACAGCTGGCCACCCGTATCATCTCCGAGCAGACGGAAGTGTCCTCGTCGAAGATCCGCCGCGGTGACATCAACGACGCCGATTTCGAAAAGCTCGTCGCCTGCTCGATGATGATGCAGAAGGTGCCGCTCTATATCGACCAGACCGGTGGCATCTCGATCGCCCAGCTATCCGCCCGCGCGCGCCGCCTGAAGCGCCAGCGCGGCCTCGATTGCCTTGTGGTGGACTACATCCAGCTGATGACGGGCGCCGGCAAGGGCGACAACCGCGTGCAGGAAATCACCCAGATCACGACCGGCCTCAAGGCGCTCGGCAAGGAACTGAACGTACCGATCATCGCGCTGTCGCAGCTGTCGCGTCAGGTCGAAAGCCGCGAGGACAAGCGCCCGCAGCTCTCCGACCTTCGTGAATCGGGCTCGATCGAGCAGGACGCCGACGTCGTGCTCTTCGTGTTTCGCGAGGAATACTACGTCAAGAACCTCGAGCCCCGCGACATCCACGATCCGAAATATCCGGAGTGGGAAGCGCTGTTCGACAAGGTGAAGGGCACGGCCGACGTCATCATCGCCAAGCAGCGCCACGGACCGACCGGCACCGTCAAGCTCGCCTTCCAGTCGGAGTTCACCCGCTTCGCCGATCTGGCAGAGCCGAGCTTCACGCATTACGAAGAGCAGTAAGAGCCTAACCAAATTTGACACCGCGCCCTCGCGTTGGCATTATCGCCAACATGAGGGCGCAACTGCTTTATCGCTCGAAGTCCGTGTTGTCGAATGGGGCCATCCAGGAGTTGGTCGTCTGGAAAGTCGCGCGGCCCGTGCCGGGTAGTGCCCACGACTACAAATACAGCCTCTTCTATGGCTATCCCGGACAACGCGTCGTCGGGTATGACAACGAGCGAGGCAAGGGCGACCACAAGCACCTCGATGGCAGTGAAGAGGCATACGCGTTCTCGACCGTCGAAAAACTTCTCGAAGATTTTCGACGAGACGTGGACATCAGAAGGAGCCGGCGCAGATGACCACCGCAACGATCCGAATTCAAAGAGACGATGACGCCGCGATCAGCAATGCGATCGATGGGTTCGCCAAAGCCTGGAACAGCGGTGAAGCGCAACCTCACCTGTTGACCTTCTCATCGCCCGAACAGCTCTTCTCGGTGCTCACGCCCAAACGCTGGACCTTGATCGAGCGCCTGCAGGCGATCGGTCCTTCGACCTATCGCGGCTTGGCCACCGCGCTATCGCGTGACGTCAAGCGGGTCCATGAGGATGCAGCCGCGCTGATCGAATGGGGATTAGTCGAGGTCAATGAAGAAGGCCGTATCCATGTACCCTATGAGGTGATCCATGCTGACTTCGACCTTCGCAGCGTTGCGTGAGCAAAGCGCCGTCTCTTCCCTGTAATCATCCGACCCTTACAATGAGCGCGGATCCCTCCGCCTCCACTGCAGATGTGAATCATGACCGATTTTACCGACAACTACGAAGAAGAAGACCGCTTTGCCTCCGCGGGTTTGCGCCTGACGGTGGATCTGGCCGCGCTGACCGACAATTGGCGTGACATGGCGCGCCGTTCCGGCAAGGCGCGCGCGGCGGCCGTGGTCAAGGCCGATGCTTACGGTACCGGGATGGAAGACGCCGGAGAGGCGCTTTATCTGGCCGGCGCGCGGGACTTCTTCGTTGCGACCGTCGATGAAGGTGTGACGCTCAGGCTCTATGCGCCTGATGCCCGCATCTTCGTGCTCGCAGGCATCTGGCCGGGGACCGAGCGGCGCTTTTTCGAGAACGATCTCGTGCCGGTCGTATCGTCGGAAGAGCAGCTTGCCTTCTGGATGGCGGTGCTCGCCGAGTATGGCGATTATCCTTGCGCGCTGCATGTCGACACCGGTTTCAACCGGCTTGGCCTCGATATGGACGATGCGATCGCGCTCGCCGACGATGTGTCGCGTCCGGCGAGTTTCGCGCCTGTGCTGGTCATGAGCCACCTTGCCTGCGGCGACGACCCAAGCTCGGCGATGAACAGGCAACAGCTTGAATCATTCCGCAAGGTTAGCGCCGCCTATGAAGGTATCGATTCAAGCCTGTCTGCCTCCGCCGGCATCTTCCTCGGCAGCGATTATCACTTCGATCTGACCCGTCCCGGGATCGCTCTCTACGGCGGGGAAGCGGTGAGCGGGATGGCCAATCCGATGCGCCCTGTTGTGACGGCGGAAGCGCGTGTCATTCAGGTGCGCGATGTCAAAGCCGGTCAAGGCGTTGGCTATGGTCGCGCGCTGGAACTCACCCGCGACAGTCGCCTTGCCATCGCCTCGGTGGGCTACGCCGACGGCTATCTGCGCAGCCAATCCAGCGGCGGCGTGCCCCTGCGCCAGGTGACGCCGCAGGGTGGCCACGGCTTCATCGCCGGACGCAGGGTGCCGATTGCCGGTCGGGTGACCATGGATCTGACGATTTTCGATATCACCGACCTGCCCGCGAAAGCGGTGAACGCCGGCGATTATGTCGAGCTTTTCGGGAAGAACATCGCGGTTGACGACGTTGCGCGCGCGGCGGGTACGATCGGCTACGAGGTGCTGACGAGCATGGGGTTGCGCCACGAGCAGCGGTATCTCAGCGAGGACGACGGCTAGGGGCTTGGAAAGCGATATTCTCCTGTGCTATACGAGAACAAAAGGAGATCGAAATGATTGAGATCCATCTCGACCAGGAGCAGCGTGACTTCATCGACGACCAGGTGAAAGCCGGCCTTTACAAGGACGCGGACGCTGTCGTTGCCGCCGGCCTTCGGCTTTTGGGGAGCGAAGAAGGCAGGCTGACGGAGTTGAGACGGGCGATCGACGACGCCGAACGCCAGATTGCGCGTGGCGAAGGCGTGAGCTTCTCTGAAGACGACAGCCTCACGGATTACATCATAAGGAAAGCGCGGGAGCGGACGTGATACATCGGAGACGGTTCGAACTTTCTCCCGACGCGATCACTGACCTAACCGCAATTTACAACTACGTCGCCGAACAAAACCCTTCGGCGGCTCTTAAATTTCTGACCGACATAGAAACAAAGATCAAAGAGATGGCGCGATCCGGAAGTTCCGGCGTGTCCCGCAACTGGGTTCGCCCTGGACTCCGCGCGATGCCCTTTAGAGGTCGCTGCATCTATTTCCGCGTCACCGATTCCACCCTTTACGTCCTGCGCGTCGTTCACGGGCGCCAGTTGATAACCCCCGACGACTTCAGCGAAAGCAACGACTGACCTCATGGCAAAAGCAAGAACACAATTCATCTGCCAGGGCTGCGGCACCATCCATAGCCGCTGGGCCGGCAAGTGCGAGGGTTGCGGCGCGTGGAACACCATCGTCGAGGAAGACCCTATGGGCGGGATCGGCGGTGGGCCGGCGAAGACGCCGAAGAAGGGCCGACCAGTAGCGCTGACCGCGCTGTCTGGCGAGATCGAGGAAGCGCCGCGCATCCATACCGGCATATCCGAGCTCGACCGAGCGCTGGGCGGCGGCTTCGTGCGGGGTTCGGCGGTGCTGATCGGTGGTGATCCCGGTATCGGCAAGTCGACGCTTCTCATGCAGGGGGCGGCGGCGCTTTCTCGGCGCGGGCATCGGATCATCTATGTCTCGGGCGAAGAAGCCGTGGCGCAGGTGCGGCTCAGGGCGCAACGCCTTGGGGCAGCGGATACGGATGTGCTGCTCGCAGCCGAGACCAATGTCGAGGATATTCTGGCGACGCTGGCCGAAGGCAAGCGGCCCGACCTCGTCATCATCGATTCCATTCAGACGCTGTGGAGCGATCTGGCCGAATCCGCGCCGGGCACCGTGACACAGGTGCGCACCGGCGTGCAGGCGATGATCAAGTTTGCCAAGCAGACGGGTGCCGCCATGGTGCTCGTCGGCCATGTGACCAAGGACGGGCAGATCGCCGGTCCGCGCGTGGTCGAGCACATGGTCGATGCGGTTCTCTATTTCGAGGGCGACCGCGGTCACCACTACCGCATTCTGCGCACCGTCAAGAACCGCTTCGGGCCGACCGACGAGATCGGCGTGTTCGAGATGTCGGACAAGGGCTTGCGCGAGGTGGCGAACCCTTCCGAGCTCTTCCTCGGCGAGCGCAACGAGAAATCGCCTGGAGCTGCCGTCTTCGCCGGCATCGAGGGCACGCGGCCGATCCTCGTCGAAGTGCAGGCACTGGTGGCGCCGACATCGCTCGGTACGCCGCGACGCGCGATCGTAGGCTGGGATTCGGCGCGGCTGTCGATGATCCTCGCCGTGCTCGAAGCGCATTGCGGTGTCAAGCTCGGGCAGCACGACGTCTATCTCAACATTGCCGGCGGCTACCGGATTTCAGAGCCTGCAGCGGATGTGGCGGTCGCATCGGCGCTGGTTTCGTCGCTTGCCGGTATTGCCCTTCCCGCCGATTGTGTCTATTTCGGCGAAGTCAGCCTGTCGGGCGCCGTCCGGCCGGTTGCGCACACGAACCAGCGCCTCAAAGAAGCCGAGAAGCTCGGATTTTCTGCAGCGCTGCTTCCATCGGGGTCCGCCGAACTGCCGAAAGGCACGGGCGGACGCTGGAGCGAGATCGAAAGCCTGCCGGATCTGGTCGCCCGGATCGCCGGCTCGAAGGGCGCTTTGAGACGTGTGGAAGAAGAGGTTTGATCCTTTCATCGCCGCAACAGGTGATGATATAGGATGCACGCAATGAGGCGCGACTGAGCTGCGAATTGGCGGCCGTCCTGGAGTTGGATTTATATGCCCATTACGATTTTCGACGGTATTGTCATCGGCGTCGTGCTTTTTTCCGCCGTGCTCGCCATGGTGCGCGGCTTCTCCCGCGAAGTGCTTTCGATCGCAAGCTGGGGCGGTTCGGCTGCCGCAGCCTACTATTTCTACCCCTATCTCGTGCCCTACGCCAAGAAGTACACCGACGATGACCGCATCGCGCTGGTCGGCTCGGCCGCGGTCGTGTTCCTGATCGCGCTGATCGTCATTTCCTTCATCACCATGAAGATCGCCGATTTCATCATCGACAGCCGCATCGGCGCGCTCGACCGTACTTTGGGCTTCCTGTTTGGCGCCGCAAGAGGCATACTTCTGCTCGTCGTCGCCACCGCTTTCTGGAACTGGCTCGTCGATGTCGATCACCGTCCGAACTGGGTGAACAACGCCAAGTCCAAGCCGTTCCTGGATTCGATGGTGACGAAGCTGCAGTCGGTTCTGCCTGCTGAATTCGCCCAGGTGATCCGCGCGAGCGTGATGGAAAAACTACAGCCGCAGGGCGGCAATGCGGAAGGCGACAATGCGCCGGCTTCCGATCAGGCGCCGGCCGAGGATGCCGCGCCCGCTCCTGCCAATGGTGCACAGCAGCCGTCTAATTGACGCAGTGTTCAACAGCTTGACCCAGCCTATGGCAGTTGCCATTTGAGGGGGACGCGAATAAAGGTCCGGCCGGGCACACGCTCCGCCGGGCTTACGCCGTTTTCGGAAGTGCCATTCCATTCTTGTGAGAGCAAAGGCCCGCAGCAATGAACCAGTCCCATTCCTCCACGCTCAACGACGAACTCGATGGCGATACGCTGCATGAGGAATGCGGTGTCTTCGGCGTTCTCGGCCATCCCGATGGCGCAACGCTGACAGCACTCGGGCTGCATGCTCTGCAGCATCGTGGACAGGAAGCGGCTGGCATCGTCACTTTCGACGGCAAGCAGTTCCATACCGAAAAGCGCATGGGCCTCGTCGGCGACCACTACACCGATCCGGCAACGCTGGCGAAGCTCCCTGGCTTCATTTCGATCGGCCACACGCGCTACTCCACGACGGGCGAAGTGGCGCTGCGCAACGTGCAGCCGCTGTTCGCCGAACTCGAAGTCGGCGGCATAGCCGTTGCCCATAACGGCAACTTCACCAACGGCCTGACGATGCGGCGCATGCTGATCGCCGATGGCGCCATCTTCCAGGCGACGTCGGACACCGAAGTGGTGCTGCACCTGATTGCCCGCTCCAAGCAGACATCCTCCTCCGACCGCTTCATCGACGCCATCCGCCAGATGGAAGGTGGCTACTCGATGCTGGCGATGACCCGCACGAAGCTGATCGCCGCGCGCGACCCGATCGGCATCCGCCCGCTCGTCATGGGCGAACTCGACGGCAAGCCGATCTTCTGTTCCGAGACCTGTGCGCTCGACATCATCGGCGCGAAGTACATTCGCGACGTCGAGAACGGCGAAGTCATCATCTGCGAAATCCAGCCCGACGGCTCGATCACCATCGACAGCCGCAAGGCCGATCAGCCGAAGCCGGAACGCCTCTGCCTGTTCGAATATGTCTATTTCGCCCGGCCCGATTCCGTCGTCGGCGGCCGTAGCGTCTATACCGCGCGCAAGAACATGGGCATCAACCTTGCCAAGGAAGCCCCCGTCGAGGCCGACGTCGTCGTGCCCGTACCCGATGGCGGCACGCCGGCAGCACTCGGCTTTGCCCAGGCGAGCGGCATCCCGTTTGAATACGGCATCATCCGCAACCATTATGTCGGCCGCACCTTCATCGAGCCGACGCAGCAAATCCGCGCCTTCGGCGTGAAGCTGAAGCATTCGGCCAACCGCGCGACGATCGAGGGCAAGCGCGTCGTGCTCGTCGACGATTCGATCGTGCGCGGCACGACCTCGCTGAAGATCGTGCAGATGATCCGCGATGCCGGCGCCAAGGAAGTGCATATCCGCGTCGCCAGCCCGATGATCTACTTCCCCGACTTCTACGGCATCGATACGCCCGATGCCGACAAGCTGCTCGCCAACCAGTATTCGAGCCTGCAGGCGATGTGCGACTATATCGGCGCCGACTCGCTCGAGTTCCTGTCGATCGACGGACTTTACCGCGCCGTTGGTGGCGAGAACCGCGACGCCGCCAATCCGCAATTCACCGACCACTACTTCACCGGTGACTACCCGACCCGCCTGCTCGACAACGACAGCACCAGCAATGTCCGCAAGCTCGCCGTCATGGCCAGCAACGGCTGATCTCGACTGACCTTTCGATCGAGGGGCCGATCGCGCCCCTCGCCTCCCCGCGCATACGGATAAGGCTACAATGAGCGTCAATCTCACCGGCAAGGTCGCACTCGTCACCGGCGCATCGCGCGGGATCGGCTATTTCACCGCACTCGAACTTGCCAAGGCCGGCGCCCATGTCGTCGCCTGCGCCCGCACGGTCGGCGGCCTCGAGGATCTCGATGATGCGATCAAGGCCGTCGGCGGCTCGGCGACGCTGGTGCCCTTTGACCTTGCCGACATGAACGCCATCGACGCGCTCGGCGCCTCGATCTTCGAACGCTGGGGCAAGCTCGACGTTCTCGTCGCCAACGCCGGCGTGCTCGGAGTGATCTCGCCGATCGGCCATATCGAGGCGAAGGTGTTCGAGAAGGTGATGACCATCAACGTGACGGCTACGTGGCGGCTGATCCGCTCGGTCGATCCGCTGCTGACGCGCTCCGAAGCCGGACGCGCCGTTATCCTGTCTTCCGCTGCCGCCCATCGCTGCCGTCCGTTCTGGGGCGCCTATTCGGCGTCCAAGGCTGCGGTCGAGGCCTTGGCGCGCACTTGGGCTGGCGAAACGCAGAGCACGCCGCTTCGCGTCACCAGCGTCGATCCGGGCGCCACGCGCACGGCGATGCGCGCGCAGGCGGTGCCGGGCGAAGATCCGGAAACGCTGCCGCACCCTTCCGAGGTTGCCAAGGCGATGATGCCGCTTCTGGCTCCCGACTACACCGAAACAGGCAAGCTGTTCATCGTTCGCGAGAACAAGCTCGTCGGCTACCAGATGCCCGGCTAAGCCGTTTCGGCTAGCGCGGCGCTTGCGCTGCTGTCCGGAAGAGGCCCGATAGGTCGGGCTCGGTCGGGCAAAGCGCGTTGAGATCGACAGGCCCCTGGATGCCGGCGATGCCGCCGGTATCGGCGAACTGCCAGATCGACCATGTCAAGCAATCGCCCACCGACGGCTCCCCAGCGATGCTTCGCAGCCAGAGATGGTGCGCGGGAAACATCTCCTCGTGCCCTCTCAGATATTGATCGAAGAAGGGCTGATCGACGTAGAGGATCGGCTTGCCGGGATAGGCGCCGTTTAGCTCCGCGAAGAAAGCCGTGAGCTCACCAATCAATTCCTCGCGTGTCGGCACCTTGCCGCAATTGCCGGTAAATTCGAGATCGATGGCAAGCGGAAGCGTTCCCTGTTCGGAAGGCACCGTCGCCAGCACGTTTTGCGCCTGATCGCGGCCGGGGCGGCAGAAGGTGAAGAAGTGATAGGCGCCCCTGACGATGCCCGCATTCTTCGCCGCCTGCCAGTTCTCGGCAAAGCGGGTGTCGCGATGATCCCCGCCTTCCGTCGCCTTCATGATGGCAAAGCGGACATTCGGCTGCGCGGCCAGCGCATTCCAATCGATCGCGCCCTGATGGTGGCTGATATCGATGCCCTGGATCGGATAATCGGCAAGCGAGGGTGGTGAGAAAGGGGCCATGGCGCGATGGTATGCCAGATAGGCGGCTGAAGCGACAGCCAGAAGGACGGCGGCAAGCACTGCCTGGTTTATTCGCTTCAATGGTGGCTCCACTTTGCCCGGCGTTGTTGTCTGATATAGGGCGGGCCTGAGCGATGTCGTGACCGCCCGGCCCTTCGCTTGCGCTCCGGGCGTTCGACGCTGCAATCGATTCGCTGGATCGATTGCTCGGGCTACGCCCGACCGCGTCTCACCCCCTTGACCAACGCCCGAAGCCGGGCCATAAAACCCGCCATGAAGACGGTTACCTGCATCATCTGCCGGAAGATTATTCGCTAGCGCGCTCGCTGGCCTGGCCGTTTTCGTCTCCCAATACGCCAAGATGACAAACGCCCCGGCCCGCCGGTCGCGATACGTTGTTTTTCGGATTATGGCATTTTGGGAGAATAGACATGAACGGCCAGTCGGGATCGAAGACGCCGGAACTCAAGCTGTACAACACGCTGACGCGCGAACGGACGGGCTTCGCACCGATCGACGCCGACAATGTGCGCATGTATGTCTGCGGCCCGACCGTCTATGACTTCGCCCATATCGGCAATGCCCGCCCCGTCATCGTCTTCGACGTTCTGTTTCGGCTGCTGAAGCATGTCTATGGCGACGACCACGTCACCTATGCGCGCAACATCACCGACGTCGACGACAAGATCAACGCCCGCGCGTTGCGCGATCATCCGAGCCTTTCGCTCAACGACGCGATCCATGCGGTGACCGAGAAGACGGCGCGGCAGTTCCACGAAGACGTGGCGGCACTCGGTTGCCTCGAGCCATCGGTGGAGCCGCGCGCCACCGACAATATCGCGCAGATGATTGAGATCATCGGGCGGTTGATTGCGCGTGGGCACGCCTATGAGGCCGAGGGCGAGGTGTTGTTCGACACCAAGTCGATGGCCGACTACGGACAGCTTTCCAAGCGCCCGCTCGACGAGCAGCAGGCGGGCGCCCGCATCGCGGTCGACGCGCACAAGAAGAACCCCGGCGACTTCGTTCTCTGGAAGGCCTCCAGCGACAGTGAGCCCGGCTGGGAAAGCCCCTGGGGTCGCGGCCGTCCCGGCTGGCACATCGAGTGCTCGGCGATGAGCCAGCGCTATCTCGGCGACATCTTCGATATCCATGGCGGCGGGCTCGACCTGATCTTCCCGCACCATGAAAACGAGATCGCCCAGTCGCGCTGCGCGCATGGCACCGAGGTGATGGCGAATGTGTGGATGCACAACGGCTTCGTGCAGGTCGAAGGCCGCAAGATGTCGAAGTCGGAAGGCAACTTCATCACCATCAATGAATTGCTGGCAACTGAGAAATTCGGCGGCCGCAAATGGCCGGGCGCGGTGCTGCGTCTTGCCATGCTGATGACGCATTACCGCGAGCCGATCGATTTTTCGGTCAAGCGCCTGGAAGAGGCCGAACGCCTGCTGGCAAAGTGGCCGGCGGCGGACGCCGGCGACGCCGCACCGTCTGAGGCGGTCCTCGGCGCGCTCCGCGACGATCTCAACACGGTGGCTGCCGTGCAGGCGCTGCATGCGCTGGCACAGGAAGCCAACGCCGACAAATCGCTGCTGCCGACCTACGCCGCCAGTGCCGCCCTGCTCGGTCTTTTGCCCGAGATGGCGGAGATCGATGAGGCGGTGGCGATCGAGATCGACCGGCGCGTGAAGGCGCGGTTGGAACTGCTGAAGGCCAAGAACTTCGCCGAGGCCGACAAGATCCGCGACACGCTGCTGGCCGAGGGCGTGCAACTGAAGGACGGCAAGGATGCGGTGACCGGCGAGCGGGTGACGACTTGGGAGGTGAAGCGGTAGTCATGGTCAGCGCTGCGGCCCGCGATACCCCCCTCTGCCCNNCATCTCCCCCACAAGGGGGGAGATCGGCTGGGCGTGGCCGCATCGCCCAGCCATCAACGCTTCGAGTTCACTCAACGTTGCGTAGGGACGAGCGATCGCTACTATCCGATCTCCCCCCTTGTGGGGGA
>UBJO01000031.1 GCA_900465665.1 Hyphomicrobiales bacterium
GGTGCCCCCCTCTGCCCTGCCGGGCATCTCCCCCACTGGTGGGGAGATTGGCTGGGCGCAACCGCTCGCTCCACGCTCGTTGCTTGGGTGGGGAGCAGGCCACGAGCCGATCTCCCTCCTTGTGGGGGAGATGTCCGGCAGGACAGAGGGGGGTAACCCACGGCAGAACCTCCCCTCCCGCGATTGGAAGGGGAGATCCCAGATCGCCTTAAGCCGCGATGAACTCGTTCCAGCGGCGAACCATGTAGCGGTCCTCGTCCATGACGGAGTTCCAGCACGCGACATGGCCCATGCGCTCTTCGAACGAGCCGCCGTCGCGAACGGCGCCGGCCTTCTCCATGACCTTGCCCTCGGGCGAAAGGATATCGCCCTTGGCGGCCTTGCCTTCGATCCAGTAGCCCCACTCGTCCTCGGTCATGAAGCCCTTGGCGGTGTCCATGCAGGCCGAGTAGTAGCCCTGGCGGTTGAGGTAGCCGCCGACCCAGCCGGATGTGTACCAGTTGATGTACTCATAGGCCGCGTCGAGCTCGGCACCCTTGAGGTGCGAGGCAAGGCCGAGACCGCCGCCCCACGAACGGTAGCCTTCCTTGAGTGGCTGATACTTGCAGGCAATGCCCTTGGAGCGGACGGCGGCGACGGCCGGCGACCACATCGACTGGATGACGACTTCGCCCGACGCCATCAGGTTGACGGACTCGTCGAACGACTTCCAGAAGGCGCGGAACTGGCCGTCCTGCTTGGCCTTGATCAGGAATTCGATCGTCTTGTCGATCTCTTCCTTGGTCATGTTGCCCTTGTCGGCGTACTTGATGTTGCCAAGCGCTTCCATGATCATCGCGGCATCCATGATGCCGATCGACGGGATGTTGAGGATCGAGGTCTTGCCCTTGAACTTCGGGTCCATGATATCGGCCCAGGTCGAGATCTCGCGGCCGACGAGGTCGGGACGAATGCCGAGCGTATCGGCATTGTAGATCGTCGGCATCATGGTGAAGAGTTCGGTCTCGCCCTTGGCAAACGTCTTGGCGTCCGCGCTCTCGACATAGCCGACCGTGTGCGGCGCGGTACCCTGCGCGATCACGCTATCCGGCTTCAGCTTGCCGTTCTTGAAGAGCGGAACGACCTTGTCGTAATATTTCAGCTTCTTCACATCCATCGGCTGGATGACGCCGGTCGGATAGACCTTCTTCAGGATCCAGTATTCGATGTCGGCGATATCGTAGCTGTCAGGCTGCGTCACGGCGCGCTGGGCGGCGGCGTCGGAATCGGTCGCCGTCATCTCGAGCGTGATGCCAAGGTCCTTCTTGCACTGCTCGGCAATGGCGTTGATGTTGGAAACGCCGGTGCCGAACTGGCGAAGCGTGATGTTCGACTGCGCCCAGATGGTCGGGAAACCGGTGATGAGCCCGGAGCCTGCGGCCGCACCAAGGGCGGCGGCGCCCGTCTTCAGCAGGCCGCGGCGCGACACACCCTTGTCGAGCAGACCCTTCTTGGTGGTTTTCGTTGTATCAGTCATGTCAGTTCCCTCTGGTTTTTGTGGTAATTGAAATTCATGCCGAAACGCGGCCCAGGAGAACGGCGTCCTCCAGGGCCCAACTCAGGGACACCGCATCGCCGACCGATGCGGGGTTGGCGAAATAATCGCCGTCGGACGCAATGACGGTGAAGTCATCGCTGCCCGCGCCGACCACGGTGATCTTCACCGAGGCGCCGCGATATTCGATGTTGGAGACGATGCCGTTGAAGCCGAGCGTCTTGTCGGCCGCGCTGGCGAGACGCACCCGGTCGGTGCGGATGCCAATATCGACGACCTCGCCGACTTCCCTGCCCGCGCCGCGCACCGTGAAGCTCTGCCCCTCCGGAACCTCCAGCGTGATCAGGCCATCCTTGGCGGATGTAACGCGGCCCGTCAGCACGTTGTGATCGCCCATGAAGCGGGCGACGAAAGCCGTGGCCGGCTCCTCGAACACCTTGCGCGGGGTCGCAGCCTGCTCGATCTTGCCGTCGTTCATGATGACGATAATGTCGGCGAGCGCCATCGCCTCTTCCTGGCTGTGCGTGACATGCACGAAGGTGATCCCCAGCGTCTTCTGCAGCTTCTTGAGCTCCGCACGCATGCGAATCTTCAGGAACGGATCGAGTGCCGACAGCGGCTCGTCGAGAAGCAGCGCCTCGGGATCGGTGATCAGCGCGCGCGCCAGCGCCACGCGCTGCTGCTGGCCGCCGGAAAGCTGCGCCGGACGCCTGTTGGCATAGGCCTCCATCTGCATCAGCTTCAGCATCTCCAGCGCCTTGGCGCGGCGCTCCTCCTTCTCGACGCCCTTCATCTTCAGGCTGAAGGCGACGTTGTCGATCAGGTCGAGATGCGGGAAGAGCGCGTAGGACTGGAACATCATCGCCGTGCCGCGCTTGGCCGGCGGAAAATCGGTGACGACGGTGTTGCCGAGGCGGATGTCACCCGACGAAATGCTCTCGTGCCCGGCAATCATCCGAAGCGTTGAGGTCTTGCCGCAGCCCGATGGCCCCAGGAAGCAGCAATAGGAACCAGCCGGTATCTTCAGGCTGATTGCATGCACGGCGGTGGTGGCGCCATACACCTTCGAAACGGATGCTATATCGATCTCTGCCGCTTTCGACATCGTGTCTTCCCCTGTTCGAGGAATACGATGCATTCGCCGTGCCAGTTTCTCCCGCAACGCATCAAGTCATTACGAATATTGAATTTTCTCGGAAATATCAGAATGACTAAAATTCAAGCCTCATATATGTTTGCACATGAAATAGGCTTTCGTCTGCAATTTGCGCAAATAATCGTATACAATTTGACCGCTGCATTGCTCGCAAATTCCGTTTAACTTTTCGGCTGAATATGGCTATCATCGGCCGATCAAAGGACATCCCGCTTTATGAACTCCGCAGCCAACGCGCTTCTGACGACCGACGAGCCCGCCGAAACAGGCGCGCAGCAGATCCGCGACGCCATTCGCGACGCGATCGTCGAACGTCGCCTGTCGCCGGGAACCAAGCTGTCGGAAAGCGATGTCGGCAATCTCTTCAATGTCAGCCGTACACTGGCGCGCGCGGCCCTGCAGGCGCTCTCCTATGAGGGGCTTGTCAGCGTCGAGAAAAACCGCGGCGCCTTCGTGGCCTACCCCTCGCCTGACGAGGCCAGGCAGATCTTCGCTGCCCGCCGGCTGATCGAGCCCGGCATCCTGCGCGAGGCGGCGGCCAGGATCACGACGTCGGAAATTCAGCATCTCAGACAACTGCTGCTGGAAGAAAGCCGCCTGATAAGCGAGCGCGGCCAGACGGCCCGTCGTGCCGAAATCAAGGCATCCGGCGATTTTCACCTGACGCTTGCCGCCATCTCCGGCAATACAATCATGCAGCGCTTCATGGAGGAACTCGTTGCTCGCTCCTCTCTTGTCATCGCGCTCTACGGCCAGTCGACCATATCGAGCTGCGGCCACAACGAGCATGGCGACATCGTCTCGGCGATCGAAGCCAAGGATCTCGACCACGCCTGCCATCTCATGGTCCATCACATCGCGCATATCGAAGCCGACCTCGATCTGCGCGAGCGCAAAGGACAGGGACTGAAGGAAGCGTTCGACCTCTAGGTCGCGTGTGGCGCATGAATGAAGCGCCAATAGCCCCAATCCTTCAGGGCTTCAGGACGAGACGCGGCCGCCGAAGCGACCGCGGCATCGAAAAGTCAACCGCGCGAGCGGCGTTCGTCCGGAACGGCGGCAACGGCCACGATATCGGGCGTTCCCGTCGCATGCAGGCGCTTTCGCACCAGCACGCCCATGACGCGGGCGGCGGTCGAAAACGTCATCTGGTCGAGCGGGCCTTCGCCCTCCCAGGGTTTCGTCAGTCGCTCGGTAACGGCGCCGACGATATTCATCGGCACGATATCGTCGCATTGGCGCATGGCCTCGAAGACGCTGCTGATCGGAACCACCCGGCCTTCGAACGTGACGATCGGTTCGGTCAGTTCCGCATCCCACTCTTCAAACGCATAAAGAGCGTCGCGAAAGAGCTCTTGAAGGGTGAACGGGGCGTGCCCATTGTGAAGTGGCGGCAAGGCATTCGACATGTCTGTCTCCTCTTTGCAGGGATAAAGCCAATTCCTCCTCATCGGTCCGCATTAACGCCGAAAGCAGAACTCAAGTTCCCGGCCGGACCGAATAACACGATCGATGTTATAGTGTAATATACGCGTGATAAAGCGCTTTTCTGCCGCAGCCTTGCCACAGCTGTGCCCACAAAAAGATAAGCCGTTGATATCCAAGCGAATATCAACGGCAATCTTTTGGTAACTTAGATTAACGAAGGGACGGATCGCGCTACTGGGCGATCGCGAATGTAACGTTCACCTGGATGTTGTAGCTGCTTTCGCCGCCCTGGATCGGCACGGCTGAATCGGCCTCCGACTTCATCATCGCCGCCCGCATGACGGGCATCGGCTGCGGCCGCGGACCGTTTTCGTTGATCTCGATGACATTGCCGAGCTTGACGCCGGCGGCGGACGCAAGCGTCTTTGCCCGCGCCATGGCATCAGCCACCGCATTCTTGCGCGCCTCTTCGACGGCGCTGTCGGGCTTGTCATTGGTGAACTGGATATCGCCGCCCTGATTGACGCCGAGCGTCACCGACTGATCGATGATCCCGCCAAGCTTCGAGAGATCGCGCACCCGCACCGTCAGCGCGTTGGAGACCATGTAGCCGATCAGCTCCGGCGGAAGCTGCTGCCCGTCGGTCCCCTGCGGATAGCGATATTGCGGCTGCACGGAAAAGCCGGACGTCTGCAGATCGCGCTCGGCGATACCGGCCTTCTTCAGCGCCGAAAGCACGTCGCTCATCGCCTTGTTGTTGTTGTCGAGCGCCTCGCGCGCGGTCTTCTCCTGCTTGACGACGGAGAAGGTCAAGACCGCCATATCCGGCGCCATCGTCGCCCGCCCCTCGCCGATCACGGTGATGACCGCCTGGCGCGGCGCATCGGCCGCGAATGACGGCAGAGAGGCTGCGGCAAGCACCGGCAGGCTGAGAAAGAGACCGGCGGCAAAGCTTTTGGTGTTCAGCAATGGCATTGTTTCACTCCCCGATTGTGACTTACCGATCCCTCTTGCCGTTTGATTGTGAAGCTATTGCGGCAATGACTTGTGACCGCTCTGAAATTGCGTTAGACGCAACGAGCACCGGCGAACCATTGCGCCGCTGCAAGGCGCCGCAAAGGCCGCCAGGGCCTGTAGCTCAATGGTTAGAGCCGGCGGCTCATAACCGCTTGGTTGGGGGTTCGAGTCCCTCCGGGCCCACCATTTTTCTTATGTTTTAAATGTACTTAGTAGCGGCCCAGACCGATTGTGGCGCTCACATAATCGGCTAGACGTGCAAATCGCGAAGCCGCAACTGGAATTTGTCGCCGGGCGCGAATATGCTGAGGTTCTCGCCGCATTGTGGGAGGGGCACTCGATGTTCACACGTCGCACGCTTTTTATCGTCGGTGCAGGCGCCAGCCGGGAAGTGAACTTTCCGGTAGGCACCGATTTAATGGGAATCATCGCTGGGAAACTCGACATCCGGTTCAACGACGATTGGACGGTATCCCGTGGCGACAAGCGTATCTCGGAGGCCGTGAACACGATTCTACCGACGATGTGGCCGGAGGTAGATCCAAATCCGCTCTATGATGCCGGACGGGCGATTTCAGGAGCGATGTCGCAGGCCATCTCGATTGACAACTATCTTCATACGCATTCGACCGACAGTCTCGTTGTTCAGATGGGCAAGCTCGGAATAGCCGCGAGCATTCTCGAGGCGGAAGCGAATTGTCTGTTGAACGTCGATCTGTCTAGAGATCAATCGTTTGGCTTCGATCTTGTCAAAAACACGTGGTTCAGCGCGTTTTTCCAGATGCTTCACGAAGGCGTTCAACGAGAAAATCTGGTCGATATCTTCAAGAACGTGTCGTTTATCACCTTCAACTACGACCGGTGTATTGAGCATTATCTCGCTCACGCTATCAGCAATTACTATCGCGTTCCCTTAGCTGACGCAGAGGCGATCGTGACCGAGACCCTTCGGATCGAGCATCCCTACGGACAGGTCGGAAGACTTCCCTGGCAGCGATCTTCGACATCCTCGATGATGAGTTTCGGCTATGATTTCCGGGGAGCGGATCTGCCACATCTCGCTGAGCAGATACGCACATTCACGGAACGCGTCGACGATGACGATATGATGGAACGTCTGCATCGGCAAATCGCCGAGGCCGAGGTCGTCATCTACCTCGGCTTCTCCTACGGCGAGATGAATATGCAGCTGATGACCGTGAAGGAGGCAGGGCTGAGAACCGTTTTCGGAACGACGCTCGGCATGTCGGCTCCCAATAAGAAAGTCATCGAAATGGACGTGCGGGCAGCGATGGGCCATGCGGATGTGGCGACGGTGAACCACGCCTATTATGACGATCTGACCTGCGTGGATTTTCTGCGGAGCTACGGCAAGCTGATCATGCGGGGTTAACCCGTTAGGCCTGCCCCACCGCCTCAGCCACCGCAATCTCCGCCATCTTCAGCGCCGCTTCGCGGCTCTTCGCCGCCGCGATGAAGCGGCCGTTGTGGCAAAAGCTGGCGCCTTCAACGCCGGAGGCGGCTTCGAGGTCGCCGTTGGTGAGGCCAGCCCAGGCGGCCGGCAGGTCCGCGCGCAGCGCAAAACCTTCTTCCTCGCGGCGAATGCCGGTCACGCACCAGTCCTTGTCGCGTGGGTGGACGACGAAGAGCAGGTGGTCGGCGCCGGCCTTCACGATGGCGGGGCGGAAAGGCATGCCCATCGGCAGCTCCAGCACGCGATTTTCGCCGGCGGCGACGATCGCCTTGTGTACCAGCGCTTCGGCCCTGCGCTTCGCGGCACTCTTGCCGATCCGCGCCTCGACGAAGCTGCGGGCAATCGCAAGTGCCGCATGAAAGGCGCGGTCGTCGGCACCGGGATCGGTCTCGTCGAAGACGGGCTTCAGCGTTTCCAGAAGTGCCGGCAGCGTCAGCCCGGCCAGCGGGCCGGAGGGGCTGAGCGCGCCATTGTCGGTAAGATCGATCGGCAGCACGAAACTTCCGTCGAAGGAGGCGTGGATGTCCTCGATGTCAGCCTCTGGAACGCCGGATGCGGCGAGATAGTCGCGCCCGAAATGCTTCCAGATCAGGCCGAACGAGCTGTAGGGCTGGCCGTCGTCGCGCAGCGGCGCGCCGCGCTGGTGATGGTCGAAGATACCAGCTTCCGCGTCATAGGCGCCGCCGACATCGTAGATGATCCTGTCGGGACCGGGCGTGATCCATTCCGGCGCACGGCTGCGCATGATGCGCGCCTCGGGAAAGAGCCGGGTCAGAACGACGGTGGAGAGCAGTTCGTCGGCATGGAAGCCACCGGAATGCGTGACGAGAAATTCAGGAATCATGTAGCGGCGCCCTCTTGTCTGCGGATCATCCGCACATGCAGGCACCAGATAGCTGCTGGCGCAAATCACCTCAACCCGCAGGCGCAGCATTTTCTCCCACTGATGCTGCACCGCATCATCCAATCGGGTGTATTTCCAGCCGCCGCCGGCTATGTGCTTGAACATAGTTGAAGGTTAACGTTTGCTTTCATACGAAGCTTCTGAATATGACAAACCCGTGAATTTTAGGCTTGCCATCGAGGAAAAGCCGCGCAACTATTCGTGTCGGGAGCATGATAGTGACGGGAACCACACATGCCTAAGACTGGAATAATCGCAGTATCCGGGACATCCATGTCCCGTCAGTGCATCTTCACAGCCGATGACGGCGGCGGCAAAATTCGCGGCTGTCCACGTTTTCTCGGAATGATTTTCGGCAAGCCGAGCGTCCGCCTCGCCGACACATCGAACGGGCGATGGGTCTCCATCGAGCTCGGCAAGGTCGATAAGCGCGGCAACGCGACGTTTCGCTGGATCTGAGAGCTCGCTGATACGCTTTCGGCTGATCCGCTGGCCTCCATATGATGTTCGACGCCCCAGGGAGATGGGACGCCTGACAGCATCGAGGGAACAAAATCCGCACCCTAACCGTTGAAGCGGCATCGCCGCATTGCGGCTTGGAGGGGCGCCAAGGCGCCGATATCGGATGGCGCGTCAGACCTATTGGAAGGGTTATCTCAAGCTGTCGCTCGTGACCGCGTCGGTATCGCTGACGCCGGCGACCACTGACAGTAACCAGCTGCGGTTTCATGTGCTGAACCGCAAGACCAAAAATCGCGTCGAAAGCCGCTACGTCGATAGCGTCACCCACAAGCCGATCTCGGACAAGGACCAGGTCAAGGGCTATCCGCGCGGCGAGGACGATTACGTCATCCTCGAGGACGACGAGATCAGCGAGGTCGGGCTGGAGAGCACCCGCACCATCGACATATCGAGCTTCGTGCCGCGCGGCTCGATCGATTGGATCTGGTACGACAAGCCGCATTTCCTGGCGCCCGAAGACAAAGTCGGCGTCGAGGCCTTCTGCGTGATCCGAGAGGCGATGAAGGCAAACGATGTCGTGGGCATCGCGCGTCTTGTGCTTTACCGCCGCGAACGCGCCGTGCTGCTCGAGCCGCAGGGCAAGGGCATCGTGCTCTGGACGCTGCATTTCGGCGACGAAGTCCGCGAGCCGGCCGGAACGGTCGATCTTGCCGCCAAAGCGGATCAGAAAGTGCTGGCGCTGATGAGCAAGCTGGTGAAGGACCGCACCGAGGAGTGGAAGCCCTCAATGGTCACCGACCCCGTGCAGAAGCGCATAAGGGCGATGATCCGAGCCAAGCAGAAGAGCCTTCCGAAGCCCGTGGCGGCAACGAAGCACGCGCCGGTCAAATCCACCGGCAACGTCGTCAATATCATGGACGCGCTGAAGAAGAGCATCGCCAAGGATGGCGGTAGGCCGAAGCACTAGCTCGGCGCATATGTCAGGCCACCCTCACTTGCGCTTTTCAAGCGGCGCGGCGGCCTTGAAGAAATCCGCCCACGGATCGCTTGCCAGCGAATTCATCCGCGACGGCGTGTTGTCGACCGTGAAATAGGCCGGGCCGATCTCTTCCGTCAGCTCTTTCCAACCAAGCGGCATCGAAACGGCGGCGCCCGGCCGGGCGCGGGTCGAATAGGCGGCGACGGCGGTGTTGCCCCGGCCGTTGCGGAGATAATCGATGAAGATCTTGCCGTTGCGTTTCGCCTTGGTGGCGGTCGCCAGATATTTGTCCGGCTGATCTTTCGTCATCGCGTCCGCCAGCCCCTTCGCGAAGGCCTTGACCTGCACCCACCCGGCCTTCGGCTTCAGTGGCGTCACCACATGGAGACCCTTGCCGCCGGAGGTCTTGACGAAGGCAGCCAGCCCAGCGGCCTCGAGCCGCTGCTTGAGTTCTTCGGCCGCCGCGATCACCTCGGCCCAGGCCACATCGTCGGCCGGATCGAGATCCATGGTGATCATGTCGGGCTTTTCAAAGCTCGCGGTCGTCGCACCCCAGGGGTGGATCTCAAGCACGGCCGATTGCACGAGCGCGACAAGGCCGTCGAAATCAGCGATACGCAGCAGCTTCTCGCCAGCCCTGTCCTTGGGGTCTGATATCTCCTCGATATGAGCGTTCATCCCCTTCCAGGCATGCTTCTGAAAGAAGCGCTGGTGCCCGGCAATACCATCGGGGCAGCGCAGCAGCGCCAGCGGGCGGTTGATCACGAAGGGCTCCATGAAGCGCCACACCTGGGCGTAATAATCAGCAAGCCCCTGCTTGGTGACACCCTCGTCCGGCCAGTAGATGCGATCGGGATGGGTGAGCGTGACGCTCGATTGCGGCGCCGGCTCGGCCTTGCTTTTCTCGGTCTCGCGCATCACATCCCCCGCCGCCTTGTCCTCGCGCAGCCCGCGAAATGCCGCATGCCGCAGATTGCCATCCGCCGACCATGCCTGAAACTCCACATCCGCCACAAGCGTCGGCTTGACGTGAACAAGCCCGCGCCGGGCCTCGGCCGAAAGCGCATCGTCGAAGGCGGTTTTCGTTTGAGTGTCCTCCGAGAGACGTTCGTGCAGCATCTTGGCCGTGGCGACCGAAAATCCGGTGCCGACACGCCCGACATAGTGAAGCTTGCCACCCTTGTAATAGCCCATGGCCAGAGAACCGATCGCGTTCTTCGTCGCCGTCGAGGGCACGAAGCCGCCGATGACGAACTCCTGGCGTTTCGAGCATTTGGACTTCACCCACTCGCCCGTGCGTCCCGAGCTGTAGGCGCTGTCGCCGCGCTTGGAGATCACGCCCTCCAGCCCCAGCCCGCAGGCATGGTCGAGCACAAGAGACCCCTTCTCCGTGAAATGGTTGCTGTAGCGCAGCGTCGGATCGTCGGGAGCCAGAAGCGTTTCCAGCAAGGCCTTGCGCGAGAGCAGCGACACCTCGCGCATGTCATGCCCATCGAGGTGCAGGAGGTCGAAGGCGTAGAACACGAAACGATCCTTGCGGCCCTCGCTGAGATCGCTCTGCAGCGCGGAAAAATCCGAAGCGCCATTGTCGCGCTCGACCACCACTTCGCCATCGATCAAGGCCGATTGCACCGGCAGATCCGAAAACGCCTTGGCAAGCGTCTCGCCAAACCGCTCCGTCCAGTCCAGGCCCGTGCGGGTCAGCATCGTCACCTTGCCGTGGTCGATCCTGATCTGCAGCCTGTAGCCGTCGAACTTGATCTCGTGCACCCACTCGTCGCCGGCAGGTGGTTTCGGCTTCAGCTTGGCAAGCGCCGGCTCGATGAAGTCAGGCAGATCAGCCTTGACCGCGCCATCCGGCCATTGACGAGAAGCCGCCTTGGCCTTCCCGGCCTTCGGTCGGGGAGCAGACGCCTTAGCACCATTCGCGCTAGCCGCCCCCTTGGGCCGCGAGTGCCATGCGGCATCCGGGTTCTTGGCCACCTCTTCGATCTTCCGGCCGGTCTTTGCCGATTCAGGCCGCAGCTTCAGGATATCGCCCTTGGCGCGCGCCTCCTCGTCCTCGGCCTTGATCAGCAGCCAGTTCTCTCGGGTTTCGCCGGGCTTGCCGTGCATCCGCACCAGATGCCAGCGCCCCTTCAGCTTGTCGCCATCGAGGTCGAATTCCATATGGCCCTTCTTGTAGGCCTTGTGCATGTCGCCATGCGGCGCCCACGTGCCACGATCCCAGACGATGACGGTGCCGCCGCCATACTCGCCCTTCGGAATGATGCCCTCGAAGTCGCCATAGTCGAGCGGATGGTCTTCCACATGCACCGCCAGACGCTTGTCGTCGGGATTGAGGCTCGGCCCACGCGTCACCGCCCAACTCTTCAGCACCCCGTCCATTTCCAGCCTGAAGTCGTAATGCAGCCGCGTCGCGTCGTGTTTCTGGATCACGAAGCTCAGCGCATTGCTGTCGCGCGCAGCACTGGCCCGCTTTCCGCCCCGCGGCTCCGGCGTCCGCTTGAAATCGCGCTTGGCGTGATAGCTCTCGAGCGCCATGGTCAGCTCGCCTTCTTCGATCCGCCGTTACCGCGCGCGGCACTCTTGGCAGCGGTCTTGCCCGCCGCTTTCCCGCTCATCTTCGCGCTTTCACGCAGCGCCTCCATGAGGTCGATCACCTTGCCCTTCGGCTCGGCCTTGCGCTTGGGCAGCGCCCTGCCCTCGATCTTCGCCTGCACCAGTTCGGCGAGCGCCGCCTCGTAGCGATCCTCGTAATCCCGGGGATTGAAGCTACCTTTCTTGGTGCCGATGATATGGCCGGCGAGCTCGATCATTTCCTTGTCGAACGTGATGTCGGGAATATCCTTGAACACCGTCTCGGCGTTGCGCACCTCGTAGTCGTAGTTCAGCGTGGTCGCGACGATGCAGTCGTCCTGTGGCCTGATCAGCACGGTGCGCGTCTTGCGAAACAGAACCGCCTCTCCGAGCGCGGCCACCTTCTGGTCGCGCATCGCCCGCGCGATCAGCGCCAGCTCCTCCTCATCGTCCTCGTTGACCGGCGCCAGATAATAGGGCCGGTCGAAATAGAGCTTGTTGATCTCGTCATAGGGAACGAACCCTTGCACCGTCAGAAGCTTGTCGCTCTCGGGCGCGAACGCGGCAAGCTCCTCGCCCTCGATCATGACGTAGTCGCCACTATCCAGCCGGTAGCCCTTCACCTGGTCGTCGCGGTCCACCGGCTTTCCGGTCTCGCTGTCGACGAACTGACGCTCGACGCGATGGCCGGTCTTGCGATTGATGATGTTGAAGGAGATGCGGTCGGCGACCGATACCGCGGTGTAGAGCCCCACCGCGCAGACAAGATCGCCCACCTTCAGATGCCCCTTCCAGCTTGCCCGCGCCGCCATCTCTATTCCTCCCGCCCCTTGTTGCACCGCCGCTGATCGAGCGCCACGATCTTCTCCACCGAAGCGATATCCTCGCTGGTGACGACAGGAACCGGATCGCCGGCGATCGCCTCCAGCACCTCGCTCGACAGCGCGCCGTGGCGGATCACCCATTCCAGCGTCTCGCGGGTCTCGCGCTCGGCCCTCAGCTGCGCGTAGAGCGCAATGATCAGCCTGTCGCGCGCATCGAAATGGCCGCGTTTCTGGTCGGTCTTGCGGACATGCGTCATCGAAACCTGCCTCCCTTGCCGATTGGAGCAGAAACCGGCGAGCGACCGGAAAGTTCCGCGCGTCGCTGACATGGCCAACTGTCGCAAATCTGAGACAGGTCCGATGAGCGCCGTGAAAGCCCCAGCAAACGCTCACATTGCCGCGAGTTGCCAAGAACATGTATTTTCGTCACACTCCTGTCGATGATCTGTGGTGGTAGGAGCTGCAGCTCTTTGATGGGAGGAACCCCGATGCACGAACACTCTGCCCATGCGGAGCATGTCTATACGTGCACGCAGCGCGATTCAGCCGCGGCAAGTTCTTCGGTGGTCGCCTCCTGGCGCCGCTGCATCGCCATGCACCAGCTGGCGCCCGAAGAGCGGCGCACCCCGCTCCGCCTCATGGACCAGGAGTTCAAGCGGGCACGCGAACAATCCGAGCAGCTGATCGCCAACGCCACCGACGAACTCGATCGCCTGTTCACCACCGCCGGAAAAGCCGGCTGCTGCCTGCTACTGACCGACCGCGACGGCATCGCTCTGGAGCGCCGCGGCGCGATCGGTGACGACAAGGAGTTTCACGATCTCGGCCTCTGGACCGGCTCGGTCTGGACCGAAGCCAGCATCGGCACCAACGGCATCGGCACGGCGCTGGCCGACGAGCGCTCGGTTTCGATCTTCCGCGATCAGCACTTCTTCTGCTCCAACATCAAGCTCAGCTGCACCACCTCGCCGATCCGCGATCATCGCGGGCAGCTCGCGGCCGCACTCGACATCTCCACCTGCCGCGACGACGTCAACGAAATGACGCTCGGCATTCTCGCGCAGATGGTGCGCGATGCCGCCATGCGCATCGAGATCAATCTCTTCCGCAGCGCCTATGCCGGCGCCCGCTTCGTGATGGTGCCCGCAGGCGCCAACACGGCCGCCGCCCTTCTTGCCGTCGATCGCCACGACCTCGTTCTCGGCGCCACCCGCGCCGCGCGCCTGGCGCTGAAGCTCGACGACCGCAGCATCGCCGCCGGCATTCCGGCCGCCGATGCCCTGCACGAGACCCGCATGTCCGACGACGAGGACCTGATCGAGGCCGAACGCGCGGCACTGCTCAGGGCTCTGACGCGCTCCAGCGGCAACGTCTCGCAAGCGGCGATCGCGCTCGGCATGAGCCGCGCGACGCTGCATCGCAAGATGAAGAAGCTCAATCTGCACTGATCCTGTTGTAGTCGGCACTGATGTAGCAGCGATGCGACACTGTGCGCTGCGGTATCGCTCGGTGGCGCTGTATCTCGACACAAAAGACGCGCAGATTTCCTCCCACGGGTTCACGTCCGAACCTGGCTCATCTCAAGGGAGGATGACATGCTGCATCAGAAAATCGTCGAGTCGCCGTTCAAGCTGAAATACGGGAACTATATCGGCGGCGAATGGCGCGAGCCGATCGAAGGCAAGTATTTCGACAACATCACCCCCGTCACCGGCGGCAAGCTCTGCGAAATTCCCCGCTCCAGCGAAAAGGACATCAACGCCGCGCTCGATGCCGCTCATGCTGCAAAGGACAAGTGGGCCCGCACCTCGGTCACCGAGCGCGCCAATATCCTGATGAAGATCGCCCAGAGGATGGAGGACAAGCTGGAAGTTCTGGCTCAGGCCGAGACCTGGGACAACGGCAAGCCGATCCGCGAAACCATGGCCGCCGACATTCCGCTCGCCATCGACCACTTCCGCTACTTCGCCTCCTGCGTACGCGCCCAGGAAGGCTCGATCGGCGAGATCGACAACGACACCGTCGCCTATCACTTCCATGAACCGCTCGGCGTCGTCGGCCAGATCATTCCCTGGAACTTCCCGATTCTGATGGCCGCCTGGAAGCTGGCGCCCGCTCTTGCCGCCGGCAACTGCGTCGTCATCAAGCCGGCAGAGCAGACCCCTGCCTCGCTGCTTGTCTGGGCCGAGATCATCGGCGACCTGCTACCACCAGGCGTTCTCAACATCGTCAACGGTTTCGGCCTCGAAGCCGGCAAACCGCTGGCATCCAGCCCGCGCATCGCCAAGATCGCCTTTACCGGCGAAACCACGACGGGCCGGCTGATCATGCAATACGCCAGCCAGAACCTCATCCCCGTCACGCTCGAACTCGGCGGCAAGTCGCCGAACATCTTTTTCGCCGACGTGGCCGACGAGGATGACGACTTCTTCGACAAGGCGCTGGAAGGCTTCGCGATGTTCGCGCTGAACCAGGGCGAAGTCTGCACATGCCCGAGCCGCGCGCTGGTGCATGAAAAGATCTACGACCGCTTCATGGAACGCGCCGTCAAGCGCGTCGAAGCCATCGTCCAGGGCAACCCGCTCGATTCGGCCACGATGATCGGCGCCCAGGCCTCCAACGAGCAGATGGAGAAGATCCTCGCCTATCTCGACATCGGCAAGCAGGAAGGCGCAAAGGTGCTGACCGGCGGTTCGCGCAACGACCTCGGCGGCGAACTGGCGAGCGGCTATTACATCAAGCCGACGATCTTTGCCGGCCACAACAAGATGCGCGTGTTCCAGGAAGAGATCTTCGGCCCGGTCGTGTCGGTCACCACCTTCAAGGACGAAGCCGAAGCCCTGTCGATCGCCAACGACACGCTCTATGGCCTCGGCGCCGGTGTCTGGACCCGCAACGGCAACCGCGCCTATCGCTTCGGCCGTGAAATCCAGGCCGGCCGCGTCTGGACCAATTGCTATCACGCCTACCCGGCCCACGCGGCCTTCGGCGGCTACAAGCAATCCGGCATCGGCCGCGAGACCCACAAGATGATGCTCGACCACTACCAGCAGACCAAGAACATGCTGGTCAGCTACAGCGAAAAGAAGCTCGGTTTCTTCTGAGCCTTTTCGACAGCAGGGAGGGCATCCGCAACACCCCTCCCAAACC
>UBJO01000030.1 GCA_900465665.1 Hyphomicrobiales bacterium
AGGGTTGGGGAGGGGTCTTTATTCCAAGGCGGTAAGGTCCGCTATCTTACTCGATTGTCTTCATCTCTATGCGATCAGCCGCCCCCGTGCAAACGGGAGCGGCTGATCATTCAGGTCTCTATAGTTGACTGTATCAGTCGATCGTCTTCGTCGCGCGCTTCAGCACGCTTTCAGGCAACGTCACGCCCATCTTGGCGGCAGCACCCTTGTTGATGACGAGATCGCTGCCGGCGGCGACCTTGACCGGGATATCGCCGGGGTTCTCACCTTTCAGGATGCGAACGACGATTTCGCCGGTCTGCTTGCCGACGTCGTAATAGTTGAAGCCGAGAGCGGCGACCGAGCCGCGCGAAACGGAATCGGTGTCGGCAGTGAAGAGCGGCAGCTTGGCCTCTTCGGCGACGGCCACGGCACCCTCGAGCGCCGAGATGATGGTGTTGTCGGTCGGGATATAGATCGCATCGGCGCGGCCAACGAGGGCGCGGGCGGCCCCCTGGACTTCGGCGGACTTGGTGGCGGCGGATTCGACGACCTTGAGGCCTGCCTTTTCAGCCTCGACCTTCAGAACTGCGAGCAGCGATACCGAGTTCGCTTCGCCGGAATTGTAGAGATAGCCGATGGTCTTGGCGTTCGGCAGGATTTCCTTGATCAGCGCCACATGTTCGGCAACCGGCGACATGTCCGAGAGGCCGGTGACGTTGCCGCCGGGCTTGTCCATGTTCTTGACCAGCTGCGCACCGAGAGGGTCGGACACGGCGGTGAAGACGACGGGGATATCGCGGGTGGAGGAAACCACGGCCTGCGCCGAGGGGGTCGAGATCGGGACGATCACGTTGGGGCCGTCACCTGCGAACTGGCGGGCGATCTGGGCTGCGGTCGCGGGATTGCCCTGCGCCGACTGGAACACGAACTTCAGGTTCTCGCCTTCCTTGTAGCCGGCAGCCGTCAGCACATCGAGAACGCCCTTGCGGGCAGCGTCGAGCGCCGGATGTTCGACGATCGCGGTGACCGCAACGGTCACGTCTTCGGCTTTCGCGGGAAGGGAAAAGGCAAGGGTCGCGGCCACGGCAGCGAGCAGTACAGAACGCATGGGTATCCTCCAATTATGATTTTGGGCCGCTTGTAGGAAAAGCGGCCATTAAAATCAATCATTAGAAGATGCTGAGAGGATCAAACTTGCTGATCGGTCACCAGCACTCAGTCGTCCGAGCCGTGGTTGGCAATCATCATCGCCTCGAAGGCCAGGCGCTCGGTCTTGCGCATGCGTTCCGATTCCGACTTCAGCTGGCCGCAGGCGGCGAGGATGTCGCGGCCGCGCGGTGTGCGGATCGGCGAGGCATAGCCGGCCGAGTTGATGAAATCGGCGAACTTCTCGATCTGCGCCCAGTCGGAGCACTGGTAGTTGGTGCCCGGCCAGGGGTTGAACGGAATGAGATTGATCTTCGCCGGCACGCCCTTGAGCAACTGGATGAGACCCTTGGCATCTTCCAGGCTGTCGTTGACGTCCTTCAGCATCACATATTCGAAGGTGATGCGGCGGGCGTTGGAGAGCCCCGGATACTTGCGGCAGGCGTCGATCAGCTCCTTCAGCGGATACTTCTTGTTGATCGGCACCAGGATGTCCCGCAGGTCGTCGCGCACGGCATGCAGCGAGATCGCCAGCATGACGCCGATCTCGTCGCCGGTGCGGAAGATCTCCGGCACGACGCCGGAGGTCGAGAGCGTGACGCGTCTTTTCGAAAGGGAAAGTCCGTCGCCGTCGGTGGCGATCAGAAGCGCCTGCTTGACGCTGTCGAAGTTGTAGAGCGGCTCGCCCATGCCCATCATCACGATGTTCGAAACCTTGCGGCCCTCGGCCGGCATGATCGTGCCCTGCGGCGCTTCGCGATCCGGGAAGTCGCCGAGCCGGTCGCGGGCGAGCAGCAGCTGCGACAGGATTTCTTCCGCCGTCAGATTGCGCACCAGGCGCTGCGTGCCGGTGTGACAGAAGGAACAGGTGAGCGTGCAGCCGACCTGGCTGGAAATGCAGAGCGTACCGCGGCCTTCTTCGGGGATATAGACAGCCTCGATCTCGACCGGACGCCCGGCACCGCGCGCCGGAAAGCGCAGCAGCCACTTGCGGGTGCCGTCGTTGGAGACCTGCTCCTCGACGATCTCGGGTCTTGCGATGGTGAAATGCGTCTTCAGCGTCTCGCGCATGTCCTTGGAGATATTGGCCATGTGGTCGAAGTCGGAGACCCCGCGCACATAGATCCAGTTCCAAAGCTGCGCCACGCGCATCTTGATCTGCTTTTCCGGCACGCCCTTTTCGCGCAGCGCGGCGCCCATCTCCTCGCGGGTGAGGCCGATCAGCGACGGCTTCGGCAATGCTTCGCCGCGCGCCGGCTGGTTGCCTGCGGGCTTGAGAACGGTCATCGCATCCATGACGGACATTTAATCTAATCCCGAATTCAACATGCGATCCTCCCGATAGTCCGAATGACTGGCGGGCGGAGCGGGCATGAAGGCAGAAAGTGAATGCGGAACTTGGCGGCCGAGCCGCGATCCATCCGCTGTTGTGCGCGCCTTTAGCATCATTTTTGCCATCCGTCACTATACATGGAAACGACGAAGGCCGGTGCAAGGGGATGGATGGTGGCCGGCGCTGCGTCGAACGCGGTTATTTTGCGTTGATCGCCCGTCCTACGACCCCGCCTTACCCAACGCCTTCTCCATCGCCGGATAAAGCCCCTCTTTCAAACTGATATCGTCGAACGGTCCAACGCGCTTGTAAAGGATGGTGCCATCAGGGCCGACGAGGTAGCTTTCGGGGATGCCGTAGACGCCCCAGTCGATCGCGGCCTGGCCCTTGGGGTCGATGCCGATTGCCTTGTAGGGGTTGCCGAGTTCGCCGAGGAAGCCCAGCGCGTTGTCGTTCTTGTCCTTGTAGTTGATCGCGACGATGTTGAGCCGGCTATCTTTCGCCAGTTCCTTCAATATCGGATGCTCCTCGCGGCAGGGAATGCACCACGAGGCGAAGACGTTGACCAGCGTCAGCTTGCCCTTGACGGCGGCATCGGTGAGCGCCGGCAGGTTGGCGCCCTCGAGCGGCGGCAGGTCGAGCGACGGGGCCTTGGTGTTCAGCAGCGCCGAGGGGATTTCGGAGATGTTCTTGCCGTGCACATCCTGGTCGTAGAGCATCTTGCCCGCCGTGCCGGCAATGCCGGCGAAGACGAGAAGCGGGATCAGCGCGAAGGCGTAGCGGCCGAGGCCGCGCTTTTCCTTCGGCGTGCCTGGCGCGGGCTGCGTGGCGGACGGCGTCGGGTCGGTGTTCGGCGCGTCGGTCATGGGTTCGCCTGTGCGTTCGGCGCATCCTTGGCGCGGGCGGAGCGGCGGCGGATGCCGGAGGCTTCGAGCGCGGCCAGTTCGCGGCGGCGGGCGCGACCGTCAAGCCATGTCCAGAGCGTCACGGCGATGGTGACGAGGCCGGCGAAAAGGTAGGAGCCGTAGACGTAGAAGGCGTAGGACTGTGTCATCTCTTTAACCTTCGCGGCTTGCCAGGCGCGCGGCGAGCCGGCGCTGGGCGGCAATCCGGCGGCGCCAGATCTCGTTGCGGATCGCCATCACATGCAGCGTCAGGAAGAGCATGGTGAAGGCGATCGCCATCACCAGCAGCGGGCGCAGGAATTCCGGGTCGATGGCCGGACCGTCGAGGCGCAGCACGCTTGCCGATTGATGCAGCGTGTTCCACCAGTCGACCGAGAACTTGATGATCGGGATGTTGACGAAACCGACGAGGATCAGCACGGCCGAGAGGCGGGCGGCCTTGCTCGGGTCTTCCATGGCGCGGTTCAGCGCGATCAGGCCGAGATACATCAGGAAGAGGATGAAGACGGAGGTGAGCCGCGCATCCCAGACCCACCATGTGCCCCACATCGGCTTGCCCCACATCGAGCCGGTGACGAGCGCGATCAGCGTGAAGGCGGCGCCCAAGGGGGCGGCGGCCTTGGCCGAGACATCGGCCAGCGGGTGGCGCCAGACGAGCGTGCCGATCGCCGACAGGCTCATGATCGTGTAGCCCATCATCGACAGCCATGCCGCGGGCACGTGGATGTACATGATGCGGACGGTTTCGCCCTGCTGGTAGTCGCTTTCGGTCGTGAAGCTGAGATACAGCCCCACGATAAAACAGAGGGCGGTGATCCCGGCCATCCAGGGGATGAGGCGGGAAGCGAGCGCCAGGAACCGCGTGGGGTTGGCGAGATCGCTGAATTTGGTGATGGCAAGGCTATTCTCGGTCATGCCGTCTCCTTAGCGCGATCCGCCGCCACGGGCAATCAAGCCGATGATCAATCCGATGTGTTCCTGAGCGCCAATGCCGCCGCCGCCGGGCCGATGACGGCAAAGAACAGCGTGAGCGCGATAAGGATCAGGAAGGGCGGCAGGAAGGGGGCTGGTCCCTCGACGGCCGCATAGGTGGCGCTGACGCCGAAAATCAGCACCGGGATGGTGAGCGGCAGCACCAGGATCGACACCAGCAGGCCGCCGCGCGGAAGGGCCACGGCAACGGCGGCGCCCACCGCACCGATCAGCGTGATGGCGGGCGTGCCGACGAGGAGCGTCAGCATGGTGGCGCCGATCGCCTTTTCGCTCATGTTCATGAAGAGGCCGAGCAGCGGCGAGGCGATCACCAGCGGCAGGCTGGTGGCGAGCCAGTGGGCGAGGCACTTGACGAGAACGGTCAAGACCAGCGGCGTCTCCTGCATCAGCATCAGATCGAGCGCGCCATCGTCACGCTCCGCCTGGAACAGGCGGTCGAGGCCGAGCAGAGCCGCGAGCAGCGCGCCGATCCAGACGATGGCCGGGCCGATGCGGGCGAGCAGCGCCAGATCCGGCTTCCCGTCGCCGTTCCAGTCGCCGACGGCCGCATCGACGATGCGCGCGGGATCAGGATCCGCGCCGAAGGCCGCGTTGGCCGAAAGCAGGACTGCCACAAAGATGAATCGCCGCATGCTCGTCTCCCGTTTGCCGTTAACCAAACAGAAAACAATCCTGTTGACAACGGAACAAGAGAGGAACAAAATAAAAACATAAGAGCACAGGAGAGCCAAATGACTGACATGATCCGCGATATCGCAGCATTCACCTCCATCGCAATGTTCATTGCCAGCTTCTCTTTGATCTGCATGGCAATGTAAGAATAACGGGGACCGCATGACTGTCATGCGGTCCGATAGTACCCGTCTCTCTGGACATCGGCGTCCCCAAATCCGACAATGCATCCGATTCATACGGATGCGCGGAAAGGCATATCATGGCGGGCACTGAAAACGGCGCGAGCGACTTCATCGGCGGTACGCCGGGCTTCGTTCACCTGCGTGTGCACTCCGCCTTTTCGCTGCTTGAGGGGGCGTTGCCGCTCAAGAAGATCCTCTACAAGGTATCGGGCGATAGCCAGCCGGCGATCGCCATCACCGATACCAACAATCTATTCGTCGCACTGGAATTTGCGCAGAAGTCGATGGACGAGGGCCTGCAGCCGATTATCGGCTGCCAGGTCTCCATCGATATGGAAGACGGGCTTGAGACCGAGCGGCGCGGCGGCCAGCAACAGCTGGCGAAACTGCCGTCGATCGTGCTTCTGTCCGCCACCGACGCCGGCTATGAGCGGCTAGTGGATCTCGTCAGCCGCGCCTATCTCGGCGGCGAGGGAGGCGGGCAGGCGGTCCACATCAAGGCGTCGTGGCTGGACGAGCTCGGCACCGAGGGGCTGATCGCGCTGACCGGCGCATCGACCGGTCCGATCGATATGCCACTGAAAGATGGGCACATCGCGCCGGCGACCGCGCGCTTGCTGTCTCTGAAGGACAAGTTCGGCGACCGGCTCTACATGGAGCTTCAGCGCCAGGGCACCTACGACAAGCGCCACGAGCAGCGTGTGATCGGCCTTGCCTATGAGCACGAGATCCCGCTCGTCGCGACCAACGAAGCCTTCTTCCCGACCCGCGACGATTATGACGCGCACGACGCGCTGATGGCCGTTGCGCACAACGCCATCGTCTCCGACGACACGCGTTTTCGCCTGACGCCGGATCACTATCTGAAGAGCCGCGCCGAGATGGTGAAGCTTTTCGCCGATCTGCCCGAGGCGCTCGAGAACACGGTGGAAATCGCCCGTCGCTGCTCCTTCGTCCTGAAGACCCGCAAACCGATCCTCCCGCGCTTCACCGGCGCCACGGCTGATCCTGAAGAGGCGGAGCGCGCCGAATCGCTGGAACTTCGCCGCCAGGCAGTCGAAGGCTTGGACATGCGCCTCGCAACGCTCGGCATGTCGGCGGGCTACGAGGAGAAGGATTACCGCGACCGCCTGGAATTCGAGCTCAGCGTTATCGAGCGCATGAAATTCCCGGGCTACTTCCTGATCGTTGCCGACTTCATCAAGTGGGCGAAGCTGCAGGATATTCCTGTCGGCCCCGGCCGTGGCTCCGGCGCGGGCTCGCTTGTCGCCTACGCGCTGACGATCACCGACGTCGATCCGCTGCGCTTCTCGCTGCTCTTCGAACGCTTCCTCAATCCGGAACGCGTCTCGATGCCCGACTTCGATATCGACTTTTGCCAGGATCGCCGCGAAGAGGTGATCCGCTACGTGCAGAAGAAATACGGCCGCGAGCAGGTGGCGCAGATCATCACCTTCGGTTCGCTACAGGCGCGCGCCGCCCTTCGCGACGTCGGCCGCGTGCTTGAAATGCCCTACGGCCAGGTCGACAAGATCTGCAAGCTGGTGCCGAACAATCCGGCCAACCCCACGCCGCTGTCGAAGGCGATCGAGGAAGAGCCGAAACTGCAGGAAGAGGCCGACAAGGAGCCCGTCGTCGCCCGTCTGCTCGATATCGCCCAGAAGATCGAAGGTCTCTACCGTCACGCGTCGACCCACGCCGCCGGCATCGTCATCGGCGACCGCCCACTGTCGAAGCTGGTGCCGATGTACCGAGACCCGCGCTCCGACATGCCGGTCACCCAGTTCAACATGAAGTGGGTCGAGCAGGCTGGTCTCGTCAAGTTCGACTTCCTCGGCCTGAAGACGCTGACGACGCTAAAGGTCGCCGTCGATTTCGTCGCCAAGCGCGGCATCAAGGTTGATCTCGCCGCGATCCCGCTCGATGACAAGCTGACCTACGAGATGCTGTCGCGCGGCGAAACGGTCGGCGTGTTTCAGGTGGAAAGTGCCGGCATGCGCAAGGCGTTGATCGGCATGCGGCCGGACTGCATCGAGGACATCATCGCGCTCGTGGCGCTGTATCGTCCGGGTCCGATGGAAAACATCCCGACCTACAATGCCCGCAAGCATGGCGAGGAAGAGCTCGAATCGATCCATCCGACCATCGATTACCTGCTGAAGGAGACGCAAGGCGTTATCGTCTACCAGGAGCAGGTCATGCAGATCGCTCAGGTGCTGTCGGGCTATTCGCTCGGCGAGGCCGATCTTCTGCGCCGCGCCATGGGTAAGAAGATCAAGGCGGAGATGGACCAGCAGCGCGAGCGCTTCGTCGTCGGCGCCGTCAAGAACGGCGTGTCGAAGCCGCAGGCCGATAACATCTTCGAGCTTCTGGCGAAGTTCGCCAACTACGGCTTCAACAAGTCGCACGCCGCAGCCTACGCCATCGTCTCCTACCAGACCGCCTACATGAAGGCGCATTATCCGGTCGAGTTCCTCGCCGCCTCGATGACGCTCGACATGTCGAACACCGAAAAGGTCAACGACTTCCGCCAGGATGCCAAGCGCCTCGATATCGAGGTGATCGCGCCCTCCGTGCAGACCTCGTTCCGCCACTTTCAGACCGGCGACAACCGCATCTATTACGCGCTGGCGGCGCTGAAGGGTGTCGGCGAATCGGCCGTCGATCATATCGTCGAGGTGCGCGGCGACACGCCGTTCGCCAGCCTTGAGGATTTCTGCTTGCGCATCGATCCCAAGCAGGTCAACCGGCGCGTGCTGGAAAGCCTGATCTTCGCCGGCGCCTTCGATTGCTTCGATCTCGATCGCGCCCAGCTTTCGGGCGGCATCGATCGCATCATGGGCTATGCCCAGCGCGCCCAGGAAAACAAGCTGAGCGGCCAGTCGGATATCTTCGGCGGCGTGTTGTCATCGGGCCCGGAAAAGATCTCGATGCCGCCTTTCTCGCCTTGGCTGCCCTCGGAGCGCCTGCTCAAGGAATTCCAGGTCCTAGGTTTCTACCTGACGGCCCATCCGCTCGATAGCTACAGCAGCGTGCTGGAGAAGATGCGCGTCCAGACCTTCGGCGATTTCGCGGCCGCCGTGAAGCAGGGCGCCAGCAATGCGCGCCTTGCCGGCACCGTCATTTCCAAGCAGGAGCGCAAGACGCGCACCGGCAACAAGATGGGCATCATCGTCTTCTCGGATTCATCCGGCCAGTTTGAAGCGGTACTCTTCTCGGAGATGCTGAACCAATATCGCGACATGCTGGAATCGGGAAAATCCTTCGTCATTACCGCCACCGGCGAAGAGCGGCCGGAGGGCATTGGCCTCCGCATCCAGACGATCCAGTCGCTGGAAGAGAAGTCGCTGCAGATGCAGAAGGCGCTCCGCGTCTATGTCCGCGATTCCGGTCCGTTGCGCGCCGTTGCCGCCCATCTCAATGCCAGGGGCGACGGCCTCGTCTCCTTCATCGTCATCAAGGAAGATGGCAAGCGCGAGATCGAGGTGGAGTTGGCGCAGAAATACCGGATCACGCCCGAAATCGCCGCCGCCATGCGCTCGGCCCCGGGGGTGATCGATGTGGAACTCGTCTAACCGCGCGTCAGCGTGATGAAGTCGGTGCCCTGACCGGTCTCCGGGCCGACGCCGGTGTCGGAGATCGTCAGTGTCGATCCCGGCGTCAGCATGGAGTCGATCCGTTGCCGGGTGTCATCAGGAATGGTGATCCGGCCGAGCGCGTTCAGGATCGGCGTGCCAGAGATGATCGAGCTTTCCATCGTGCTGATGCCCAGCCGCTTCATCGTCTGGCTGGTCAAGGTGTTGGGCAGCGTCACGCCCAGCCACTCGGTGGTGCCGTCTTCGAAATTCACCTCGTGCGCGCTGAAGAAATGCGTCCCGAGGGCCAGTTCCGGTTGGGCGATCGTCACCGGCGCCTCGAATACCTGCTGGAATCCCTGCCGCACCATGATCACGCCATTCGGCGGCTCGCCCTTGCCAGCGGCGCTATAGACCGCGCGTAGCAGGTCGTCACTGATGAGTGACTTGGCGGCATCAGGGCTCATCGGATGCTGCTTCTTGAACTCGCCGATCGCCTGAACCGTCGCCGGCCCGAGATAGCCGTCGGCGTTGCCGACGGCAAATCCAAGCTCGGCGAGATAGGTCTGCAGGTCGATGATCGTCTCGCGCTGCGCCCGGCGGGTGATCAGGATCTTCACCGGCTGGTCGTTGACGGGCGCCACGATCGGCTGCACCTGCAGCCGCGGCATCGCCACCTCGTTCATCGCCACCTGCACCGGCAGCGAGCCGATGGCCGGCCGGAGTTCGACGTCGGACAAAAGCGGCGCCGGAGGTGGCGCGTGTGGGCTGAACAGCAGCGGATGATCGACCGGCTCCGGCGCAAGCTGCGCATCGGTGATGATCACGGGCACGCCCATCTCGGTCATCTTGTAGAGCTGTTTTGCAAATGCGTCGGGCATGCGCACGCAGCCGTGCGAGGCGGGATAGCGCGGCACGGAATTCGACTGGTGGAGCGCAATGCCCGACCACGTCAGCCGCTGCATGAACGGCATCGGCGCGCCCGAATAGATGTTGGATTCGTGGTAGGTCTGCTTCTCGATCACCGAGAAGATGCCGCTCGGCGTGGTGTGGCCGGACTTGCCGCTCGATATCTTCGACGTGGCGATGACATCGGCGCCGTCATAGACGGCCAGAGACTGCTTGCTCTTTGAAACGAAGATCTGCAGCGCCCGCGCGTCCGTGGCGAACGCGGGGTGCACGAGGGCGGTGGCCGACAGCAAGCCGAGCCCGAAGACGAGACGCGAGAACATTTGAACCCAACCGATACGCAATACTACAGGCCGGAGGGTAATGCTCGAAACTTAAGGAATATTTGAAATGAGCGACCCCGAGTAGGGCTCACATATTATTGATTGCGCTTGCTTCCGAACGTATAGCCGGTCTCGACCGTACCCTTGCCGAACTTGTCGCGCAGCTTGTCCATAGCGGCCTCGGCAGCGGCACGTCGCCCGGATTGAACGTCGATCAGGTCGGGCGGATCGGCGCGCGTGGGGTCGCAAAGGTCGGTTACGCCGATACCGATCAGCCGGAACTTGGTTCCGTCGGTTTCTTTCTGCAGCAGTTCGATGCCGGTGCGGAAGATCCGGTCGGCAAGCTGCGTCGGGTCCTCCAGCTTGCGGTTGCGCGTGCGCGACTTGAAGTCCGCCGTCTTCATCTTCAGAACGACCGTGTGGCCGGCGATATCGCCCTTCTTCAGGCGCCAGGCGACTTTCTCGGAGAGATTGCGCAGCACCGGAACGAGTTCCTCATATCGCCAGATGTCGTCGAAGAAGGTCGTCTCGGCCGAAACGCTCTTGGCGGGATCGTTGAGGTGCACATCGCGGTCATCGATCCCGCGTGATAGCCGCGACAGCCGCTGCCCCATGGTGCCGTAGCGGCGCATCAGGTCTGTCTCGTCCATGGTCTGCAACTGGCCGATGGTGCGGATTCCGTCGGCCTCCAGCGTCGCGGCGAAGGCCTTTCCCACGCCCCAGATCGTCGTCACCGGACGCGGCGCCAGAAACGAAACCGCTTCCTCGCGACCGATCACCGAGAATCCACGCGGCTTCTGCAGGTCGGAGGCAACCTTCGCCAGGAACTTGCAATAGGAGAGCCCGATCGAAACGGTGATTCCGATCTCCTTCTCGACACGGCGGGCGAACTTCGCCAGCGTGCGCGCCGGCGGGTCGTTGTGCAGCCGCTCCGTGCCGCCGAGTTCCAGAAACGCCTCGTCGATCGATAGCGGCTGAACCAGCGGCGTCAGCTCCTGCATCATCGCCCGCACCTCACGGCCGACCTTGACGTATTTCTCCATGTTGGGAGGGATCACCACCGCCTGCGGGCAGGCCTCAAGCGCCTTGAACATCGGCATGGCCGAGCGCACGCCGTAGATCCGCGCCACATAACAGGCTGTCGACACCACGCCGCGTTTTCCCCCACCGATGATGACGGGCTTGTCGGCCAGCTCGGGATTGTCGCGCTTCTCGACGGAGGCATAGAAGGCATCGCAGTCGATATGCGCGAGCGTCAGGCCGTAGAGCTCGTCGTGGCGAACGAGGCGGGGGCTGCCGCAGGCAGCACAGCGTCGCCCCTCCGCCTTCTGCTCGGCAAGGCAGTCGCGACAGAAGCCGGGTGTCTTGGCAGGATTGGCGGTCATCGACGGGAACAAAGGTTGAACATCCCGACATTACGCTCTAAGTTCGAGAGTCTCAAGAGGATGTCGGCGCTTATGCGCTGGTTTTGCTGAGCGACGTCGTGGTCGAAAAATGCCGACGCATCAGCTCGGCTGCATGCGTCCAGTCGGACGCTTGGACGATTGTGCCGGTGGGCGGCGGCGCGAATGGCTTGAAATCGGCATTCGCCATCATGTTGAGCAGCAGACACTCCGGCACATGGTCGGCAACGGAAAGGAGGTTGCGTTGTATATCGTCGATAAAGGCGACGGGCAGCTCCCGGCGGTCATGCAGCGCCGCCACGATCGGCCCCTTGGGCTGTTCCGAGGCGATCATGTCGAAGCACAGGTCGAACCGGTCGAGAAGCTTGCGGCGCACCTCGTGGTGGCGCGGCGGCATCGCCGTGAGAAACACGATGTCGGCATCGGCGGCCAGCGCATGCAGCGTCTCGACGGCACGCTCCGCCGGCTCCTGCCACAGATCCTGGGTCTCGAAGAATATCTCGTGGAAGCGGTCGAACGCCTCCCGGTCCATCTCCGCCCCATCAAGCAGCGACACGATATTGCCGTGCAGCCGGAAGGAGCGCGGCAGAAGATCGTAATCGTGCGAGCGCAGGAAGCGGGTGAGGGGCGAGAGAAACTCCAGCACCACCTCGTCGATATCGCAGACGATCAGCGGGCGATCACCGAGGCGCACCTGAGAGGGATCGGTGACCACGCTCATGATCAATACTCGCCCGAGCCGAGACCGGCAGGAGAGAAATGCTGCCAGGCAGCATTGAGCACCTCCGGCGGCGTCCCGCTTGCCTGGCAGAACGCCAGCGCCGTCGGCTCATGCTGCATCAGGAAGTCCATCATCCCCGATAGGAACCCCGGATCATTGATCGCGTTGCGCACTTGGGCCGGCTCGACGCCGGTCAGCGCCAGGAATCGGCCAAACAGATCAGGTTCGTTTGCGAGCCAGGCGAGAACCGCGATGGCCGTCTCTTGCGGGTCGGCGGCGCGTTGCTTTGAAGTCTTGAAGTTGCTCTGCATTTCTTGCGGTAAATTACCTATTTTTCAACCAAATACCGATAGCGTGCCGCAATCGGTTTCATGGCGGCCGGTGCGCTCGCGGGTTTAGTTCCGCATGGCGAAACGGTTTTCATGACGGACTTAGGATCGCGTTCGATGCCCAAACAAGTGATGATTGTAGAGGATAACGAGCTTAACATGAAGCTCTTTCGCGACCTGATCGAGGCGTCCGGCTACAGGACCATCCAGACCCGCAACGGTATGGAAGCGCTGGATCTTGCCCGCAAGCATCGCCCCGATCTGATTCTCATGGACATCCAGCTGCCAGAAGTTTCCGGGCTCGAAGTCACCAAGTGGCTGAAAGAGGACGACGAGCTCCACGTCATTCCCGTCATCGCCGTCACCGCCTTCGCGATGAAGGGTGATGAGGAACGCATTCGCCAGGGCGGCTGCGAGGCTTATGTCTCCAAGCCGATCTCCGTTCCGAAGTTCATCGAGACGATCAAGACCTACCTGGGCGACGCCTGATAGATCGGAAAGAAGCTTATGACCGCGCGCATTCTCGTCGTTGATGATATCCCGGCAAACGTGAAGCTGCTCGAAGCGCGGCTGATTGCCGAGTATTTCGACGTGCTGACCGCGTCCGACGGCTATCAGGCACTGGCGATCTGCGAGCGCAACCAAGTCGATCTCATCCTGCTCGATATCATGATGCCGGGCATGGACGGCTTCGAAGTCTGCGAGCGGCTGAAGTCCAACCCGAAGACATCGCATATCCCCGTCGTCATGGTTACCGCGCTCGATCAGCCGGCCGACCGCGTGCGTGGCCTGAAGGCCGGCGCCGACGACTTCCTGACCAAGCCGGTCAACGACCTGCAGCTGATCGCGCGCGTCAAGAGCCTGCTGCGCCTGAAGACGCTGAGCGACGAACTGCGCATCCGCGCCCAGACGGCGCACACGATGGGCATCGACGAATTGCTGCGCGCCGATCAGCGCGGCGAGGAGGGCGGCCAGATCATGCTGGTCGATGGCCGCGCCAATTCGCAGGAGCGGATCATCAAGGCGCTGAAGCCGATCGGCAACGTGTTTGCCATTTCGGATGCCCAGGCCGCCGTTTTCGAAGCATCCGAAAATCCGTTCGACCTCGTGATCGTCAATTCCAATATCGACGACTACGACCCGCTCAGGCTTTGCTCGCAGCTTCGCTCGCTGGAGCGCACCCGTTTCCTGCCGATCCTGATCATCACCGAGCAGGGCGATGACGAGATGGTGGTGCGCGCGCTCGATCTCGGCGTCAACGACTACATCGTCCGCCCCGTCGATCCGAACGAGCTGGTCGCCCGCAGCCTCACGCAGATCCGCCGCAAGAATTACAATGACCGCCTGCGAGCCAATGTGCAGCAGACGATCGAGCTCGCGGTCACCGATCCGCTGACGGGCTTGAGCAATCGACGCTATCTCGACAATCATATCAGCACGCTCTTCAATCGCTCGATGGCGCGCGGTCGCCCGCTGTCGGTGCTGATCGCGGACATCGACCGCTTCAAGCAGATCAACGACACCCACGGCCACGATGCCGGCGACGATATTCTGCGAGAGTTCGCCAATCGCGTCCGCTCCACGGTTCGCGGTGCCGATCTCGCCTGCCGCTATGGTGGCGAGGAATTCGTCGTCGTCATGCCCGACACCTCGCCGGAGATCGCGGCCTCGGTGGCCGAGCGCTTGCGCGGCGTCATCGAAAGCGTACCCTTCGTGGTGAAGGGTACGGGCCAGGAGTTGCAGGTGACGGCATCGTTCGGCATCGCATCGCGCACGCCGCAGGTCATCACGCCCGGTCATCTGCTGAAGCAGGCCGACGTTGCGCTTTATGAAGCGAAGAACGGCGGTCGCAACCGAGTCGTCGCCGCGGCCTGATATTGGCAACGGCCGTTTAGCGCCTAAGACCGGCAGCGCATTGATCATCCACAGAAAGTTGAACGGGCGCCGATCCGGCCCTGTGTGCGGATTAGCCGCAAGTAGTAGTGCCGGGTTTTGACCTCAGCGCCGCCCGCGACAGGCGATCCAGGTCAGCACAGACGCTGTCGGCCTCAGAAGAAAATGTGAGGCGCCGTCACTTTGCTTGGTCTGGTCGGCGGATTTTGATGATTTTCAGGCGGTTTCGTCGGTCTGCAAGCGCGAAGACTACTCGCTTATATTGTCCGTCTATTCTTGCTGTCGGATCTTATTCTAGCGCGTGGTGGTCGAAAATTACGCGAAACGGCGTCCCAAATCGGGACTTTTAACCATAAAATCAAGCTAATAAATCTCATCATTAAGAATTTGTTGATTTTCTTTCATTTTCGCGCGAATGATCAATACATAGAAATAAAGCACTCCCTATACGGGGTGCGCCGATACCCCATGATGCTCAGGTCCGCCGCATCTCCTGGGTCGTGGGGTCGGTCGGTCGGCAGGCAACACCTGCGGTTCCTCGTGCCGCGTTGCCTGTTGACCGACCCCCTTTCGCAAAACGCCGTCCTCTCCGTTGAAACGGGCAGGGCGGCGTTTTCATTTGTGCTCTCTAGTCGACTGGCTGCGGCCGTATCGCAGACAACAAAAAAGCGCGCAGCCTGGTGGCGCGCGCTTTTAAGCGGTCTACAGGATCAAGAAATTACTTGATCTTGGTTTCCTTGAACTCGACGTGCTTGCGAGCAATCGGGTCGTACTTGGTCTTCGTCATCTTGTCCGTCATCGTACGGCTGTTCTTCGTCGTGACGTAGAAAGAACCTGTGTCGGCTGTCGACAGCAGCTTGATCTTGATTGTTGTAGCCTTGGCCATGGTCGTCCTGCCTTTAATGAAATGAAAGCCGTTGGAATCCGTTTAGGCGCCTCGGCTAATTCTGGCGCGAAACTACGAATCTAGCTTGAAAAGTCAACCCCGCTTTCGAATGAAAAGCAGTCTGCCCGCCGAAAGCACTGCATAAACGCCGAAGAAGCCCGCAATCGCCCAGGCAAAGCCGTTGTTTCCGGCCACATCGATGGCCGCGCCGATGACTTGCGGACCCGCAACGGTGCCGACGGCATAACAGAAGACGAAGGCGGCATTGGCGGCGGCAAGGTCCGAGCCGGTCAGGCGCGAGCCCAGATGGCTCAATCCGACCGTATAAAGCCCGGCCACGCAGCCGCCCCAAAAGAGCAGGACGCCGGCCATCAGCACCCAGCTGTGCGAGAGCACGGGCAGCATCAGCGAGCCGATCAGGCCCATGAAGGCCATGCCGGCAAGCAAGGGGCGCTTGTCCTTCATCTTGTCGGACAGCATGCCCACAGGGATCTGGAAGATCATGTTGCCGATCCCCATGACCGTCAGCAGAAGGGCTGCCTGCGTCTCGGTGAAGGCGGCGCGCACCGCGTAGATCGGAAACAGTGCCAGTCCGCCGGCTTCCACCGCGCCGAAAATAAAGACGGCGGCCGTGGCGCTCGGCACTAGGAAGACATAGCGCATGAAATGCAGCTCCGGCTTCTCTTCGAGCACCGGGCTTTCATGGCGCGCGACAAAGATCGGGATGGCCGCCATCAAGATGGCGCAGGCGCCGACGGCGAAGGGCAGGATGCCGTCGCTGCCGAGAACGGAGAAGAGCAGGGGGCCCGCCGCGAAGCCGAGTGAGAGCACAGTCGCATAGATACCCAACACGAAACCGCGTTTCGATGGCGGCGAGGCGGCGTTGATCCAGAACTCGGAGAGAATGAAGAGTGTGGTCGTGGCGCCGTGAAAAGCGAAGCGCAGCGGGAACCACATCCAGAAGTCCTGCGCATAGTAGAAGCTGACAGCGCTGATTGCCGAAACCACCACCGCCCAAAGCATCGTCTGCGCCACGCCATAGGCATGGGCGAGCTTCGTCGTGATCGGCGCGGCCACCATCGCCGCGACGCCGGCCATCGCCGTATTGAGACCGATCAGGGTCGAGGGGATGCCGCGCTTCTCAAGGATAATGCTCAGAAGTGGCAATCCCAGCCCGATCGCAATGCCGACCGCTGAGATCGACGAAACGGCGGCTACCAGAGACGGCCAATGGATCTCTTCGACATCGCCCGGTGTGCCGTTTCGCGGCTGAGACATATATCCACCCCTACAGAACTGCTGCGCACAAACGCGACCCGAAAGCCACATCTGCCCCCATGGTCATACCAGCCTCAGATGACGGGCCAGACCCAGATGACGTGTGTGCTTTACTAGATGAACAAGGTTGGCTGCAATGATCTGATTGCGGTGGACGAGATTCAGTCAAATAAGCCTACCATCGCGCAAGTTGACATCGTGCCTGAAACAGAGTTCGCAGCACATCCGGCGCTGCTACACGCCAAATATGTCGTGACGGTGAAGGTTCAAGGAAAGTCTTCAGCCTTGATGTCGGCGGCCGGGGATTTCGTACTGATCCTGCTCGTCGCTGTGCCCGCCGAAACCATGCATCTTCAGCGCCCACTGCAGCCCGATGACCCCGCCCTTGATCGGCTGGATGATCAGCAGGGTGGCGAGCAGCGTCAGCGGCGTCCAGATGGCGAAGGTGAGCCAGAGCGGCATCGGCCAGATCAGATCGGTCATCATGTAGCCCGCGATGATCACGTGGCCGACGATGACGATGGTGATGTAGGGCGGCAGGTCGTCGGCGCGATGGTGATGCATGGCCTCGCCACAGGCCGCACAATTGTCCACCGGCTTCAGATAGGCGCGGAACAGCTTGCCGCTGCCGCAGGCAGGGCAGCGGCCGAGAAGGCCGCGCTTGATCGATTGACCGAGCGGGCGCTTGGCTTCATCGACATCGCCGTATTGGATCGCCTGGCCGTTCGAGGTGGTCGTCATGACTGCACTTCCTTCCCGGCGTCCTAAAACGCCTATCGACGCCCTCTCGGGGGTCTTGTCCCGGCCTGCTTGCGCGCGCGGCTTGCGTCGCGGCGGCCGCCCTTGTGGAATGAACGCACGGCGGTGGGCATCTTGCGCCCCTCGCTCACCATCTCGAACCGAAGCGCGCCGGCCAGCGGAATGGCTTCCACCAGCTTGACCTTGACACTGTCTCCCAGGCGGTAGCCGAGGCCGGTTTTCTCACCGGATAGTGCCTGATGCGCCTCATCATAGATGAAGTAGTCCATTCCCAGTGTAGATATAGGAATGAAGCCGTCCGCTCCATAGTCCGGCAGGGCGACAAATAGTCCCGATTTCGTCACACCTCCCACGCGTCCATCGAATTCCTCGCCGATACGGCCGGCTAGATGATGGGCGATGAGGCGGTCGACCGTTTCGCGTTCGGCGGCCATGGCGCGGCGCTCGAAGGTGGAGATCTCGGCTGCGATATCGTCGAGAGCGGCTTCCTCATCCGGTGTGATCCCGCCTTCGCCGAAGCCGAGCGAACCGACGAGCGCACGATGCACGATCAAGTCGGCATAGCGGCGGATCGGCGAGGTGAAGTGCGCGTACTTCATCAGGTTCAGGCCGAAGTGCCCGATATTCTCGGGGCTGTAGATCGCCTGGCTCTGCGAGCGCAGCACCATCTCGTTGACCATCGTCTGGTGCGGCGTGTCCTCGGCCTTGGCGAGAATGCCGTTGAAGTTGTTGGCGCGCATGTTGCCGCCCTTGGCGAGCGAAATGCCGAGCGTCGCCAGGAACTCGCGCAGGATTTCCTGCTTGGAGAGCGACGGGCCGTCGTGCACGCGATAGATCAGCGGCTGCTTCTTCTTTTCCAGCGTCTCGGCGGCCGCGACGTTGGCCTGGATCATCATTTCTTCGATCAGCTTGTGCGCATCGAGGCGCGGCGGCACGACGACGCGGTCGACGGTGCCGTCGGGCTTCAGCTGGATCTTGCGCTCGGGCATGTCGAGTTCCAGCGGCTGCCGGCGCTCACGGCCACGCTTCATCACCTCATAGGCATGCCACAGCGGCTTCAGGATCGGCTCCAGCAGCGGCCCGGCCTTGTCGTCGGGATTGCCGTCGATCGCGGCCTGTGCCTGCTGGTAGGAGAGCTTTGCAGCACTCTTCATCATCACGCGGTGGAAGGTATGCCCGGCCTTGCGGCCTTCCTTCGAGAAGGTCATGCGCACGGCCAGCGCCGGCCGGTCCTGTCCCTCGCGCAGCGAGCAGAGATCGTTGGAAATCCGCTCCGGCAGCATCGGGACGACGCGGTCGGGGAAGTAGACCGAGTTGCCGCGCTTCAGCGCCTCGCGGTCGAGCGGCGAGTTCGGGCGGACGTAATAGGAGACATCGGCGATCGCCACGGTAACGATCACGCCGCCTTCATTGTCGGGCGAGGGGTCGTGCTCGGCATAGACGGCGTCGTCATGGTCCTTGGCATCGGCAGGGTCGATGGTGATGAGCGGCACGTCGCGCCAGTCCTCGCGGTGCGACATGGTCGCCGGCTTGGCGTCATCCGCCTCGGCAACCACGGCCGGCGGGAAGATATAGGGGATGCCATGGGCGTGGATGGCGATCATCGAGATCGCCTTTTCCGAAGCGACAGAACCGACGATCGACAGCACCTTGGCGCGCGGCAGTCCGAAGCTGCGCAGGCGCGCGACTTCGACCTCGACCAGATCGCCGTCCTTGGCGTCGCCCTTGTCATCGGGGTCGATCAGCATTTCCTCGCCGCGCCGCTCGATCGGTAACAGCCGCCCGCCGCCGCCAGGCGCATCCTTGAAGACGCCGAGCAGCGCGCCGCGGCGCTTGTCGAGGATCTTGATGATGCGCGCCGTATAGGCCGGGCCGCCGCGGTCGGTGGCGGCGAAGATCTTCGCGAGAATGCGGTCGCCCATGCCGGCGACGGGCGCCTTGCCCTTGCCGTTGCGGCCGGCAGGCGAGGAGGACTGCCGGATGGAGACGGCAGGCGCGACGCCCATCTCATCCGACCATTCCGCCGGACGGCCGATCAGTCCGCCGTCCTTGTCGCGGGTGGTGATGTCGAGCACGGTGACCGGCGGCAAAGCGCCGGGACGGATCAGCGACTTGCGCGTCTTTTGCAGCATGCCTTCCTGCTCGAGATCGCGCAGCAGGTGCTTTAGCTCGACGCGGCTGTCGCCCTTCAGTCCGAAGGCCTTGGCAAGTTCGCGCTTGGAAGCCTTCTGCGGATGATCGGCGATGAAGCGCAGGATCACTTCGCGCGACGGAAGCGCGCCGTGCTGGATGTTGAGTGGCTCGACGGCGGGCGCCCTGCTGGAGCGTCCCGTCTTGTCGGGACGCTTGCCCATGCCCTTTGGTTCCCGCGGAATTCTGGTCACTCTTCGCTCTTTTTCTTCTTTGCGGGTGCTGTAGCTTTCTTGGCGGGCGCCTTGGCTTTTGCCTTTGGCTTGGCGGCTGCCTTTGCAGGCTTCTCGTCATCGCTCGCCGCAGCCTTGGCCTTCGCTTTCGGCTTCGCCTTGCTCTTGGCAGCAGGCGCCTTGCCAGCCTTTGCGGTGATGAGCGCCACGGCTTCCTCGACGGTCAGCGCCTGCGGATCGGTGCCCTTGGGCAGCGTTGCGTTGACCTTGCCCCAATTGACATAGGGGCCGTACTTGCCGTCGCGCACGGTGATCGCGCCGCCGCCATCGGGATGCTCGCCGAGCTCCTTCAGGGCAGCCGCTGCCGTGCGACCGCGTCCGCCCGGACCCTTGGCGGCCTTCTCGGCGATCACGGTGACGGCGCGGTTGAGGCCGATGCTGAAGACATCCTCGACGGTCTCGAGATTGGCATATCCGCCGTCATGCAGCAGGAACGGTCCATAACGGCCGATGCCGGCCGAGATCATCTTGCCCGATTCCGGATGCTTGCCGATATCGCGCGGCAGCGAAATCAGCGCCATCGCCTTTTCATAGTCGATATCCTCGGGCTTCCAGCCCTTCGGCAGCGAGGAGCGCTTGGCCTCCTTGCCGTCGCCACGCTGGACGTAAGGTCCGAAGCGGCCGGAGCGCAGCGTCAGTTCTTCGCCGGTCACAGGATCGGTGCCGAGCGCCTTCGGCTCGTTCAGTGCAGCACCCTCGGCCTCCGCGCCGCCCTCGGAAGAAAGCTGGCGCGTGTAATTGCACTCGGGATAGTTCGAGCAACCGACGAAGGCGCCGTACTTGCCGAGCTTCAGCGACAGGTTGCCCGTGCCGCAGACCTGGCAGATCCGGGGGTCGCTGCCGTCCTCGCGCTTCGGAAACACCAGCGGCGCCAAGGATTCGTTCAGCGAATCGAGAACGTTGGTGACGCGCAGTTCCTTGGTGTCTTCGATCTGCGCGAAGAAATCCTTCCAGAAGTCGCGCAGAACCTGCTTCCAGTTCAGCTCGCCTGCGGAAATCCGGTCGAGCTTCTCTTCCAGATCAGCCGTGAAGTCGTATTCGACATACTTGGTGAAGAAGCCTTCGAGGAAGGCCGTCACCAGCCGGCCCTTGGAGTGCGGGATCAGCTTGCGCTTGTCGATGATGACATATTCGCGGTCGCGAAGGGTCGCGAGCGTCGCGGCGTAAGTGGACGGGCGGCCGATGCCGAGCTCTTCCATCTTCTTGATCAGCGACGCTTCCGAGTAGCGCGGCGGCGGTTCGGTGAAGTGCTGGCTCGAATTGATCTTCTGCTTGGCGAGGTTTTCGCGCGCATTGATCTCCGGCAGGCGACCATCCTCGTCGCCGTCGTCGCTCTGCTCGCCGTCTTCCTTCTGGTCCGTATAGGCGGCGATGAAGCCGTCGAAGCGGATGACGGAGCCAACTGCGCGCAGTCCGGCCTTCTCGCCGTTGTTGTCGGCGATAATCTCGGCGGTCGTGCGCTCGATCTCGGCCGATGCCATCTGGCTGGCGATGCCGCGCTTCCAGATCAGGTCGTAGAGCTTGAGCTGGTCGGCGTCGAGATACTGGCGAACCTTGTCCGGCGAGCGGTTGAAGTCCGTCGGGCGGATGGCTTCGTGGGCTTCCTGGGCGTTCTTCGCCTTCGTGGAATAGAAGCGCGCCTTCTCCGGCAGGTAGCGCTGGCCGAACTGGTCGACGATGGCGCCACGCGCCGCGTCGATCGCCTCGGGCGCCATCTGCACACCGTCGGTACGCATATAGGTGATCAGACCGACCGTCTCGCCGCCGATGTCGAAGCCCTCATAGAGCTTCTGTGCCACCTGCATGGTGCGCGATGCCGAGAAGCCGAGCTTCGAGGAAGCGGCCTGCTGCAGCGTGGAGGTTGTGAAGGGTGGTCCCGGGTTGCGCTTGACGGGCTTGGCCTCGACGGTATCGACGACGTAGGACGCGCCTTCGAGCAGCGCCTTCAGCTTGCCGGCCTCGTCGCCGTTGCCGATCGAACGTGCCTGCAACCGCTTGCCATTCGCCGCAACCAGCTTGGCTTCGAACTCGTCACCGCGCGGTGTCTTCAGCAGCGCCGAGATGTTCCAATATTCCTCGGAGACGAAACGCTCGATCTCGGATTCGCGGTCGCAGACGAGGCGAAGCGCCACCGACTGCACGCGTCCCGCCGAGCGGGCGCCGGGCAGCTTGCGCCAGAGAACCGGCGAAAGATTGAAGCCGACGAGATAGTCCAGTGCGCGGCGCGCCAGATAGGCGTCGACCAGCGGCACGTCGATATCGCGCGGCTCGGCCATTGCGTCGAGCACGGCCTTCTTGGTGATCGCGTTGAACACCACGCGCTTGACGGTCTTGCCGCCGAGCACGCGCTTCTTGTTCAGCATATCGAGCACATGCCAGGAGATCGCTTCGCCTTCGCGATCAGGGTCGGTTGCGAGGAACAGGCCGTCGGAGGACTTCACCGCGTCGGCGATGTCCTTCATACGCTTGGCCGAGGCCCCATCGACCTCCCACAGCATTTCGAAATCCTGGTCGGGCAGCACGGAGCCGTCCTTGGCGGGGAGATCGCGGACGTGGCCAAAGGAGGCGAGCACCTTGTATCCGGGTCCCAGATACTTGTTGATCGTCTTGGCCTTCGAGGGCGATTCCACCACTACAACATTCATGATGATTCTCTAAAAATGGATGCCAGCCGGCCTATATCAGGGCAGAGGACCTGCCGTGTCACGGTCGCCGGTTCTCCGACATGGACAGGGAATTCGTTTCGGTCAAGTACTTTGAGTGCATTTTTACGCATTGCAACGCGTTGCAACCAAAAGACGATATTCCGCATATTGCAATTTCTGATTATTGCGATATCGTTTTTCGCGTGTGGTTCAGGCTGCGACGATCAACCCTTCCCAATTGGGGCGCGAGTGCTTTCATGACGGCTAAGTACGCAAAGAAGGACACCGGCCGATCCGGCTCCCGCGAGAACATTGCCTTCATCCGCCAGATGCTCGCCGAGTTGCGTCAAGTGGCGGAAAAGGAAAAGGCCGACATGCTCTGCTATCTGATCGAGATGGCATATGTCGAAGCCGGCGATCTCCAGGCTCGTATGTAAGTGGCCCGGATGTAACCCGCTCATATGTAAGTCGTCACACCTCCATTGCAATGGACACCATGCCGCCGGGGTGCCGGTGCAGTCGCCCGGCGATGTCGAGCTCCAGCAGCACGAGATAGACGGCCGAGGCGCTGAGCTCCGTATGCCGGATGATATCGTCGATTTCGACAGGCGTTGGCCCGAGCGCATCTACGATGCGCGCCCTGTCGGTCTCATCCGGCGGCAGCAGCGACGATCCGCCGCCGCGTTCTGGCTCCTCGGCAAGCGGCGCAGTAAACAGGTCGAGCTGCGATAGCGGCGCAAGCGCGCTGATCACGTCATCGGGCGCGGTAACGATCATCGCGCCGTCCTTCAGCAAGCTGTTTGTGCCGTGGCATCGCGGATCGAGCGGCGAGCCGGGAACCGCGAAGACCAGCCTGCCGAACTCGCCGGCGAGCCGCGCGGTGATCAGGGAGCCCGATCGCGTCGCTGCCTCCACCACCACAGTCCCAAGTGAAATGCCGGCGATCAGCCTGTTGCGCCTCGGAAAGTCACGCGCGCGCGGCTCCCAGCCGAACGGCATTTCGCTGACGGCAAGACCGTTGCCGTTCCAGATTTCCTCAAGCAGCCCGGCGTTTTCGGGAGGGTAGGGCTGATCCAGCCCGCCAGCCATGGCGGCGATCGTGCCGGTGTCTAGGCTGGCTCGGTGGGCGGCCGTGTCGATGCCACGAGCAAGACCGGAGATAACAGCATAGCCGACACGTCCGCATTCTCTCGCGATCATCGCCGCGAACTTCGCGCCTGATATCGAGGCGTTGCGCGAGCCGACGATGCCGATGGCAGGCTGGGCGGTCGCCGCGAGATTGCCTTTCACCGCGAGCAGAGGCGGCGCCCCGTCGATCTGCTTCAGCGCCTGCGGATATTCCGGCTCACCGATGCCGACAAAGCGCGCGCCAAACCTGTGCGCCGCATCGAGCTCCTTCAGCGCTTCGCTCTCGGTGGCGATCCGGATCGCGCGTGTCGCGCCGCCACGCGCCGAAAGGCCGGGCAGGGCGGCAAGCGCTGCTTCCGCGGAACCGAAATGATTGATGAGATCGCGAAAGGTGGCCGGGCCGACATTGTCGGAGCGGATGAGACGCAACCAGGCAATCCTTTGCCTGTCCGTCAGCGCAATTCCTTTTGGCCTTGCGCTGCGTGCGTCCATCTATCCTATCCCTTTGCCCCGATCTTGCTTTCCGTGCCGCTGATGAGGCGGCTGATATTGGCCTTGTGCTTCCAGTAGGAGATCACGGTCATGATCGCCATGATCGCTGCAACCTTCTCTGCACCCAGTATCCACAATGCAACCGGAATGACAAGCATTGCAACCAGTGCGGAAAGAGAAGAATAACGGGTCAGGAATGCAACGCCGAGCCAGACCGCCGCGAAGCCAAGAACCATCAGCGGTGCGACGCCGAGAAGCGTGCCGATATAGGTCGCGACGCCCTTGCCGCCCTTGAAGCCGATCCAGACCGGGAAGAGGTGGCCGATGAAGGCGAAGAAGCCGGCGATCACAGCGGCTTCCGGGCCGAAGAAATAAGAGACGATCCACGCCGCCGCCGATGCCTTCAGCGCATCCAGCAGCAGCGTCGCTGCCGCCAGCTTCTTGTTGCCGGTCCGCAGAACGTTGGTGGCGCCTATATTGCCCGAACCGATGCTGCGCACGTCGCCAAGGCCGGCAGTGCGCGTCAGGATAAGCCCGAACGGAATGGAGCCCAGCAGATAGCCGATGGCGGCCGCCGCCAGCGCGATTTGCCAGGTGATCTGCCACGTCATGAGATCAGCGCCCATGTTCCCCCACTTGTCTTCTTATAATGTATGCACGCACTGGCCGGCGACATAGGTCGCGACTGCACGTCCGCTGAAGCGCGCGTCTTCGAACGGCGTGTTCTTCGACCGCGAGAGAAGCATGTCCTTGGCGACAATCCAAGGCTCTTCGAGATCGATCAGCACGATATCCGCCTTGGCGCCGGGCTTCAGCGTACCGGCATCAAGACCGAAGATCTGCGCCGGCCTCGTCGACATGGCATCGATCAGGCGCATCAGCGTCACATGCCCGCTGTGGTGCAGGCGAAGGGCGGCCGCCAGCATGGTCTCGAGCCCTACGGCACCGTCGGCAGCCTCGCCAAAGGGCAGGCGCTTGGTGTCGACGTCCTGCGGGTCGTGCGAGGAGACGATGATGTCGATCGCCCCGCGCGCCAGCGCATCCACCATCGCCACGCGATCGTCCTCGGAGCGCAGCGGCGGATAGAGCTTGAAGAAGGTGCGGTACTCGCCGATGTCGTTTTCGTTGAGCGCCAGATTGTTGATCGAGATGCCGCAGGTAACCGTCGCGCCACGGCTCTTCGCCAGCTCGATCGCCTCGACGGATTCGGGCACCGAGATCATCGCGGCGTGATACTTGCCGCGTGTCAGCTTGGCGATGCGCAGGTCGCGCTCCAGCGGGATGAGTTCTGTCTCGCGCGGGATGCCGCTGAGGCCGAGCCAGCTTGCAAACAGCCCCTCGTTCATGACGCCGCCGGCGGCCAGATGCTGGTCGCGTGTTTCGCAAGAGATCACCGCGCCGAATTCGCGCGCATAGGTCATCACCCGGCGCAGCACCTGCGCGTCGTGGATGCTGGAGCGGCCGTCGGTGAAGGCCACCGCGCCTGCTTCCATCAGCATGCCGATCTCGCTCATCTCCTCGCCGGCGAGACCCTTGGTGATCGCCGCTGCTGGATAGACGTTGACCAGCGCCTTGTCGCGGGCGGTCTTCTTCACGAATTCGACCAGCGCGATGTCGTCGATCACCGGATCGGTATCGGGCATCATGATGATCGAGGTCACGCCGCCTGCGGCAGCGGCCCGGCTGGCGGATTCGATCGTTTCGCGATGCTCAGCCCCAGGTTCGCCGATATGGACGCGCGCATCCACGAGGCCGGGCGCCGCGACAAGCCCGTTGCAATCACGCACCGTCGCGCCTGCGGGCACGGCCTCGTTCAGCGCATCCTTGCCGGAAGCCACGATCACGCCGTCCTTGACGACGATCGCGCCGACCTCGTCCAGATTGCGAGAGGGGTCGATGATGCGAACGTTCTTGAAGACGATCGAGTTGCTCATGCGCCGGCTCCTTCGCTGCGGGGACCCTGGTTCTGCGAGATCAGCAGCGTTTCCATGACAGCCATGCGTACGGCGACACCCATTTCGACCTGTTCGGCGATCACGCTCTGCGGCCCGTCCGCGACCTCGGAGGCGATTTCCACCCCGCGGTTCATCGGTCCAGGGTGCATGACCAACGCATCTTCCTTCGCCGCCTTCAGCGTTTCCGCGTCGAGACCATAGAAGTGGAAATATTCCCGCACCGACGGCACGAAGGCACCGGACATGCGCTCGCGCTGTAGCCGGAGCATCATCACGACGTCGGCATCCTTCAGGCCTTCCTTCATCGAGTGGAAGACCTCGACGCCCATGTCCGCGATCCCAGCCGGAAGCAGCGTGGCCGGTGCCACGACTCGAACCCTGGCACCCATGGCGTTGAGAAGCAGGATGTTGGAGCGCGCCACGCGCGAGTGCAGCACGTCGCCGCAGATGGCGACGATGATGCGCGAGAGCTTGCCCTTGGCGCGGCGGATCGTCAGCGCGTCAAGCAGCGCCTGCGTCGGATGCTCGTGCTGGCCGTCGCCGGCATTGACCACCGAGCAGGAGACCTTCTGCGCGAGAAGCGCTGCGGCGCCCGCGCTCGAGTGCCGGATGACCAGCACGTCAGGGCGCATCGCATTCAGCGTCATCGCCGTGTCGATCAGCGTTTCGCCCTTCTTCACCGAGGAATTGCCGACCGACATGTTCATCACGTCGGCGCCTAGGCGCTTGCCGGCGAGCTCGAAGGAGGCCTGCGTGCGGGTGGATGCTTCGAAAAACAGATTGATCTGCGTCAGTCCCCTGAGGGTCGACGTCTTTTTCTCTCGCTGTCGACTGATCTTGACGGCCTCGTCGGCCTTGTCGAGGAGAAAGGTGATATCCTGCTCTGTGAGCCCTTTGATACCGATGAGGTGGCGGTGGGGAAAGAAGACCATGAACCTGCCTCTATGCTGTCGTCAGCGGCTCTATAAAGAGTGCGTGCGGCGGCGGCAAGCATGCGCTGTGGGCAAACCGCGCTCTCCCCCTGCAATTTTGTCGCAATTGGGCTAAAGCACAAGGAGTGCCAAACTTCCGGTTTCCCTTTGCCCGCCTCATACTCTAGAAGCGATTCATGACATCCGCTGAAGAAAAACTCGCCGAACTCAACCAGCCGAGCCTGTGGTCCGGCATCAACGCCTACAGGTCCGATCCGCTGATCGTCGACCTCACGGGTTCGTTGCCGCGCGGCATTCGCGATGATCTCGACAATATGGGCCGCTACGTCACCTCGCCGGAAGCGCAGGAGCTGGCGCGCATGGCAAACCAGGGCGTACCGCAGCTGCGCACTCATGGCCCGCGCGGCGAACGGCTCGATGTCGTGGAGTTTCACCCGGCCTGGCACGCGCTGATGCGCCGCTCCATGTCCGTTGGTCTTCACTCGTCCGTCTGGGACCCGCAAGCCGATGCCGAGGCAAAGGACCAGGCGCACAAGATCCGCGCCGCCCGCTTCTATCTGTCGTCGCAGCTTGAGACCGGCCATCTCTGCCCGATTACGATGACGAGCGCATCTGTTGCCGCTCTCTCCGCATCGCCCGCCGTCCAGAAGGACTGGGCGCCGAGGATCCTGTCGCGCAAATACGATTCGGCCAACAAGCCGGCCATGCAGAAATCCGCCGTGACCATCGGCATGGGCATGACCGAAAAGCAGGGTGGCACCGATGTCCGCTCGAACACGACGTCTGCCGAAAAGGTCAGCGAAGGCATCTACCGTCTGTCGGGCCACAAGTGGTTCATGTCGGCGCCGATGAGCGACGCCTTCATCATGCTGGCGCAGACCAAGGAGGGCATGGGCTGCTTCCTGGTGCCGCGCCTGCTCGAGGACGGATCGGCCAACGGCCTGCAGTTCCAGCGCCTCAAGGACAAGGTCGGCAACCGCTCGAACGCCTCGTCCGAGGTCGAGTTCAGCGATACCTTCGGCTTCCTGCTGGGCGGTCCGGATGCCGGTGTGCGCACCATCCTCGACATGGTCACGCTGACGCGCCTCGATTGCGCGCTGGCATCCTCTGGCATCATGCGCGCCTCGCTGGCCGAGGCCGTGCACCACACGCGCGGCCGCAGCGTCTTCGGCAAGATGCTGGTCAGCCAGCCGATCATGACCCGCGTGCTTGCCGACATGGCGCTCGACGTCGCCGCCGCCACAGCCTTGTCCTTCCGCCTCGCCGACGCCTTCGACCGCGCGCGCGGCAGCGCCGAAGAGGCCGCCTATGCCCGCGTCATGACGCCGGTCGCCAAATACTGGTGCTGCAAGATCGCGCCGGCGCTCATCTATGAGGCGATGGAGTGCATCGGCGGCAGCGGCTATATCGAGGAACGCCCGATCGCCCGTCATTACCGCGAGGCGCCGGTGAATGCGATCTGGGAAGGCTCGGGCAACGTCATGGCGCTCGATGTCTTGCGTATCCTGAACCGCGGCAAGGATCTCTTCGAGACCGTCTTCGCAGGCCTTGCGAGGGATCTCGGCCCAGCCGGAAAGAAGACCATCGACGTGCTGCGTGCCGCCATGGCGCTTTGCGAACGCGACGAGGGTGCTGCCCGCCTCCTCGTCGAGCAGCTGGCGCTCGCGGCCGGTGCCGCTGAGCTTTATCGCCTGGGGGCAGGGCGTATCGCCGATGCCTTCATCGAAACCCGTCTCGCCGGCGGCTGGCGCTCTACATACGGCATGCTCGATAGCCGCTTCGACGCCAGCTACATCGTCGATCTCCTCTATCCGCCGGCATCCTGATGACGACAACGCTGCGCCAAGCCCGGCTCGACGATCTCGATGAGATCTACAACATCTCATTGGTCACGGGCGACGCCGGCCAGGATGCAACGTCACTGCATGGTGACGGCAAGCTCATCGGCCACATCTATTCCGCGCCCTATGTGACGCTCAGCGCTGAAACGGCCTTCGTGGCCGAGGATGCCGAAGGCGTCGCTGGCTATATCGTCGGCGTCTACGATACGCTTGCGTTTCAGGCTCAGCTTGAACGCGATTGGTGGCCGGCGCTGCGCAGCGCCTACGCTGATCCGCAAGGCGATCCCGAACTCTGGAATGCCGACGAAAAACGCATCGCCGCGATCCATCACCCTTCGTCGGCACCAGCAGCCATCATCGAGGCCTTCCCGGCGCATATTCATATGAACCTGCTGTCGCGTCTGCGCGGGCAGGGGGTGGGAACGAAGCTGCTCGACCTGTGGCTCTCGCAGGCAAGAGACGCCGGCGTGAAGTCCGTCCATCTCGGCGCCAGTGCAACGAATGCCAATGGTATCGGTTTCTGGGGCTCTCGCGGCTTTACGCGCCTCGGCCCACCGCTCGTCGAACCATCCGAGCGCACAGTCTGGTTCGGCCAGACGCTCTGATCGATGTCGCCGCTCGGCGACATTTGACTGCCCGCCGCGAATGGCCTGAAAACAATCCACAATCTTTCAAGGGGCTCGCCGTTGCCGGTTGGGGGCGGGGTTGTTACTCACCGATGAGTGACACATGAAATCCGAGTCCCTGATGCTGAATGACCCCATGCCTTTGACCCCCATCGCGAGCGCATCGCAGGCCGAACCGGAAAAGCGTGTGCGTGACCGTGGCGCGACTGAAAAGGCGATCCTCAACGCCGCCAAGGCGCTGCTTGCGGAAGAGGGGTTCCAGAATTTCGGCATCAACGCCGTGGCGCGCAAGGCCGGCTGCGACAAGCAGCTGATCTACCGCTACTACGGCGGCCTCAATGGCCTGGTCGACGCGATCGGCGCCGATCTCGGCACATGGGTGAAGGACCGCATTCCCGAGGATACCGGCGGCATGTTCCTGCTGACCTACGGCGACCTGATGGAGCGCCTGTCGCTGCTCTTCCTCCAGGCCCTGCGGGACGACCCGCTGATGCGCCGCATCGTCGCCTGGGAGGTGTCCGAAAATACCGAGCAGGTCCGCCGCCTCTCGGATGCGCGCTCCAAGGCGCTGGCCACTTGGCTGGAGCGCATGCGCGGCTCGCTGACGCCGCCCAAGGGCGTCGATGCCGTCGCTGTGAACGCGATTCTGATCGCCGCCATCCAGCATATCGTCCTTTCGGCATCGGCCGGCGGGCAATGCGCCGGTCTGGCGCTGAAGGCATCGAAGGACTGGGAGAAGGCGGAGCAGGCCCTGAAACGCATCGTTCGCGGCGTTTACGGCTGATCGGCGCTAAACTTTCCCACAGCCTCCCGCTTGGCCGTTAACCTTAACAAATGGTTTACGTTGCGCCAGAGTGCTTAAGAAGTCAGGTTACCAGACAGTTTCAAAGTTTGAGTTGTCTGGAACCATGCGAACCAAAATCGCGAGAATCATGTTCCTCGTTGCCGCGATGATGTTCTTTGCCGTGCTCGCGCTCGATATCGCGGTGCCGGCCCTGGTGCTGGGTTTGATGGCATTATCGACATGGCTGGTCTCGCTTGATCTGCCATTCGCAAAGCGACAAAGAGGGGCGACCGCATGAAGTGGTTCCTGATCTTCTGGGCCGGTCCGATCGTGTTTCTCGCGGGCTGGTATTGGCTATCCTACTACGACATGAGCTTCGGCATCTTCATGCTCACGCGCCAGGCCCATGACCTGACCTTCCAGGTCTACGCCAATATCCTCGGCATCCCCGCCGAAACCATCCCACCGCTAGTGGCCCGCGCCGTCGTTGTCGATAGCCTCGTGGTGTTCGTGATCATGGCTTTCCGCAGGCGCAAGAAGATCGCCGCTTGGTGGCGGGGACGTCAGGCGTCCGGTTCTTCGAGTGCTGCCCTTCCAAGCAAGGATAGCCTGTCCAGAGCGCCTTGAAGAATGAAGCTCGCAGCCGCCGAATCGATGCGTTCGGCCCGCTTGGCGCGTGACACGTCCATCTCCAGCAGCGCTCGTTCCGCGGCCACCGTTGATAGCCGCTCATCCCAGTAAACGAAGGGCAGGGCCGTCTTCTGCTCCATGTTGCGCACGAAGGCCCGCGTCGCCTGCACCCGTGGCCCCGCCGACCCGTCCATATTGACAGGCAGGCCGATGACGAAGGCCGCGACCTTTTCCTTCTCGGCGAAGCTCAGGAGCACCTCGGCATCGATGGTGAATTTCTCGCGCTTTATCACCGGGCGCGGCGTCGAGAATCGCCGGCCGAGATCCGACATCGAAAGCCCGATCGTCTTGGTGCCGAGGTCGAGCCCGGCGATTGCCTGTCCCGGCTGAAGGGTCGCCGCCAGTTCCTCGATCGTCAGCACGGTCATGGTCGCTTAACTCCGTCAAAAAAAATTGAAGCTGCCGCCGCTTTCCTTTGCCGCTGCATCGGATATGTCCATAACCGCCCCCACAAGCTTTTGCATTACATATTGCAAGGAGACATTTCATGAAGATCACTTGGCTAGGCCATGCGGCATTCCGCATCGAGACCGCGAAGGCAACCATCCTTCTCGACCCGTTCCTGACGCATAACGGCTCGTTCGCCGGCCAGGACATCAAGGATGTCACCGCTGGCGTTACCCACATCCTGTTGACCCACGGCCACGGCGACCACGTCGGCGACACCGTAGCCATCGCCAAGGAAACCGGCGCCGTCGTTCTCGCCAACGCCGATCTCGCCTCCTGGCTCGGCACCAAGGGCGTTTCGAAGATCGAGATGGGCAACACCGGCGGCACCGTTTCTCTCGGCGGCTTCTCGGCCACCTTCACCAACGCGCTGCACTCCTCCGCTCAGATCACCGAGGACGGCGTTTCCCACGCGCTCGGCAACGCCAACGGCCTGATGCTGCACTTCGACGACGAAGCCTCGATCTTCGCCATGGGCGACACCGACATCTTCTCCGACATGGCGCTGATCAACGAACTGCACCAGCCCGATATCGGCCTCGTCCCCGTCGGCGACCGCTTCACCATGGGTGGTGCGGTGGCGGCACTCGCCTGCCAGCGCTACTTCAATTTCAAGACCGCGATCCCCTGCCACTACGGTACTTTCCCGATCATCGACCAGACGCCGGAAAAGTTCGTCGCCGGCATGGAAGGCGCAAAGACCGAGGTGAAGGCGATCAAGCCGAGCGAAAGCGTCGTTCTCTGACGCATTGGCACTTCGCCCCGACTTGAAAGGGCGGAAATCTGAATGAACGAAAGGCCATGCCCGTTGCACACAGCGGGCATGGCCTTTATAGCGTGTGGGAAAATCCCATCCGGAGAATATGATGTCCGTCGACCTAGCCACCGTTAAGCGCGTTGCGCGCCTTGCCCGTATTGCCGTCTCCGAAGATGAGGCAAACCGCATGGTCGACGAGTTGAATGGGATCCTGGGCTTCGTCGAGCAGCTCTCCGAAGTCAATGTCGAAGGCGTCGAGGCGATGACCTCGGTCACGCCGATGCTGATGAAGAAGCGCACCGACGACGTCACCGACGGCAACAAGGCCGCCGATATCGTTTCCAACGCGCCTGTTACCGATCAGAATTTCTTCCTGGTGCCCAAAGTCGTCGAATAAGGCCTCGCGCCGCTTTCCGACCTCGTTGCCATTCAAGATTTGAAGCGAACCATCATGAGCGAACTCACCAGCCTGACCATTGCCGAAGCCCGCACCAAGCTGCGCGCCAAGGAGATCAAAGCAACCGAACTCACCGAAGCCTATATTTCGGCGATCGAAGCGGCCAACGACAAGCTCAACGCCTATATCAAGGTGACGCCTGAAAAGGCGTTGCAGATGGCCGAAGCCTCCGACGCCCGTCTTGCCAGCGGCAAGGGCGGCGAGCTCGAGGGCATTCCGCTCGGCATCAAGGATCTCTTCGCCACCGAAGGCATCCACACCCAGGCCTGCAGCCATATCCTCGACGGCTTCAAGCCGCACTACGAATCGACGGTCACGCAGAACCTGTGGGACGACGGCGCCGTCATGCTCGGCAAGCTGAACATGGACGAGTTCGCCATGGGCTCCTCCAACGAGACCTCGCATTATGGCGCGGTCATCAACCCCTGGCGCGCCGCAGGCTCGAACCAGCAACTGGTTCCCGGCGGTTCCTCGGGCGGCTCGGCCGCTGCCGTTGCGGCCCATCTTTGCGCCGGCGCCACCGCCACCGACACCGGCGGCTCGATCCGCCAGCCCGCCGCCTTCACCGGCACCGTCGGCATCAAGCCGACCTACGGCCGCTGCTCGCGCTGGGGCACGGTTGCCTTCGCCTCGTCGCTCGACCAGGCCGGCCCGATCGCCCGCGACGTCCGCGACGCCGCCATTCTCCTGAAGTCGATGGCCTCTGTCGACGCCAAGGACACGACCTCGGTCGATTTGCCGGTTCCGGACTATGAAGCCGTGCTCGGCCAGTCGCTGAAGGGCATGAAGATCGGCATCCCGAACGAATACCGCGTCGCCGGCATGCCGGAAGAAATCGAAACGCTCTGGCAGCAGGGCATCGCCTGGCTCAAGGATGCAGGTGCTGAGATCGTCAACATCTCGCTGCCGCACACCAAGTACGCGCTGCCAGCCTATTACATCGTGGCACCTGCCGAAGCGTCGTCGAACCTCGCCCGCTACGACGGCGTGCGCTACGGCCTGCGCGTCGACGGCAAGGACATTGCCGACATGTACGAGAAGACCCGCGCCGCCGGCTTCGGCAAGGAAGTCAAGCGCCGCATCATGATCGGCACCTATGTTCTCTCGGCCGGCTATTACGACGCCTATTACATCCAGGCGCAGAAGGTCCGCACGCTGATCAAGCGCGACTTCGACCTCGCTTTCCACGCCGGTGTCGACGCCATCCTGACACCCGCCACTCCGTCGTCCGCCTTCGGCATCGCCGATGAGGATCTGGCGTCCGATCCGGTCAAGATGTACCTGAACGACATCTTCACCGTCACCGTCAACATGGCCGGCCTTCCCGGCATCGCCGTCCCCGCCGGCCTCGACCACAAGGGCCTGCCGCTCGGCCTGCAGCTGATCGGCAAGCCGTTCGAGGAAGAAACGCTCTTCAAGACGGCCCACGTCATCGAACAAGCCGCCGGCCGCTTCACCCCCGCAAAGTGGTGGTAAGCGGACTGAAAATCAGAGACATGACGATCGCCGACCACATGCTGGTCGGCGAAGTCGGTTTTGCGGCAGGGAAGTGCCACGTATCTTAGATGCACAAAGTGGAGGAGAAGCTTATGGCATCGCAGATTACAGTGCTCGTCGAGGCCTTCGACCACTTGGCCGCCGCGGATTTCACGATGGGCGCGGAGTGGAAGACCGTGCACGATATCTGCCAGGCCCATGAAGGAGAACAGCCTTTCGATTGGGGGCACGCGCTCTGTCACCGCATCGAAGGCGATGACTGGAATGCCGGCTATTGGTATCGGCTGGCGGGCAAGACGGTCGCGACAGGTTCGTTTGCCGATGAGTGGGCCGCCATGCGCTTGGTATTGCTGGCCAAGTGAAAAAGGTACCGCATCCGGAGTTGCCGTGTCTCGGCCACCGGTTTTTCACCTCGGATTCGTCGGTCCACAAGTATCCAAATTGCTGATGCTGGTCGTCGCGGTATCTCGCTGGATTTTTATTTGGCGACCTGCTACGTGCGATTGAATTCCATTGGTGGATAACGCTTTGCCCGCAGGTCGTATTTCTATTATTGCCCCGACATACAATGAGTCGGGAAACGTCATTCCTTTCATCGAACGCACCAAGGCTGCCCTTCATGAAAAGGATTGGGAGATCATCTTCGTCGATGATAACTCTGCCGATGGAACGGCGCAGAAAGTCTTCGACTACGCTGCGCATGATCCGCGCATACGCATTATCACCCGCCTCCAGGATCGAGGCCTTGCGAAGTCGAGTATCCAGGGCATGCTCTCTGCAAAGGGCGGGCTGCTGTGCGTGATGGACGTCGATGGCCAGCATGATCCTGAAGTGGTCAAGGATCTGGTCGATCGACTGCATCAGGATAATTTACATATCGTCAGCGCCGCACGCCGGTTGGGCGACGAGCGCCAGGCGGACGCATTGTCGCCGGTGCGCAATACTTTGTCGAAGGTTGGCAACTGGTTGAGCAGCTTCGTCCTGGGACGCCAGCTGGTCGACCCGCTGACTGGCTTCTTCGTTATCAGGCGCGAGGCGTTCCTGGGAATTGCACCGCAGCTTGGCGACGCGGGCTTCAAGCTTCTTCTCGATATCCTCTATTCGCGCAAGGATTTGCGTCACGCCGAAGTGCCTTTTGATTTCCAGGCGCGGCTGAGTGGCGAATCCAAGCTCGACAGCTACGTGATCTGGAAATTCGTCACCTTCCTGCTCAGCAAGATGACACGCGGCATCGTGCCTGCGAACCTGATTTCCTTCCTGTTCGTTGGAGGCTCGGGTCTCTTCGTTCACTTGGCGGTTCTCTACAGCGCGCTGGCGCTTTCCGTGCCCTTCATGGCGGCGCAGACCGTGGCGACGCTGGTAGCCGCCACCAGCAACTTCCTGCTCAACAACCTGCTGACCTTCCAGGATCGCCGGCTGCGCGGCATGAACAAGTTCTGGGGCTATCTGAAGTTCCTGTTCGTGTCCTCTGTCGGCATTGTCGCCAATGTTTCGGCCGCAACCCTTGCCTATGAACGGCTGGTGCACGTGGTCTTCCTTGCCACGCTCGCGGGCATCGCGATCGATACGGTGTGGAAGTTCGTGATCGCCAACAAGTTCATCTGGAAGTAGGCGAGGCCACCCATGCAGTCCAAGACCGTGGATGCTGCAAAGCCTCTCTGGATCATCCTCTCGATCGTCGTCTGCCTGCTGGTGTTGTGTCAGCTCATGCATCAGTCGATGTTCTTTGATGGCGCCATCTACGCCAGCATCGCGCGCAACTTGGCTGAAGGCGCTGGATCGCCTTGGCGACTGCAGTTCTCCGAGACCTTATTTTCGGTCTTCTCGGAACATCCGCCTCTGATGATGTGGCTCGAGGCCATTGGTTTTCGTCTGTTCGGCGATACGATCGCCGTTGAGAAATGTTTCTCGCTGATGACGTTGATCGCCAGCGGCTTCATTCTGCTGAAGATTTGGCAGCGATTGCACGCAAACGATCCCGAGCTTCGGTGGGCAGGCCCCATGGCCCTAGCCATGGCACTCGCCGCCGGACGTGTCAGCTGGGCCTTCACCAATGGCATGCTCGAAAACCTGCTGATCGTTTTCACATCGCTCGCGATCTACTGTGTTGTCGTCGCTTACGACGGCGCAGGCCTCAGGAGCACCATATCGCGCTCCGTCTTGATGGTTGCTGCAGGAGTTTTGGTGGCTTTGGCCTTGATGACCAAAGGCTTGGTCGGCCTGTTCCCTCTCGCAACACCGGGGATATGGTGGCTGGCATTTCGCCGTCGAAATCTGGTCTCCTTCATCGTCGACACATTTGTCATGACGGCGACGGTAATCGTTTTCTTTGCCGCTCTCTGGCAGTTCGACGACGCCCGGGGGGCGATCGAACGCTATCTCTCCATACAGTTGCTGCCCAGCTTGACTGGACAACGCGGAAGCGGCGGCGGCCATTGGAGTGCCGTGCGCGCCTTCGTACGCGTCAATGCCTATCCGGCGATCGTGATGTTGATTGTTCTGCTCTGCGACCGGCGCTGGGGAAATCGCCCGGAATTGTCTCGCGATCTGAAGCAGGCGCGTCGACAAACTGCCGCCTTCCTGGCGCTCGTGGGCTTTTCCGCCTCGCTGCCCTTGCTCGTGAGCCCACGCGTCGCCAGTTTCTATTTCAATCCTTCGTTGGCCTATTTTGCGTCGGCATTCGCGGTTGCGAGCGCACCGGCCGTTATTCGAGCTCTCAAGGCAATGAATGCGCGCTCGTATCGTCGTCTGACGATCGGCTTGGCTGCGGCGCTTGCGTTGAGCGTCATTCTCGTCGGTTTCAACATCGGTCGCCCTGGCACGGATGCAGCTACGATCGCGAACGCTGCAGCCATCGCGGACCATGTCTGCCCGACAACGGGCGCGTGCGAACGTGTCGTCACTGTCTGTGGCGCTGCGGCCGAAGATTGGGCGCTTTACGGCTATCTCGAGCGTTGGCATAAAGTCAGCCTTGCGCCCATGGACGCCGAGACAGGCAACTATATGGTGGTTGACGATAGCTGCCGCGACCGGGTTGCCGGCTACCGCGATACAGGTGTCCAGCTCTCGAAATATCGGCTGCTTCAACGCTGAGGTGTGAAAACGGCGCCACCTGAGCGGCGCCGTTTCGCTGTCATCGGTTGTCGAGCTGCGAGCGAACCAGCCGCAAGCCGCGTTCGGTGATCCGATATGGCTGCCCGGTCTGCGATCTGATCGCCTTCAGCCGTTTGAGCTTTCGAAAGAGCTCGAGGTCGAAGCCTGGGTAGAGCCAGCCGTCGCGGGTGAGGCAGTTGACGGCCTCGATCTTGTGTCTGTCGTCGCGTTCGATTTCGATGCGGCCGCCTTGGGCCAGCAAGTGCAGGATGCGCTGTTCGGCGCGTGAAATATCCATGGAGATGTTGATCCGGTCTCGCGCCGTTTAAGGCGCACAAAAACGATCTGGCGTCCGAATGGGACGTCAGGGCTTCGTTCTCGTCAGGCCCATGCGCGCAAGAAAACTTGCGGGCAGGGCCTTTACCGGGTCTCTGATTGCGAGCTCAACATGAGGGTTTGATAGGCTTCGACCCCGTCGGCGTCAAGGTCGGCGCCAAGCGAGCTCCATCTTTCGCAATGCGGGATAAGCTGCGCCTGGCGTTACGGAAGGCTTTGAGATGGCCCGATTCGGTGGTTTACTTTCCTGGGTGTTTCGGAGGTTCTGATTGATCACTATTCGCAATGCCCATGAGGGCGAAGCCGAGGTTTTGAGCGAGATCGGCCTGCGCGCCTGGCAGAAGGCGATGGCGCCGATCGGCGAGGCGGATGCGATGGCGTCGGCTGCCCGCAGCGCTTTCATGAATTTCGCCGAGACCCGCTGGCTCACCATCACCGTTATCGAATGGAACGGCCATACGGCCGGATGGGCAGCGCGTGAAAATCTCGACGAGACGATTTCCGACTTCTGGATCGATCCGTCGTTCACCGGCCATGGCCTCGGTTCGGCGCTGCTGCAGTCGATCGAGAAGGAAGTGGCGGAGCAGGGGCTCGATAGCGTCATGATGCAGACCCACGCCGAGAACAACGAGGCGATCGCCTTCTTCAAGAAGAACGGCTATTCAATTCACTGGCTGTCGGTCGCCTATAATCCCAAGCTCGACCGCGACGTTCCCTCGGTTGGGCTATCGAAGCCGGTGTCATCGCCGGGCGATGGTCCCTACGGCGCCTTCTAGATCAGCCCAAGCATCCTGGCTGTGATGCCGGAGACGAGCGCGACCACGGCAAGCAGGTGAAAAACGCAGATCGCCATGAGTTCCGAGCGAAACGGCTCCTTGCGGGTCTTGTGGCGCAGTAGCTGCTGGGCGCTGACCGCCCCAGGGCTGCCGGCAAGGAACGCAAGCGTCAGAAGCGTCTTTTCGCTGATGCGCCACTGGCCGTAGCGCGCGGCCTGCTTGTCGACGAAGTAGATTGTAAACACCAGCCCGTTCCAGGCTGTGAACAGTCCGATGATTTTGGCGAGATCGGTGAGAGGCATTGGTGAAGTTTAGCGGCGGCCCGTTAACAACCGAAAAATGCCCGGTGTGCGGCCCGCATTGGCCGAGACCATGCCGAAAGCCTTGCACCGGAAGGTCATTTCCGTTACCTCACCAGTTGAATAAGATAGCCTCAAAAGAGCATTTCCATGACCCTTGTCGACGTTCGCACGCCTGATCCGAAACGCTTCATTCCCGGTGCCACTGGCGATTGGGAAGTCATCATCGGCATGGAAGTCCATGCGCAGGTGCTGTCCAATTCGAAGCTGTTCTCCGGCGCTTCGACCGAATTCGGCAAGCCGCAGAATTCCAACGTCTCGCTGGTCGATGCCGCCATGCCCGGCATGCTGCCCGTGATCAACGAGGAATGCGTCGCCCAGGCGGTCCGCACGGGTCTCGGCCTGAAGGCGCAGATCAACAAGCGCTCGATCTTCGACCGCAAGAACTACTTCTATCCCGACCTGCCGCAGGGCTATCAGATCTCGCAGTTCAAGGATCCGATCGTCGGCGAGGGCCAGATCGTCATCTCGCTCGGCCCGGATCGCCAGGGCCAGTTCGAGGATATCGAGATCGGCATCGAGCGCCTGCATCTGGAACAGGACGCCGGCAAGTCGCTGCACGACCAGCACGCCACCATGTCCTATGTGGATCTGAACCGTTCGGGCGTCGCCCTGATGGAAATCGTCTCCAAGCCGGACATGCGCTCGTCGGATGAGGCCAAGGCCTACATGACCAAGCTGCGCTCGATCGTGCGCTATCTCGGCACCTGCGACGGCAACATGGACGAAGGCTCGATGCGCGCCGACGTCAACGTCTCCGTGCGCCGCCCGGGCGAAGGCTTCGGCACGCGTTGCGAGATCAAGAACGTCAACTCCATCCGCTTCATCGGCCAGGCGATCGAATACGAAGCCCGTCGCCAGATCGCCATCCTCGAGGATGGCGGCGTGATCGATCAGGAAACCCGCCTGTTCGACGCCGGCAAGGGCGAGACGCGCTCGATGCGCTCCAAGGAAGACGCGCACGATTATCGCTACTTCCCGGACCCCGACCTGCTGCCGCTCGAATTCGACGACGCCTATGTGGCGAACCTCGCAGCCGACCTGCCGGAACTGCCTGACGACAAGAAGGAGCGCTTCGTGCGCGAACTCGGTCTCTCGATCTACGACGCCTCCGTGCTCGTGTCGGAAAAGGCGATCGCCGATTACTTCGAAGCCGTTGCCGAAGGCCGCGATGGCAAGATGGCTGCCAACTGGGTCATCAACGACCTCTTGGGCGCCTTGAACAAACTCGGCAAGGATATTGAATCGACTCCGGTTTCCGCCGCTCAGCTCGGTTCGATCATCGACCTCATCAAGGCTGAGACCATCTCCGGCAAGATCGCCAAGGACGTGTTCGAAATCGTTCTGGCCGAAGGCGGAGACCCGGCCGAGATCGTCGAAAGCCGCGGCATGAAGCAGGTCACCGACACCGGCGCCATCGAAAAGGCCGTGGACGAGATCATCGCTGCCAACCCGGATCAGGTCGCCAAGGCGCAGGCCAAGCCCGCTCTCGCCGGCTGGTTCGTCGGCCAGGTGATGAAGTCGACCGGCGGCAAGGCCAACCCGCAGGCCGTCCAGGCTCTGGTCAAGGCCAAGCTCGGCATCGTCGAGGAATAGGTCATCCGGCATCGCCGAAAAGTGTGAAGCGGTTTTCGGATAGCCGATGCCGGAAGGAAGAAAATGGTCTACTTCGTCCGCACCGCCAGCGAGCGCGATCTCGACAAGGTTCGCGCTCTCTTGGTCGAAACCTTCCATGCGACCTACGACGCGCTGCTTGGCGCGCCGAAGGTTGATGAACTGGTCGCGACGCTCTTCTCGCCCGCGGCGTTGAAGACGCGCATGGCAAACAAGAACGCCGAATTCCTGGTGGCCGATGACGGCAAGGAGATCGGCGGCGTCGGCTATGCGGCCATGTCCGGCGAGATGACCAAGACGGTCATGCTGCATCTGCTCTACGTCCGCCCCTCGCTGCAGCGCGAGGGCATCGGCCGCGATATCTTCGCCGAGCTCGAAACCTGCTTTCCGGCAGCCGAAATCATGCGGCTCGAGGTCGAGCCGCGCAACGAGGCGGCGATCACGTTCTACCACCGGCTCGGCTTCACCGATGTCGGCCAGAGCGAAAACAACGGCCCTGGCCAATCCGGCATCCCGGCACTGATCCTCGAAAAACCGCTCGCCAGCTATTGAAGCGTATCCCATGGCCCCACAGATCATCATTCGCGAAGCCCGCCGGGACGATCTGAAGGCATTGATCGCCATGTTCGCTGCCGATGATATCGGTGGGCACGGCGATACGGTTTCCGAAGACGCGCTGCCGGATTACGAGCGCGCGTTTAAGACTATCGCGGCCTCTCCCGACCAGACGCTCTACGTCGCCGAACTGGCCGGCGAAGTAGTCGGCACCTTCCAGACCGCGATTCCCACGACGCTGACCGGCCGCGGAACGTCCTTCATGATCATCGAGGCCGTGCAGACGCGCGGTGATATGCGCGGGCAGGGCATCGGCGCCCGGATGATCGAATTCTGCATCGAAAAGGCGAGGGCGCGTGGCCTGCCGCGCGTGCAGCTCATCTCCAATGCCAAGCGCAAGGATGCCCATCGCTTCTATGAGCGGCTCGGTTTCGAGCCCTCGCATCTCGGCTTCAAGATGGCGCTGAAATGAACCCTTTTGCCTTCGGAATCACTGGACAACAGACGCTGCTGGCGGCATAAGCGAAGGATCGAATTCTGGTCCCGCTTGCTCCCAAGGCAGGCACAAGGAAAAGACATGAAAACTCTCCTCCTGCAAATTTTCACCTGGTGGAACGGTCAGACGATCGGTACCCGCTTTGCGACCTGGCGTTTCGGCAAGCGCGTCGGCGAAGATGAATTGGGCAACATCTACTACGAAGGCGGCACCACCTCCTTCGGCCTTCCGCGCCGTTGGGTGATCTACAAGGGCTACGCGGACGCTTCGGCTATCCCGCCGGGCTGGCACGGCTGGATGCACTATCGCACCGACGTACCGCCCTCCAAGGAGACCTATGTCGCCAAGGAATGGCAGAAGGGACACCGCGCCAACCCGACCGGTTCGCCGCAGGCTTACCGTCCGCCGGGCTCGCTCGCCGTTGCCGGCGAACGTCCGCGCGTCACGGGTGACTATGACGCATGGACGCCCGGCAGCTGATCGCAGCCAGTCCGGCCCGGTTTTTGGCCACAATTGACCTATACCCGCAGAATGGCCGCAGACACTGCGGCCTTCTATTTTTGAAATGCGGTGGAGACGGAAAGATATGAAGCTTCTCACGCGGAACCCCGTCCTGCGTGCCGCCGGCATTGCTCTGGCGCTTGGCTCGTCCTTCCTGCCGCAGACGGTTCTCGCCGCCCGCATCGACAATCCTGTCGCCGTCTTTTCCGGCCTCGACAAGATCACCGGCCGCATCACCACCTTCGACGTCTATGTGAACGAAACCGTCCAGTTCGGCGCCCTGCAGGTGACGCCAAAGGCCTGCTATTCGCGCGACCAGAGCGAAGTGCAGAAGATCGACGGTTTCGTCGAAGTCGACGAGATCACGCTGGATCGCAAGATTCGCCGCATCTTCACCGGCTGGATGTTCGCCGACAGCCCCGGCCTCAACGCCGTCGAACACCCGATCTATGACGTCTGGCTAAAGGACTGCAAGGCGTCGTCGGACGTGCCTGCGCCCGACGCCAAGACGAACTAACCCTCGGAGATTACGCCGAGGGCTTCTTGCGGGAGAACAGTCCCTTGAGGGCCCGCAATAGCGCTGCTCCCGCGACAAGAACAATCACGCCGGCCTTCTTGAAGAAAACGGCCGCCATTGCGAGCAGTCCGACTTTGGCGGCGACCTTCGCGCCGGCTCCGGCCGCGATCATGCCTGCCATGCCGTAGGCCGCCAGCTTGTCTCCGCTTTCATAATCCTTGTAGGTCTTGCCGCTGTCGAACTTGACCATGGTCAGGACGTCGGGGACGGCGGACTGGATTTCCTTCAGCTGGTCCATTCCCGCCACGAAATTGAACATGAAGACGCCTTCGCGCCCAAAGACGCGCACGGAATAGTTCAGCGTGTGTGGCTGACTCATGTCGTCGCCGAAGATGAGATCGCGCGCCCAGTGCAGCGCATGCGCGGATTGGTCGTAGTGCGGGGGCGAAGCCCAGCCGACGAGCGTGATCTTCTCAAATCCCTGCTTCTCGCGTTCCGGATTGGTTTCCGCGATCGAGTCCTTGATGTTGCGGAGCAGTTCGTCGTAGTCGGTGGATGCGGCATCCACGTCGGAGACGTAGCCGTCAGCACTGTATTCGACGACAGAGCCCCACGACCCGCCTTCAACGGGAGCGTATTTGGCGGGGAAGACCATGCCCATCGTTCCTTCGCCCGCTTGTGGCGGATTGCCCCAGATGTCGACGATTACGCGGCGCGCGTCGGCAGGGCTGAGATAGTAAAATTGCTCGGGAATATTGAGGGTGGCATTCGCGCCCGGAATCTTGATCGCGCCTTGCTGAAAGTCGATCTTTTCCAGGATGGCCTTGTCGGCATCTCCGAAACGATCCGCACCCGGAAACATCTCCTGATATGGCTTCGCCTCAGCCAGGGTTGCTGCCAGAACGAAGAGGGACGTCAGTGCGGCAATTTTCAACTTCATGAACAATACTCCCGTTAAAGGCGCGACAATAGGCGACTTGGAAGTAACGTCAACGTGAACGTGTATTTTATTATGCAAAAGACAGATGCGGCGATTGCATCGCCGTGGCGAGCATGTGCTCGTATTCGTCCTTCGGAACGTCGATGGCGCCGAAGGTCTTCAGGTGCTCGGTGGTGAACTGGGTGTCGAGCAACACGAAACCCTTCTCCTTCAGCCGCTCCACCAGATGCACGAGGCAGATCTTCGAGGCGTCGGTACGCCGCGAGAACATGCTCTCGCCGAAGAAGGCGGCACCCAGCGACACGCCGTAAAGCCCGCCCACAAGCTGATCGCCATCCCATGCCTCGACCGTATGGGCGTGTCCCATGCGAAAGAGCGATGCGTAGAGCGACCTGATCGTCTGGTTGATCCAGGTGCTCGGACGACCTGACGTCTCCTCCGCGCAAGCGGCGATCACGGCCTCGAAGTCATGGTCGAAGCGGATATCGAACGGTTTGCGCCGGATGGTCTTGGCGAGGCTTTTGGAGACGTGGAAATCATTAAGCGGCAGAACGCCGCGAAGATCGGGCTCGACCCAGAAGATCTCGGGATCGTCAGCCGATTCGGCCATCGGGAAGAGGCCGATGGAATAGGCGCGCAGGAGAATTTCCGGTGTGATGCCTGGAGATTTCCTGCGCGACCCTGCCATTGCGGTTAAGCCGGCTTGCTGGCCAGATAGTTTTCCAGCCAGTGGATGTCGTAATCGCCGTTGGCGATGTCCTGATTGTCGACCAGATCCTGGAAGAGCGGCAGCGTCGTCTTGATGCCGTCGACCACGAACTCGTCAAGCGCACGACGCAGACGCATCATGCATTCGACGCGGGTGCGGCCGTGCACGATGAGCTTGCCGATCAGGCTGTCGTAATAGGGCGGGATCTTGTAGCCCTGATAGACGCCCGAATCGATACGCACGCCAAGGCCACCCGGCGCATGGAAATGCGTGATCGTGCCGGGCGAGGGCACGAAGGTGCGCGCGTCCTCGGCGTTGATGCGGCATTCGATGGCATGGCCATGGAAGTGGATCTCATCCTGCGTGACCGACAGACCGCCACCGGAGGCGACGCGGATCTGTTCGTGCACCAGGTCGATGCCGGTGATCGCTTCGGTGATCGGATGCTCGACCTGAAGACGGGTGTTCATTTCGATGAAATAGAACTCGCCGTTTTCGTAGAGGAACTCGATCGTGCCGGCGCCGCGATACTTCAGCTTCTTCATGGCGTCGGCGCAGACCTGGCCGATCTTCATGCGCTGCTCGACGTTGAGGGCAGGCGAGTTGGCTTCTTCCCAGACCTTCTGGTGGCGGCGCTGCAGCGAGCAGTCGCGTTCACCAAGATGGATGGCATTGCCTTCGCCGTCGCCGAACACCTGGATTTCGATGTGCCGCGGCTTGCCGAGGTACTTTTCCATGTAGACGGCTTCGTTGCCGAATGCGGCGGCCGCTTCGGTACGGGCCGTAGACCAGGCCTCGATCACGTCGTCAGCGCTCTTGGCGACCTTCATGCCGCGTCCGCCACCACCGGCGGTCGCCTTGATCAGCACGGGATAACCGATTTCGGCGGCCGTCTTGATGGCCTCTTCCTCGGTCTTCACTTCGCCGTCTGAGCCGGGAACCACCGGGATGCCGAGTTCCTGCGCCGTGGTCTTGGCGGTGATCTTGTCGCCCATGATGCGGATGTGTTCCGCGGTCGGGCCGATGAAGGTGATGCCGTGCGCTTCGAGGATCTCGGCGAACTTGGCGTTCTCCGACAGGAAACCGTAGCCGGGGTGTACAGCGTCGGCGCCGGTGATCTCGCAGGCAGCAACGATCTGATGAATGTTCAGATAGCTGTCGCGCGACGGCGGCGGGCCGATGCAGACGCTTTCGTCGGCCAGGCGCACATGCATGGCGTCGGCATCGGCGGTCGAGTGAACGACGACGCAGGGAATACCGAGCTCCTTGCAGGCACGAAGCACGCGAAGGGCAATTTCCCCGCGGTTGGCGATGAGGATTTTCGAGACCATGACGTTCGCCTTATTCGACGACCACGAGAGCTTGGCCGTATTCGACGGGGCTGCCGTCCTCGACAAGAATTTCAACGACCTTGCCCGACTTCGGGGCGGGGATCTGGTTCATCGTCTTCATCGCTTCGATGATGAGCAGCGTCTGGCCTTCCTTGACCGTCGCGCCAACTTCGATGAATGCGCGCGCGCCCGGAGCCGGTGCCATGTAGGCGGTGCCGACCATAGGAGCGGAAACCGTGTTGGCCGGGTTGCGGGCCGGTGCGGCGGAAGCGGCAGGCGCTGCTGCGACTGGTGCTGCAATCGCTGCCGGAGCGGCGGCGTAGGCAGGGGCACCCATCGGCGCCTGGATATACTGCGTGTTGCCGGCGCGCGAAACGCGGATGCGCAGATCGTCCTGCTCGACTTCAATCTCGGTCAGATCCGTGTCGTTGAGGATGTTCGCGAGATCGCGGATCAGTGCCTGGTCGATACCGTTCTTTTTTTCAGCCATGAGTTTTGCCCTGTCTTTTTATGCGGTGACGTTCTTTAGCGCATGGAGCGCCAGAATGTAGCTATATGGTCCGAAGCCGGCGATGACACCCTTCGCAGCGGGCGCGATCATCGACTTGTGGCGAAATTCTTCCCGCGCATGCACGTTGGAGATATGGAGCTCTACAACGGGAATGGAAATGGCGCGGATCGCATCATGTAGCGCAACCGATGTGTGCGTATAGGCGCCGGCGTTGATCGCAACGCCGATGGCCTTGTCGCCGGCTTCGTGCAGCCAGTCGACGAGCTGACCTTCATGGTTGCTTTGACGGAAATCGACATCGACGCCAAGCTCTCGCCCGGCCGACTTGCAGTCCGCCTCGATGTCCTGAAGCGTCTTGCCGCCGTAAATGCCGGGCTCTCTTTTGCCGAGCATGTTCAGGTTTGGCCCGTTCAGGACGAAAATGGTTTGCGTCATCGAGTGTTCCGTCAAATGTGCGAGGGCAACCTATAGACTCACCAAAGGCTTAATGAAAGCCCTTTGGACAAGGCATCAGGAATCGCGCCACATTGTCCACATGGCTGAAGCACCGGGATTTTGGCAATTTGATGGGGGCCGGCTCAGCAGCTGGTCTTGCCGCAGGTCCGCATGTTCTTGACCTTGGTCTCGAGGTCGTCGTAGCCGACCGCGCCCTGCACCAGTTCGTTGCCGATCACATAGGACGGCGTGCCTGTGATACCGAGGTTCTGCGCCAGTGAGTAGGTTTCCTGCACGGAGGCGTCGCTCGGGCTCTTGGCCATCTCCGCCCGGATCTGCTTTTCGCTGACACCGAGAGACTGAGCCGCTTCGATAGCGCTCGCCTCGTCGGCGCGTCCGTCGCTGCCGAGAAGCGCTACGTGGAACTTGCTGTACTTCTCCGGAGCGATCTTGCGGAAGGCGTCCGACACCTTGTGGGCGGCAACCGATTCAGGTCCGAGGATCGGGAATTCCTTGAGCACGAAGCGGACGTTCGGGTCCTTTTTCAGCATGGTCTGCATGTCGGTAAGCGCGTGGCGGCAGTAACCGCAGTTGTAGTCGAAGAACTCGACGATCGTGACGTCGCCCTTCGGGTTGCCGATCGTCATGTCGTATTTGGAATCGAAGATCGTCGCCTTGTTCTCCGAGATCGTCGCATTGGCCTTCACCAGGCGCGCAGTCTCCTGCTTCTTCTGCAGGGCGTCCTGCACGTCGAGCATGATCTCCGGGTTCTCAATCAGATACTGCTTGATGAACTCGCCGAACTCCTTCTTCTGCGCATCATCGAGCGCAGCGGCCGGCTGGGCGGAGACTACGGAGGCGGTCAGCGCGAGCGCCGTGAAGATTTTCGGGAGAATGGCCATGATATCCTCGTCTTTGCAGGTGATTTTGGTCGTTCAATGCTTCGGGTATCACAGTCCCATGATCGGAACGCAATGCGAAGCAACAAAAATACGGCGCATTCCGGCGTATTGAAACAGGAATTCTCGTGTTCGTTATCTGGTCGCGGGATTGTGAAGATCTCACTAATGCGGCATTTGTCTGGCCGCAAATCGAAGTCGAAAGAGCAGAGCAGTTGTTTTCCATTTCCAAGCGCAGTGCAGTCGAGCCGTTTCACGCAATGGATGTTTTGGCGGAAGCGACGCGGCGGCGCGCAAGTGGCCGGCCAGTAATATCAATGGCCGTCGGCCAGCCCTCGCATCCGGCGCCTCGCGCCGCACTTGATGCGGCGAAGGCAGCCCTGGAGGATGGCAGGATCGGCTACACCGATGCGCTGGGTACTGTGAGCCTGAAGCAAGCGCTTGCAGCGAATTACCGCGAGCGCCACGGCCTGGACATCGATCCGGCGCGCATCGCGATCACGACAGGCTCCTCCGCGGGCTTCAACCTCGCATTCCTGTCGCTCTTCGATGCCGGTGATGCGGTGGCGATCGCCAGGCCCGGCTATCCCGCATATCGCAACATCCTCGGCGCGCTCGGCCTGCGGGTCATCGAGGTACCCGTCACCGCCGAAACGCATTTCACGCTGACGCCGCAAAGCATTGAGGCGGCCCAGAAGAAAAGCGGCGTCCGCGTGAAGGGCGTTCTGCTCGCAAGCCCGGCAAACCCGACCGGCACCTTGACCGGCCGCGAGGCGCTTGCCGAGCTGGCGGAATACTGTTCGGCAAACTCGATCGCTTTCATTTCCGACGAGATCTATCACGGGCTCATCTTCGCGGGCGAGGAGACAAGCGCGCTCGAACTGACCGACGAAGCGATCGTCATCAATTCGTTCTCGAAATATTATTGCATGACCGGCTGGCGCATCGGCTGGATGGTGCTGCCCGATCGTCTCGTGCGCCCGATCGAGCGGGTCGCCCAGAGCCTCTACATCTCCGCGCCGGAGCTGTCGCAGATCGCCGCGACCGCAGCGCTTGGCGCTTCCGCCGAGCTCGATGTCTACAGGGCAAGCTACGCTGCCAACCGCGATTTCCTGATGCGGCGTCTCCCAGACATGGGCCTTACGATCGCCTCGCCGATGGATGGTGCCTTCTACGCTTATGTGGATGTGACGCGCTTTACCAACGACAGCATGGAATTCGCCAAGCGGATGCTGACCGAGATTGACGTCGCCGCGACACCAGGCCTCGACTTCGATCCGCTGGAAGGGCACCGCGCCATGCGCATGTCCTACGCAGGCTCCGAAGCCGAGATCGCCGAAGCGGTCGATCGCATGACGGGCTGGCTCAAAGCGGGCTGATTTCAAGGCGCTGCAGGCGTTTCCTGACTGATTTTCTGAGCGCCTTGAAAAAGCATTGTGAAGGGCAGGTCGGCCGTCTAGGCCGGCTTGCAGTTCTCGCGATCGAGCTGCGAAACCATTGCAAGCAAGGTTTCCGAAACCGGTGTCGGCACCGAAGCGAGCCTCCCGAGAACCACGACCATGCCGACCAGCGGCGTGATTTCGAGTGCCTTTCCGGCAAGCAGGTCCTGCAGCATCGAGGTGCGGACAGGGCCGATTTGGCTCGCCTGTTCGAGCCGCTCTTCGACGGACATGCCGACATTGGCCCCAAGCGCCTCGCCAACCGCCTTGACCTCCTTCATCACCTTGCCGATCTGGTCGCTGACCGCGACGTCGGCCATGAGGTCGGACATGGTGGAGCGCGTCAGCGCGCTGATGGGGTTGAACGAAGCATTGCCCATCAGCTTGCTCCAGATGTCGTTGCGGATCTCCGGTGACAGCGTGATGTTGAGATCTGCCTTCTGCAGCAGAGCCTGGATGGCCTCGAGATCAGACGTGATTTCGCCCGACGGCTCGCCCAGGATGAAGCGGCCCTTGTTGCTGAGCTTGATATGACCGGGTTCGCTCACTTCCGCGCCCTGATGCGCGACGCAACCGATGACCCGGTGTGGGCCGACAAGTCTCCAGAGCGCACCGCCTTCATCAAGTTCCTCGAATTGCAGTTCGGCGAATTCGGGATGGTCGTCGCGGTGGAAGTACCACCACGGAATACCGTTGAGGATCATCAGAACGCGCGTGCCGTCCTTCAACAGCTTCGCCATCCCCTCGGCGGCAGCGCTGAGCTGATGTCCCTTGAGCCCGGTGATGACCAGATCCTGCGGCGGAAGATCGGCGGGATTGTCCGTGGCCACCACCTTTACATTGAGGGGCGTTTCGGAACCCGCTTCATGCAGCGTCAGACCCTCGCGGCGGATGGCATCGAGATGCGCTCCGCGCGCGATGACCGACACCGTGACGTCGCTTCCAAGCGACGACGGCGCGATCTTGGTGGCGATCATCCCGCCCAGCGCGCCGGCGCCAAAAATGCAGATGGTCTTGATGGTCATGAAATCCTATCTCCGCAATCACTTGAAAGCGGTAGAGATAGGCTATCCGGCCTCGAAGGCGAATGATTTTTTGGTGTTCAGCGATCGCCCGGCAGCAACTAGCTGCGACGCAATTCGTCGATCGCGCTCACTGCGTCCTCTGCCGACCATCCGGCCTTCAGAGCAGCGGAAATCATCCGCAACTCGGCCTCGGCCTCGATCTGCAGGAAGAGCGGCTCCAGCGCTTCCTGGGCGGTCACGACATGGTCTTTCGGAGGGGCTATCGACTGGCTGGAAGCGAGCATAGGCATCTGCGCGGTACTCCTCTCTTTATGGGCAGGCGGGCTTTCATTTGAAAAGGTATTTTGACTGGCTTGAATCGACCTAATGCGCCAACCTCAAAAAAGGTTCCGGATAAATTTTAGAAAAGCCTGCATCTTGTTCTTTCGCCCCGCCTCTGCCTTCTTGCGCCCATAGGCTGATGCGCGATTCGGGTCCCGATAAAGCGGTGGAGCCCACGAAAGAATGCGCACGAAGGAGATTGCGATGACGAACGCCAAGCCCGGGATTTCCGAGATGCGGCCCAGAATTTCGGTGATCGGCGTTGGTGGTGGCGGCGGCAACGCCATCAACAACATGATCGCGGAAAGCCTCGAAGGCGTTGAATTCATTGCCGCAAACACCGATGCGCAAGTGCTCGCGACCTCGAAGGCCTCGCGACGCATCCAGCTCGGCGCGCATGTGACCGAAGGCCTCGGCGCCGGTTCGCTGCCCGAGATCGGTCGCGCCGCCGCTGAAGAATCGATCGACGAGATCATGGATCACCTGGCCGGCTCGCACATGTGCTTCGTCACCGCCGGCATGGGCGGCGGCACCGGCACGGGTGCCGCACCCGTGATCGCGCAGGCGGCCCGCAACGCCGGCATCCTGACGGTCGGCGTCGTCACCAAGCCCTTCACCTTCGAAGGCAACCGCCGCATGAAGACGGCCGACGCTGGCATCGAGGCGCTGCGCCAGGCTGCCGATACCGTGATCGTCATCCCGAACCAGAACCTGTTCCGCATCGCCGACGCCAAGACCACCTTCGCCGACGCCTTCATGACCGCTGACCGCGTGCTGTTCGCAGGTGTCGGCTGCATCACCGACCTGATCGTCAAGGAAGGCCTCATCAACCTCGATTTCGCCGACGTGAAGTCGGTCATGCGCGGCATGGGCCGCGCCATGATGGGCACCGGCGAAGCATCGGGCGAAGAGCGCGCGATGAAGGCGGCGGAAGCCGCGATCGCCAACCCGCTGCTCGACGACATCTCGATGCGCGGAGCCAAGGGCGTGCTGATCTCGATCTCCGGCGGCTCCGACATGACGCTGTTCGAGGTGGATGAAGCCGCAAGCCGTATCCGCGACGAGGTGCAGGACGATGCAGATATCGTCGTCGGTGCGATCTTCGACCGCAATCTGGATGGCAAGTTCCGCGTCTCGGTCGTCGCTACGGGCCTCGATGGCGCGGGCGCCGGTGTCGCTCCTGTCCAGCAGGGCGCGACCATGGTCCCAGGCCTCCCGCCGCGCACGCTGCAGTAAGCCGCAACAAGAAGTTGGTCCGATCCGGCCGCGTGCTCAAGCGAGCGCGCGGCCTTTTTGCGTCGAGTGGCCTTAACGTCCCGCCAATTCTGGAAAAAACAGTCGAACGACCCTAGATCAGAAGGTGCCCCCAAGACGCGCCCAACGACATCCCCAAAGGACACCAAAGGACACCCAAGGGCGCTTTCAATTTCAGACGAACATTTCAGGAAAACACGATGTCTCAAGATAAGAATCCCGTCTGGTTCATCACCGGTTGCTCGACAGGCTTCGGCCGCGAACTGGCGAAACTCACCATCGCCCGTGGTTGGCCGACTGTTGTCAGCGCCCGCGACAAGGCCCGCGTTGCCGATCTCGTGACCGGTCATGAGGACAATGCGCTCGCCGTGGATCTCGATGTGACCGATGCCGCGCAGATCACCGCCGCCGTAAAGGCCGCCGAGGAGCGCTTCGGACGGATCGACGTCCTCGTCAACAATGCTGGCTATGGCTATCAGTCGACGATCGAGGAAGGTAGCGATAGCGAGATCCGCGATCAGTTCGAGGCCAATGTCTTCGGCCTCTTCGCCATGACCCGCGCCGTTCTGCCCGGCATGCGCACGCGCCGACGCGGCCATGTGATCAACATCACCTCGGTGGCCGGCTTCATCGGCTTCCCGGCATCCGGTTACTACTCGGCGAGCAAGCACGCGGTCGAGGGTATGTCGGATGCGCTTGCGGCCGAAGGCGCGCCGCTCGGTATCAAGGTCACCTGCGTCGAACCCGGTCCGTTCCGCACCGATTGGGCTGGCCGTTCGCTGCGGCAGACCGAAAGCAAGATCGCCGATTACGCGGAGACCGCTGCCGCACGCATGCGCCAGACGGCCGGATACAGCGGCCAGCAGCCGGGAGATCCCGTGCGCGCCGGCGAGGCGATCATCAAGATCACCGAGATCGAGAATGCTCCGCGCCACTTGGTGCTTGGCGAATTCGGCTATGGCGCGGTCACGGCCAAGCTGAAGGAGCGCCTGGCGCTGATCGAGGAATGGAAGGACACCAGCCTCGGCGCCGATTTCCCGAAATCGTGAGGCTCGCGCTCTGGCATGAGCAGGGCGCCGTGGAGGAAGATGTGATGGTGAAGCTGGTCTATGGCCTTGAAGGCTTGTTGATCCTGGCCGGTCTGATCTGGATGGGGCAGGGCAGCGGATATTTTCCGTATCCGGCTGAAAGCTTCATGATCGACCAGACGCCCTGGATCTACTGGGGCGCGCTTGCGGTTGCCGTCGGCCTTATTCTGATCGTGCTGACCAAGAGCCTGCGCGGCAGGCGTTAACACGCGCCCAAAACAAATTCGCCGGCTGGAAGGGCCAGAAAACCCCGCCAGCCGGCGATAATCAGTCGCTTGAAAGCGTTCAAGCGCGGCGCAAACGCGCCTCGGGCAGTTCAGGCCGGGTGCCGTCAGGCGCGCGCAGACCGCGATGCTTGCTGACAAAGATCCACTCGACATTGCCGGGCTCGAACGGCCGCCGCGGATTGCGCAGCGCCAAACGGCGCTCGGACAGGCTGCGGGGCAGGGTGTCGATCATGTCGTTCATGAACGTGTCGAGACACTCTTTCCAGCGAGGCGAAACGGCGACATCGACGCCGCCGTAGCGATGAAAATCGGGGTGTTTGCGGGAGTAGCATGCGCCGATCATCCAGGCATGCTGCTGTTTCAGAAAACGCTCTTTAATGGTCATTCGCAGTCTTTTTCATTCCTTGGCGTCAGCGACTCCCTAGCCGTCGAAGCGAGCGATGTTGATCGGCCGTTCCGCTGTCCAGGTGCCATCCGCACGCTGATATTTTGTTTGCAAACCGGCTGCCGATCAAACGATCGATAAGCGACCTGGGGCCGCCGCCGGTGCCTCTACACGAGTAGGAAAAGGTGGCCGATTGAACGCCGTCGAAGCCTGAGCTGGGACGCCATTACGTTCGGCGACGTGCTACCTAGTCGACATTGATTGTTCCTTCAAGGATTTTCCTGAAACAATTTTGCATGGCTGCCCGTCTCGACGAAAAAACGGTAGCAGCGCCCTCATCGGCTCGCGTCATGGGCGTGAATTTTGCCCGTGGCTGACTTGAGGCTGTATATGGCAGCCGAGGTCCGGGGATGCGACGCCGAATGCGCTTGCGCGGCGAGGGAACGCTTCATAGGCTCGCTGCGTTGATGGATTCGTTCAACGCTTTTCAGTAGGAATCACATGCGCGCTCAATCGAAGCCGTTCGTTGTTGAAATCAAGACATCCCGCCGTACCGATCGCAGCAAGGAAAAATCCATCTGGGGCAATCTCGACCTCTCCGCCGTCGCGCAGGAAGTGGCCGATGACGTGCCGTTGTCGGCGGCGCCTGCTACCGGTGTCGAGCAAAAAGCCGTCCGGTAACGCCGAAAGGGCGCGCGCCTTAAAATGCAGCCGCGCCCTTCATCGAATTCCGTAAAAGCTGAGTACCGTCAGACCGGATTACAGGTCATGCCGTTGCGCTGCGCATTCGCGATGCAGTCGCTTCGATTGGAATAGCCTTCCGTCGATGAACCGACGATCCGACCATTGGACGCCGTGCGCCGCCAGCGCCACTGACCATTCGTCTGGTAGATCTCCCAGGTATCACCATTGCTTGCCTTGCAACTCGGCATGTCTCTCTCCCTTTGTTTTGACAGATCAGGCCTAGGCCATTCCTTCGCACGTTTCCACGAACCGACTGCAATCAAAGGTCGTGCCTGACTGCGAGGTTGGTTGCGTCGACAGCGAGGCGGCTGCCAAAAGTGGCGAACCATCTGGCTCCTTGGGCGTTGTTTGGAAACACGCTGAAGGAGAAGATCGATGCCAATCAACGATGATGGAAAGAAGCCGCTGTCGCGCAGCGAGGACTATCGCGATTTCGAAGAGCGCAATATCGACGACGGCTGGCCCTATGCGGACACAACTGACGCCGCGTCGGCAGCGCCTGAAAATCGCGCCTATGGTGAAACGCCCGCCAATTTCGACAGCAACGACAATCCAGGCTTCCGCGTCGACGGCATAGACCGCGATGGCAACGAAAACCGGCTCAGGGATTCGCTGCGCGCCGACACGATCGATCGCGATGACAGCGACGATCTGGAAGCGCGGGTCACCGAAAACATCGAGAACGTCCCCGAAGTCGACATCGACAGCATCGAGGTCCATGCCGACGGCCATGTCGTCACGGTCGAAGGCTCTGTCGAAACGATTGGTATCGCCCGGAAGGTCGAACTCGCAGCATCCTCTGTCGATGGCGTCCACCACGTGAGGAACAGGCTGCACACGACGGGCGTGGATGCGCATCGATAATTTGCGCCCTGCCTACAACGGAAAAGGCCGCCCGCTGGATAAGCGGACGGCCTTTTTTAATTGGCGTTCTCTAAGCCGATCAGCTGCAGCCGCTGGTCGCGCCGCAAGTGTCGCACTTCTCGCAGGTGCCGTTGCGCACCATCGTGAAGTTCTGGCACTCCGAGCAAATGTTGCCGGTGTAGCCCTGCATGATCGACCGGGCGCGGCGCTCGGATTCGATCTTCTTGGCTTCCGTCTTGGCCGATGCGGCGTCAGCCGCGGCCTTGTCGGAGAACAGCGCGGTCGCCTGCTGCTGGTTTTCGGTCGTGACTTCTTCCAGCACTTCCTCGGCGATCTCTTCGGCCAATTCCTTGGCGCGCTCTTCGTAATCGCGCTTGAAGGCGACGATTTCGGAGGTCGAGATGGCGGTCGTCGGCTCGATCTTGCGGGCGGCAGCGCCAGCGAAGGACGTTACCGTCGCACCGGACGAGGCGCGGGCAGGGGCGGCCGTTGCCGAGCCCTTGGGCTCGCCGGAGGCCTGACGCTCGCTGTTCGAAACGATCGTCGGCTTGTAGCCGCGGGTCCAGCCGGTCGAGACGAGGTTCGTCTTGCCTTCCTGGATGCCCTTGCCGAGTGCCGTGTTCGAGAAGTCCGACGTATCGACATGCGCCAGATCGTGGCGGCCGAGGTAGGAGACGGCCAGTTCGCGGAACACGTAGTCGAGGATCGACGTGGCGTTCTTGATCGCGTCGTTGCCGATGACCATACCTGCCGGCTCGAACTTGGTGAAGGTGAAGGCCTCCACATATTCCTCGAGCGGCACGCCGTACTGCAGACCCAGCGATATGGCGATGGCGAAGTTGTTCATCATCGCACGGAAGGCGGCGCCTTCCTTGTGCATGTCGATAAAGATCTCGCCGAGGCGACCGTCACCGAATTCGCCGGTGCGCAGGTACACCTTGTGTCCGCCGACGGCGGCCTTCTGGGTGTAGCCCTGGCGGCGGTTCGGCAGCTTCTCGCGTTCGCGGGTCACGCGCTCTACCACACGCTCGATGATCTTCTCGGTGATGGTGACGGCCTGGGCGGCGACCGGCTGCTGCAGCAGATCGTCCAGTGCGTCCTCATCGCTTTCGTCTTCGATCAGCGAGGCGTTCAGCGGCTGCGACAGCTTGGAGCCGTCGCGGTAGAGAGCGTTTGCCTTCAGGCCGAGCTTCCAGGAGAGCATGTAGGCGCTCTTGCAATCCTCGACCGTCGCGTCGTTCGGCATGTTGATCGTCTTGGAGATCGCACCCGAGATGAACGGCTGGGCGGCAGCCATCATGCGGATGTGGCTGTCGACCGAGAGGTAACGCTTGCCGATCTTGCCGCACGGATTGGCGCAATCGAAGACGGCGAGGTGCTCGTTCTTCAGGAACGGTGCGCCTTCCAGCGTCATCGCGCCGCAGACGTGAACATTGGCAGCCTCGATGTCCTTCTTCGAGAAGCCGATGTGCTCAAGCAGGTTGAAGCCCATGTCGCCGAGCTGTTCGTCGGAAACCTTCAGCGTGCCCTTCAGGAAGTCGGTGCCGAGCGTCCACTGGTTGAAGACGAACTTGATGTCGAAGGCCGACTTCAGCGCGCCGTTCAGCGCTTCGATCTTCTCGTCGGTGAAGCCCTTGGCCTTCAGCGAGCCGGGGTTGATCGCCGGCGCCTGGTTCAGGTTGCCGTGGCCGACAGCGTAAGCTTCGATCTCGGCGATCTGGCTCTCGGAGTAGCCGAGCGTGCGCAGAGCTTCCGGAACGGCACGGTTGATGATCTTGAAGTAGCCGCCGCCGGCGAGCTTCTTGAATTTCACCAGTGCGAAGTCAGGCTCGATACCGGTCGTGTCGCAATCCATGACGAGGCCGATCGTGCCTGTCGGCGCGATGACGGTTGCCTGGGCGTTGCGGTAGCCGTGCTTTTCGCCGAGTTCGAGAGCCTTGTCCCAGGCGCTCTTCGCGTGAGCCGCCAGATCCTGGTCCGGGTTCTCGGAGTGGATCAGCGCGACCGGGTTGATCGAAAGGCCTTCATAGCCCGACGTCTCGCCGTAAGCGGCGCGGCGATGGTTGCGGATGACCCGCAGCATGGCTTCGCGGTTCGGCTTGAACATCGGGAAAGGTCCGAGTTCAGACGAGATCTCGGCCGAAGTGGCGTAGGAGATACCGGTCATGATCGCGGTCAGCGAGCCTGCGATGGCGCGGGCTTCGTCGCTGTCGTAGGGAATGCCCGAAGACATCAGCAGGCCGCCGATGTTGGCGTAGCCGAGGCCGATCGTGCGGTATTCGTAGGAGCGCTCGGCGATCTGCTTCGACGGGAACTGTGCCATCATCACGGAGACTTCAAGCACGACCGTCCAAAGGCGAACGGCGTGTTCGTAATCAGCGATGTTGATGCGCTTGGTGGCCGCATCCTTGAACTGGATGAGGTTCAGCGAGGCAAGGTTGCAGGCCGTGTCGTCGAGGAACATGTATTCCGAGCACGGGTTGGATGCACGGATCGGGCCGGCAGCCGGGCTGGTGTGCCAGTCGTTCATCGTCGTGTTGAAGTGCAGGCCCGGATCGGCCGATGCCCATGCGGCGTAGGAGATCGATTCCCACAGGTCGCGTGCCTTCAGCGTCTTCATGACCTTGCCGTCCTTGCGGGCGGTCAGGTTCCAGTCACCATCGTTTTCGACAGCGCGCAGGAAGTCGTCCTTGATGGAGACCGAGTTGTTGGAGTTCTGGCCCGAAACCGTGAGGTAGGCTTCCGAATCCCAGTCGGTGTCGTAGGTCTTGAACTCCAGGTCCTTGTAGCCCTGGCGAGCAAACTGGATGACGCGGCCGATGTAGTTTTCCGGAACCTGATCCTTCTTGGCAGCGCGCACTTCGCGCTTCAGGGCAGGGTTCTTGTTCGGGTCGTAGCAATCGTCATTGTCGCCGTCGCAATTGACGCAGGCCTTCATGATCGCCTTCAGGTGGCGATTGACGATCTTGGAACCGGTCACGAGGGCAGCAACCTTCTGCTCTTCCTTGACCTTCCAGTTGATGTATTCCTCGATATCCGGATGGTCGATATCGACCACGACCATCTTGGCCGCGCGACGCGTCGTGCCGCCAGACTTGATGGCGCCGGCAGCGCGGTCGCCGATCTTCAGGAAGCTCATCAGGCCGGAGGAACGGCCGCCGCCGGAAAGGCGTTCGCCTTCGCCGCGCAGATACGAGAAGTTGGAGCCGGTGCCGGAGCCGTACTTGAAGAGGCGGGCTTCGCGAACCCACAGGTCCATGATGCCGCCTTCGTTGACCAGATCGTCTTCGACGGACTGGATGAAGCAGGCGTGCGGCTGCGGATGCTCATAGGCCGACTTCGACTTCGTCAGCTTGCCGGTGAAGGGGTCCACATAGAAGTGGCCCTGGCCGGGGCCGTCGATGCCGTAGGCCCAGTGCATGCCGGTGTTGAACCACTGCGGCGAGTTCGGGGCGACGCGCTGCGTCGCGAGCATGTATGCAAGTTCGTCGCGGAAGGCGGCCGCGTCTTCTTCGGAAGAGAAATAGCCACCCTTCCAGCCCCAGTAGGTCCAGGTGCCGGCCAGACGGTCGAAGACCTGGCGCGCATCGGTTTCAGAACCGTACTGCTGATCCTTCGGGAGGTCCTTCAGAGCGGCCTCATCGGCAACCGAGCGCCACAGGAAGGAAGGAACGTCGTTTTCCTCGACCTTCTTGAGGCGGGCAGGGACGCCGGCCTTGCGGAAATACTTCTGCGCCAGAATGTCGGCCGCGACCTGCGAAAACTGCGCGGGAACATCGATGTTCTCGAGGCGGAATACGATCGACCCGTCAGGGTTCTTGATCTCGCTGGTTGCCTTGCGGAATTCGATAGCCGCGTAAGCGCCCTGATCTGCCTTCGTAAATCGGCGTTCTATGCGCATTTGCCTTAACCTCTAGCTCGCGCGCCCCGTCCCCGTTGACCAAGGCGCAAGTTTCCACCTCCGGCGGCGCCGTAAGGAGCGCAGCCAGTTCTCGTTTCCGTATCGTCACAGGAGTGTCATCCGGAGATGGGTCATCCTGTATCTTGTGGTGATGGTGGCTGCAATCACTAAATATAGTATTAACAGCCTTTTTCCGCCAGCCCCGGATGTCGCTTTTTCAGGCGGCAAAAATCGCGCAGAACATACTCATGGCGGCTCACCCCTCATGGATCAACGCCCTGATTCAATGCTCGATTTCTGGTGAGAACCGGCCTCGTAATGTCCGGTTCAGCTGCCGCCGCAACATCGAAGTTCATTAAGTTGAAAACAGGCGATTCCGTCAAGGGCTTGTTCTTAACGAAGTGTTCACCACAAGATATTGTGGAGTGGCCTGTGGAGACTGGGGAAAAACCAGTTGGGCAAGAATTTCAATGGCTTGCTAAGGGATGCGCAAGAGAAATGCCAAAGCCGGATTAATTTTGCCATATTTTGTCATTTGGCGGTGGCTTTTCGAGCGCAAATGAGCGTTGTGATTCGCAAGGCCGAACAAGGCGCTAAAGTGCGTCGATGGCGATGGTCACCGTAGCGCTTCCGATCGCCTGTCCACTCTCGTCGCGAACCGTGAAACTTGCCTGCGCTTCCAGCAATTGCGTGGCATCATCGCGGCTGGCGCGATCGATGAAGACCTCGTCGGAGTCCCGGGCAAAGGTCTTCAGGAACTTGTTTTCGTCGCCCTGCCAGTAGTCGTTGGTGGGCACGCTCTGCGCGACATTCAGTCCGTTCCGGTCGGTCACGAATATTTCCACAATCGTTCCTTGCGAATCATCCTGCTTGGCTTTGAGGTATCGCGAGACCGGATTGTTGAGGAGGCGGGTGACCATCTGCCATTGCCCGCTCTTGATCTCCGAGCGGTAGCTGTTGTCGAGCACCTGGATATCCATCGGGCTGATATCGCCGAACTTCCTGTTCTGCGCCTTGATCGCGGCCAGAACGTTCGGCTTGTTGATCATCGGCTTGACGAGCGTATCCACATATTCGCGCACGACGGAGATATAGGCGGGTTCGGCTGAGACCGCGCGCGGAAGCACGTTCAAACACAGCCCGAAGGCCGCGATCAAGCCGATAAACCGCCAACGCTGCATGGTCGTTCCAGTGTCGCGCTAGCGACCGCCCTCTACCCAAACACCCTGCCGCGCCCTTGCCGCCTGATGCCATATGATCATACGGCGGACGGCGAGGGGCGGACAGCAAATTTGGTTATGTTAGTAAACAAAGATTGGAGCAATTTAAAGTTGCTTCTGTCTCTGTCTGCCAAGAGCCTGGAAAATCAGCCCTTGCTGCCCTTGGAGATCGGTTCCTGATAGGTGAAACCCATATCCCACGGGAAGTAGATCCAGGTGTCCTGGCTCACCTCCGTGACGAAGGTGTCGATGACAGGCACACCCTGTGGTTTTGCGTAGACGCAGGCGAAGTGCGCCTTCGGAAGCAGCGTGCGGACTTCGGAGGCTGTCTTGCCGGTATCCGTCAGATCGTCGACGACGAGCACGCTTTCGCCGCCATCTTCAAGCAGTTCGGCCGCGATGCCCTTGAGGAGCATCATCTCGCCCTGGTTCACATAGTCGTGGTAGGACGCGACGCAGACCGTTTCGATCAGGCGGATGTTGAGCTCGCGCGAAATGATGGCAGCCGGCACGAGGCCGCCACGGGTGATGCAGACGATCGCCTTGAACTCGCGGTTGAGGCCGGCAAGGCGCCAGGCAAGCGCGCGTGCGTCGCGGTGAAATTGATCCCAGGAAACGGGAAAGGCTTTATCGGGAAGGGACATGGGCTCGCTCCGAGGCATGAATGATGACACGCCGTTTGCCGGCGGCCGGACGCTCTTCCGTTCACTTGGGTCAAACGCAAATCGCGCAGCCGAGACTGCGCGATGGAAGGACCGAAGCCGGAGCTCGTCGTCGGTCGTGGCAATTAGCGGAATTTGGCTGCAAAACGCAAGCCCCCGCTGATCGTGGCCCGCTAACGCGAAAGCAGCGTCATCGCCGTCATGGAGTGCAGGAGCGTCTTCGTCGTGCCGCCGAAGATCATCTGCCAGAGCCTCGAATGTGTGTAGGCGCCCATCACCAACAGATCGATGCTGCTGTCGGACAACCGGTTCTCGATAACGGCCGACGTGCTCTTGTCCGTGGTCGTCGCCGTTGCAAGCGTGACGTTGACGCCGTGGCGGGCAAGTGTCGCGGCGATTTCCGCACCCGCGACTGCCGCCGATTGCAGCGCGTTGTCGACCGGGTCGACGGAGAAGATCTCAACCTCGTCGGCAGCCTTCAGGAAGGGCAGGGCGTCGAATGTGGCGCGCGCCGCTTCCTTGGAGCCGTTCCAGGCGACCAGCACCCGCTTGATCGGCTTCGGCTGGCGAATGATGAAGGGGATCATCAGAACCGGCCGTCCGCTTTCGAGCAGGAAGTTATCGACATCGACATGACTGTCCGACGGCCGTGCCGGATCGGCCTGCGAGGCGATCAAGAGATCGGCGCTGCGCGCGCTCTCGATCAACGGCGCCGAGCCGTAGCCGGTCGAGGAGGCGAAGCTGCGCCACTCGAACGACACGCCTTCCACTTCCGCCTTGCGGCGAACGATCGTCTCGATCTTGACCCTTTCGCTATGCGCCATGTCCTGCAGCGCCTGCACAGCGACAGGATCGGGAATCTCCATCGGCGCCACGAGCGGCACGACGGCGATCGTTTCCGCATGAAGCCCGATCACATGGGCACCGTGTTCCGCAGCCAGTGCGAAGGCCAGATCGGCGACTGCGGTGCAATTGTCTGAAGTATCGAGAATCGCAAGAATGGTTTTGTAAGACATGGGTATCTCCTTGCTCGGATGAAAAAGTCCGTAAGAGAAGCAATGCGCTTGGCCGGCATTTGTTTCCTTGACCGAGATCAAGTCCCGCAGGCCGGCTCTAGAAAGAAATTAGGCCTCCGCTGATGGGTTTTCCAGGACAGTCCGCTCGCGGCGAATGCCTTCGATCATCGCCGAGACATCCGCGCCGGCGGCATCGATCACGGCCTGCGAGCGACCACGAACAACGATCTCGGTCGAGAATTTCTGGCCGACATAGCGCGGATAGGAGCCGATGCTGGTTTCCTGATGCGCCTTCTGGATCGCGGCGAGCGGCGTGCCGATATCGCCTTCGCCATAAGGGCACGAGATCGCCAGCGACAGCACCGGCGTTCCGGTTCTGAGCGTCGGGATAACCGCGTCGACCATCGCCTGAAACACCTGCGGCACGCCGGCCATGACATAGACGTTGCCGATATTGAAACCGGGCGCCGTGGAGACCGGGTTGGGAATGTGCGTCGCGCCGACAGGCATGCGAGCCATCCGCTGGCGGGCCTCGGTGAACTCCATCTCGCGGCGCTTGTACATATCGCCAAGCAGCGCCATTGCCTTCTCGTCGTGATGGCAGGCAACGCCGAAGGCCTTGGAGACGGCGTCGGCCGTGATGTCGTCATGGGTCGGCCCAATGCCGCCCGAGGTGAAGACATAGTCGTATTTCGTCCTCAGCGCGTTCAGCGCCTCGACGATCGCGTCCTCTTCGTCCGCGACGATGCGGACTTCCTTGAGGTCGATGCCTGCAAGCAGCAGCATATCGGCGAGATGGCCGATGTTCTTGTCCTTGGTGCGGCCGGATAAAAGCTCGTCGCCGATTGCCAGAATGGCTGCGGTCACAATCTGTTGGGTCATGTTAGGTCTCTGTCTTCACTCAGTCTTTGGTGTCGAGCTTATACCAAATAGAGCGGACGGGAAGCCCGTGCCCACCAATACGGAAATGTGAACGCAAGGCAAAAACGTGCGATAAGATTGAACAGTCCGTCTCTCGCGGCGTGGCTGGCCGTCACCCAGTGCATGCGCTAGCTATTTGGCAGACGCACGATGCGTTGCGAGGCATTCTTTATGATACGCGAATTCATCAAACGGATTTTGGTCGGTGCACCGAGCGCAGCACCCGCCGCAACCCAGAAAGAGGAAACGTCCAAGATGGCTAAGGTTCTGGTTCTTTACTATTCGTCGTACGGCCACATCGAGACGATGGCATACGCCGTTGCCGAGGGCGCGAAATCCACAGGCGCCGAGGTGACCGTCAAGCGCGTACCGGAGCTGGTACCGGAAGAAGTCGCCAAGGCATCGCATTTCAAGCTTGATCAGCAGGCACCGATCGCCACCGTGGACGAGTTGGCCGAATACGATGCGATCATCGTCGGCGCCGGCACCCGCTTCGGCACGGTTGCGTCGCAGATGCGCAACTTCTGGGACCAGACGGGTGGCCTGTGGTTTGCCGGCAAGCTGGTCGGCAAGGTCGGCTCGGTTTTCACCTCGTCCGCCACGCAGCACGGCGGCCAGGAATCCACCATCCTCGGCTTCATCCCGACCTTCCTCCACCAGGGCATGGTCGTCGCCGGACTTCCCTATGCCTTCCAGGGCCAGATGGGCGTGGACGAGATCAAGGGCGGCTCGCCTTATGGTGCATCCACGATTACCGATGGCGACGGTTCGCGCCAGCCTTCTGCCATCGAGCTCGACGCCGCCAAGTTCCAGGGCGCGCATGTCGCCAAGCTCGCAGCAAAGCTCGCCTGAGCCAAGGGGCGTGTCAAAACAGTGAAGGCGCGGCCTCGGGCCGCGCCTTTTCATGTGTGGCGTCGAAACGCCGAAGCACTGTATCGGTAGTCGTCGACTGCGGGCCTTACGTTCGTTCAGCCGTATAGTCCATGAAACTTGGCTGTATAAACGAAGAGCGGTACCCCAAATACCGCAAGTCCAATCAAGAATGCCGTGCTTGTTCTAACCAGTCTCAGGCGCCGTGTGCGGGCGCCATCCCAATCGTAAACCATCGTCTTACTCCCACCACAAGACAAGCTTTACAAATACACGACCAGAAGCCGTGTCTTTACTGACACAGGCATACAATCACATTCTAACATTGCAAAAAAGATGCTTGTTAATGACTCCGTAATATGTTTTCCGACCGTGGCCGAATCGCATCACGTTGCACTTTGTACGATACCGGATGCACTTGACTGAATCGCCGCAGTCGTTGATTGAGGGTGCTATTGCGGGCGTGGCGAAACTGGTAGACGCAAGGGACTTAAAATCACTTAGAAACCCCGTGTTCCAAGGCCTTCTGGCTGCAAAACATCGTCCGTTTTTCGATGGAAAACGACGGAACAAAATGAGATTTGCAAAACATTTCAGCGCTTCTTTTTGCTCTCGAATGCCCTGATTACTTTTGCCTCGGCCTCAACGTGCCGAGTATAATGAGCGCCCATGCGCTCTGACTTGTCGCCAAGCGCGGCGGCAACGTCTCCGGTGTCCGCACCACTCCTCGCCAGATCGGCAGCATAGCTCGTCCTGAGCCCGTGCAGAGTGGTTCCAGCGCCAATCATCCCCTCCGCTTCAAGATCTCGCAGATAGTGGCTTACCGCCGTCTGCATCTGCTTCTCGTCATCCCACGGCGTGCCGTCCAGCTTGGTGCAGATCATCAGCGCGGTCTTGTCGAGCTTGTCGAGATATTCCTGCAGTTCGGAGACGACGGGAACCATTGTGTTCTCTTGGTTCTTTTTCGTCACCTTGCGAAAGCAGTTCCAGCCATGGATTGGGTGAGGGGCGATGTCTTTCCACCCGAGCTTGACCAGCGTCTGCCCGCGATAGCCGGCGTGCCTGGCGATGATCATCGGCGTGAGCAGGTAGGCCGGTGCGTTGTCGCGCACAAACGCCCATTCCCAGGGCAACCATTCTCTATTTGCATTCGGATCGGCGCTGTGGGCCTTATCCAAGCCGAGGGCGGGGTTCGTGGCCATCTTCCGCCGCTTCACCGCCTGCCCGAACATGGAAGACAGGGCGGCTACCATCTTGTCAGCGAACCGGCCTTTCTTCACTTTGGCGCATTGGTCGCGCAGGTCGTAGATATCTGCTTGGGTGATGTCCGAAAGGACGTAATCGAACTCAGGCCGAAGGTATGTAAAAGCCTTGGTGTAATCGTCCTGGGTGGCCTTCGAGAGCGTCTGATACTTCGAACAATCATTCTCGAACCAGTAGACGAGGGCGCCAAGCGTACCATCCTCGTAGGTTCGCTTCTGGGCGAGGACGCGCCGAGCATTGTACTTGGCGAGGAAGTCGGGCATTGCCATGCGCTTGTCGAGATCGTCGCGCGTCCCCTCGAAGCTGCCGAGCAGCTTTTCCTTGGTCTCGCGGACGTAGACATACCACTTCCCGCGGGCCTTGATGATGTTAAGCCCTTCTAGCTTCACCTTCACCACCATATAGCCGATCCCCGAACTTGCGCTTAGGCGCGGCATCCTGCTTGTTCGGGTCGATCGATACCAGCCATTCGTCGAGGCGCTGGCGCAAATATCTTTCGCCCCTTGTGGATTGGGTGAATTTCAGTGGACGAACCGGGCAAACCTTTTTGAAGGTCTCGACACAGACGCCGCAATATGCCGCCGCCGATTTCTGGTCCATGGCCGCCGGCCAATAGGGGATTTGGTCGGTCATTAGCTGCCCTCCCTCTGCGAGGGCGCTGGTGGGTCGCTGATGCCGGCGGCATCGCGGGTTGACTGCCGATAGCCGCAATCCCATCCATTCAGCCACACGGCTTCCATGAGCGCGGACACGCCCCATTCCTTTGCCCGCTGGCGCATGTCGGACGGCATCTGGCGATAAGCTTCAGCGACCAGCGCCTGTTTCTGCGCGGCAAACTTCTCACGGTCCAAGACCGCTGCGGCCTCGTCCTCTGCGCTCAGTCGGTTGATGAGATTGAGCCTCGCGGCCTTTGCCGGGGAGAACATGTGATCGTTGCGGTCACCCATTCTCCACCCCCGAAGCACTGATGGCCTCGAAGCGACCGTCTTCGAACTCCTCGCGAGGGCGAACCCACAAAGAGCCGTCGTCGGTGGAGCGGTAGATCGCGACCTCGCGCATATCGACCGACGAATATCCAACGCCTTCGAAGTATTTTCCCCACTTCTCGGCCTGCATTTTGCCGATGCCAATCAGCACGTAGGTGATGCCGCGCTTCTTGTGGCGGTGGGTCGGTGCACCCCCAACCGAAAGCTCTGCGCGAGCTGTCTCACCTGCCAGAACGGCATCGATCGTCGCAAGATCGATCTTGAACTTCTCGCTGTCGTAGATGTGAGCTTCTACGGATGGAAGCCACTCGCGGGCGAGGCGGAGAGCCCCAGCCATTTTAGCATGGGGCGGTGGGGACCGCCGATCGAACTCCGCCCATACCTGGCAGACAACGCACTCGGCATTAATGTCGGTGCATCTCTCACCCCAATGAGCCGTTATTGCTTCCGCGATTAAATCGCTCAGCTCTTCACGGGCCGCCACCGGTTTAGAAGAGGGCGCCGCGGCCTCATGTCGCTTGATGGCAGCATAGATATCCTCGATGACAGATGCGTCCTCGATAGCCCTGTCGAAAACCTCGTCCACGATCTTGCCGAGAAGCTCGCGGCTGATTGCCTCGCTCATATCACTTGCCTTTCTGGTGGGGAGTGGACGGGAACTGCTTGTAACTACCGCATTTTGAGCAGAAATAGCTCGTGCCAGGGACAAGCGCTTGGAACAATGAGGGGCGCCATTTGTGGTCGCAAAACCTGTGGCGGATGATTTCTCTGAGCTTCCGAATCAAGGCTTCCACCTCCCTTCGGCAATGGCCACGTCTCGCTCTTGCGGAGAAAGACCAAGACCGAAATCAGATGGAGAGAGCTTAGAATTTTCTTTTGACGGTTGCTGGCTGGCGCGTTTGTTCCATGCTCGAGCCGCGGCATCGGCGCCGGGAATTTCTTCCTCGTCACTCTCCTGGCACTCGGTTGGCCCCTTAGCAGAGCAGTGATTGCAGAAGACGTAGGCCGAACTGAAATCAGCTCGTTCGACAAACGAGTCCGATGTCCCGCAAAACGGGCAAGGCTTCAACTCTTCGCTCATCGTCTCGTCTCCTGTATCGGCGCGTAAAGCTGGGCGGGTGGCAAAGGTTGGCGGCTAGGGCGATCTGGCTTCGAGCGCTTGGGGAAGCCCTGCGACTTGATCTTTCCCGCGGCGCGGATGACCCCTGAGGCCTTATCCCGTTGGCGATCCGACTTCCTGATCTGCTGGATATCGCCACGGGTTTTAATCTTATGGCACTGGACGCAGACTGCTCGGCAGTTCTCGAGGCTGTTGTCGCCTCCGAGCTGATCAGGAACATCATGATCGAACTGCACTCCAAGAGAGAGGGAGCAGTTGCAGCGCTGGCCTTCTTCGAGGCCGTAGCGAGGGCCTGATGCCTCGCAGCGGGTGCCGGCGCGGGTGAGGGCTGCTTGCTTAGTGGCGCGGGTGAACTCGGTGCGGCTCATGCGACACCTCGCAGTTTCTCAACCGTCGTTTCCAGGACCTCGGCGTAATGCTCCAGCACGACGCCCAGCTTCGACGGCGTGTTTGCCACATTCCGCATGGAAGCGCTGATTGCGCGGGCGCGCTCGATGCCCTCAGGTGACATTGCCTTGATCTGAGCCGCCCACTCTTTCTCGATGGCCTTCAAGGCTCCTGGAGAGACAGTCGTGTCGGCGGCCATCGGCAACACATCAGCAGCGAACCGGATCAGGATCTCTCGTTCGGTTTCAACGACCGGCGATCCCGATGGGGGTGTCTCAGGATCGCCGGCGTTGTCCGGCACCTCGGCGGGGGACGAGGCGACGGTATCGGTAGAGGAGACCGGATCAGGGACAGTTCCGGCCTCCTCGGCAGGCGCGTCTGTGGTGTCATCAGCGCCTGCGGTATCCGACGACATGGGCGGAGCGTCGGATTCGTGTGTCTCGGGCGGCAAGATCTCGCCTTCGATGATCTCGCCGGTTTCGGGATCGTGTGGCTCTTCCTTGATGTGAGCCGTCTCCTTGCGGAGCGTGGCGACGTCAACGCCGGTCATGGCGCTGAGCAGGTCGATCATCTGGTCGAGCGCTTCCTGCAGCTCGGGATCGTCAAGCTCGGTCAGGCTCTTCGGATACGACATGAAGTCACCGCCGACGGTCTTAGACAGATTGACGATGCCCAGGGCGAGCTTGATAGCCTCGTGGGCTTCGTCGCGGTTCTTCCACGGTGTCTGGCACTGCTTCAGCACGAGGCCGATGATGGCGAACCACTTCTTGACGAGAATGCGGTCCTTCTCTTCGGTGAAACGGACATAGACGACAGTGCCGCGGCGATAGCTGTTGACACGCTCGGCGTCGAACGGACCAGCCGGGATGAGCCGGCCGCCGTCGATCGTCATGCGCAGCGCTGGGAAATCAGACTTGGTCATGCGGCGGTTCCTTTCAAGGCAGCTTGCGCAACCGCCATGGCTTCGTCAGCCGTGAGGCCGCGATATTCTTCGGTGGTCGCTATCTGGGAGAGGGCGGCGCGAAGCTTTGCGACCTCACGGATCAGGCCGGTGTTGGCATCGACGTAAGCGACGTTCGCCTTTTCAAGCTCGGCGATTCCCTGTGACACTTCCCGCAGCGCATCGATGTCGTATCCGTCCACACCGTGGCAGACAGGAACCTTGCGAATGCGTGTTGCGAGGTCGCGCAGATATTCGGTTGCGTTTATGGGCATGACTGACCCTCCGCCTTGGCGACGGCTTCCATCCATTCTCGGATTGCCTGGCAATCCTTCGGGCTCTGGCCGGCGGCTCGGTAGACCTCAGCGAGCTTGACGGCGAGATGCTTGCCCTTCAGCAGGAGATCAGGAGCGGCCGCGATCACGCGAGCGTTCGCCAGTGCCTCGTCGCGATTGTTCTCGCCGGCGTGCCTGATGTCGGCAAAGGCTTCTGCGAAGATGCCCGTATCATAGGCACTGATGCCGTTGTCGCCGTTGGCAGCCGTCTTGAACTTCCAAGGACCGGGGGTGTGCTTGGTCATGCTTCGCTCCCCTCAAAATCTACCTGAGCGATATGAAGCGCGTTGACCCGGCAGAGTTCGAGTTCTCCCTTCCAGACGCAAAACCAGCGGATGCCATAGGTGCCGAAGTTTTCGTCAAATTCGGTGATGCTGGTCACACCATCGAAGCCGATTACATGTGCGATCGGCAATTCGCCGGAGCGCAGAGGTTCAGGGCCGTAAACGCCGCGGACCTTTTTCGTAGGTATCTCCCTCATGCAGCACCGCCGATGCGCTTCTCAGCGCGCTTGCGGATCGCCTTGGCGATGCCCTGGTTGGTTTCTCCGCCTGGCTTGCCTTCGAAGCGAGCCATCGGATCGGCTTCAGACCAAACCTCTTCGAGCGAGGCCATGTCGGAGACGACGGAAAGCGCCTCCTCGAGCTGCTCAAAAAAGGTGTTGTCGTCGATCGGCTCTTCAGCGGTCGCGCCGTGCTGCTCGTTCTCGTCGTGCTCGACGATCTTTGCGTCCTCGATGACGGTTTCGTCTTCGGCAGGAGGAGCCGGAGGTGCTGGCGGCTTCGGAGGCTGTCTCGATGCCGCGCTGTCTACTGCGGCGCCGTCGCCGATCTCGCGGCCTTCCATTTCCTCGGCGGCATAGATGTTGCCGAGTTCTTCAGGGAAGGCCTTGCGCAGCGCAGCAGCTTCAACGCACTTGTCGAGCTGACCGCGCGGGCGCTTGCCCCACATCTCGTTCGGGACGTCGGACTTGCCCATAGTGGCGTAGGTCTCTTCCCAGTAAACCTTCGCATGGTAGGCGCAGCGGACGCCGGCCACGAGGCGATAGACGACAACGCTTGCCCATTCCGGGTAGCGAACCTTCTTCGTGATCGTCTCCGAATTGTTGCCGCCGGTCTGGCCGGTGAAGCTGCGCTCGACCACTGGGCCGAATTCGACCGCATCGATGCCAGCATACTGGCCGGTGCGGCTGGCTGTGGTGCGGATCTCGGCGATACCCGGCCAAACGGTCTCGACCATCTGGCGCTTGGCGCTAGACCACATCGGAACGATATGGACCGGCTTCTTGAAGATATCGAGATTGCGCTTGCGGCAATAGGCGAGCGCCATCATCACGGATTCGACCGACTTCGCAGACGGGAAGATCTGATCGACGAGGACGCGCCATTCGGTCGGCTGGATATCGAATTCCTTGGCGATCGCCGGAGCGATAGGAAGGCGAGAGGGCTGGATCTGGGCTACAGCGTTCATCAGAAATTCCACTCCTCAGACTGAGCTGCAGGGGCGGCTTCCTCGGCGGCCGGCGCCAGGCGCAGCACTTCCTTCTCGGCCATGTCGGACTCCGTCTTGATCTCGACGACGGTGACTTCGGTCTCGCCGCGGCGGGTTTCGACTATGACCTTGTCGCCAGCCTTCAGCTCCAAGCGGGTCGGAACGAAATAGTCATAGGTCTTCTCGTCCTTCTGCCACTTGAACTTGATGGCGGCGACGAGGCGGGCGGGGGTGAGCAGATCATTCATTGCCGGGTACCTTTCTGAGGGATTTTGCTTTCCAGTAGGGGCGGATGCTCTCAACCTCGACGCAGCAGTCCAACCAGGCCATACGGACGCCGGAGACGACACCCGCGATGAACGTGAAGCCGAGAACGAATGGAGCGGTGATGAGGATGACGAGCCGGGCAAGCATCAGCGCACCGCCGCGACTTCTTTGGTCGTGATCCCCGGCACCGTACGGCCGGCATCGATCGCGCGCTGGGCAAGCCGAACGAGAAGCTCCTGAGCTTCCTTGTGGCTGGACATGTAGACAGCGAGGGCCGACCAATCCTTGACCTCGTCGACGATGGTCTTCGCCGAGACACTGGCCGCCTTGCCGTAGGAGGCGCGAACCGTGCTGGGAGCGACGTCAGGCTGCACTTCGACCTTCGGGGCTTCCATGACAGCAGTGTCGCCATCGGGCGCGTCGGCGGGGCGCTGAGCGGCGAGGCGGGCCTCTTCGGCGCGGCGCTCGTCCTCGATCCGCTTCTCCTCGGCACGGCGGCGCTGCAGCTTGACCGTTTCCCATGCGCCGATTGCATCGCGCACCGTGTCCGCGCCGGCCTTTGCCTTCTTCACCAGCGGCTGCCACTTGGCATCGACGGCTTTACCGGCTTCGAGGTGCGGTTCCTTTTCGCGGGTGCGGATCTTGTCGGCATCGCGGGAAAGCTCGTTCAGGCGATTGCGGAGCGACAGAGCCTTTCCGGCCGTCTTGTCGTCGGTGATCGTCTCGTAAGCCTTCATGCCCTTGAGCGCGGCTTCGATCTGATCGGCGATCGTTTCGGTTGCCGATGCCTCGCCGGAATTGTCGCCGACGGTCGGCTCGGCCACAGGTGCCGGCGCCGGTGCCGAGATCTGCGCGGAGACGACAGCATCGTCATCCGGCCAGCCGTTGCCAGCACGCGCTTCGGTGTAAGCCTCATAGGTGACCGGATACTTGCAGCACCACGAGAAGATCTCTTCCGGTCGAACCTGCCGCTCGCCGCGGTACGCGATCATCTGGTGATCGTCATCGAGCCAGATGCCGACAGGCTCCCAAGGGCCGGTCTTGGACTTGGTGCGGTAGTAGCCAAGCTCAGCAACGTCAGGGTGGATGATCAGCGTCTTCCCGATCTGCGAGGGATCTTGAAGCGCCTTTCTCCACCAGGACCAACGGTCGAGCATTTGGAGCGCGGAAACGCCAGCATTCTTAACCATGGTGAGTGGTCTCCTGTTCAGCGAGGAATTGTTGATGAGAGGCGGCACGGCCCATCGGGATCGAGACGAAGAGGAAGAGAGCCCCGACGATGACGAGCATGTGGATGCCGATGATGGTGAAGAACTGCCGGTCGCGCTGGGCTTGAGCCTCGGCGGCGCGGCGGTTGATGTCGGCGAGGCGGATCTGGATATCGGTCATAGCGAGGCTCCAATGTCCCTGGCGACGCGATAGACCTCGCGAGCCTGTTCGATGCTTTTGATCTCGGCGGTGTGGTAGCGCTCGACGCCCATGACGTGGGCGATCATCCCGTAGAGCTCGCTCCGCCCAACCCGACCGGATTTCCAGATCGGATCGATGAGCTTGTGGATCTCCTGACGAGCGGCCTTGATCTCAGGGGTCGGGATGCAGCCGAGCGGATTGGTCCGATGCTTGGTCTTGTGATGGCAGCCGACGAAGTTGCGGCAGGTGTCACATTTCCAGAACGGCAGGGTGTGAAGGTCTTTGCGGTGCGAATAGACCTCTGCGCCGGTCGTGAGGCGAGCCGTAACGTCTGCATTGCAGCCGCAGCAGTAGATTTTGCGCGTCTGCTTGCTCACGCCGCCCTCCCTGCATCGATCGAGGCGCGGAACATGTCACCAGCGCGACCACCGTTTAGGACGCCCTGCAGGTCATCCATGGCCTTCTGAATGGTATCGGGGAAGGAAATGATGCCTCCCTCGGCGTCATCCTTGAAGTGCGAGAGGTATCCGATGGCCGTCGAGAGACCCATGCGGAGATGCGATATCTGTTCGCGTTCGGTCATGACCGGCCCTCTGCCTTGGCGATGGCTATCATTGCGACCCTGATCTCATGATTCTGGTCATCGGCCTTGAGAAGAACCTCGTGGTTGTCGCGAGCCCCATGCCACTCAACGAGCTTCCTACATGCTACCAGCAGGTCAGGAGCGGCCGCGATCAGACGGGCGTTGGCTTCCCACTCTTCCTGAGCAACAACTGGGTCTACGCCGTTGCCTACGCAGCAAACCAGCTTGTCGTCAGTTCCGACGCGCGGCTGGCTGCCATAGGTTAGGCTGATGTCAGCCTTCCATTCGCCTTTCGTGTGGTTGCTCATCTGCTTACTCCGCAGCTTGGGAAAAGTGACGCTCAAGACGAGAGGCAGCGCTATGGCCTACCGGTCTGGCGTTCATGGAAAGGAAGCAGCGATCGATGTCGTCGGACACGCCTTCGACCCACGGCTCGAGATAGTCGTTATCCCCGCCAGCGCTCCACACGAGGCCGGCAATGGCCTTCACCATCTCCGCCGAAAGCTCCTTGATGACTTCGGCATTGTCGGACTGGAGACCGAGAACCGAGAACTGTGAGCGGGCTTTATTCGCCGCCTCGATGATGTCGTCGAAATGGGTGGTCATCTGCCTGATCCTTCGATCTGGTGAACTCTTTCGATATCCGCCGCAGTAAAGGGCGGATGCCGAAGGGGTTCAGAACTGACCGCGATACGAAGGATTGAGGCCCGGGTTGCCGTTCATGCCGCAGCCTTGCAGCGTCTGCGAAAGGAAGCCCCAGACGGCGCCGTATTCGTTGCTCTCGATCTTCCCGGCCTTCCGATCTGCCTTGGCGATCGCTTCAAACTTGTCGAATGTCTGGTGGGAGATTTGGCCGTTGGGCAGAAGCTCCTTGCGAACCTCAGCGACAAACTGCTTGCGGTATTCCATGTCGTAACCGGTGTAAGCCATTTCCGTCCTCATCCTCGTTAGAGCAGATCTGCCGGTGGCGTCTTCGTGCTCGGTTGATGGTTGGCGGTGGAGTTGTTCGAGGCTCGCGCCCCACCGCTATCTGCGAGCTGCTGTTCACATGACGGCCTCCATGTTGGTGGGGTTCGCCACTGCTTTTCACCGCGATCCAGATCAGGCCGTGCCGTATTCGTGGTCGCTGTCTACAAGGAGAAATTTGCGGCAATCGCAAAAAGAAGTCAACATGAAACTTGCGATGATCGCAAATTATTTTTGACATGCGCCGAATCGCGGCGTAGAAAACAGAAAGCCCGCCGCGAGCTGTGAACCTCGGGCGGGCTTATGGAGACGGTTTGACCCTGGGAAGTTTTCCCGTCGCCAAATGATGTGGTTGTTATAGCATTACGTGTGATTTACTCAACCTAAAAACCTCCCAACGGGTTCCCGATCCTTCGAAAATCGGGGCTTACGTGGGCCGAGGCGTACCGCTGGCGGCTCATATGGACAGCATGAAGCAGGACACGCGGGCTAAGACGGCCCTGAACGCCTCGCAAGGGTGGATAAACGACGAAAGTGGTGAGGTTTCGGCGCAAATGCCGACCAGCCGGGAGCGCAGGCCCCTCAAGATACCCCCGGGAGCATCCGGGTCTCTAGCCTGGTCGATAATGTGTGTTTGGCTTGACAGCTCTGGTTTCGGAATACGACGGGATAGATGTGATAACCTCACCCTCCGTCTTTGATAGAACCTTGCCTAAATCTAAGGCTTCCGGAAGATCCAAAGCACACGGCCGATCACAGACACAGTCTCCCCGGGTGATGCCTCGTAAAGAACGATCGGGTCTTGATGCGCAGGGTCAGTGCTTTCAGGCCAAAGCTCATAGCCGTTGGCAGTCTTCCGGACCCGCTTTGCCGTACGCTGCACCATCTGGCCGCCGTACTTGCGTCGCTCGACGACAACGAGATCGCCTTCCTTGAAATCCTCTTGAGCCTTGATGATGTCGAGACAGATCAAAATGTCGCCATCGTCAGCGCGCTTATTCAGGCAGTTGCCTTCGACCTCTAGAGCGAACTGCCACTCGGCTGGATACATGCTGACGGAAGGAACCGGCTGCATGTCGTCATAGCCAAAGTCCATCTCTTCCACGTCTATCCAAGCGCTCGCGGCTACCTTGCCCCGAACGTGTAGCATGCTTTCCACTTTGGTGGATATCGGCTTGAGGTCGATGCCAGGCGGAACGGTTCCGAAGAACTCGCCCATCTTCACCAGCTCGTCGCCTTTGATCTCGCGGCCTTCCTTGCCTTTCTCGGAAAGCATACGGCTCACACCATCGGCTCTTATGCCCAGATACTCGGCAAGCTTTCCCTTCGCTCCATGGCCTTTGCGCTGGAGCTCGGAAGCGAGCCAATCCCTGATTTCCTGTCGTTTATCGGTCATTCAGGGATTCTCGCGATAACCGCAATTATTGCTATCGCGAAGATCGCAAATATCTCTTGACTTAAATTTGCGTTTATCGCAATGTTTGGTCATGACAATGGAACCCGCAAACTCAATCATCACATATCTCGGCGGCGCTAAGGCTGTTTCCGAGATCGTCGAGAAGCATGTTTCGCGGGTGTACCGCTGGACATACCCCGAAACAGTACGGGAAGGCACTGGAGGTCTTATCCCGGCGCGAGAGCAGCGGAAGCTGCTTGAGTACTGCCGTGACAACGACATCGAGCTGCAGCCCGCCGATTTCTTCTCTGCCGACCGGATAAAGGCGGTACTGGCTGAGCGGGAGAAGGCAGCATGAGTGCCGCCTCCGTCCTCAAGGATGCGTTGGCGGTCATCTCGACCCCCAGCAAGTGGGCGAAAGAGGCTGTAGCGCTCGACGATCGTGACAACGAGGTCAAGGCGCTCAGCGACAAAGCCAAGCGCTTCTGCATGGTCGGAGCGATCCAGCGAGTTCAGCCGTCCGCAGACGAATACGGGCAGGCCATTCGCCACCTCCGTACCGCCTGCAACGGGAAATCCATTTTCGAATTCAACGACACCCACGGTCATAAGGCCGTCACCAAGGCTATGAAGCGCGCGATCCGCGCTGCGGAGGCAGCATGAGCGAGATCCTCGGATATGCATTTCTGTCCATCGTCATCGGTGGATTCGTCTTCAGTACTGTTTTCGGCTTCACCGCTTGCATGCGGTCATCGCAGATCAGTCGCCAAGAAGAGGCAGAGGGCGCCCCCGAAGGGGCTCTCGATTTTCATTTCCATCACCCAGACGCTTTCGGTTCCAAGCTTGGCGTTCGGGTTCATGCGCAGTCGTCAGTTCATCCGTCGGGCGGACGGTGAATCGATACCAACGGCCGCCCGCCTCACCAGTGCAAACTAGCAGGCGAGGCGGCCGTGATCAGACAAACTTCAAACCACATCGAGACAAACAGAAAAACCGAAAACAGGGCAAAAGTGATGAGTACCGTAGACATGTTTTCACCTGGGATCACCGCGAATTACGCGCGGAAAATGGTTGAACTTGAGAGCCGCGGACAAGGCGATCAACTCAATGCTCTTGAACGAGTAGGCCGTGAGGTCGGGCTTAAGGCCCGCGCCCTGCGCCGCATCATCAACGGCGAGACAACCCCCAGCTTGGCAGTCTTCGGTCGCATCAGGGCGGGATACCTCAATCTCTGCGAACGCCACATCGAGCGGCTTCGTCTGGAGGTCGAGACAGACAAGGCGAGGTACGGGGATGCTCTTTTTACGGACATCGATGACGAGGTTAAAGCGCTGGCTGAGAAGCTTCGCGCTGCAAAGGAAAACGCAACCAAAGGAAGGTGAAAGCCATGACAGCAGCGGTCGGCGATAATTCGAGAGCAGATCGGGAACGGCGGGTGTCGTTCTCGTACTATCACCAGAAAGACCGCGACATCGCGGCCAAGATCCGCGAGTTGAATGAGCAGAAGAAGTCGAACCGCCAGAATGCCAAGGCTGCCGGCTTCGCATCGTCGAAGCTGGACCACTACCTGAAGGCCTTCCTGGCTGAGGATCAGCAGAAGCCGGTCGATAAGCACCGCTCAGAGCGTGAGAACCTCATCTGGCTCGGCCTGATCCAGGACAACCCGCAGGGCGATCTCCTCGCCGATCGCGCGACACACGAGCAGATGGTCGCCGCCAAAGGCTTCCACGCTGGTCTCAATGCCCTCGACCGCGTCTCCGGCTTCGACGGTGGCAGTAGCGACGATCGGCACTGGCTCGAATCCTATGACCTTGGGCGTCAGGAATACGAGACCACCATCCCGGACATCATGGCGCGCATCAAGGCAGAAGCCGACAAGGAATCGCCGCCTGAAGACGAAGACGACGACAAGTAAGACCGTGGCGGCTCGCTCTCCTCCAGCTTGAGCCGCCCTCACTGTCCCGGTCGCGAATGGCCGGGAACTTTCTCCCGAGGGTTCCATGAACGTACAGCCACGCATTCAAACGTATTGCTGCCCCTCGTGCGGCGGCCTGATAGGCGAGGCGTCGCCGATCGATAAGGTCAAGGAGGCTATCACAGCCCCGGCCCAGCGCCTCATCTTCGATGCTCTGTCAAAGCCTGTCGGTCGGCCAGTGCATCGCGAGACGCTCTTCTCCCTGATCTATGGCAATCGCCGAGACGGCGGCCCCGAGCGTGGTGAGCATGTGTTGACCGTCCATGTCAGCCAGCTCCGCCGGAAGATCGAGCCGTTCGGTTGGACGATCACGGCATCCCGCGGTGGTTCCGGCAATCTCGCTCAGTGGCGGCTTATTCCTACGGAGGTGTCAGCATGATCATCATGGGTCTCGATCTCGCAACCCGCTCCGGCTGGGCCGTCCGCGATAGCCACAAGCACCGCTCCTCCATTATCTGCGGCACGTTCTCGGTCAAGGATTATGACTGGGAAGAGAAGTACGCCATCGCCGCCAATCTCTTCTATCGGCTGGTCAAGGATCACAAGCCTGACTTCGTGGCGATCGAGCGGCCCGAGCACGGCGTCCGTCAGTTCAAGAAGAAGAGCAAGACGGACCTGAGCGGCAAGGAGGAGATCGTCTCCACCATTAATCCGGCCGCCCTGCAGCTCACAGGCATTGCCGGTGCTTGCATCGCGATCTGCCAGATCCGCGGCATCCCCTACGGAACCATCGCAGCCACGTCCTGGCGCCCTGTCTATTTCGGCAAGGGTGTGAAGCCACTGGAGGGGAAGGACTGGAAGGATCTCGCCATCCAGTTCGCGCAGCATGAAAACATCGGTCTGCCTTCCACCAAGGCCGAGCAGCGTGACGCAGCCGAGGCCAGGATGAGCGATCCCGAGTTCGCTCCGTATGTCACGCGTCGGCTGAAGATGAAGGCCGGGGATACCGGAACTCCGATCGTCGCCGCCGCGCAGCTCAAGAAGAACACCTTTGAGATGACCGACCGGAACATCACGAAGAAGACCTACCTTTCGGCGATCGGTCGCCGGCCGAAATACGGAGACATCTTCGGGGCCTGCGAAAAGGACGCCAACCACGTCATCATTCCCTTCCGTGCCGAGCCGATCCTGCTGGAGATGGAGCCGGCGGAAGCGTCGGACCTTCACCCGGTCTGGGAAGACGTCATGGCGACGGTAAAGAACCGCGCCGAGCTTGTCGTCGCGCTTTCCCGCCACACCCGCTGGCCGCAGCGCAAGGAGGTCGGCTGGGACGGCACGAAGACGATGTTTACCGATCTCAATGAAACACGACAGGGGAGCTTTCTTTAATGGCGCGCAAAATGCTCGTAGCCGATCTTCTATGCGGAGCCGGTGGCTCTTCCACCGGTGCGCAGCGCGCACTCAACGAACTCGGGCTAGATATGGAGCTCGTATGCGTCAATCACTGGGACGTTGCGATTGATACCCACCAACGCAATCACCGCGAGGCCCGGCACTACGTGCAGGACATCGCCACGGTTCGCCCGCATATCCTTGTCCCGGAAGGATACTTGGACCTGCTTATGGCCTCGCCCACTTGCACGCATCACAGCGTTGCCAGGGGCGGGAAGCCGACCAGCGACCAACAGCGTTCCGATCCTTGGCATATCATAACCTGGCTCACCGAGTTGCGCGTAAAGCGCATCATCATCGAGAACGTCTGGGAATTCATTGGTTGGGGGCCGGTTAATTCGAAGACTGGAAAGCCGATCGCGTCACGGAAAGGCGAGTACTTCCACGCTTGGACAGAGACGCTCCGGCGCCTCGGTTTCGAGCTGGAATGGCGGAAGCTGAACGCAGCCGACTATGGCGACGCTACTACGCGCCAACGATTCATCCTCATGGGGCGTTCTGACGGTCGGAAGATCCACTGGCCCATGCCGACCCACAAGAAACGCGACGAAGTGAACGCCGACCTGTTCTCTGGCGCGAAGCCATGGCGCCCGGCACGCGAAATAATCGATTGGGGTATCAAAGGCCGATCTATCCTCAATCGCAAGAAGCCCCTGGCCCCGAAAACGCTCGCGCGCATATACGCCGGCGCCGTGAAATTCGGCTGGCCTGAACCATATCTCGTGATCCTCCGCAACCACATGTCCGCCCAGGGCATGGATCAGCCTCTCCCGACGATTGCAGCCGGTGGCCAGCACATCGGGATCGCCGAGCCGGTCATTGTTTCTCCTCGACATGGCAAGGAAGGCGCCGGGCCTCGCCCTCGAGGTGTCAATCAGCCTCTGCCGACCATCACTGCAGGCGGGAGCCAGATGGCGGTAGCCGAGCCGATCATCATGAACGGTCGGAAGGGAAACAAAGCCGAAGGCGTTTCAGAAGGCTTGATCCCCACGCTCGATACCAAGGGCGGCGTGTGGTTGGCGGAGGCGATGGTTCTCTCTCAGCACAACAGCGGCGCTGCGCGATCGACTGCGGAGCCTTTGCCGACAATCACCACCGGTGGCGCCGCAAATGAAGAGCGCCCTGGCTGCGCTAGGCCAATGCTGGTTACAGTCGCCCATGGCACCGATAGCCGGGACAAAGACCCATATAGCCGCCGTTCGCACGACATAGACGAGCCTCTCGGCTCGGTCCACGGAGAGGGCAGCCAGTATGCGGTCATTGAACCATTCGTCCTGTCCCAAGCTTCCGGCGGCGCACCGCGCGGCGTCAGTGACCCGATCCCGACCGCACCGACCGGCGGCGCGCACGCACTCATCTCTCCCTATTACGGATCGGGATCTGGCGAGACGTGCAACAGCGTCGAAGAGGCTTTGCCGACCATAACGAGCAAGGGTCGTTTCGGCATGGTCGTTCCAGTCACCAATTCGAACGGCGGGGCTGTTGCTCGAGACATCGCTTCAGATCCCGTCCCGACGATGACAACGGCGAAGGGCGGTGAATTTGCGGTTGTTTTGCCGATCACCCACGAAGGTGGATATGATCGCGTTCTCGATCCAAACGTCACGCCTCTGCCTACCATCACCGGAGCGAACCGCGGTGAACTCGCTTTCATCGCGGCCCAGTTCGGTGAGCGTGAGGGCCAAGCGCCTCGTGTCCACGACGTCGACAATCCCGCACCGGCCATAACAGCGACCGGCCACGTCAACCTCGTCGAGCCAGGACCGGAATACGACATCCTCTTCCGCATGCTTGAGCCACACGAATTGGCCGCCGCCATGGGCTTCAACACCGACGAAATCACCTACGAGTTCGCCGGCACCAAGACGGAGAAGATCAAGCAGATCGGCAATGCGGTCTCGGTAGCCAAAATGAAGGCATGCGTCGGCGCGATCATGGCCGATGCTGCACCAAAGCGGAAACCCATGACAGACGTAGAATTCTTGGAGGCTGCAGAATGAACAAATTCGACGTCGGCTCGATCAAGACCCCGCACGGGTTTGTGGCCTATTACCGCCAGGTCCACCGCTCCACCAACTTCATCCTTCGCGATGGAAAGCGCGACATCATCTTCTCGACGAAGGAAGAGGCGGAGAAGGCGGCGCTTCAGGCGTTCCTCGAATACCTCAACACGCCGATCGTCGCGGAATCGATGACGGGACCGACCACGAAGCGCGCGGCAGCGAGGAAAACCGCCGAGGCCATTTTCCGAAAGGGCAAACGCATTCCGATCGAGAGGGCAACAGCATGACCGCTGCCGCCAGTGCAATCCATCTCCGAAATCACCGCCTCGGCAAGGACGCGAAGCCCGAGCCGGTAGAGCGGCATAAGAGCAAGGTCATCTTTCTCCATGTTCGAGAGGATGCCCGCGCGCATGTCGCCGCCTGGGAGCTGTGGAACAAGATGCATCAGCCAGCCGTCCGGCCAATGGATTTCGCGAAGATGTTCTGCCGCCTGCGCGGGGTTGAGCTGGAAGCCCTCTATCGCCGCCGCGGTAAGCCGAACCTCGTCGACATCCGGAGGAGCCTCGCTTTCGCGCTCGTCGAGCGTTACCCCCAGCTATCAAGCCCACAGATCGGACGCATCCTGCAGCGTGACCACACGACGGTGCTTTACCTTCTGGGGCGCACGAAGAGCTCGAAGCGAAAGGGGAAGCTATGAGCGAACGTCTCTCATGCTGCGTACCCTTCTGCCGGCGGACTATAAAACAGGATCGCTTCCCCAAGGCTGACGAGTGCTTATGCAGCGTTCACTGGCCGCTCGTCTCCAAGGTCATCAAGGGGCGCCGATCAAGCATACGCATCCAGCTGGCCAACACTTCCGATCCCAGCCGGAAGGAGCGTCTCCATCATCTGGATCACCTTCTCTGGGAGCGGGCAAAGAAGCAAGCGATCGAAAGGGCAGCCGGTATATGACAGCACACCCAGAGGCCATGGCTATATTCGCTGAGTACGGCATTGAAGTCGTTCCGGCCAACGTCATGCCTGCCAATGGGCAGACTCGGGCCATAGCCACACTGGATCGCATCAGAAACCGTCATGGAGATGCGCACGCGCGGTTTGTGGTCATGACGCTGGCAGAGACCGCGAACAACAAGGCGTTCATCGATGAGACGTCCCTGTGGGTGATCAGCGACATGGCGAGGGCAGCGGCCAAGAACTATCCGGACCTTGTCGACAACAACGTCACCGCATGGTTCCACTTCTTCGACACTCTCCCGCTGGGCTGGCTACAATTCTGGGCTCTCGACCTGGATGGCGTCATCTCGAAACGACATGCGTTGGGCGGGATGGTATATGAAAGGATGCGCCGGCGGTTCGGGGCGTTGGCGGTCCAGCCTGATCTTCTTGACGACAGACGAGGTGCAGCATGAACGAAGGTGATATCGCGGAACGCTTCATTCGAGCCGCTGAAATCGACAACATGAGTGAGCGGGTAGGGCCGCGGCATCTCAAGGCCCAGTCAATGCAATATCTCCACACCCAGGCAGACAAAAACGGGTGGGGAAGTGAGAGACTGGCCGAAGAGCGTAAGGACTTCTGGAACAGCATCGCCCGTCGCGTCACCGCGCGAGAAATAAGCGAGGCCGAAGAGACCCGGACTTGGGCGCGAATGATCGATCGAGATTGCGATCGAGCTGCTCTGCTGAACTGGGCAAACTGCATGGCCAGCGATGGCATATTCAAGGACTGGTGCCGATCGGCGGGCATTCATCCCGAGACCGGAAGACGCAGAAAAGATCGCGCCATCATATGTATTTTGTTAGCGTTGGGCCGCAAGCCATTGCAGCATAACGAAATCGACCTTTCTGGGGTGTTGCGTGGTGGCCCGGAAATCGGCGATAAACATGACATCGTTGCAGAAGTCGCGACACACTGGCAGGACGCCGACGCAAAGCCGATGGCCTGCTATTTCGACACCGATCTCTCCGGGTTTGACTGGGCGGACAAACAGAACGAGCGCCGCCGTCAGAGAGAAGCAAAACGCCGAAAGGCAGCATGAATACGAGGGGAAGCCCGACGCGCCCCGAGCTAATAGGAGCCTTGGCCACCTGAGGGTGTATGCCGCCAAGGCCCGTCGGCCAGCCGGGAGGGTAGCCCGGTAATCAGAGCCCGTCGTCCGTGCATTCGGTCGGCGGGCTTTCTCGTTCAACCAAGCAGAAAGGAAAGAGCATGCGCATTGTTCGAAGTCTCCTCTGCGCTGGCCTCGCCATGATGGCGATGGCTGTATGCGCAGCGATGCCCGCCGCAGCCGCCGTGCCGATCGAGGTCGGCGTCATCACCCAGCCGCTCACGGTCAAGGAGCGCCCGCCATCGCAATCGTCAGCCAGGATGTTGCCGTTCTCCCGGCAGAAGCCCCGGCGATTACCGGCCCCAGCAGCCACGAGCGAAGTTCTGGCTCTGCCGGCCTTGCTTCCTTTGCCATCAAGCCCGCTGTCGTCGCTCCCTACATCCACATCGACCCCGACATCGCCGGCTGAACAACATAGAGGAGGCGAGGCCCACAACGGCCTCCCTCTGATGTCGATCTCTGCTTCCTCACCCGAGGGCGAAGACGTCCACATCTCCGGAGGCTGACATGAAGCGGACCATCGTCGTCATTCTCTTCGGGATTGCTGTTTCCTGCATGGCTGCGGCAATCCTCACCGCTTGCCAGTCCTACGAGCCGCCAGGCCGAGATCTTTGGCGCGCGCTTTAGCCAGCGCTGCTCCAAATCGTGTAGACGCCCCAGAAGAACATACCGAGTGAGACCGCTGTCGACATCAGGCCAAGCCGCGTCCACACAGTGCCAAACGTCCAATGACGTGGGTAAAGCGCCCTGTCGCGCATGTGCGCCGAATAGGCTTGGTTCGCGAGGTAGGCAAACACGCATGTGACCACGGACAGGCCGGCCCCGATCGAGAAGAAGATCAAAGCTTTGGTGGCCCCGTCCACGAAAGCGGCCTCTTTGGCAATTGGGTGTTCTTTTCCCATCGTCGCAGACAAAAAGGCAAGCAACGCGATACAGGCGCCACCATTCAGTAGGAGCAGGGCCTTCAAACCTTCCACGGAGGCATCGATCGATGCCTTCTCCAAGGCGTCCGCTCTGGCAATGTCACTCATTGAGTTCTCCAAGGTTTACCCATGCCAGTCCTAAAAAACGCACGGCACGAGAAATTCGCGCAGGAGTTGGCGAAAGGCAAGACAGCAGATGACGCATATGCTGCTGCTGGCTTTAAACCGGACCGTGGGAATGCCTCTCGCTTACAGCATAAAGACAACATCGTACAACGCGTGTCCGAGCTTTTGGAGTGGGAGCAGGTAGTAGAGCGGAAGGCCACAGAGAAGGCGATCGACAAGCTCGCCATCACCAAGGAGCGCGTTCTAGCTGAGTTGGCCAAGATCGGCTTTGCTGACATCCGCAAGGCGATCAAGTGGCAGGGCACGCTGGTAACCGAGGAAGACAATCCGGAAGGCGGCGATACGTTGGTCATCAAGAACGTCGTCACCAACAACGTCCAGCTGATTGCCAGCGACGAGATCGACGATGACACGGCCGGCGCGATCGCTGAGATCAGCCAGAACTCGACCGGCGGCATCAAGCTGAAGCTTCACGACAAGAAGGGCGCCCTGGTCGACATCGGCAAGCACCTCGGCATGTTCGTTGAGCGCCACGAGCACACCGGCAAGGACGGCGCACCCATACAGACCGAGACGAGAACATGGCGGGAAGTGCTGCGCAGCGAAAAGAGCTAGACGCCACCACCCACCTCACCAACCCAGCCCTCCACGACTTTTGGGAAGAGGTCTTTCTCGGACAGGCCGATATTGCTGTACTTCATGGTGGGCGATCAAGCTCGAAGACGAGAGACACGGCGTGCCAGCTGGTTCGCCTAGTCGATCATGTCGGCGTTCGGATGCGTGTTCTCTGCATCCGGCGTTTTCAGAACCGCATTCAGGATTCGGTCTATACCGAACTGAAGTGGGCGATCGCTCATCTGGGGCTGGAAGCCGCCTTCGACGTCCAGAAGACGACGATCATTCACCGGCGCACCGGTGCTGAGTTCATCTTCTACGGCATCGAGCGAAACCTTGAGGACATCAAGGGCACGTCCGACGTCGACATCCTCTGGGTGGAAGAGGCGGAGAAACTGACCGAGGATCAATGGACCGTCATCGGGCCGACGATCCGCAAGGAAGACAGCCTGGCGATCCTGCTGTTCAACCCGAAGCTGGTCACTGACTACGTCTGGAAGAACTTCGTCGTCAACGTGCCGCCTCACTGCGTGGTTCGTAAGATCGACTATACGGAGAACCCTTTCCTTTCTGCCAAGGCGTTGCGCGACATCGCGGCAATGCAGGAGCGAAACCCGGAGAAATTCGAGCACGTCTATGGCGGCGTGCCCCTCGGCGACAGTGAGCTATCGATCTTCAAGCGGAAATGGCTCGATGCCTGTGTCGATGCCCACCTGGTGCTCAAGATCGATGTCACCGGTCGGAACATCATCGGTTTCGACCCAGCAGACGACGGCGAGGACAAGAGCGCTACCGCCGACAAGATCGAAGGCGTCTTCACGGATGCCGAGGACTGGGCGTCGGGCAAGGACGAGCTGGTGCAAAACGCCAAGCGCGTCTGGGCTAAGGCCAAGCATGCTGGCGCGACAGTGTCCTACGACACGATCGGCGTTGGCGCCTTCGTCGGCGGGTATATCGACGAGCAGAACGAGACGAACGACGCGAAGGTTGAGCATTTCGCGTTCCACGCTGGCGGCGGTGTCATGGATGGCGACAAGCCGAGTGATCCGCAGAACAGCAACAGCCCGCTGAACAAGGACGAGTACCTAAACCTCAAGGCGCAGGCCTGGGCCAACACCGCCCGCCGCGCCATGCTTACCTTCAACGCAGTGGTGAGGGGGCAGCCCATCAAGCCCGAGGACATTCTCTCGTTCTCATCAAAGATGGGGAAAGAGAAGCTGGACGCCCTATTCACCGAGCTTTGCGTGCCTTGGTGGGTCGAGAGCGAGGGGAAAAAACGGGTCGTTCCGAAGCTGAAGCTCAAGAAAGACCTGGGCGTGAAGTCGCACAACCTCGCTGATGCGGTGATCGCCGCCGACAACGTCAACATCGCGACCGGCCCGTCCGTCGCCATGTTCCTGAGGAAGAAGAACCGATGAACCAAGTTGTACGGCTGGCCAACTATGTGCAGCGCCGCCTCGACAGCATGTTCCCGGCCTATTTCCCGGGAACCACACCCAAGCACGATCACTACAAGGATTTCGGCTATCCGCAGAATCTGACGTTCGACCAGCTCTACCGGATGTACTCCCGGAATGGGATAGCCGCGGCCGGCGTGGACAAGACCATCCGCAAGACGTGGCAGGACAATCCCTTCCTGTTGGAGAAGGAGCGGGACGGCTCGCAGAAGGGCACGGCGAAGGAAACGCCGATCGAGAAGCAGATCCGCCAGCGGTTCGACGATCTACGCCTGTGGACCCGCCTGGCCGAAGCTGATCGCATGTCTATGGTCGGCGCGTATGCTGGTGTCATCCTCCGATTTGCCGACGGGCAGCCGTTCAACCAGCCGGTGACATCGGTGACGGGTGGCTTGATGGGCCTCGTCGAGGTTATCCCGGCATGGGAAGGCCAGCTCAAGGTTTCGGAGTGGGACACGGTCGAGACGTCGGAGACTTATGGCCAGCCGAAGATGTTCCAGTTCAGCGAGTCCGCTGTCGACACGAACAAGCAGCAGCCGCGCCACATCATGATCCATCCGGATCGTGTGATCGTTTGGTCGAAGGACGGCTCGGTTAATGGATCATCCGCATTAGAGCCTGGCTATAACTCCCTGACCGACATGGAGAAGGTGAGGGGCGCAGGCGGAGAGGGCTTCTGGAAGAACGCCAAGAGCGCTCCTGTCCTCGAAGTCGACAAGGAAGCCAAGATTGCCGAGATGGCCAAGGCCATGGGCGTGGGCGTTGAGGATCTCGCCGACAAGATGAACGAGCAGGTCGCCGACTGGAATGCCGGCTTTGACCAGTTGCTCATGATTATGGGGATGCAGGCCAAGACGCTGAACATCACCCTGCCATCGCCTGAGCACTTCTATGCGGTGGCCCTGCAGGACTTTGCCGCATCGATCAACATCCCGGTGAAGGTTCTCGTCGGTATGCAGACCGGAGAGCGAGCCAGTCAGGAAGACGCGGACGAGTGGTCTCAGACTTGCATGTCTCGCCGCGCTAACCAGACGATCCCGAACATTCGCCTGCTAATCGACCGCCTCGAGCGCGTTGGCATCCTCGACGAAAAGGACTGGTTCATCGACTGGGCCGATCTCACAGAGGCATCAATGTCCGAGAAGGTCGATCGCGCCGACAAGATGGCCGGGGTCAATCAGAAGATGGGCGGCAGCGTGTACGTCTTCACCGACGACGAGATCCGCGCTGCTGTCGGCTACGAGCCGCTGAGCGACGCCGAGAAGTTCCGCGATGACGCGACCGACGACGAGATCGACGCGGCCGTCACACCTCCGAAGCAAGAGGACTAAACATCATGCCCAATCAGGTGCGTGTGAACGTCAGGACACTGGCGAACGTGAAGGCTGTCCGTAAGGAAAAGCGCAACGGCCGCGATCTGGTGATCGTCCCGTCGGCAACCCTGCCGGACAACATCATCATGAATGGGATCAAGTATCCGGCCGAGGAGATCGCAAAGAGCTACCAGACGCTCAATCGGTCGCCGGCTCCCCTTGGTCACCCACTAGTGAATGGCAAGTTCGTCTCGGCTCGCGATCCTGAGGGACTGAACATCGGCTACATCGGCGCGTGGAACGAGAACGTGCGGCAGGAGGGCGGTCGCGTCCTCCTCGACAAGGTGATCGACGTCGAAGTCGCCAATCGCTCCGAAGGCGGCAAGGCCGTGCTGGCGGCGATCGAGGCTGGCGGCCCTATCCACACCTCGACCGGTCTTCTGGCCATCATGGAAGCGGTCAACGCCGACGATCACAAGCGCGTCGCCCGCGCAATGGTGTTCGACCACGATGCCATCCTGCTCAATGAGGATGGTGCTGCCACTCCTGACCAGGGCGTTGGCATGCTGGTCAACGCCAAGGGCGAATTCGAAGAGATTGAGGTCATCAACTCCGCCATGACGGATGCTGCTGACCAGGAGATCGATTGGGCGGGCACTCGCCTCGTCGAAGCTCTCATGCGCCGACAGAACATCAGCGTCTGGGAGAAAGTGAAATCCGCAATCATGGACGCCATCGGCTCCGGGCGGGAACCATCCACGAACACAAAGGAACTCGACATGACTGTTGAAGAACAGATCAAGGCGCTTTCCGCGAAGGTTGACGCCCTCTCGGAAGGAAAGCCGAACGAGGCGATGAATAAGACCATCGCCGACGCCGTGACCGCAGCCGTCAACGCTGCCGTCAAGCCGCTGACGGACGCCCACACCGCCATGGTTGCGAACCAGAAGGCCAAGGACGATGCCGAGCATGCTGAGCTCGTCACCAAGATCGTCAACACCAAGGTGCTGGACGAGCCCACGGCGAAGGCCACGCCACTCGCCACCTTGCGCGCTCTGGCACCAAAGGCAGACCCCAAGGCTGCCGCCGCCCTCAACTCCGCCTTCAACGGTGTAGTTAAGGCAAACGGCTTCCAGCCTCCGAAGGGAGAGTAACCCATGGCCCGCTACAACAAGATCTATGCAGGTCCGGTCTCCGAGAACCTGCCGCAGGTACAGGAGCGGCTTTGCGCTGCTACCATCCTGCCCGGTACCGCACTCGTCGAGTCCGGTTCGAGCTTCGCCCAGGCCGGCGCAGCATCTAACGCCAAGATCTACATTGCGCAGGATAACTACCTCGCAATGAAGGGCGTTGATGACGCCTGGTCGGCCAATGACCGCATTATCGGAATGGAGATGCTCGACGAGCAGTTCTTCAACGTCCGAGTGCCCACCGGCACCAACGTGACGCGAGGCGCAGGCCTGACCACCAACGCCTCCGGCAAGTTCGTTCTCGCCGCCACTGGCAACCGCATCATCGCGTTTGCCGAGGAGGCATACAACAACACCTCAGGTGCCGATCAACTTGTCCGCGCTCGCGTGGCCAAGGGCAACCTGGCATCGGCGTAAGGAGCTGAACCCATGCGATACTTCTCCGAACAGCTCGTCGCCAACTCCCGCCCTCATGCAGAGTGGTGGGCCGACGTATCCGTCAATCGTGAGCACTTCCATCAGATCGAAGATCATATGGCGTCGCTCTCGAATGCTGCTGCCGTGCTTCCTCGCGATGCGTGGATGGAAATCGACAGCATCACCCGCCGCGTCCTTCGTGATGACGAAGGCGAAGTCTACATGCGCGACCTGATGGCGCTCGCACGTCCGATCAACATCGGCAAGCTCGTCAGTATGACCCGCGTGGCATCGGATTCCGCGAACCCTGTGATCCGATCGATGTCGGGTCAGGTGCCGGTGCCGATGGACAAGGTCGTCTATGCGTACCGCGGCACCCCGGTTCCGATCTTCCAGGACGGCTATGGCCGTGAATGGCGCGAGTGGAACACCCTGCAGTCCGAGAACTTCGACGCCATCGCTGATGACGAAGAAGCGGCCAATGCCAAGATCAAGAAGGACCAGGCCGACTACGTGTTGAACGGCGATACTTCCATCGTCTTCCAGGGCTATTCCGGTACCGGCATCCGCAGCAACCCGCTGGCGAAGGCGATCAACATCGGTGCCGCCGGTGCGAATATCGACCTCACGTCGCCGGCCACGACTTCGGATGCCATCGACAACTTCTTCACCCAGACGCTTGGCGCCATGCTTGACGCCCAGCTCATCACCGGCAAGGTCAACATCTACATCTCGCCCGAGATCGGTCGTAACCTCGACCGCTCGTACTCCGGCGCGAACGGCTTCAAGGGCGGCACGCTCCTGCAGTACCTGCTGACCAACCGCCGCATCAACAAGATCGAAGTGACCTTCAAGCTCTCGGGCAACGAGTTCTTCGGCTTTGTTCCCTCGTCTGAGTTCATCCGTCCCCTGATCGGCATGGCCGTCAACACGACCGCGATGCCGCGCCAGTATCCGACGGCGAACTACCAGTTCCTGAAGATGGGCGCGCTCGGCCTCGAAATCCGAGCCGACTACAACGGCAAGTCCGGCGTCTTCTACTCCACCAATACCTGATGATGATGCCTCGCCCTCATGGGGGCGGGGCGCTTCCCGCAACTGGAGACAGATCCATGAAGATCCGTTTGAAAGCGCCGGCAGGACTTGATTCCACCGGTATCTACGGCAAGGACGGCAAGGAAATGCCGGTCGGCCATGAAATGGAAGTCGCAGACGATTTCACGGGCTGGAATGGCCGTTTTGATATCCTCTCCGGCGGTCCGGTAAAGGGTTCGAAGCCCGTTACAAACCCCGCCGATGAAGGCTATGCCGTCAAAAAGAAGGGTGGTGGCTATTCAGTTATCACCCTCGATGGCGAGGAAGTGACGAAGGCCCTCCGTAAGGATGACCTCGAAGGCTTCGAGGAACTGACCGATGAGGACAAGGCTGCGTTCGTCGAACTGAACAAGAAGGAAGCCTGATCAATGGCAGGCTATGGCGACGACGCAGGGTTTGCATCCTGGCTCACAGAAAACGGCTACGTGCTGCCGGGAACCGCGCCGTCGCCGGCCGTCCTTCGCAATCGCGGGAGCCAATACATCGATGCGGTGTATGGCTCTCGCTTCCTTGGCAGCGTGGTCGACCCGCTGCAGGAGCGCCAATGGCCGCGCGAGCGCGCGATCGTCAATGGCAAGCTCCTGCCTTCCGATGTGGTCCCGCCTGCAGTAATCAACGCCTCATACCAGGCCGCCTATCAGGAAGGTCTGAAGCCGGGGAGCCTCACGGTCATCGGCACGTCCTCTGGCGCGGTCAAGCGCGTGAAGGTCGGCCAGATCGAGAAGGAATACCAGACGGCGAAAGACGACGGCACGGCCTCGGCGATCACCCCGCTGATCTCGATCGTCGACGGCATGCTCGCGCCGTTCCTGAAGGATGAGGATCTCGTCTGCTTCGGCGTATGGTCGGTGGGCTGCTGATGGCCACCTTCGACTATGCCGAGATCCAAGCGGTCGCCCATGAGCTGATCGAGGAGTTCGGCCAAGAGGGCACCATCAAGCGCATCACGCCTCCCGACCCGGTTCTTGGCGGTGACGGCACAGAAACGAGCTACCCGGCCACGCTGGTGCCGATGACCTATGACCAGCGCATGATCGACGGCTCACTGATCAAGACAGGTGACCGGCAAATCTACATCAGCAGCGTCGGCCTACCGATTATCCCTGAGCCTGGGGATACCGTTACGGCCGGCGGCGTCGACTTCAACATCATCACGACCGACCCGAACAATTTCGATGGTCAGGTCAACGTGGTTTTCATCGTCCAAGGAAGGATATGAACATGACCGACAAGCCGAACGCCCGCGCCAAACAAGTCAAGGTCGAAGTCCTCGTGCCTTTCGAGCGCTACAGCATCGGGGAGACGCCCATGCTGCCGCCACTGAAGGCTGCGGCCCTAGAGCAGCAGGGCATGGTCAAGCCCGCCACGAAAGCGGCTGAGAAGCAGATCGCAAAGGCAGCGCCGTCCGTCTGATGGCAAAGCGCCCTAAGACCGCCTCGCGCATCCGTCAGCTTATCGATGGCCTGGAGCCGTCGGTTAAGAAGGCGTTCGATGAGGGCGTGGATATAATGCGTCTGAACGGCCTCAGCCGTGCAGAGCAGAGAGCTATAGAGCTGCGGCTTGAGAATGCCATCCGAGACGGAAACATCGAGGACGCCGCTCGGGCCCTGAACATCGACGCATCGTCTTTCAGGGCGATGCAGAAGTCGTTGGACAATGTATTCGAGGCGGGCGGCGATGAAGCGGCCCGCAAGGTGCCGAAGATCACCGAGAACAATGGCTCAACGGCTGTCTTCCGCTTCGACATTGGCAGCCCATCGGCTGCGCAGTACCTTCGACAGAATAGCTCGACCCTGGTCACCAACATCACCAGCGATCAGTTGCAGGTGATACGGGACACCCTAGCAGATGGCATCGCACAGGGTAGGGCGCCACGACGCACGGCTCTCGACCTCGTCGGCCGTGTTAATAGGATCACCGGTCGTCGCGAGGGTGGTGTTATCGGCCTGACCTCTTCGCAGGCACGGTATGTCGAGACCATGCGCGAGCGTCTCCTCTCGGGTGATCCGAAAGAGATGGTCAAAGTGTTCAGCATGGAGCGCCGGGACAAGCGGTTCGATGCAACTATCCGTGCCGCGATCGCCGCCGGCAAGCCGCTCGATGACGCCACCGTTCGAAAGCTGACGGGCCGATACGCCGATAGGCTTCTTCAGTTACGTGGCGAGACTATCGCCCGCACCGAAACCATGGCGGCCTTTAACAAGGGCCAGATGGCATCAATGCAGCAGGCAATCGCAGAGGGTCGCGTATCTGCCGCCGTTGTCGTTAAGACGTGGCATGCGTTCATAGATGAGCGGACCCGCTTCACGCATCGCGCGCTGAACAAGAAGACTGTCGGCTTCAACGACCTTTTCCAGACGGCGCGCGGCCGGTTCATGGCATACCCCGGAGACCCACAAGGCGGCGCTGAGGAAGTCGTTTGTTGCCGCTGTTGGATGGAAACGACCATAGACTTCTTGGCGGACTTGGACTGATGGCTCGCGGCCCTACAGTTGGCGTCTTCACCCGTTCAGGCCGCATATCCCGCGGCAAGGCTCGATTTGCCAACGAGGTCGATGCTTGGGTACAGATGACCGAGAAGCGGATCAACGCCGTATTCCGGCTATCCACTCAGAAGGTCATCAGCCATATGCAGCAGAACGTCCCTTTCCGAGACGGCTTCTTGCGTGCTTCACTGGTGGTTCTGGTCAATGAGCCTCCGCCAGCACCGAATAAGAGCCAAGAGGACGGGTTAGGGCCTTACACAGACTCCTACATGCAATTGCAGATAGCCAACGCTGTGGCAGGCGACCGCATCACTGCGGCCTACACGATGGAATATGCCCGACGGCTTGAATTTGGTTTTGTCGGCACGGACTCCCTCGGGCGGCAGTACAACCAGCAACCCAATGGCTGGACGCGCCTTGCTGCGCAGATGTGGAAGAAATTCGTCGAAGAGGCGACAAACGAGGCTAAGGCGCGAGTGGCCGCTCGGGGTCAATGATCGCAGTGTTTCGGTCATCGTCGCTGTCCAAGGCCATCAGCAGGCCTTGCTGAAGCGACGTTAGGGCCACGCGCGCCGTCTGGATAGTCGTCTGTCCGACTACGGTTTCACCTTTCTCCCTGCCAAGCGCAAGGAGGGCAGCATGCAGCCGGTCATAGACTTGTTCGTCATTCAGCTTCTTGGACATCGATAAGGATTTACACGAATGGCCACAGGTGTGGAAGCCAACATCTTCCTGGCGCTCTACAAGCGGCTGCAGACGCTGACGTTCTCTCCGGCGCTCCCCATCGCGGGGCCGAATGTTGTGTTCCCGCCTGCAGGGCAGACGAAGCCGAAAGACTATCTGGAAATGACGTTCCTGCCGAACGCCACCCGCACTCGTACGCTGGCCGGCGATGGTAAAAAGCAACACTTCGGAATCCTGCAGATCTCGGTCCATTGCGGATCGAAGACCGGCATCATCGACGTCATGCAATGGGCCGACATGATCGTCGCTCACTTCCCGCTTGGCCTGATCCTCTACGAGGGCGGCAAGAAAGTGAAGATTACCCGGAAGCCATATTCCACAGTCCTGCCTCCTGAGGGCGGGTCGATCATGGTTCCGGTTACGATCAGTTATGAGAGTTTCAACGCTTAACAGCAAGGAGAACGCCAATGGCGATCACAACCGCAACCGGCACCCGCTGGTTCATCGGCGGCACCACCGCCATTGACTACACCACCGATGCAGGCGCGATCGATGATTTCGAAGCCCTGACCTGGGTGGAAATCAAGGAAGTCGAGGACGGCGGCGAAATCGGCGATGCGTCCTCTGACGTGACTTTCCAGTCGCTTGGTGATGGCCGCGTCCGTCACCTCAAGGGCGCCCGTGATGCGGGTTCCGTATCGCTCGTGGTCGGCGATGATCCCATGGATCCGGGCCAGATCGCCGTCCGCACCGCCGAGCAGACGAAGTTCCTGTTTAACTTCAAGGTCGAGTACGAAGATGCTCCGAGCGCTGAATATTCCAACAGCGTTGACTACTTCCGCGGCCTCGTGATGTCCGCTCGCAAGCAGGTCGGTCAGGGCGACAACGTTCTCCGACGTACATTCACGATCGGCATCAACACCGCTGTGCTCACCGTCGAGCCGGCCGACCTCACCCCGTAAGGAGTTACCATGACGTTCGATCTCGCACAGTTCGAGACATTCGACTTTGAGCAGGTTTCCGAACTGGAGATCATGCACCCCGTGACCGGACAGCCGACAGGACTTGTGGTCGGCGTCCGGTCTTATCGATCAGAGGCCGTGAAGCGCGTCCAGCGCCGCCTCAGCAATGCAGCTATTCTTGCCAACAAGAAGAACCCGCGCAAGGCTGGCACGGTCGAGGAGGTCGAGGAGAAGGCGAACGAGCTGATCGCCGCTTCCGTATCTCATTGGAACATGAAGGACGGGGGCAAGGATGTTCCGGCGACACCTGACAGGGTGATAGCCATCATCAGCCAGTCCCGCTACGCATTCATAGGCGAGCAGATCGACGCCCGTGCGGACGATGATGCCCGTTTTTTGACGCCCTCGCAGACGAGCTAGTCGAACACGCGAGGGCGGTTTTCACTCCCAGGCGCAGGCGAGATGCCGATCCGGAACTGGCAGAGGATCTCGAATACGTCTGGGACTGGTTTTGCGCTTTACACGCCACCCGCCAGTCCGGTTTTTCGGCAAACCCGATCAGCTACCAAGAAATCGAGAGCTTCTGCCGCCTGACGGGGGCAGTCATCCCCCCTTGGGAGCTGTCGGTGATCAGGCAAATGGATCAGGCTGTGGTCGCCATCTTCAACAAGACAGGCGGCAACCAGAAAGCCGCCGGTGAAGCGGACGTGGAAGAGCAAAAGCACGCGATCCGCTCAGCGGGCAAAGATAGGCGAGTGGTAAAGCGTTCGTCCCCTGTTGCTGGCACCTAACTTCCCTTGCTTGCCGCCTCTGCCAAAAGATTCTTGTTAGCAGCGGCGCCAATAGTGGGGAAGTTTCCCCGATATCCACAGGTGGGGACTTGAACCAGGACCCCAAAACACGCGAGAAAATTAAAGATTCGCTTAGCGGCGAATGCCCCGGCTCTAAAACGGGGTCGGAGAGGGAGCGGCAACTTAGATTTTGCACACCTGGGTTTGCCGCCCCTCTCTCGTGCACTGGCGAGTTTAGAGATCGCCTGAACGACGGAGACCCTATCATGGGTAATATCGTAACTGTCAACTTCCGTGGAGATCAGCTCTACGGCTTCGAGAATGATGATGGCACATTTGTTGCCCTCAAGCCGATCGTCGAAAGTATGGGTATGGATTGGTCTGCCCAATATCGGCGCGTGATCCGCGATCCGATTATGAAGGAAGGTATTGCCATGATGGCAACACCCTTCAGCCGTGGCGGGGACCAAGAAGCTGTTTGCCTCAAGCTCGACTTGGTGAACGGATGGCTTTTCACTATCGATACTGCCCGCATCAAGGACGATGATGTCCGTGAGAAGGTCATTCTGTATCAGCGCGAGTGCTATTCAGTTCTCGCCAAGCACTTCGCGGGCAAGCATATTGGCAATTCCGGCCCTCAGGCCGGCGAAACGGTCGATGATCCGCAGGAAAACGAGGGCGTGAAGCTCCGGATGGTCAACGAGAGCCGGCAGGTCTTCGGCAATCAGGCAGCCGCGCAGCTCTGGTTCCGCCTCGGCCTTCCTGTTGTGCCAGCCATGCTGCATGATCCTCGCCAGCTGAACCTACTCGACTACAGCGTCGTCAAGGCGGCACCGGAAGGGCAGTCAGCGGCGTAAGTGACCAAGTGACGAAATAATCAGAGGCGGTCTTCGGGCCGCCTCTTTCATTGAAAGGCCTACAGAAGGCTCTCCGCCTCCAAGTCGCGACGTTCGACATAGCCAAGGTGATTAAGCTTCCCGCACTCTTTTAGTGCGGCTAGCCTGTCTGGAGTTCTGAACTCTTTGCCGGTCACTTTGGAGAGTGCGCTTGTCGCCAATGCATTGCAGTAGTCGGTCGAAAGCAGTTCCTGTTGGGCTTGTTCGGCCGCCGCCGTTGCCGCTTCGGCAGCCCGCGATGCTTCCGCCCGTTGAATAGCCGCCCTGGTCTGCGCTCGCTCGTACTCATTCAAAGCATAATAGGCGCCTCCTGCGATTACGACGATGCAAGCGGCGGCAACCAAGCCCTTCAACCAACCATCCATGTCAACCCTCCAAAAGAGGCTTGAGCATCTGCATTTATTCGGAGTTGTCCAGTGGAACTAGCGCAGCTTGGCATTGAAGTCACAGCTACCAGCGTCGATCAGGCAACAGGCAAGCTCGCAAGGTTTTCCAACGCGGCCCGGATCGCTGAGGAATCCGTGCAAGGAATTGGCCCCGGAACTCTTGCTGCGGCCCGTATCTCCTCATCAGCTCTGGAGGGCATGGCGTCCCGCATGAAGGCAGTAGAGAAGGTTTCTCGCGATGCCGAAAGGGCTTTAGCCGCGCAGTCTCTCGCAGCACAAAAGGCAGCTAATTCCACGAAGGCAGCCACCACAGCGGCAAACCAGAACGTGCCTCAGATGGCGAAGCTGCACAATACTGCCAACCTCGCCGCGCAGGGCTTCGATATCGTCACCACGGCTGCCGGTGGCATGAGTGCAGGCCTCATCGGCATGCAACAGGGCCTGCAGATCGCTCAGGTAGCGATGACAAGTGGAGGAGGCTTCGCTCGATCACTGGGCGCGGCTTTCCTCGGTATGCTTTCGCCTGTGACGTTGCTTTCGGTGGGCTTAACCACACTTGCTGCTGTGGCCATCCAATCCCTCACGTCTTGGTTTTCCAGTAGCGAGCAAACCAACATGTCTCTCGAGAAGCAGGAGCAGCTGGTCGCAGCAGTGGCGGATCGCTGGGGCGCCGCTACTCCTACGATCAAAGCCTACGCCGATGAGCTTGACCGGGTGAGGGAAGCAAACGAACTCATGCAGGCCGGGGAAATAACTGCAAAGCAGGAGTTCGCAGCGGCCCAGAAGGCAATCTCAGGCGTAGCAACGCAATATGAGAGCATGGTCGCAGTTCTTAACGCGCGACCGGACACCGTACAATTCGCCAACGAGACCAGTGCGGCATTTCGCAACCTCGTCCAGCAATTGGCAGAGGGCGAGGCGACGGCGAATGATGTGTCGCGTGCCCAGACGGCTCTCAGCAATGCCCTGACTTCGGGGCAGCCTGAGGTAATCGCCTTCGGGAATGCCTTCCAGACAATCATCCCGATCCTGCTTAAAGCTGCAGGCGCGATGACCACCGCTCGCCTGGAAAGCGAGGCCATGAATGTTGAAATGAACAAGGCGCTGCAGAACCCTGCGTATTGGCGCGGAGCTGGAAACGTCGGTTCTGGTGACGGCCCGATTCAAGGATCTTCTGACCCAGACCTTCCAATGAGCGGACCAAGGCCGGGGTCGCGTCCGTTGATCGAACTCGAAGGGCTGCCAAGCTCTGGCAGCGGTGGCCGCTCTCGCAAGGCGGCAAACGACAACCTTGAGAATGCAATTCGATCATCTCAGGAGCGGACAAAAGCCATTCAGGCAGAGACTGCGGCACAGGCACTGCTGAACCCGGCCATTAACGATTATGGGTTTGCGGTCTCCCGAGCTAGAGCCGAGGCCGAATTACTCGCCGCTGCAGAGCGAGACAAGAAGGCAATAACACCGGAGCTCAATGCCCAGATCCAACAGACGGCCTCGGCGCTCGCCACGGCGACCGCTGCTCAAGCGCGCCTCAACGAAGAGACGAAGAAGGCGCAAGAATACACCAACTTCCTGAAGTCCACGACGGCGGGTTTCGTAAATGACCTGCGTCAAGGTCTTCGCAACGGTGAGGGCCTGTGGAAGAGCTTCGGGAACGCGGCGCTCGGTGTGTTCGACCGCATAACGGATCGCCTCCTCAATCAGGTGATGGACGCCATTTTCCAGGTCAATGGCGCCGTGGGGGGGGGCAGCGGCGGCGGCCTCCTTGGGGC
>UBJO01000054.1 GCA_900465665.1 Hyphomicrobiales bacterium
GATTGGTATCCATGATAACCACCGTAAATTAATGCGCTCTGAACGCGTCAAACGACGGGATAGTTCCAAAGGCGACCAGTCCCGACATGCGAGCGCTTTCATCGATGTTGCTGCCGCGGTCGCGTGTATCGCTTCGGCCGACGCGCCTCGCCAGTGACTTTACGGAACGCCGAATTGGTAGGGGGTACGCCAAGCACCAGGAGATGGTTCTACGACAAAAAGGTGTCGCGATATCGATGACCGCGCGTTCATCAATGTTCGCTCGCAACCAAGGATCGGCGATTTCCAAGGACAGGATTGCTCTGACATTCTTCAACGCGCAAGTCCGCAGCAATGTCAGCAAACCATGGGCACGGCTTCCAAGTCTGGGTATATCTCTCGAAATCAGCCAAAACCAGCGAGGCCTAAGGCGTGTGCTAACGGCCAGAAAACTACCGGTTGACTTTTAGTTCAAAGTCTCTATTTTCGGTTTATCGATCTTTTGCTTGCCGAGCTTTGTCTACCGCGCGATTGGCACCGCGCTCTATTCGAACCTTCTCTTTCAAAAATAGTCTTATCACCGTCCGCGAAGCGTCGATTGGCGGTTCCTTACTAAATGCTTTGAAAGGGATCAGTATGACCACAGGCACAGTAAAATGGTTCAATTCCACAAAGGGCTTCGGCTTCATTCAGCCGGATAACGGCGGCGCTGATGCGTTCGTCCATATCTCTGCCGTAGAGCGTGCGGGAATGCGCGAAATCGTCGAGGGCCAGAAGATTGGCTACGATCTCGAGCGCGACGCCAAGTCCGGCAAGATGTCTGCCTGCAACCTGCAGGCTGCATAATTGAACGTGCGGTCCCATTGACCACGGATGTACTGGCAATGGGAGAGCGCGTTTGAAGGGCCGGGCAATGTTGTCCGGCCTTTTCGCTTCGTAGACCCGAAACCCAAGGAGGTTTCATGACCCAAAGCAAATCCAGGCAGCAGGCCGAAGCCGCATTCGACCGTGTCCAATCCCGTTTCTTTGCACACGGCCAAGCGGTCGAGGAACTTCAGACCGAAGAACAGGCGCGACAGGCAAAGACCCAACGGCTTCGTGAAGCACGGCTCGCTCGCGACGAGGCGAGAGATCAAATTCGCTGAATTCGCTTCCGTCGCGAGTCGCAGTGATACGGCGTCCCAAGATGCACTTCAGCTATCATTACACAAACCGATCGAATGATATTGCACCTTGTCGCACGGCCACTATTCCAGTTATGGTAGCGACAGTAGGGGACCTATACATGTCTGAAATCAAGCAGTCACTATCCGTAGTCGTTCGATCCGATGACAAGGGTCATTGGGTAGAATGGAACAACGACGGCGCCACCGGATCGCTCGGACCATACCAAACCGAAAAGATGTCCGCCGACGTGCGCACCGCCAAAGAACGCGAGTTCACTGAAAACATGGGACACATCGACGACGCTTGAGACCGAATCAAAGGCGGTTTTAAAGCTGGATCTGATTGACGATGATGAGCGCGTGGTTAGAGGTCCGTCCGTGACGGGATGGTGCTTTCAAGCCTGATATCACCAACCAGCCCGGGATTGCAGGTCTTCAGAACAATTTAGCGCTTATCGGCCGAAGCGCTCTTCCCACCGGGTTGTTGTCGTTCCCGACACGACTGTCGAACGGGAAGACAGAAACGATCACAAGACGAGGGTCGAGATCGCTCTTTGTGAACTAAGGCCAGCTGAAAGAACGCTGATGTCACCGTCGGCCTTTGCGAGCCGCTCGCCAGTTGTACCACTGCTGTCATTTTTCCAGCATGGTCTGCTAGAGGTCGCAGCGGTTGAGGGCGAAGAGCCCTCGAAGCAAGAGACCCCGACTAGCGGGGCCACCTGCAACCATTATCGTCACTGGCAGTTGGTCGGGACCTGACTGCCTGCAGTGGAAGTTCCGGCGCGATCGGTAGCTGTCGACGAGCTACCCGCCGTGCCGGATCCGCGGTTCACAGAGCCAGCGCTGCAGTCAGTGTTGTTGGTGTTGCCGCTGTTCGACTGTCCATCGCTGGTAGTCGAATTTCCGCCGTTTGTTCCGTTGTTGGTCCCAGTGTTGGAGCCGCTTCCATTCGCTCCTCCCCCGGTTCCAGAGTTGGTCCCGCCGTTTGTGCCGGACCCAGCCGAGGATCCGCCAGCCGACCCACCGCTACCGCTGCCCGAACCGCCGGACGATTGCGCGAGTGCCGAGGTTGCGAGACCAAGCGAGAGAATAGAAACGGCGATAAGTTTGTAGACCATGATCGGCTCCTTAGGGTTGCTGCCTTTGCCTAACCTAGCTTGATCGTAGTTGTTCCCCGCTTATGTGATCTGGTTCGATAATGATGGCCTCAAAATGCGGGCTCAGTCTCGACCAGCGGAAGCATCTCGCGTGATTTGCTCAGAGGGCCTTTCGCCTTCAGCGGCTTTAACTCTCTTGAGATCCGGCCTAGGTCGTCAGCGATCATTGTCGCGGCATCTGCTAGGAAGAGGTCGTGCGTGCATCACAACCTGTGACCCCAAGACCGCGGTTTCGGCATGACCATGCGCTATCGCTATGCGTCAATGGCGGGTAGCAGCTTGCGAGGGATGGCGACGAGATCTGGGAGCTGACACAGCATGATGATAACCGGGGCTTGAGCGGTGTGCCGAGAATGACGTCGAGTATCGCCGCGTCGGGTTGTCCGCCCTCAAGGATCGCTACCGCGCCCAAAAAATATTCGTGGGGGGACCAAGAACCGTGAAACCGGCATCTATTAGATCAGTCTTGAATTTTAAGCGATCAGATAGTCGTCCTTGACGATCAGGATCGCCACGCGCGGCCGTCCGTTTTCCGTCATCCGTGTCGCCGGATACTTTGCTCAAACTAAACCGCAGCGTTCCGGTCCAGTTGTTCTCTCGCAAAACATTGGCCAGATACCCTGCCCAGACGACCGATGTCGATCGTACATTGGCTTGATCGGCCTGCCCGTTTCATGCCGTTGGAAAGAAACGGGAGCCTTGGACATCGCGGTCTTCCCGTATCCTCGCGATCGGGCATCGGTTGGAGACGCGGCAGTCTCCGATGCCGCGAACGGCGTGGAGTTGCTGCCCGCCGTCCATGCGGCCTGCCGAGCGCCATGGCGGACAGTCCCCTTCCCTATGAGGTCCCTGCGCACTTATCGCCAATCCCGGCAGGTTCGTTCGCCGAATTCCGATGCGCGACCCTCGTGATCGTCGCCGAAGGTGGAATGCCGTCCCCAGGACATCACATTATAAACTTCCTCGCGCTTTCGATTGGAGCGACAGCCATCATGTTCGTGGCGTGTCACCGACAAGCTTATGGCCCGTGCTTGTCAAACGTTGGCCAATGTTCTTGGCCGCGATCTTTCAGCTCCGCTTATCCGCGCCTTCGCCGGCTTGATCATTACCTGTAACGTCCTTCTGCGGAATGAAACAGGGGCCTGAAGACATCTTCGGGGAACCGATGAATGACTTTATGGACCGCATGATTGACAACTCTATAAGCGCAAGCATTCAGTGATTGCCATTTCTAGCTCGCGAACTACATCCTTTCTGGGGTGATCAGAGAAAAAGGGTGCCTCGAGGACGCCGGTTGGATAAGTCGAAGTCTGTTCGGGGTTAGTGGGAACAATGTTGCAGAAACGCAAACTCGGCATTTCCGGTCCAGAAGTCTCAGCGATCGGCGTTGGCTGCATGGGGCTAAATCACCATCGCGGACCGGCCTTGAGTACCGAGGACGCGGTCGTGTTACTGAGAGCCGCATTCGACCGCGGTGTAACACTTTTTGACACCGCGGAGATTTATGGGCCATTCACGAACGAAGCGATCGTGGGAGAGGCTCTCGCGCCTATTCGTGACAATGTTGTGATCGCGACCAAGTTCGGGTTCAGGGACGGCCGTCCGAATACGGGCCTCGACAGTCGCCCTCAAAGCATCCGCCGAATGGTCGAGGCCGCGCTGCTTAGGTTGAAGACAGACAGGATCGACATTCTTTACCAGCATCGCGTTGACCCAGCTGTACCAATGCCTGAAGTCGCCGGCGCCGTGCGCGACCTCATTGATGAAGGCAAGGTATTGCATTTTGGTCTTTCGGAAGCGGATGATCACTCCATCCGCCTTGCGCACGCCGTACAGCCGGTCGCGGCGCTGCAAAGCGAATATTCGCTTTGGTGGCGACAGCCGGAGGCTAGCGTCCTCTCAACCGTTGAAGAGCTTGGCATCGGCTTTGTTTCTTATAGCCCGCTCGGTCGTGGCTTTCTGACAGGAACGATGGGTGAGAATACAAGTTTCGAGGCCGAAAACGATCAACGAAAGACGAATCCTTATCTTGCGCCCGAAAACCGCGCGGCGAACCAGCCTATTATTGACGTCATTCAATCAATGGCGAGAGAGAAAAACGCGACCGCCGCACAGATTTCGATTGCATGGCTTCTTGCTCGTAAGCCGTGGATCGTTCCAATTCCGGGAACAACGAAAATCCACCGCCTTGAGGAAAACATCGCCGCGGCGGCAATTGAGTTCTCTCGGGGAGAGATGGATAAGATCGGCGAAGTCTTCAAAACAATAACGCCCCATGGCGACCGCTACGCGACGGCAGCTAGCGCGCAAACGGAAAAGTGATCGCGGCGACGAAGCGCCGCGTTCCTCGACAGGAATTTTCGCGCGGCCTCGTCGAAGAGCCTAATCGAAGAAACCGACGTCTTCTTCCGTAAGATATTTCCTGGCCGCTTCCGCGTTGATGTCGACGCCAAGACCCGGTGCTTCGAGCACATCAATCATGCTGCCCTTGACGATTTGGTCAGGCAACCCAACAACCAGATCCTCCCACCAGGGGTCCGAAGCCGAGGGGTATTCAAAGGCCACATAGTTCGCGGGCAGCGTCGCGCAGACATTGATAAGGGCGCCAAGGCCAAGCAGACCGTTCGCGGTGCCGTGCGGCGCCATTAGGATGGAATGCATATAGGCGTGTTCAGCAACCCATTTCAGCTCCGCGATACCCCCGATGTCAGCGGGATCCGGTCCGATCACGCGCACGGCTTGGGTTTCAATAAGTTCCTTGAAGTTATGGCGTAGATAAATCTGCTCGCCGGTATGGATGGGCGTCGAGGTTGAGGTCGTAAGCTCCCTGTAGGCCTGAGGGTTAACCCACGGCACATAGTCGCCGGTCAGCATGTCCTCGAGCCACATCAGATTGTATTTTTCGACCGCGCGCGCGAACTTGATGGCGTCCGGCAACATCCATCCCGGCCCACAATCGAGCGCGAGACTGACCTTGTCGCCAAGAACCTCCTTCATCGCGATGACGCAGTCGAGCATGTGATTGAAGCCGCGCTCGCTGATGACACCTTGATCCATCGCGCCGTGGTAGCCCGCCTTTTTTTGCGTCACACCATAATGGAAATCTTCGATTGTGTCCTTCATGTTTGAGTGGAAGGATATTCCTTGTTTGATCATGAAGAAATTCTGTGGCTGCTCCATCATCCATTTCACATCGGCCGCGTAATCTTCCGGCCTGTCGCCCGAACGCTTCTGGCGGATCGAGCCATTATAGACCCGCACCTTATCTCTGACCTTGCCCCCAAGCAGTTTGTAGACCGGCATGCCACAGGCCTTGCCAGCGATGTCCCAAAGCGCGTGCTCAATTGCGCTGACGGCGGCACCATAAGGCTTGAAGGAACCACGTTGGCGAATCTTTAGCATCACGCGTTCAACATCTGTCGGATCCTCGCCGATGAGCGCATCGCGAAAATGCAGGACCCATGGCTTGAGATATGACTTCGTGAACTCGACTTCACCCAAACCGTAGAGACCTTCATCGGTGACAATTCGGACGATGGGATGCTTGCCGATAACGGCGCAGCGTAGATCGATAATCTTCATCTTCGTTCCTCTTTGCCTCAGCTCCAGGTTCGATCCCAGGAATACTCGTCATCCCAGCGATCAGTTGGCTCCCAGATGCCGGCTACGCCCGGCTGCAGATGTTGCGAGATAACTTCGTCGACGACATCGTCGATCCCCAGGCCCGGCTTGTCGGTCACTGTGATGAAGCCATCTTTGACGAGGGGCTTAGGGACGCCACTGACGATATCGTCCCACCATTCCACGTCGGCAGAGTGATACTCGAGGGCCATGAAGTTCTCGGTGGCTGTTGCAACATGCGCAGCCGCCATCGCGGCAATTGGGCTTTCAGCCATATGGATCGCCATAGCGATACCGTGATCCTGGGCCATGTCACCGATCTTTTTGGTCTCCAGTATCCCACCGCTGGTGAGAAGATCAGGATGGATAACGGACACTCCTCCGCTCTTCATCAGCGGCTCGAAACCTTCTTTAAGGTAGATGTCTTCGCCAGTGCAGATCGGCACCGTCGTCGCGTCCTGCAACTGGCGATATTGCTGCGTGTACTGCCAAGGAATGACATCCTCTAACCAGGCAGGCACGTATTTTTCGATCCGCCGCGCAAGGCGGATACCGTTTTGCATCGAGATATGACCGATATGGTCGATCGCCAGCGGCACGTCCATCCCGATCACCTCGCGAACTTCGGCGATGTATTGCTCAAGAAGGTCGAGGCCCTTGTCGGTGAAGTGGAGCCCGGTAAAAGGGTGCTGGATATTGTGATGATCATAGCTCGCGTTTCGCATCCGCCGCTCATCGATCGTTTTGAGGGGCCCGCGAACTGGATCAGTACGATAGCCTTCGAGCGAACCTGCAGGGAACACAACAGCGCCCGGCACATCTGCAATTTGCATCAGACCCAGATCCATTTTGAGAAAAGTGAAGCCCATGTCCATGCGCTGCTTGAGCCGCTTGCCTGTTTCCGTCCCGCTTGGAACGGTGGCGTCCGTATCGCAATAGACCCGGACCCTCTCGCGAAACCGCCCCCCGAGCATCTGGTAGATCGGCACGCCGTAGGCTTTGCCCGCGAGATCCCAAAGCGCTATCTCCACTGCCGACACTCCACCACCTTGCCGCCCGTGCCCACCGAACTGTTTGATGCGACGGAACAAGCGGTCGATATCGCAGGGATTTTCACCCAGCAATCGGCTCTTCAACATAAGAGCATAGGTCGCGCTCGCCCCGTCGCGAACCTCGCCAAGCCCGACAATTCCTTGGTTGGTGTAGATTTTAAGCAGAGCCGATGTGAACGGCGCACCGACGATTTCGGCGACCCGCATGTCGGTGATGCGAAGTTCGGAAGGCTTGGAATGTAAATTTACCCGGTCGAGGGCGTCTTCTACCCGGTTGGCCTCTAACATGATGTCATCCCTGTTACGATCAATAAAGCTTCGCTTGGCCAGCGAGGCCGACAACGTTGATCAGTCCAATGCAATCTCGTGGGCTTGCAGGTAGTCGCGGTTCATTTCGACACCGAGGCCAGGTTTCGTGGTCAGTGTTAGGCTGCCATTTGATACATTGAGTGGGCGGTCGATAAGGTGGTCGTACTTTGCGAGGTTCCACTCCGAGGTTTCAAGCTTATAGAAATTCGGAACGGTCATCATGACCTGGGCGCCCGCAACCACGTTGATGGGGCCGGCGGCGTCATGTGGCGACACTGGGATGTAATAGGCCTCGCACAGCGCGGAAATCTTTTTGAGCTCGGTAATGCCACCGGTCCAAGTGACATCGGGCATGATGTAATCGGCGAGTTTGTTTTCGAGAACAGGGACGAAATCCCATTTGGTATGGCCGCGTTCCCCCCAGGATATGGGGGCACTTACCTTTTCGCGGACCTGTTTAAGAGCGTTTAAGCTTTCGGGCGGGCACGGCTCCTCGAACCAGTCGATTTGGCCTGCTTCTTCGAGGCTACGGCAAAGGCGAATGGCGGTTGGAACATCAAACCTGCCGTGAGCGTCGATCAGAATGTCGACGTCAGGCCCCGCCGTCTCGCGAATGAGTGCCGTAAGCTCGGCAGCTTCACGCTCATCCTTGCGGGTCATGCCGCCGTCGAGATAGCCATCCCGTTGCTCGCGCGCCTGTCCATCGGCGGTTCGGCCCTGTTGTGGGAAGGGATCGAACTTTAATCCCGTGTGACCGGAATCGACAATATCGCGGATTTCACGGATAACGCCCTCTTTGCTGGTGAATTTCGCCTGGTTGGGATGCGTGTAGAGCGAGATTTCGTCGCGGACTGGCCCGCCGAGCAACTCATAGATCGGCTTGCCAAGGACCTTGCCGCGAATATCCCAAAGAGCGATGTCGATCGCGCTCACGCATTCAACGGCTGCACCACGGCTGCCCATATAGGTGAAGCTGCGGAATATCTTGTGCCAAAGGTATTCGATACGCGCAGGATCCTCTCCTTTCAATGCCTGACCGATTTGACGGAGAATCGTGCAAAGTGCGCGATTGGCGAGCTTCGTCGTCGTTGTGATCTCACCCCAGCCACTCACACCCTCATCGGTGGTCACTTCGACAAAAAGAAACTCTCCCCAGTAAGACGCATCAGATCTTATTAGCCATGGTCGTACGCTTGTGATTTTCATCTGAGCCAACTCCGACATTTGAGGATGAGGACAAGATCGGCGGGTGTTATCTATCCCGCACGGGCAGCACTACGGGCTCGCATATGCTCGAGAAGATGACGACCCGAACCTTCCACGTGACGGGCAATAAGGTCTGCTGCGGCCTCAGCGTTTCCCGCTTTTACATGCGCGATGAGATCGCGATGTTCAGCAAGAATGGCAGCTCGCCTGGCGAGCGTGAAGTTGAAGCGTCTACCGACCGCTCTGAGCACTTCGCGGTGCTTCCACCAGAGCTCGGCGGCATGACGGTTATAATGCTTCTGATACATCACCGTATGAAAGGCAGTATCCAGCTCGCTGTGCTTGAAGGTGTCGGCGAAGTTATTCTCCTCGATAAGCGCCTGAATGCGTTCGAGCTCCGCGATGTCTTCCACGGTCGCCATCGTTACGAACCATCGTGTCAATGCCGGCTCGATCAACACCCCGATCTCATAGACGTCCCGGACAAAATCCTGGTCGATCGGTCGCACCCGCGCCCCGCGGTTCGGTACGAATGTGACGAAACCCTCACCGCGCAGCAATTGCAGCGCTTCACGGACCGGATTGGTCGAGGTCCCGTGCCGTCGAGCGAGATCTGTCACCACCAGGCGCTCGTTTGCCGCGAGCCGACCTTCGATGATGTCGTCTCTAATCAGCTTGTAGAGGGAGGCCCCTTCGCTGGAGGCGCCGTCGGCGTCTATGCCTTCGGGCGGCCTTGCTCTGAAATCTGTAGTCTCGGTCAAAATATTCCCCATAAATACTCTATTTATTCGACTACCACGCAAATCTTCCGCAAACAATGTACGATTTTGCCGATTGACAGACATTCTTTGATCTGAAAACGTGCAATTCGTCCGATAGGATACACTGACTTGAGGAGGTCAGCTCCGGCGGATGGGGACCGCTCGCACGAGTAGAGCGGCATGGGAGAACCTGGAGGATACCTGTGATGAGGATTTCATTCGGCGGTGCCGTCCTGCGCCGCACTATCTCTACGGCGTTGCTGGTGTCGCTTATGTCTACTTCGGCAATGAGCGCGTCTGTCGACCTGAGCAAGTGGTCGCCAGACTACGTTCGTTCTATTGCCGGCACCAAGGACTTCGATACAGCCGCCGAGTGCGGCAAGGTAACGCCGTTGGACTATAAAGGTCGTCTGACGTTCTGGTACCAAGGCATTTTCGAAGGAGATCCAGATTCGCTGCGTGAGTATTACAAGGAATTCTTCGCAACGTTTCGCAAGACCTATCCGAACATCCAGCTGGAGGAACAGGGGCTCACCTACAACGATCTGCTCGACAAATTCCGCACCGCACTTCTGGGCAACGCCGCCCCGATGGCGGTCCGCCTTCAAATCCTTGGGGGCGTAGAGTTTGCGTCAAAGGGATACCTCCAGCCTCTTAAGCCGGAAGATATCGGCTATTCGACCCAAGATTTCTGGCCCGGCGCGATGAAAGCCGTCACGTGGGATGGCGTGGGCTATGGCATTCCGACCAACAACGAGACAATGGCCTTCATCTGGAATGCTGATATCTTTAAGCGAGCTGGACTTGACCCTGACAAGGCACCTGCGACCTGGGATGATGTCGTCAAGTATTCCAAGCAGATCCATGACAAGCTTGGCGTTTCCGGTTATGGGCTCGTCGCCCGAAAGAACGCTGGCAACACGCCGTATCGTTTCATGCCGCAGCTGTGGGCCTACGGCGGCGGCGTGTTCGATGAGGCGTCCAAAGATCCGACGTACAAAGAGGTCGAGCTCGCCAGCCCTCAAAGCAAGGCCGCGCTCCAGGCTTCTTACGACATGTACGTCCGCGACAAGTCGGTCCCCGTGTCGGCACTCACCAACCAGCAGGCCGACAATCAACCACTGTTCCTGGCTGGCCAGCTCGGAATGATGGTTTCGCATCCGTCCGATTATGACGTGATGCTGGATCTGCAGAAGAAGGCCACTGCAACCGACAAAGAAAAGGCGCAGACTGTCATCGACAACATGCGTTATGGCCTTATCCCGACCGGGCCGGACGGCAAACGTGCAGTCGTCTTTGGCGGCTCAAATATCCACATTTTGAAGCCAGAATATGTAGAGGGAGGAAAGGTAGACGAGCCCGCTGCCAAAGCGATCGCCTGCATGTGGGCAAGCCCAGAATGGTCATTGAAGCTTGCTTACGTTGGCTCAAACCCTGGAAACCTGAACGGTTTCACGACCAAGTGGATGAAGGATCGTCTGGAAAAGATCAAGTTTCTCGATGTGACCACGTCGATGCTGCCTTACGGCATCCCCTTCCCGGCACTACCGCAGTCTCCTGAGATTATGAACATTATTGTTCCAGACATGCTGCAAAACGCATTGACGGGAGCCATGACGGTCGACCAGGCAGCAGACGATGCTGCCGCGAAAGTCAAGTCTCTGATGGACGGTGGGCTCTAGAAGCGGTCCGCAATCTGACCGACTGTCGATTAAACTGCAGCCGGTCTCTTCCCTCCGGATTAAGGGCTTCGAACAGTGACGATTCTAACCGGCAAGGCCGACGTGTCCCTCGTCAACCAGCATCGCAAGAGCAGTGTCGTGCGCAGGATATGGGATCACCGCTTCGATTATGCGTACGTGCTCCCCTCTATTGCCGTCATGCTCATCGTCATAGCGTATCCGATCTACTACACGATCGAGCTGTCTTTCTTCAATACGCCTCCTGGCCTACAGCTTCGCGACAAGATCTTTGTCGGACTAGATAATTACACGTCGATCCTGAAGAGCCCGGTCTTTTGGACGGTCACCAAGAACACGCTGATCTGGACTGTCGGATCCACGTTCATCTCCTTCGTCCTGGGTTTTGCCTGCGCATTGGCTCTGCATCGTGATTTCGCGGGCCGCGCAATTTTACGCGCCATCCTCATCATTCCGTGGGTGATCAGTGCGGTTGCCGCGTCCTACATCTGGAAATGGATATACCACTCGGATTTCGGCGTAATCGGAGCGGTGCTGGTGGGCCTTGGCCTTGCCGATCGACCACCAAACTTCATAGACAATGTGGATACGGTGCTTCCCGCGCTTATCGTCGTGAACATCTGGCGTGAGTTTCCATTCGCGATGATCATGATGATGGCGGGCCTCCAGACGGTGCCTGACCAACTCCTGCGGGCAGCCAAAGTCGACGGAGCCAATGCTTGGCAACGATTCTGGCACGTTACATTCCCGCATGTGAGAAATGTCTCGACAGTGACCATTCTTCTGTTGGCGGTCGCCAACTTCAACTCGTTCATCATTCCGTGGATCATGACGGGCGGCGGGCCGTCGAACGCCTCGCATATCTGGATCACACACATTTACGAACTGGCGTTCGGCCGTCAGCGCTGGGGTGTGGCATCAGCGTATTCTGTCCTGTTGTTTTTGATCTTGATGTCCTTTGGCTACTTCTACGTCCGGGCACTCAGCAGCAATGACCAGAAGGGGGGAGCAGAATGAGTGCGATCGCGGACACGAAGCCAATTCAAGATCGCCGAAGAAGCCGGATCGACGGATGGCGCTGGGGCGGACGCATCTTTCTCCTCTTCATGTTGCTCTACACAGCGCTGCCCATGGTCTGGATGTTGATCACATCGATCAAGTCGGGCTTTGCCGCTATGCAGTTCCCGCCGCAATGGTGGCCAGACCAGCCTACGCTCGCGAGCTATAAAAAGCTGCTCGATCCACAAAACAGCGTGGGCCAGGACTTTCTGCGTTTCTTTTGGAACAGCTTGTTCGTCTCGACAGCCACGACGATCATGTCGGTCATTGTGGCAGTCCCCGCGGCCTACGCGTTCTCACGCTTCACCTTCCCAGGCCGGAACTTCATGTTCTTCGCGGTCCTTCTGCGCAACATGTTTCCCGCTGTCATCTTTCTCGTCCCGCTTTTCATTTTGATGCGTGCGATCGGCCTTGTGAACACTCATGGTTCCCTCGTTCTCACCTACCTTACATTCGGCCTGCCACTGGCTATCTGGCTGTTAAAAGGGTTTTACGACAACATCCCGATCCAGTTGGAACAAGCAGCTCGTATCGATGGCGCAACGCGCTTTCAGGCCTTCGTCTTGATTGTCGTGCCACTCTCCACGCCCGGGATCATTGCTACTGCGATCTATTCCTTCATTGGCGCGTGGAACGAGTACATCTATGCCTACACATTCCTATCAAAGAACGACCAATTGACCCTACCGGTAGGTATCCAGCGGTTTTTCTCAGAAAACACGACGGACTTTCCCGGTCTGATGGCGGCCAGTTTCATGATGAGCGTGCCCGTCGTCGTCCTGTTCCTTCTTCTGCAACGATACTTCGTACGCGCGCTCACCGAAGGCGCTGTCAAGCACTAAGGAGTTGCCTGTGGCCCATGTGGTCTTGAAAGATCTGATCAAAAATTACGGCAGCTTCAATGCTGTCAAAAGCGTTTCGCTAACGGTCAACGACGGCGAGTTCGTAGCGCTTGTCGGCCCTTCGGGCTGTGGCAAAACCACGACGCTCAACTTGGTGGCCGGCCTTACCTCAGTGACATCGGGCGATATTTTGATTGGCGACCAGGTCGTCAACGACCTCGACCCCAAGGATCGGGACATCGCAATGGTTTTCCAGAACTATGCGCTTTACCCTCAGAAATCCGTCTACAAGAACCTGGCATTCCCGCTCCAGATGCGCAAACTGCCGAAAGACGAGATCGACAGGAAAGTCAAAGAGGCGGCGCGTGTCCTCGATATGACGCAACTGCTCGAGCGCAAGCCACGCGAACTTTCAGGCGGTCAACAGCAGCGCGTGGCACTGGGCCGAGCCCTTGTCCGTGACCCGGCGGTGTTTCTAATGGATGAGCCCCTCTCAAATCTCGATGCGAAGCTGCGCGTACAGATGCGCTCCGAGATAAAGCGGTTCCATCAGGATCTGAAAGCGACGATTATCTACGTAACCCACGATCAGCTTGAAGCGGTAACAATGGCTGACCGAATGGCCGTAATGAATGGCGGCTATCTTCAGCAGTACGACACGCCTGCGCAAGTGTTTGCCAACCCAGTGAACATGTTCGTTGCAAGTTTCGTTGGCAGTCCGGCAATGAGCCTCGTTCCGCTTCAGGCCTCGACGTCCAACGGCAGCACTTTTTTGACAAGCGCGGAAGGTTGGCAGCTTGAACTCTCGCCGAAGAACGCCCGCAAGGTTGCGAAAGCATCCTCCAACAAGGTTGTTCTGGGCGCGCGTCATTCGACGATAAGGCTTCACAAGAACGCGGAACCGGGATGCGTCCCTGCAAAGGCGTACACGGTCGAGCCAACTGGAGACATCACGTTCGTACAGGCATTTCTATCTGGCGCAATCGTAAATATCAGCGTGCCGCCATCGGTTCCTGTCTCGCCAGACGAGCCAGTTTGGCTCGAATTCGATCAAGAGCGGCTGCACTTGTTCGACGGTGAAACCGAAATGGCCCTCAGGTCCGAGTAATGGTGGACGAGCGGATTATGGGGCGTCAATCACGATGAAGCTCAAAATTACAGCGATCAAGCCCTATCCGGTTTGGGTCGGCATACGCAACCAGATGCTCGTAAAGGTGGAGACCGACAGCGGCATCTTTGGGTGGGGCGAGAGCGGCTTGAGCGGGCGCGAAAAAGCGGTTGCCGCGGTTGTTGAGCACTATCGCGAATTCCTGATCGGGCGTGATGCGATGCAGATCGGTCGTATCTGGCAAGAACTTTATCGAAGTCAGTACTTTGAAGGCGGTCGCGTCCTGCAGGCAGCTATCTCCGCGATCGATATTGCACTGCACGACATCAAGGGGAAAGCGCTAGGTGTACCTGCCTACGAGCTGCTAGGGGGCAAACAGCGAGAACGGGTACCCACTTTTGCCTCAACCGGGGACGAGGCGGAGGGGGATAAAGCGATCGAACGTGCGATCGAACTGCGCGCACAGGGCTGGCAAGCGATCCGCTTCTTCCCGGCAGGGCAAAGCAGTCGAGACATTTTCGAGCCGCGCGAATCGATTGGCGCTACCGCTGCGATGCTGAACAAGGCCCGCGAGGCTTTGGGGAGTGAAGTCGTTTTGGGCATTGACTACCATCATAGGCTATCAGTCGCTGAAGCAGCAAGCTTCTGCAGCAAGCTTGACCGCGGCGTTCTAGACTTTCTAGAAGAGCCAATCAGGGACGAAACGCCGGGTGCCTACGCCGCGCTGCGCAAGATGACCGACATACCGTTTGCGATCGGCGAGGAGTTCGCCAGCAAGTGGCAGTTTATTCCTTACATCGAGCAGGACCTGCATCAGTTCAATCGCATTGATGTGTGCAATGTCGGCGGCCTTACCGAGGCGATGAAAGTAGCCGGCTGGTCCGAGGCTCACTACGTCGACCTTATGCCTCACAATCCTCTTGGTCCGGTATGCACCGCGGCTACGATCCACCTTGGCGCGGCCGTGGCAAACTTTGCCTGGCTGGAGACCAGAGCCCCCGAAACCAAGCTAGGCTTCGACAATTCCGAGTTCTTTCCCGTGCAACCCAGACTGGACGGAACAGAATATCCGGTGAGCGACCTCCCTGGTCTCGGTGTCGAAGTCAACGAGGATGCGATCGCGGCTCAGAGCTTTCGTTTTTGGGAAGCGCCTCATCTCACACGCCGCGACGGATCCGTGACCAATTGGTAGACACTTAAACTGGAGATGATCATGAGTGAGACCCTAGATATCCAGCGACCTGCGAAAGAACTAATCGCTGCGCTGAAGGACATCGGTGCAGCAACAATCGCGGGCACACTCGGCCATATGGGGTTTCGCAATCCGCACATGGTCGGCCCCGTCTCGCAAAGCCGAGGCAAGACAATTGTGGGGCCCGCCCTGACGCTTCAGTTCATGCCACAGCGACCGGATCTTTTCAGTGAAGGCGAGTACGCGGATCCAGAGACCCAATTGCATCGGCACGTTCTTTACCATGTTCAGGAAGGCGACGTCGTCGTTGTGGATGCTCGCGGAGACATGAGCTCAGGTGTCTTTGGTGATATGATGTCCACCTATTTCAAGGGGCGCGGCGGAGCCGGCATCGTTATCGATGGCTGCATGCGCGATAGGCCAAATGTTGAAAAGCTCGACCTGTCGCTATGGTTGCGCGGCTGGACGCCGAATTACCACGTCCAAACAAGTATCTACCCAAACGCGGTCAATGTTCCGATCGCGTGCGGCGGTGTCACGGTCATTCCTGGCGACATAATCGTGGCTGACGACGATGGCGTGGTGGTGCTTCCAGTTGCGATGGCTGCAAGGGTAATCGAAGAATCAAAGTCGCATCATGAATGGGAGGAGTTTTCGCGTTCGAAACTGATGGCGGGCGGATCGCTGCAACGCTACTATCCTCTTCATGACGACGCCAGGGCAGAGTATGAAGAATGGCGAGAACGAGCTCGGACGCCGCAGGGATTGTGAGTGTCTTTGACGTCGTAGATATAAAGTCTCGCTCAGCCAGCCGCGGTCTCGGACATGGAAAAAATGAATCGCTGGATTATGGTCAGGTGAAACGATCGGATTGATCTCTTGGGGCTGGGAGAGGAGGACATGCGTGTATTCGACCGCGGTCGCAAGCTGCTCTCCGACACTCATCCTGATCACTCACCGACCTGGTGAGGTTTAGGCACTCACGACCGTGACATCAAGGATTGATGGCAAGTTTGTCAATGGGGGCCTCCAGGAGTTGACCAAGGCGACTAGCCTTGTTTTCGAATCCCACGTCGCAACAGACAGCGGCTGTTTCGTTTGTCGCGTGCCGGAGGTCTAAGGACCGCGGCCGTGGCATCAATCTTCACGACAACGCAGTAGTGTCAGACCAGAGAGTACTTTGACCTGAGCGCCTTCGAGCTCCTTCGTTCGCAACCCCGCAACACCAGGCAGTCCTTGCGGCCAGTTTCTCGCTCATCTCACGAAGCTCATCTTTTTCGAGCCTCTCGATGCCAGTGAGCTTTTCTCGGAGCCGGTGAGGTCGAATTGAGCTCCTTCGCCGGCAGCGCTTTTCCCTGGCGGCTGGGAATTATGACGGACGACGCATATTCCAGCCGGAACCGCGCCAGTTGTTATCAAATAAGACGACGGTGCTCGAATGACCACCGGCACGTTGACCCGAGGATCGCGCCACTGGCACTAATGGGTATGCGCGCAGGTTCGCATTTGCTCTTCACAGGGATGACGGCAGTGATCCTGGGATTGGAACTCAAACCGTTGATCGTACGTTGTGTCGTCGCTGTCAAAGGAGCGACCATTTTTATGTCCAACGCTAACAAAGTCCGCCAACGCATGTATACTTTTGTCGCAGTTATCTTCGCCGTTGGTGTCGTGATCGCTGGTAGTTATTTGATCATGGCCAAGCCTGGAGAGAGCGACGACAAACCCGTCGCGGAAGTGATCAATCCGAACGGCTGATGAGAAGAATGAGGTGAGGACGCTGTTTGCGAATGGATGGGATATGTCCGAGAGTGTCGCGTATGACGGCGGGGCAGGATCCAAAATGGAAGTGTTCTCAGCATCGTCAGTCGTATACAATCGGCTAATGGCTAGATGATTATAATGTGCCCTCTTTTACAAAGCGGAGGGCAGCCTTCGGCAATTGCTGGGTGCTGGAACTTTATTCTCCCTCTTGTGAAGGCGAGGCTCTGATCCAGGTGCTTATCCGCCTCGCCTTATGGAAGAAGACCTAGGACGCCCTTTGATGAGGACGTCCCGATAATGGTTTGAGGCCGATGCGCACGGTTCACGCAGAGGCGGCAAGTTGTGACGCGAATTGGCGGTAGCTTTGTAACGGACGACCTAGGATTTGCGTCAGGCGCTCGACATCGCCCATTTGCGGAACCATGCCATCGCTGACATATCGCTCTGCCATCAAGCGCATTTCGTAAGCCATCCACTTGGGCATGATGCTGGCAATGTTGTGCTCGAAGCTGGACGGGTCATCGCCGCCGTAGACTACAGCACGGCCCAGAGTTTCGGACCAGATGGCTGCCAGGCCTGCGCCAGTCAATGTATCCGGGCCAACCAGGTTGATGGTCTCGCTCGGAATTTTCTCAGCTGCCCGATCTCGACGAATGAGTTCGATTGCTGCGACCTCGGCGATGTCTCTAGCATCGACCATGGCGACACCCTTGCTACCAATCGGCATAGGGTAAACCCCATGATTGAAGATGACATCCCTGATCATCACTTCGTTGTCCATGAAGTAGGCCGGACGCAGGATGGTCGCGCCGAAGCCCATCGCCTCCAACATGCGTTCCGCACCAAACTTGACCGCGAAATGCGGGACGTTCACCGCCCGGTCGGCATCAAATACAGAAAGATAGACGACGCGTTCTACGCCGGCTTCACGCGCAATGTTCAGGGCGATAATGGCCTGGGTGAATTCATCACCGGCGACCGCATTCAGTAGGAACAAAGTACGGACACCGTTGAAGGCCGTGCGTAGCGCGTCGATATCGAGCAAGTCACCTTGTACAACCTCGACATTGGAAGCAAAGTGAGCTTTGGCGGGATCACGCACGAGGATGCGGACATCAGCATTGCGGGCAATAAGCTGGTCAACGACATGGCGGCCAACGCGCCCGGTAGCGCCTGTTACGAGAATGGTCATCGAATTTTCTCCTTGGTTCGGTCTGTGAAAGGCTTCGATATTGAAGACACGCCGAATATGAATGGTTCACATTTCCATCGATAGACGCTAAAAATAGACGCATCGTCTCATCAGCGGAACAGACATGGACCTGCTTGCGCTTACGGATTTCGTGACAGTCGCCCGACATGGCGGTTTCGGCCGCGCATCGCGCGCCTCCGGCCGGCCGAAGGCGACACTTTCGCGCCGCGTGGCTGAGCTGGAGACCAATCTCGGCCTACGATTGTTCGAGCGCGGCGCGCGCATGCTCAAGCTGACAGAGGAAGGTCGAGCGCTTCACGAGCGGGCAGGTGCTCTGCTGACCGAACTTGACGAGACTGCCGCTGCTATCGCTTCCGGTGGCAGCCAGCCGCAGGGTCGTTTACGGATTAGCGCGCCATTGTTGTTCACACAGATGGCGATGGGCAAACTTGCTGCCGGCTTTGCCCTGAAGTATCCAAAGGTACGGCTGGAAGTCACGACGGAGGACCGGCCCGTCGACATGGTTGAAGAAGGGTACGACCTTGTTATCAGGGTCAATCCCGATCCTGACGAGAGCCTGGTGGGCCGAGCCTTCCTGCGTGATGAATTGATAATTGCGTCGGCACCAGGCCTTGTGAATACCGCTGGAGAAGTTGTGCCAGCGGTCGTTCGCGGAAATCCTGGCCCAACGAGGTCATGGACGATGACCACGTCGGTGGGAAGCTCAAGTTTGAAATTTGACCCGGTGCTCACTCTTTCCTCAATGACAATGGTCCGCGACGCTGTGCTGATGGGCGTCGGGGCTGCATGCCTTCCTTTGTCACTGGCGAGCCAAGACCTGGAGACGGGCAGGCTTGTTCGATGGGGAAATGTCGAGGGATCGGAGACCGTGTTATGGGCGCTTTACCCCTCACGCCGCCTGCTGAGTGCGAAAGTGTCGGCCTTCCTGGACTATCTCAAGCAAGCGTTTCCTTCCGGCACCGCCGAAGAACTGGCGGCCTATATGGAGAAATGAGAAATAGAAACTACGCGTAATCTTTTTTGCGCAGAGCGAAAAGCCGCAGTCTGCGCCTCGCGGATATTTCGACCGATGCTGCACTTATCGATCGGCTACATGAGAGGCTCTCGCCGCGCCGTGTCGTCGGGACATCGCACCTACGCCTTTCGACGATCTGTAAACGCAAATTCCGAAATGCTTAAATGTCGCGTGTTCAAGCCGCACGAACACATTAGCAAAAGCCCGTTGGCCCTCATCAGCGGGCATTTTTTTGATCCCCGACACGCTAAGCTCGCTCGCCGAGCGGCAAATCATCTGAACCTTAGCGTCGGGTCTTCATATCCCGGATTTCAGGGCGACGGCTCCTGGCCGACATTTCAACGTTAGACGCCGCTCACGAGGTTCGATTTCGTATCCTTGCCCCGGTCAATAAAAGGGTTAGGGAAAAGTCCACAAGGCCGCTCGCTCTGCGGTCTCACTCTCATTCGATCGTTCCCGATTGCCGTCAGATACGGGGAGCCGCTGACCTTAGTCCACAGAAAGCGCTCTCTCTACCGCAGTGTGACAGACAGGACACGAACATGGACGCAACAAAAGCGGGCCCTATCCTAAAGCGGTACACCAAATCCGACGTCGGCCCGATAGCGTCATTCGAGCTGGATCGGCTTCTCGTTTACGTGGCGTTGACATGATCGCCGGTCCAGTGACTGCCCGCCGTGAGCATTCCGCACGGCGGGTTCCGATCCTTGTCCCGCCTCCGATTGATTGAATAGAGATCGCCCGGCGGCAACAATTGGCGATGTCGATCGGACCGGCGCTTTGTCGCAGCGCCGTACATCGGCAGCAGCGAAAGACCTTCGCTTTTTTCCAATGCATGGAACTCCAGACGTCTGGCTACGTTTACTAGCCACTCTAGATCAGCACCACTACCCCGCGCCCTCGTGCGGGGTCTTTTTTTGCCCGGTTGCCGCAGACATCATCGCGATTTGCCGCTTTGTTATTCCCGGCCGATCGGCTGAAAACAGTCAGCCTCACGTGCGTTGCTCTCCGTCCAGCTCGAGGCAAGGTCGCTTGGCCCGTCCTTGCCCACCAACGCGCGCCGCACCCGATACCGACAGGACGAAAGGCGCGGGCCGTTCCTACTGATCGTATCGTTCGAGGAGCAGACGCAGATGTGTATTTTGCGCGTCGAGCTTTTGCGAAAGAAGCGTCCGGAGCGCGTTTATTTCCGTTTCGAGCACCATCGCTTGATCGACAACCGGAGGTTCATCTCTCCGGATGACTTCATGATCGCTCGCGGCAGCCTTGTTGGATCTCGTCCCTCGACGCGCCGGTTGCTTTCCATGCCCCTTGCTCACTTCGATACGATCGACCGTGGGAGAGCGTGGGACATCGGTCAGGTGCGATGACGTGATTTCGGCAAGCTGGGGTGGGGGTGCATCTTCGCCGGCCGTCGACACGTCGGTTTGCGAAGGCGCGCTGGGATCAACGTCCGCCGCAGGCTGTCCTTGCTCACGCGCTTCTTGGTCCCTTGCTGCGATACTGACACGAATCGAAACCGTATCCGAGTTTGTTATCGCATCTAGCAGATCGTTTTGTTGGGTGCTCTCGTCGGTCTGTACACCGTCAAGCGGCGGCGCGTCGTCGCTCCTGGTCTCGTCAGGATGCCCGTGGGGGCCATCTGCCTTGCCGCGCGCGGCAAAGCCTTTCAATACCTGCCATGGCGATCGCATGGATAATACTCCCCGACTCGTTATCGTCGGGGCGATTGTACTAAGTCAAAGACCGGACTTGCAATGCAAGCCCGGTCTTTAGATGTGGGGGAACGTCCTTGGTAACGCCGATGTCGCCCGCTATCAGGACAAACCGAGCTTTTTACGGAGATCGGCGTTCTCAGCGCGGAGCTTGTCCGACAAGGACTTGCGAAGCTTCTGGTTTTCTTCTTCCAGCTTCAACAGCTCCGAAAAGCCGTCGTTGTTAGAAGCCGCTGCCATCGTGGCCCGCGGCGCACGCTTTGCAGGCTGGCTCTTGGTAGCTGGTGTCGCCTTCTTTGCGGGAGCCGGCGCTTTGGCCGCCGGTACGGCGACAACGGCATCGCTCGCGGGAGCTGCGTTTTTGCGGGGTCCGCGGGTCTTTTTAACCGGCGCGCTTACCGACGAGCCAGATGCGGCTTCCGTTGCGGCTTTCGGTTTACGGGGCGCGCGGGTCTTCTTTTCCTTGGCAGTCGCGGATGCATCCGCAGATGCTATCTCATTTGCAGGAGCAATGTTGGTTTCGTCAGCCATTGTTTCAATCCTTGAGAACTACATAACCATTCGTGACAGAACTTAGTCTGGGACAGTATGCACCGCATGTAGTTTACAACTTGTTGACAATGAATTCATTGTCTTTGTCCACGCGTCATGGAGCGCGCCAGCATGGACTTTACCTGCGAGCTTCTATCAGCCTGTTGTGATCGGAAACCTGTCGCGTCAGCAACCGTCTGCACTAAAGTCAAATGCAGTGGCGGTGATTCCAGCACAACACCCGGCACGGGTTGATTTCGGGTCGGGATGATGTATCGATTGCATTCTATCTTAAACTTGAATTGGCGCCGGCAACGGCCAGGGGAACATAATGCAAACGGGAACTGTTAAATTCTTCAACGATGAAAAGGGTTTCGGCTTCATCACGCCTGACAACGGCGGCGTGGACGTATTTGTCCACGTTTCGGCGCTTGTGCGAGGAGGCTCACTTGGCCAAGGCGAGAAGGTTGAATACGACCTTGGACAGGATCGCAAGACCGGAAAGTCCAAAGCGGAAAGAGTTTCTGTAATCTAAAGCTCAGAACAGACGGTCAAAGACCGCTCTTTTTGCTGCCGCGTTCCCGCGAGTGACGATTGGACGGTAAACGGTCTTTTAGGCGCGTGGGTCCGCTTTGGTTCTGCATATGCGGATCTACGGTATGCCTCCTTGTGCTCTGTCAGCCAGGCAGCAAAAATCGCTCCTGGTTGATCGATGCTTCTGGCTGACTTAGCGAGACCTATTCGTCTTCATGAGCGCGCCACCTCATAAGTGAGCTTTAATCAATTCAGACTTGTCGGACCTCGCGATTATTGTTCGCGCGACTGAGTTGGGTCGACCAACAATGCGAGGGGCGACATGAGGCAGTGGCAAAGATGGAACAGATGTCTGACGTATCGACGATCAATAGCGCGTTGAAGGCAATTTGCCGTGAACTCGGTGTCGAGCGAGATCGAAAGTCGGTCCTTCACATCGCCACTCTTCTGGTTCGCTTGGTAAAAGAAGGCGGCCCGCTCACTACCGAACAGTTGATATCGACTGCTCGAGAACATCTTTCCGACGTAGCCCGTTCGTCTACTTGGGAAGGCTCCGCACTATCTTAAGTCAAAGCGCCGGGACGACGGGATGAGCCTCGAAGGCTATTCGGGCGCTCGAAGCTCTCTATGACCCATGCCAGAATCCGGACAACGGATGATGAGCGGTCGATGAGCAATCTAGCCGCGATGCGTTTCGCGGTGCAAACCCCGGCAAAAGTCAGGGGCGGCGCGCCGAACGTCTTTCGGTTAAGCGGGCGAGCGCCTTCCGGCGCCCACCCCTCGGCTCGACCTGTTAACACATCATATCTCTGGGCAACCACGAGCATTGGCAAAGACGATCCTGTCCGGTCCGCGCCGTGTCATACCCTCGATTACAATCCTGCGAGAATTTGCGCTGGCAATTCGCGCGCGTCGGAAGCCTTCATCGCGGGCGGCATCCAAGGCCTCATCCGGGCTGCATCCGCGTCGATCATAGCGATCAGGATATCGGTCACGATCACGGACATCCACACCGCCGGGCCCGACACGCAGTTCAATACCCTGCGCGGCGGCGGGCAAAACAGAGACCGTGATATCCGCGGCGACAATCATCGCGGCAAAAACGTACTTCGTAACCGTAAACATTCTCCATCCTCCAGAATTTCCTGGCGATAGAACCGATAAATTGTCTGTTTGTTCCAGCCCATGGCGGCTTGGTCAATAATTCAACGCTCGTCCTAAACCAAACTCGTGTCCCGTAACATAAAGGACAGCCGGGAAGCATTGAACGACGGCCATGAAATGGAGGCGCATTGATGTGCACCGTTGATGACCGGGTCGATCGAAAAGGCTGGGTGCCTGGCTATCCGCACGGTTCTAGTCGGTCACCCGTTCCCGGCGACGATTTCCAGGTCGTTGACGATAGAGCTCACTCCGTCAATCGATCCGGCGACTTCGGTGGCCCGCCGCGCTTCGGTCTTGCTCGATACTGCACCACGCAAGGTTATTTGACCATTGACATCGATCACCACGATGTTGGAAGCATCGAGCGATCCATCCTTTGCGAGAGCATTGGCAACTCTCGTTTCCAGGCTCGCGCCGTTCGGCGTTTCGAGATCGGACTGAGGTTTCAGTCCGTGAAAGTTCCGTTCCCGCATCACCATCGTCGTTTTCCTTGAACACTCTCGTTGTGTCACATTCAGCGCCATCGATCATATTCGGCGCTGGTCGGGTAACCAGAACGAGTAGACATTTGTTCCTTGCAATCAGGCGTGCGGAACCATTTTGTGGGCGTTGGCGACGATGATATGGCTGGACGTTATCTTGCTGCTAGCATCCATGCCACCTCCACTTCGGCCGCTGCACCTCACGCAACGCACACCAGACAGCGCTGGCTAGGTTTTGGCGCTCGGCTTCATCCGAAAATCGCTCAGGGCGGGTCTTGGGGCCGGCTGGCGCGCAGGACATTGGTGTTAGGGATTAAGGTGGTCGGCAGAAAGTCGCCAGGACCGCTGTCAAGTGGGATCGAGAGGCGGGCTCCTTTCAGGCTGAACTACCCGTCGTTGGCAACAACGGTCCATCCAAGCGGATCTCTTCAATCCCAGCATGCGACGAAAAGGTGGCGGTGCTCTCCTAAATTCACCTTTTGTGTGACGGGGGCCGGACAAACTCATCGGGGTGGCGATGAAGGGCGACGATCGAGAGGGTAAGACAAAGTTTTCTTCAAATGAATGTCGGGCGCCAAATCGCTCAAACGTCTTCGTAACGACGATCGAAGCAAAAACTGTAGCAACGTCGAGGAGGAGCGAGATGAAGCAGGCCAGCAATATAGACGATAGACAGACCCGGACGTTGGTCGAGCGCAGTGGAGACTGCGAATTCTTTGTGAAACGCACTTTCAATGCATCTGCCGCCACCGTGTCCAGGGCGTGGAGCCAGCCAGATCTCTTCAGGCTCTGGTGGTTGCCCAAGTCAATGACAGGTGCTTCGCTGACATCGTGTCTCATGGACGTTCGCACCGGCGGCCGGTATCGCCTCGAATTCGGCGCCTGTGGCTCTGAAACGGTGGCGTTCCATGGCAGATATGTCGAGGTAACACCGGATCGAAGTATCGTTTGGACCAATGATGAAGAGGAAGAAGGAGCGCTCACGACGGTGACATTCGAGGATCGGGATGGTCAGACCCAACTGACATTCCGTGAAATGTACCCGTCGACGGACGCGCTCGAAGAGGCGCTACAGGGCAGCGCGACCGCGTTGCCGGAACAGTTTCGGCAGCTTGATGAATTGCTCGCCTCGATGGTCTAGTCGGGGGCGAGGCTCGGTGTCAAAATTCGGCTGAATGCGTCGCTGCTTTGAAGCAGGTGTGGACAGACATCACGCGCGATCCAATCTTAGTCGCATCGTTGCTCGAAATTGGCGAGGTGTATCACGTGTGTGGTGCTTGAAAACGGCATAGAAGCGAGCTGACGACCCGAAACCACAGTCAAGCGCGATCTCCAGAATCGGATCGTCGGTCTGCGCCAAGCGCTGCATGGCACGTGACAGGCGAAAACGCGTCAGATAGTCCATGACGGATATGCCAAGTATGTCGCGAAACGCTCTGTTGGCGGTTGTGGGATGGACGCCCGCCAGCTTGGCGATGGCGCTAAGCGCGAGTGGTTCACGGTAGCGCTTGCTGATAATCTCGGTGACAGCTTGCGCATAGCGAATACTAGGTCCGGCAAGGGCCGTCGCTGCACGGCGAGTAACGCCAGCGTCCGCGTGGTCGAGGATAAGCCTGCGCACTCGAAGAGCAACCTCGTCAGCGACCAGTTGGCGCCGCGCATGATCGCCATTTCTCCATTCTTCAACCCATCGGATACTGAATAAAGACGCGCCATCAACGGGGTTGGGCTCGTGCAAGAACGCTCCTTGTAGGATTTGCTGTCTCGCGGTCGCGTCAATCGGCATTGCAAGAAAATCGCTAAGCGGTATGTAGACGCAGACGAGCGGCGATTGCGGTGTCACGACGATCGTCTGGTGGGGAATCGCCGCCCAGAATAAAACCAGACGCCCAGCATCGACATGCTCCTGCTTCCCATTGAACAGGTAGGTCATCGATCCCTCGCGAAGCAAGTTGATCTCGATATGATCATGCCAATGGGCCGATGTCATTGTGTCTGCTATGTGCTCCTCGACCAAAAAGTCACGCGGTGAACCTAGCCACTCTTCCTCTGAGGCGGATTTTTTTACGCGCATCTCTTCATGCTCCGATCCAAGAAACAATATGCCATTATCAAGAAGAACGTCCTGGTTAAAAGAGGCATTAAGGTCAAATCCACTCAAAGGAGACCGAAATGCCAAAAATTTGCCTTGTGGGAGCCGGAAGCACGGTGTTTGCCCAGAACATCCTGGGCGACGTGTTGTCGACGCCATCCGACCATGATTATGTCATCAGCCTTTTCGACATAGATCCGGAACGTTTGAAGACGTCGGAGATCGTTGCGCGACGCATCTGCGAAGCGCTGACGCTGACGTCGGTGCGCATCGAAGCGACGCTCAATCGTCGCCAGGCACTCAAGGACGCCGACTTCGTGATCTTGATGATGCAGGTCGGCGGCTACAAGCCCGCCACGGTGACGGACTTCGTCGTTCCGCAGAAATACGGCCTGCGGCAGACGATCGCCGACACGCTCGGCATTGGAGGCATCTTCAGGGGTCTTAGGACCATTCCTGTGCTTGAGGCGATCTGCCGTGACATGGAAGATGTGTGCCCCAATGCGCTGCTGATGCAATACGTCAATCCGATGGCGATAAACTGCTGGGCAATTAAGGAAATCGCTCCGAGCATTCGAAACGTCGGCCTCTGCCACAGCGTGCAGCACACCGCCGGCCATCTCGCAAGCTGCCTTGGCGAGAACATTGACAACATCAGCTACGTCTCTGCCGGTATCAATCACATCGCGTTCTTTCTCAAATACGAGAAAGTCGACAACAACGGTGCACGGCAAGATCTCTATCCGAGACTGAAGGCGCTGGCAGCCGAGGGCAAGGTTCCAGCCGACGACCGCGTTCGTTTCGACGCGCTAAAACGGCTTGGCCACTTCGTGACAGAGTCCAGCGAGCATTTCTCAGAATATACGTCCTGGTACATCAAGAACCACCGACCGGAACTGGTCGAGCAGTTCAACATTCCGCTCGACGAGTACATCCGTCGTTGCGAGGTGCAGATCGCTGAATGGCAAGCGCTGCGCCAAGACCTTGAAGGCGGAAAGCCAATCGAGGTGTGCCGGAGCAATGAGTATGCCGCGGGCATAATCCACGCGGCGGTGACCGGACAGCCGGCGCTGATCTATGGCAATGTCCCGAACAACGGACTGATCGAAAACCTTCCCCCTGAATGCATCGTCGAAGTCCCCTGCCATGTAGACCGCAATGGCATCCAGCCGACGCGCATCGGCAGAATTCCGTCGCAGCTCGCCGCCGTCATGCGATTGAGCATCTCCGTGCAGGAACTGACCGTAGAGGCTGCGCTGACCGGTAAGCGGGATCGGATCTATCAGGCCGCGCTGCTCGATCCGCATACATCCGCCGAGCTGTCGCCGGACGAAATCTGGCACATGGTGGACGATCTCATCGACCAACACGGCGACCTGCTGCCAAAGTATCACTGAGCACACCCCGCCCTTTTCAGCGGCGCCTTTTTGAGGCGCCGTTTTCTTGCGCGCAAAGAAAACGATCAGAAAAAATCATAATTTTGATTGACATTGATCTTTTGAAATGAAAACCTGAGTGAAATTAAGATCTAAAGGGAACGTGCCTTGAACCAGAGCGGTGGCCACAAGACTGATCGGCAGGACCTCATCCGCAGCCATCTCTATGCGAACGGCTTTTCTACGATCCAGGACATCGCCGATGCCGTCGGCGCCTCGCTCGCGACCGTGCGGCGCGATCTCCAGCTATTGCAGGAGGCAGGGGCGATCGACCGGGTACACGGCGGTGCTCGGATCGCCGAAGGGTCTTCGGTAGAGCTTGCATTTCAAGAGCGCGAGAAGCGCCAATTGGCCGCCAAGCGGGCTATTGCGAATGCAGCTTACGAGCGCCTTCATCCCCGTACCGCAATATTTCTTGATGCCGGAACGACGGTGCTCCAACTGGCCAAGCTGATCCGGATCAATCCCATGCCGCTGCGCATCTTTACCAACGGCCTGATCGTGGCGCAGGAGTTCTTGAATGTCCCAAACCTCGACGTCGTCCTGCTCGGCGGGCAATTGCGCAGCGAAAATGCATCGCTCGTCGGCCCCCAGGCCGAGGCCATGCTGGAATCGATCTGGTTCGACCAGCTGTTTCTCGGCGCAAGCGCCGTGAGCGATGACGGCGCGATCTATAGCGTGGATAGCGCCGAAGCGAGCCTCAATCGGAAGATGCTCACCCGATCCAGCCATCGTTTCGTACTCGCGGACTCCTCAAAATTCGGCACCACGGCAACCTACAAGGTGGCGCCGCTCAACAGTGCCAAGTTGATCACCGATGCCGATCTTTCAAACGACTGGCGCGCGCAGCTTGGCGACCTTGCCGTCGAGACAGTTTTTGCCGACCAGGGAGCGAAGTCTTGAGCGACGACCTGATCCTCGGCATAGACGGCGGCGGCACCAAAGTGATGGTGGCGCTCGCCGATCAGAACGGACGCATTCTTCGTACCGCTTTGGGTGGCGGCGTCAACGCCATGGACAATCCAGCCTGGCGTACCGAACTCGAGGCGCAGATCGAACCGTTTCGCGGCGAAAGGCGATTGACTGCCGTCGCGGCCGCGCTGCCGGTCTACGGAGAGGTCGCTCATCTTTCGCTCCAATTGGAAGAAGCCATCGCGCAAGCCTTCCCGAACGCGCGGACCCGTGTTCTCAACGATGTCGATGCCGCCCATCTTGGCGCGCTGGCCGGCAAGTCCGGTATTCTCGTGCTGTCTGGAACCGGTTCCATGGCCTGGGCGCGCAATGCAAAGGACGAACCCGCCCGGACCGGCGGTTGGGGCGACATCATAGGAGACGAAGGCAGCAGCTATTGGATCGGCAGGCTGGCGCTTAATCTTGTTAGCCAGAGCCTGGATGGGCGCCTGCCTCCGACCGCCCTGATAAAGGCTGTCTTTGATAATCTGGGGCTTGACCCGTCCAACCCGATGGACAGCCTCGGTGCATGGGCGACGTCGGATGCGAAACGATCAAGCATCGCTGCCCTGGCCGCAGTGGTCGACAAAGTGGCACTCAACGGCGACACGAGCGCCATTGGTCTCCTCGACCTTGCTGCAGACGAACTCGCCAAACACCACAGGGCGATCGTCGGCCACTGTGGACCGGAAGCCGACTGGACGTTTGCCGGCGGCACGTTCAAGAGCACGATCCTTTTGAAAGCGCTCGAGCGACGCATCGGTCGTCCCCCGATCGCTCCGAAACTACCCCCGATCGGCGGTGCGATCTTTGCTGCCGCCCAACTTCTCGACTGGCCAGTAGACGACGGCTGGATCGAGCAGGTCGCTGCATCGGCAAATGCGGCGTTTGCGCAATAAAATCACGTAAATTCTTGATAACAAAGAAGGATGGGAACATGCGTAAGACAATCTTATCACTGCTTGCCTCAGCTGCCCTAGCCGTCGCTCTTCCGGCAGCCGCGCAAGACAAACCGCTTGCCGGTCAATCAATCACAGTCTTGATGCCCTCGCCGCAAGGCCCCGATATCGCTGCTGCATTCCAAGCTGAAACCGGCATCCATGTCGACCTGCAGACGCTTTCCTGGGACGACATCCGCCCGAAGCTGGTGACGGCACTGGTTGCCGGCACGGCGCCTGCCGACGTGACAGAGTTCGACTGGTCCTGGACGGGCCAGTTCGCCGCAGCCGACTGGTATATGCCGCTGAACGACGTGATTGACGCGGAAACCACCAAGGATATCGGCGTTGCCAAGATCTTCACGGTCGACGGAAAGCTGCTTGGCGTCCCTTATTCGAACGACTTCCGCGTGATGCTCATCAACAAGAAGCATTTCGCGGCTGCCGGCGTCACCGAGACCCCGAAGACGCTCGACCAGCTGGTGGCAGCGGCCAAGAAAATCAAGGAAAAAGGTATCGCCACCTATCCGATCGGCCTGCCGGTCTCGGCGACAGAAGGTGCCTCGACAAGCTGGTATCTGCTGACCAAGGCTTTTGGCGGCGAGCTGTTCGACAAGGATTTCAACCCGCTCTTCACCAAGCCCGGTTCGGCTGGCTACAAGGCGCTGGCCTTCGAACTGATGTTATTGAAGGAAGGCCTGGTCGATCCGGCCTCCACCGGTCTCAAAGACAGCCAGATCAACGAGGGAATGTTCTCCCAGGGCCTGACCAGCATCATGATCTCGGGCGAACCTGGGCGTCTCGGACAGATGAACGATCCCAAGCAGTCCAAGGTCGCTGGTCAGGTCGAGGCGATCCTGGTTCCAACCGAAAGCGGCGAGACCCGCAGCTTCGGCCTGCCGGAAGCGCTTGCGATCCCCAACGTCTCGCCCAACAAGGAAGCGGCTGTTGCCTTCGTCAAGTGGTTTACAAGCCGCGAATTCCAGAAGAAGAATATGGCAAACGGTTTCCTGCCGACCCGAACGTCGGCACTGGCGGAGCTCAACACAGAAGGCAAGCTGAACAGCGGCGATGCACTCGTCGCGCAGTCTAAGACGGTCGAGGCGCTGTTCCCGCAGGGCACGCCCCCTTGGTATCCGCAGTTCTCCAGCGGCGTGAACACCGCAATCAACAGCGCTGCCAAGGGTCAGATGAGCGTTGATCAGGCTGTCGAAAGCATCGCCTCCGCCGCCAAGCAGGCGATGGCGCAATGACTGCTGTCGCCTGCAAGGAGACCGCAGTCAAGAAGGGTGTCGGCTTGAATGCCGACACCTCCCTCGGCGTGCTGCTGGTGTCCCCCATTCTCATCACGATGACGGCGCTCGTCTTTTATCCGATGGCGCGAACGCTTTGGGATAGCCTCCACCGGGTCAATCCGATGCAGGCAGGCACGCCGTTCGTCGGCCTGGAAAATTACACGCGCATGCTGTCGGACGCGCAGCTCGGCACCACGTGGGTGAATACGCTCATCTATGTCGTTCTGGCAGTGCTTGCGGAAACGGTCTTCGGTGTGCTCGCCGCCTCGCTGATCAATCAGTTGAAGGTCGGCCGGCAGTGGGTTCTCGCGGCGGTCATCCTCCCCTGGGCGCTTCCCGGTGTCGTCAACTCCGTAATCTGGCTGTGGATCTATCAGCCTGGCGCAGGCCTGCTCAACGGCATCCTAACCTCACTCGGGCTTCCGTTTGAGAACCACGTCTGGTTCAACGATCGGACGAGCGCGATCGTTGCCGTTACCATCGTGCATGTCTGGCGCATGATGCCGCTGACGATCGTCATCGTCCTTGCGGCGATGCAGAGCATTCCCTCGCATCTTTATGAAGCGGCTCGCATCGATGGCGCAACGCGCCCGCAGATGTTCGCGCTGGTCACGCTGCCGCTTGTTCGCAGCGCGATTGCGGTCGCCATGACCAACGCAACGGTCAACGCCTTCAATCTCTTCGACGAGGCCTGGGTTCTTGCTGGCTCCAGTCTCGAGACGCGGCCGATCCTCGTGCAGATTTACCTGGAGACCTTCCAGAACCTGCGGTTTTCCTACGGCATGGCGCTTTCTGTCGTCATCACCTTCGTCTCGCTTTTAGTCTCGCTCATTTACGTCCTTCGGGTCTATCGCAACACACGGTTCGACTGATGAAACCCACCCTTCTCTATCGCCTGATGATATGGATCGGCGTTGCCGTGCTGTTGATCTGGTCGCTTGGTCCGATCTATTGGACGGTTGCAAGTTCCGTGACGCCGACGGACGACTTCTCCGTCCGGCCAATCCACTTTTTCCCCCGGCATTTCACGCTGGATCACTATTCGCGCCTACTTGGCATCAACGTCGATCGCATCGGCGGCGTTGAGGTGTGGCGGCAGTTTCGCGCGGCGCTATTGAACAGCGTCGTCACCTCGGCGGCCGCGACGCTGCTTTGCGTGGCGATTTCCGCACTGGGCGCCTACGCCTTCACCCGCATTCGCTTCCCTGGCCGCAACGCGCTTTTCGGCCTTGTGGTCGCGACGCTGGCGATCCCGGCCTATGCGGTCCTGATCCCGCTTTACCAGATCATGATCAAGATGCATCTCGTCGATACCTATGTCGGCGTTGCCCTGATCTACGTCTCGGCCTACCTGCCGCTCTCGCTGTGGCTGCTGCGCAGCGTCTTCGAGGGCCTGCCTCTGGCGCTGGAGGAAGCCGCCCAGCTCGATGGTGCGGGACGTCTCTACATCTTCTTTAATATCGTGCTGCCGTTGGCCGGTCCCGGCCTGACTGCCGCTGCGATCCTCACCTTCCTCGGCGCCTGGGGGCAATATCTCGTGCCTCTCATCTTCTCGCCGCAGGCGACCAAGCCTTTGACTGTTCTCATTCCTGAGTTCGTCACGAAAAACTTCATCGACTACGGGCTGATCACGGCCAGCGGCTCGATCGCGATCGTCATCCCTGCCCTCGTCGTCATCTTTCTCAACCGATACCTCGTCAGCGGTCTGCTGGCCGGCTCGGTCAAGTAATCGGAGTTACCATGAACACGACCGAAAAAGTCATCCGCGAGCAGTTTCCGTTCTGGGAGAAGGCGCTGGGCTCAAACACCGCGGTGACGCGCGGCGAAGTCCTCGTCTATGTCGGCTGCGGGACATCTTACTACCTCGCCATGTCGCTGGCGGCCTACGCAAACAATGCAGGTCGTCGTGCAATTGCCGTCCCCGGCGCCGAATGGCTCAATCGCCCCTCATTCTTCTGGCCGGACTGGAAGAACACCCATGTCGTCGCGATCTCGCGCAGCGGCGAAACGACAGAGACGGTCGCTGCCGCCAAAATGAGCCGCGAGAACGGCGCCTTCGTCACCGCGCTGACTGTCGAGGCCGAGAGCACGCTTGCAAAATGCAGCGACGACGTCGTTGCCTCGCCGACCCACAGCGAGGAAGGCATCGTCATGTCGGTCTCCGCCAGCCTCATGCTGCTGCTTGGCCTGCAGATGATAGGCCACAAGGTCCCTGCATCGACCGTGTCTTCCGCAAAAAAGCTCGCGGATGCGCTAGACGCTTGCCTCAGCAAACAGGTTCTCGATCGCAGCCATTTCGTCTTTCTCGGCGGCGGCCCGCTTTTCGGCATGGCTGCGGAAGGCGCACTGAAGCTTATGGAGATGAGCCAGGTCCTGACCCAGCCCTTCCATCCGCTTGAATACCGCCATGGGCCAATCAGCCTTGTGGACGAGAAGACTGCGGCCGTCCTGCTTTACAGCAGCGATCAGAAGGATGCCGAGGCCAAACTCGTGGCAGAGCTTCAGGAAAAGGGCGCTATCGTCATTGGCCTTGGCGGACCTGGCGATATCGAACTCGATGTCGACGTCGATCTTTCGCTCGCCGCACTCGTGGTTCTCCCTGCCCTGCAGATGCTCGGCGAGCGTGTCGCGCAATCGAGAGGCATAGACACGGTATCGCCGAGGCACCTGACCAAGGTCGTAACGCTGGCATGAGCGACGCTCTCGATCAAAATCGTGAGAGCGCGCTCTCGAAGCTATTTGGCGCGCGCCAACAAGCGTTGCCGCGCGGCATAACGTCGATCTGCTCGGCTCATCCATTGGTGATCGAGGCCGCTTTGCGGCGGGCGGCACGCGAAGGCACCGTGGCCCTCATCGAGGCAACCTGCAATCAGGTCAACCAGGAAGGCGGCTATACGGGCATGACACCGGCAGCTTTCCGGCAGTTCATCGAGCGCATCGCCACAAAGGTCGGTTTCCCGTTGGAGAAGATCATCCTCGGCGGCGATCATCTTGGTCCCAATCCATGGAAGACGCTGGGTGTCGACGAAGCCATGGCTCGAGCCGAGGCAATGGTTGCGGCTTATGTCGAAGCAGGCTTTGAGAAGCTTCATCTCGACACGTCGATGGGATGCGCCGGAGAAGGAGCGGCGCTCGACGACGAAGTGACCGCCGAAAGGGCGGCACGTCTGGCAAGGGTCGCCGAGGATACGGCACGCCGCATCGGGAAGAGCCTTCCGGTCTATATCATCGGAACGGAGGTTCCACCTCCAGGCGGCGCCACGCATGCGATCGAGGAGCTTGAGGTTACCTCTCCCGACGCCGCCCTGAAGACGCTCGCCATCCACACATCGGCTTTCGAGAAGGCTGGCGCCGGAGCTGCCATGGACCGCGTGATCGGCATTGTCGTCCAGCCTGGCGTCGAGTTTGGGAATGCGAATGTCGTCCTATATAAGCCGGACCGCGCCCGGGGATTGGCATCGTCGCTTCGCCGAATGCCGGGACTTCTCTTCGAGGCCCACTCAACGGATTATCAGACGATTGCCGAGCTTTCGGCCCTCGTCAATGACGGGTTTGCCATCCTGAAAGTTGGTCCCGGCTTGACCTTTGCATTGCGCGAGGCGCTCTACGGGCTCGATGCCATCAGGAAAGTGCTCGCAGGTGGGCCGGACAGCCTCTATGCCGAGATGGAAACGATCATGTTGAGCCAACCGCAGCATTGGGCGGGTCACTATGACGGGTCGGCCGAGGAACGGCGGATGCAGCGCCATTTCAGCTATAGCGACCGTATCCGCTACTATTGGCCCGACAGGCGGGCCGCCGGCGCGGTGGATGCCTTGATGGCAGCACTTCCCGATATGGTCCCGGAAACGCTGATCAGCCAGTATCTCGCTCGCGTTTATCCCGACATCGTGACAGGACAGGCGGCGCCGCGACCTCGCGATCTTTGCCTTGCTGCCATCGATGCGGCGCTCGCGCCCTATTCCGCGGCCACGGCCAGCCAGTAAATTTCAAGTGGTGCCTCAGGCTGCCGGCGGGCGGCCGCACGTCACACAGTTTTAGTCGGAGAGAATTATGGCATCAGTCAGCGTCGCGAATGCCCGAAAGAACTACGGTCACCTGGAAATCCTTCATGGGGTCGATATCGATATTCAGGATGGCGAGTTCGTTATTCTCGTCGGCCCCTCCGGCTGCGGCAAATCCACACTGCTGCGGATGATTGCAGGGTTGGAAGAGATCTCCGGCGGGCGTATCTCGATCGGTGGGCGTGTGGTCAACGATGTCGCGCCTAAGGAGCGCGACATCGCCATGGTGTTCCAGTCTTACGCACTTTATCCACATATGACGGTGGAGGCCAACATGGGCTTTTCCCTGAGACTAGCAAAGGCGCCGAAGGATGAAATCAAGGCGCGCGTACGCGAGGCAGCGGAGATCCTTGGACTGGAAAAATTGCTCGACCGCCACCCGAGAAACCTTTCGGGGGGACAGCGCCAGCGCGTGGCCATGGGACGCGCGATCGTTCGCCAACCACAAGTATTCCTGTTTGACGAACCGCTTTCCAATCTCGATGCGAAGCTGCGCGTCCAAATGCGATCAGAAATCAAACAGCTGCACCAGCGCTTGAAGACCACGACAATTTATGTGACCCACGACCAGATCGAAGCCATGACGATGGCCGACAAGATCGTCGTCATGCGCGATGGTAATGTCGAGCAGATCGGATCACCGCTGGACCTCTACGATCGTCCAGCGAACCGTTTTGTCGCGGGGTTCATCGGCTCTCCTGGGATGAATTTCGTTGAGGGAAAAATCAGCGCAGATGGGCCGCTCGATTTCATCGCACACGGAGGCGCTAGGTTGCCGATACCAGCCGATGTCGCCGCGGCACGAGGTCAGGACGTTGTATACGGCATTCGGCCCGAACATCTGACGATTGGTCCAACGGGGACGCATGCCGACGTCATACTGATTGAACCCACGGGCGCCGAAACGCAAATATCATTGGTGATGGGAGGTGCGACTATCGTTGCAACGGTTCGCGATCGCCTCTCTTTGCGCGCGGGTGACACATTATCTATCTCAGGCGATCCGGCGAAGGCGCATCTGTTTGATGCGGTGAGCGGAAAGACGTTGAGGCTGTGACCATGGCGTTCCGGCAGATCGTCTGGTCGCGGGAACGGAGAACATTTGAAGCAACGTGCATCTAAGCCCATTTTCACCTTGGGCGAGGCGTGCCTTGCCTTATGACGCACTCGGGTCCTACTTCCGCTAGCCCCGAGACACCGGGTATCGTCGCGACCGTTGAGGAATTGGGAACCGATTAAGAAAGTGGTATGTTAGGGGAAAGCGGCTCACGCCGCCTCCTCTTCGTCTTCTTCGCCTTCGCCAGTGATGACGCGGGGCTGCAGATAGTGCA
>UBJO01000027.1 GCA_900465665.1 Hyphomicrobiales bacterium
GCATGGAAAATCGCGCTTACCCTCTTTCCGATCCATAAAGGCCAATCGTATCACCGATCGGGAAATCCTAAGCTGATTCAGTAGTATCGTCCACTCGTTGAGATACGACGGGGACTGCTACTGCGACGATCGCTAAAGACTTGTGGTTCACCAGGCCAGTAAAAGTCAGCTTTGCGCCGCCGCATCACTGCGGGCGGTACGCTCGAGGCCAAAGATTTATTTACACTCGTCACGAATATCTAAAGTGCGATTTCGATCCGCATGCCGACGCCAGTTTACCTATGAAGACTTGTGACGCGTGGTTATGTCGTCGGCGGTCGGATTACACCCCCGCCGTCACCGGCTTGATTCCTTACGGATCTAAGAAGGCAGACGGGACACCGCCCGTCGGCATACACGAGGCTTTCAATGTGAGGACGGTGGACAACGTTAGAGGCTATCAAGCGTCCATTTTGATCGTTTCGATGACTGCGAACGAGTCATGGACTTTCTTTCTCGTCGCCAATTCGGATCAGTGGCTGTGTCCAGCGCGAAGACATTTGCTCTCGCGTTCCGGTCGCCGCGACCGCGTGAAGCCATATGCAAGAGATCTGAGACGCGAAGATGGGCGCTCGCTGAGCACCCATCGCGAAGAGTCATCAATTACCGCTAGGCAAGCTCGGCTTCCATTTGAAGTGATCACCTTGCGGCGTGATGTAGCCGATACCTGGGAACGGAAAATGCGGGCTGTATACGAGCTGCTTGGAACTGGCGAGCTCTTTAAGCGTAGACACCCTGTTAGCCTCGGCGGCTTTCTTGTCCGTGTCAAAAGCTATTGGCCAATCGGGCTCAGCGAGCGAGATGATGGAGCTGTGCGCTGTGTCTCCGATGTCGAGCAGCGTCTCATTTCCGGATCTGATTTCGTAACCGACATGCCCGGGCGTGTGGCCGGGTAGTGATACCGACCTGATCTTCGGGACGACCTCGGCACCGGGGGTGAAGGTCTTGACGTGACCGTCGATCAACTTGACGATCGCTGCCGCTTGCTCGCTCTTTCTGGCAAAAGCCCACTCGTCGGCCGACATGTGTATCGTCGCTTGGCGAAACGCGAGCTTACCGTCCTTTACGAGGCCGCCGATGTGGTCCGGGTGAGAGTGCGTTATCAGAATGTCGTTCACCTGATCAGGAGTCGTTCCTGAAAGCTCAAGTGACTGTTGAAGGGCTCCCCCAATCCCAGTGTCGATCATTACAACACGGTCAGCGCCCTTGATGAGCAGAGCATCCACGCTCAGAGTGATGTTTTCGGTGGGAGCCCCTGATGCATTTAAGATCTTGGTGACTTCCGCGGGCGTGTGGCCGAGGCCGTATGTCTTGCCGTCATTGGGTTTCACGTACTGGGCGTCATGCAAGACGACTAGGTCAAGCTGGCCAAATTTGACTGCTTTGGCGCTAGCCTCTTGAGGCGGCATCTGCGCGTGAGCGAATGTCGCGCTTGCAAACAAAAAAATGGCGACAGATGGGATCAGATATCGAAATGGTCTCATGCGCATTCTCCTTCGATCAACTGCTTTCGTGCTGTTATATGGGTAGCGGTTCAGTTTCAGGTATCCTTGTCGATACACCTGCGACAAAAATCCACCTGCGGGGGGCAAGGAAGTCGGACAACTTGTATCGTTCTGTCGCGGTGATTAAAATGGGACGGACATTTTAGCGCGTTTACCCGAATCTGATTATGATTAACTCGCAGTCGGTAGCGCGCCGCATCGCCGTATGATAACAAACGACCCTGCAGCATCTTGTCCGGCGAGAAACTGATCCCGGGGGCAACGTTCGCCGGGGTGAAGGCAGCTTGCTCGACTTCTGCAAAATAGCTATCGGGGTTCCGGCTCAGATCGAAATATCGGACTACGAAAAGCGGATAATCCCCGTGCGGCCAAACCTTCGGTTTTCGATCCCTTTCTGTGTTCGGAGTGTGAACTTGACCCAGAAACGTTCGTGGTGCGCGTTGATGGGATGCAGCTTTACGGCTTTGGTGGCGGTCGCTCTCTCCCAGACATCTTCGCGGTTATTGCCGTCATCGTAGCGGACCTCCGGACATGACATTCGACATTTTGCGGGCCTTGGATTTCGCATCGGGAAAGCTAGCATGACGAAGCGCTGACGCTGGAGTTAAGTATGGTGAAGTCTCAAGGGAGCGCGATTTCACTTAAGTTTACAACCATCAACGGAGAACCCTGGAGTCGCAGAGTTTCGAGAAGCCGCTGTACGGTTGGGGTTGAATATACCGCCGGACCCTGGCAGGGGCCGTTTAAAGAGATTTTAGGAAGAGGTATGCCGTGCTCGAATGATGCGCAGGAGGCTCCCGACGGTTGGCGCGTTGTGTTGATCGCCCCACGACGTTGCTTCATCACCGGTTCACGGTTGAGCGACAGAGAGGGTGGGGACGGCTTGCTAGTCCGACCCCGCCCACCTTAACCCCATACAGCAGAGCTGCGAACGCCGACAAAAAATCGGATCTTCGACAGGTAACTTGAGGGCTGGTACCCAAACTGGCATCTAAGGCTGGATGATCTCAAAATAAAGGCCCACTCGTGGTCGAGCGGGCCAATTGGGGTTGGTGAACCCAAAAGGAGAACGCCGTCGACTCGGTACCACGATAACAGCGAGAGCCTACATGGCTGAATGTAAATTATTGGCTAATGTCGAAACAATTCGCGCCTTCTCAACGCGACGTGATCTGGCTGGATCACAGATGAGTCCTACCAGCTCAAGGTAAGCTTCCGAAGTCGTTCCTCGCTGGTACCATCATGGGAAGCGGTTGATGCCATTCTCGACATAAGCTTGCCCTTTGTCGGACCCGATGGCGGCCCCAGCTTTATCGCACTCCTCCGGTTCGGACTTGAACTCATCGTTCCAGAAGGGGCACGTTCTTTTGTTCACTGACCGCCCACGCCCGCTTAGTTTATACTCGGCAGACATTGATCTCGAACTGACCTAACCATAGCCATCACGTGGCTCCCCAAAAGTTCGGAGTTTGACCCGTTTTCAACCTACTAGTCGGCATTGCTTCCACCACAGCCTTAAATCCACTAGTCGGGAAAGCGGCTTTATCAAAACAGGTTTCAAGGTGTTCACTGTTTGCTCCTATTCTGATACTCTTTCGCTCATCGAGACATGCAAGCTCAATGCCGTCGATCCGCTAGCCTATCTGACCAAGACACCCACGTTCATTGGCAACGGTCGCAAGCAGAGCCAGATTGAGGGCATCCTACCTTGGAATTACGAGGCAGGTAAGTTCACGAAGGCGTCCGTCATCAGGAACCGATCAAAGACCTAGCTTTTCCATTATAGCTGACAAAGAGCTTCCTTCGAGCCACTGTGCAGCGTTCCAGCCCGACACCTTGGCAGCCGTTATATTGGCGTAGGTATCGTCGACTAAAAGCAACTGATCTGGCGGGAGGCCCGAGAGAGCGCTAGCGTTCTCGAAGAAGCTTGTATCCGGTTTACGGCAACCTAGCGCTGCCGAATAAAAGATGCCGTCGCAATGATAGCCTAAGCCGAGCACTTCCAACAGATACGTCGCCCGGATGTGCTCTTGATTGGTGGCTAGGTACACCTTCCTACCGGCCTTACGTTGCCGACCGAGCTCTTCAAGAAGGCCCATATTTAGCCTTGCATCGTTCTCAAACCAGTAGGCGATAAACTCCTCGTAGGAAAGATGCGGCGCTATTTTAGCCAAGGCGGGCTTTAGATGACGGGGCAAGTCTGCCTGCCCAATGACAATGTCATCCCAGTAGGGCGCGAAGAACTCTCGTTGCAAGGTATCCACCGGGAAACCGAGATCACTTTCGATGGTTGATGCCCACGGCTTCCCGTCGGAAGGGCGACCACAAACCAAGACGCCATCCACGTCAATCATCAATCCGCTGATCACACTCGAATGCCTCCGTGTCACAGTTCCTCAACATAGTCGATATTGTTGGAGGTTAGCGACATTTTCGATAGCCGCAAACGAACGTCGTTGGCGTGAATTACCGTTCCCCTCATTTCTCTGGTTCGAAACCACAGAATGCACCGGTACTCAAGGTGTGACAGAAACGGCGCTTACAGTCGCTCTCAGCGCCCTTTCTATCTTGCAACAATCCCCTGCATGCTGAGGCCACAGCAAGGGAGAACGTGCGCGCATGACGACTGGCGGCAAAAGAACCAAGGGCCCAAAACAGAGTCCGATGACTGATTTACCTCGTCAAGACTTCACCAAGCATGGGTTCGGAACCGTCAAGGTGCATTCCAGCGAGTGGCGCAGTCGGATCGCTGCAACATCATTTGTTCTCGATGTCATCAAGAGGCGTATCATCCCCGACAACACCTTGCAGATGCATCACTCAATCCACATGGTGCGAGACATGTTTCGGCGTGTGCATGTAGGCGACAGCTATGACTGGTTTTCGACATCCAGGTTTCTTGGCCATCCGTCGGCTGAGCTGTGCAAATCTTTGTACCTCGAGCTCGCTGCACTCCGAGGCGCTATCCGCTCCCGGGATGTGGTTCTCTTCAATAGGACTATCGACCATTTCGTCGAGAATTACGGCGATGCAATGCTTGAAAACCACCTGAGAATGACGGTCGATCACGGACATATGGTCTGTGAGGAGGGCTGGGCATATATCCTTTGGTCCTCCTCCGATCGAGGCGTCCTTCATATTGGTGCTACTTCCGGAGAAATCGATGAAGTCCTCAGACGTCTTGACCGCGAAAACCCGGATCAACATCCGTATGGTGTCTTGTCGGCGTGGCTAGTTCATGACGCTGCTCTCGCTAATGAAGACATTCACGCGGAGTTCCGGGGCTGCGCATTGGACCAGAGTTTCTTCCGAGTCGATCTGGGAAACGCAAAGGAAAGGATAAGTTCGCTTCTTCACGAGACGGACAACTTTGCATTGTCACCGTGGCACGACTATGAGCCGCACCGTGATGCCAAAGCTACACCGCTCGCGCTGTGTCAAAGGTTGGCGAGTTGAGCACGGAGCAGGTGGTCGTGCGCGTGCGCTCAAACCCCGTCAAGACGCCGTCCCGTCGTAGTCGGTTCAGCGTCTTTTCGTAACCTTAATCCGACGGCCGAGGCTGCCTGCGTTTCTCTCATTCTGAGCCGCTCGATCTTTCCTACTGCGTATTCGACCAGGACCGGATAGCCTGACTTTTTCGGCGGCGACCACACGACGCCAACAGGCATCCAGGTCAACATGCTTTTAGGAATCTCGTCGTAGTGGATTTCCATCTCGGTGCTCGTTTCGAACACTAACTTTGCCTGTGCGCCGGTATCACCGGAGTCGAATTCCAACCAGAAATCGTCGCCAAGTTTGTAGCCGTCCAACGGAAAAATCCGATACCGATATTTATAGAGAACGGTTGGCTTGTCTAGAAACACGGTCCGCACGAGGTAGGGCTCAAAAGCAAACGCGTCGCCATTCTCATGCCACCTGCCGATAATCTCCCTCCGGACGACATCGGCAGCACGATTTCCTCTCAGCGTCCGACGAATGTAGAAACTATACTCTTCTACCAGTGCCGCCATCGGATGATCTTTGTCAGCAAGGCCGCCGTTTATTTGCAGAACCAGACCCCCGGCAGTCTCTAACGAGATCACGATGTCGTCGCCCGGAAGCAAAAGGTGGCCCGAATAGCGGACACGGGAAGTCGTATTACCGTTGTTCGCTTGCGCTTGGTCAAACTCGGTTACAAAATCAGCCAGTTGAATGCGGTCCACGTAAAGCTCCGTCGTCAGCACTATGAAAAGGGTCGCCTGGATTTTTGTGGGCGGCAAGGGTGAGAAAATTGCCGGCCATGGCTTTATTGTGCACGCTAGCCCGAAAATGGAGACATTGACGGATCACGGGCTGCCGAACTTGCGGTCCAGACGCTCTCGGTAAACAAGTCATCCGTCCTTAGTGCCAACGGCACGACCTCAGAGACAGCTTGCCGACTACACGGCTCAGCCCCGCCGAGACGGTCACGGATGATATCGACATATTCGGGAGCTCTCTCGATCAGCACGGACTTTCGATCCAGGCGATTGCAGACAGCTCCAACAGTGCCTGATCCCGCGAAGGGATCGAGAACGGTCTGACCGGGTTTGGTAATGCTCTTTACGAAACGCTCGACCAACTCTTCGGGAAACTGGCATGGGTGGCTGGTTTTTTCGGGATGTCGGTTTTTCACGTTGGAGATGTCCCACACATCACCGGGGTTTTTCCCGAGTGGGTTTCCGCTCAATTCACCCTTGTTCGGCCCTTTATAGTGCCGTTTGTTGGGATACTTCTGAGGGACGCGAATGCTGTCCAGATCGAAGTGATAGTCCTCCGACTTCGTGGCCCACACAATCGTCTCGTGGCGGCCCGAAAGGCGCCTTGTGCAGTGCATGCCATGGCCAAACGTCCAGACCACGCGACTTCTGATTTTCATCCCAAGCCTGCGGAAAATGGGAATGACGACGCTATCCAGAGGGACGATCTCTCCTGCGTCCACCCAGTTTCCTACCTGCCAGCAAATTGAACCGTTTTCACCGAGGACCCGGAAGCACTCGTTGATCACCTTCGTTTGGAAGTCGACATACGCGTCGAGCTCCGAACGTCGTTCATACGCCTTGCCGATATTGTAGGGCGGGCTCGTCAGGACGAGGTCCACCGATCCAGTCGGGATTTCAGGAAGCACTTCGGCACAGTCGCCGTTATAGAGCGCGCAGAGACCAATAGCCTCCGCGTTCCCGCGAGCAGGTTGATTGAGCATTGATATTTGATTTCCTTAGGCCGGGATACTGTCCCAGCGGATTGATGTATCAATGGTCATCTGAATTTTCGCGTTGCTCAAGGGGTGGCAGGAAATTTATTGGAAGCCTTCTACGATTTTCTGAGGGCGACATGCTCGGCGTCGTTTAGTGCTCTTATCGAGAGGACGAGCTGGTGTAGGATCGCGCGCACCCTCAGGTTTCTCACTTGCAATCGCTACTGGGTGTGTGAGGAAAAACTCTGAGCTCACCGCCAATGCCGGCGGCTGCCGCAGTTTGCGCGTCCGGTGCGTCGTCGTCGGGCGTCACGCCCGACGACGGTGATCTCCACGTCTGGCCCGTCCGGTTAGCCGAAGGGCGAAGTGGACATAATCACGCCCGAGATACCGAGTGGTTATTCAAATCCGCCTGCCATCGCGACATGATCTCCACATATTCGCTGCGCTGTTGAATTGTCTGACCGTACAGTTCGAATTCCTCGGCCTTCCAGCCACGTGTATGGCTCCAAACGACCTTTGCGATATCCAGCGCAGGCAATCGGCCACCCGTCCAAGGACCATACGACGGTTCCCAGTATCCTCCATCGCCTTCGCCGTTCTCGGCATCTTCAGAGCAATTGTGAAGCCAGTGCTCAACTTCCTCGACCAAGCCGCCGGACCCCTTCAACCCACATCGCAGCACGTCCTTGATATGGGCAGTCGAATTTGTGCGGAACCAGTTCAAAAAGTGGGCTGCGCATTGGCTCGCATGATCCTGAACCCAAATCGGCGGTACGCAATACTGAATACGATTGGCGGTTTTCGGCACTCTCTTACTCCTCATGAAGGTTGTTATCGCTGGAAACGTGGGAAGAATTTCGGGTGAAGACAAGCGGCTGCGCAAAAAAAGTTCACTTTTTGTTCTTGCGTTCTCGGCAAGCCGCTAAAGACGGCGTCTACAGTGAAACAGGTCTACAATTGTAGACGTCGGCGAGACCTTCCTCTCGGTCGCCTCGCCCTGCAAGTCCATGAGAGTTGGACACAAGCCCATTCAAGCGTGTGAACTGGAGTCCAGTATTTCCCGGTGTCATGCTTTTCACGATACCTGCGGCGGGCTATAATGTGAGTCTAGCTTGGGAGTTTGCTCGAATGAGGGACCAGCAAGAATGGTCGCGCGGCGATGCTGAAGAGCGCATACGCGAAGTTTTCAATTCGGCCAAAGCGGGGGAGCCGCAGATCGTTCGTGATAGCGGCGGGAAGTTCGAAGTTCGATTTGTCGCCGACGATGGCGCTGAAACTCTAGGACAATATTTGGCCCGCGGCGGCCCGGACGAAGATTGATATCAGCATTGTCACATCCCGGTATGTAGCATCGGGGTGAGTATGGGGCGGTGGCTACCATCGGGGCAAGAATCTCAGCGCTTCCTGAGCATCCGGTTGCGTCTCGTCTTGGCTTGAAATGTTGCATTGAGGATCGCGCGGCGAGATGAGTTTGGCAGGCTTTTCATCCTTCGCAGTCTTCGCTACCCGTGGAATGGTCCATATTCCACGATTGGGATTGAATACTCCCGGCAGCGGACGATGTTTGTTGATCTGCTCGAAGTCACCGCTGTTCATCGTGGCAATTGGCATGTCGTAGACGATCGACACCGCTGCAATGAATAAATCTTGTCCTGGCTTTTTGTCTTCCTCAGGTTGCCAAAGCCTCTCGAGCGGCCGGCAGCAGTATAGCCTCGCGAGAACCCTTGCGACCTCCGGCGTGGAAGGCGGGTAGTAGAACTGCGTCTTTAGCAAGCCGTCGATCCACTCGGTCAGCTTTCTTGCTCGGACAGGATCTACACGTCGCAAGTCTGCTATCCCGGTCTCGACCTCCAAAATTGCCGGAAAAGGTATCGCCAGACGGGTCTGGCTTTCCAGCCATCGCTTAACCGCGGGCAGGGGATATGTCTTGCTGGTATTGCTGATCACATTCGTGTCCAGCAAGAAAATATCGTCAGTCATGCCTCCGGTCCGCGTCCCAACACCATAAGCCACGGTCGCGCGCGATGATTAACAATAGGTAAAGGAAACGTGCACGTTTCCTAATTTAGAAAAATCCGTTGACATTCATTTCAATGTTCTCTATATGTTCTGTCCATGAGCCAGATAGCCGTGAACCGAATTATACGAATTATTTGAACGCAGCCGCGCGGGCGGAATGGTGTCTCATTCGTATAATGTAGAGGTCACGCATGTCATCTCAGGATCACGCTCAGCAAAATCGGCGCTCCGCTGCCGGAAACAGCAAGAACACAATCTTCCGCCCACAGGTAAAAGGTCCACCTCGCCCGGCCTTCCGTTCGGACGCTGCGCGCGACATGGCTTGCATCCTGGATTTGAACCCAAGTGTCATGGTTTGGACGTGTGGCGCTCCCGTATTGAAAATTGGTCGCGCCCGATACGTGCCAGACTTCCAGATGGAAGATACTGACGGCGGCCAATGGCTGCTGGACGTCTATGACCGGCGCAACCCTCCAAATGAGAGTACTCTACAGGCTGCGGCATCCGCGCTCTCGTTTAGATACCGGATGGTGGGACGCACTGAAATCTACGACGGCTTCAGGCTGAGGAACGCGAGTGACTTGCTACGATACGCCGGGCACGCCGTTCCACTCGGTGACCGGGTTCGCTTGCTGTCGCTTCTGGGAGAACATGGCCCGCTGTCCCTTTCAGACTGCCTACGTGCAGTCCGGGAAACCCAGCCCGTTGCCGCAGTGGCATCCCTAATCCTGCAAGGCTACCTAGAGGTCGAACTCGACGACGAGCTCATCGGGCCGGAGACGATGGTGAGACGAATTAGCGGCTGAGCCTACTGCCGTCACTCCAATCAACGAGGCTCACCATGAACTACTCCGATTCATACTGGAACAAGAAGGCAAGGCCACCGGCTGACTTCGTCACATTTGTCGCGGAAATGGCTTTCTGCCGGACGATCCGGCCCTTCCTCAAAACTACACACTATGTGCTCGCCCTCCGTCTACCCGATGATGGCGACATCTACGTGTATGAGTTGGCAGCCCGCAGGCTTCTGGATCCCGAGTGCGAGACGGACGACAATGGGGCTCCTGTCGTATTGGTGACCAACGTCAAGTCCATCAAAGCGCATACTTGGGACCTCGCGCGCAAATTCAATGAATTGCGACGCGTCGTAATTTTCTACACAGACGATATGGAAATCGCGAGCGATTTGGCCCTTCTGATCGATCACCGGATCGACATGGAGCTGCCGGATATCAGCCACTTCAAGGCTACGGCAAAACTACTGGGCAGAGCAATGTCGCATAACGATGCCGTGTTCCTGGCCGCCTCTCGTCTGTCCGATATCCGGCTGGCTCTGCGGCCGCACCGATCTATCGCAAATCTAGTTCAGCGCCTGAAGGCGGTCATCCCGGACGCTGCCCAGCCTAGCGGGGTGTCAGCCAACCCATCGTCTCCGAGACTCGAGGACCTCGTCGGCTTCGGAGAGGCGAAAACCTGGGGCCTCCAGGTTGCCGTTGACATCAACGCCTGGATGGCAGGGGAACTCGAATGGGCTGACATCGACAAAGGCATCGTTCTTGTCGGACCGCCCGGAACCGGGAAAACGACCTTCCCCAAGGCGCTCGCGAACACGTGCGGCATTCCTTTGATCGCAACGCCGCTGCAGTATGGCAGTCGAAGGGGCATCTTGGCGACATGCTCAAGGACATGCGCGCGACGTTCAAAGAAGCCGCTGATGCCAGGCCATCAATCCTGTCGATAGACGAACTTGACAGCGTCGGTGACCGACAGGCCTACAAAGCCAGCGAATACCACGATTACAAGCGGCAAGTGATCAACGCTCTGCTGGAATGCTTGGACCCGTCGGAAGGACGAGAAGGCGTCATAGTGGTTGGTGCGACCAACGACGTCAGCGCGATTGACTCCGCGCTACTGCGGCCTGGTAGGTTTGAACTTGTCGTTCAGATCGAGCGACCAGATGCCGAAGAGCGCCAAGCGATACTGCGGCGCTATCTCCCAGAACTGGCAATCAACGACTTTGAGCCATTCGTAGTCCAGTCGGACGATTGGTCGGGTGCGGATATCGAGAAGCTAGCTAGAGATGCCAGGCGCGTCGCTCGGCGTTCGGGGCGGAAGACGGTGACGGACGACGATCTGCTCATGGCGATGCCGCCGCTGTTTGCCTATAGCGAGGAGGAAGGATTCCGTCTGGCCGTCCACGAGATCGGGCATGCAGTTGTAGGAGCGATCTTGCGTCCCGGACAGCTGGTGAACGTCAAGATCAATCGGTGGCGGCCGTCCAAAGTCGGTTGGAACCAGATCGGTACGACGCATTTCAACGAAAAGCCGCCGCTCATGACTTCCGCAGCTTACCTGACGGATACGATTGCCATCCTTTTGAGTGGAATGGCTGCGGAACGCATTTTCTTTGGCGAACACTCGATGGCGTCGGGGGGCAGCGTGACGTCCGACCTTAACCGGGCAACCGATCTTGCGACGACCATGGAGCGATGCTTTGCGTTTGGTGACAGCCTCATCACTGACAGCGGTATCGGTCCGCGGCCGATGGAGAACTTGAGACAAGGTGACCCGGCGCTCCGTGAAGCCGTTCGTCAGCGCCTTGATGCGCAGCACAGCAGGGTGATGCAAATCCTTACATCAAAGCGGACAGAAGTGCAAATCTTGTCCGAAAGACTTGCGAAGTCCTTCGAGCTTACTGCCGAGGATGTCCTCCGAACATTACGCGATGGCGCAGACGCGCGGATGGGAGCCGATCGATGAAAATCTGGGTGTTTTCCGACGTTCACATCGAGTTTGGCAAACCTTTCACCGTTGCACCGCCAAGCGACATCGATGCCATCGTATGCGCAGGCGACGTGCTCGATAAGGGCGTGGTCCCCAGTATCGAATGGCTTTCCGCGTTCGCGGGCCCGGAGATCCCGGTTATTTTCGTTGCCGGGAACCACGAGTTTTACCGTAGTTTCCTCGTGGGCAGCATCGCCGATGCCAATGGAGTGCGTGACCGCTATCCCAATATCCACTTCCTCGACGACCGTAATGTCGTTATCGACGACGTGCTTTTCACCGGCGCGACCCTTTGGACTGACTTTCGATTGTTCGGTCGCAATCCGGAGGTCGCCATGTGGGCGGCCGAGAAGGGCATGAACGACTACAAGCGGATAAACCTTTCCAAGAAGCCGTTCAAGAAGTTCAAGCCCATCCATTCTTTCCGAAGGCATGACGCTTCAATCAAGTTCTTGTCAGAAAGCCTCGCGCGCACTGACGTCCGAAAGAAAGTCGTTGTCACGCATCATGCACCGTCGGCCCGATCCATTTCGCGATACTTTCGGGATGATCCGTTGGCACCGTGCTATGCTTCTGATCTCGATGCCTTTGTCAGGGACGCCGAGCCAGACCTCTGGATCCATGGGCATGTGCATCAGCGTTTCGACTATACGCTCGGCTTCACGAGGATCGTCTGTAATCCACGTGGTTATCCAGGAGAGGCAACGGGGTTCGATCCGGATTTGGTTGTTGAAATCTGACTGGGGCGCGGGTGCGTTCTTTAACTGAACGGCCCGCAGATGGAGGTACCTGTGACTGTCGATTCGTTGGCATGGCTGCCTGAAGAGCAGCAGGCGCTCGCGCGTACTGTCGTCGATAGCGGGAGGTACTCAAGCGTGGAGGATGTCTTGCACGCGGGATTAGAGCTCCTGCATGAGAGGATCGACGCGGAGAGTGCAGCAATGGAAACGCTGCGAGCCACGATTGAGAGCCGGTTGGAGGGGCCGACGATTTCCGCTGAAGAGATGGAAAGGCGGGTTACGGCGATCGTTGGACGGAAGCGGCAGCTGGCATCATCCGCAGCACAGGGTGATCCGAACAGATGTCCAATTCATCCGGGAGCGCTGCTCCGCGACGACGTGCTTCCCGCGATTGGAAAGCCGACGGCGGAGATCGCTAACTTGCTGGGCATCTCCCAGCAGCACCTTGATGAAATCCTAAGGGAGGAGAGTCCGGTTAGCGCTGCTGTAGCTGTCCGGTTCGGCAAGATGTTCGGCAACGGTCCGTTGATGTGGATTGGGATGAAAGGGGCATATGATGTGTGGCATGCCGTTCGTGACACTGATGTCTCGGGCATTCCGACCCTACATGGCGCTTAGCATACCTTAACGGGCGCGCTGGCTGGGTGGCGGTCATATAATTGCCTGGCTCGCGCGCTGCCTCGCAACATATCCATGTTCACAATACTTGCGAGAGTGGCAATGTGCGACGAACGTTGTCATCAGCGATACATCTGCGAGGCAGCCGAATGTGCGATCAGCGGCGCGATACAAAGAAACCAATCGGCCAGTCAATTGTGATCGATGGCGGTTTTCGGCGAAATTCAATGATTTCAATCCCAAGCGATCCTATCAGATCGCTATTTGACGAGCGTATTCCTTCGGGCAGAACCATTATCTTTCTGCATGCGCGAACTAGAAGCTTCTCGTAGACAAACAATTGGCCAACCGCCATCAAGATGCTCGAAGCATCGTTGCCCGTTTTGATCTCGAACAGCATCGGTTCGCGATCGTCCACCGTATAAAGGTCAGGTCCGAGCAATCCGATTTTCTCGTTCGTATGCGGTATACTGTGACGTTTCAATTCTGCCTTGAGAGCCTGCCAAATGTCATGGTGAAGCCGGTGCGCTTCGACGGAATCGCGTGGGGGGATAGTGTAGGTTCCAGAGGGCTCCTCGAATTCCATGGCACTTCGCTGAAGTGAAGCGACTTCGCCACCCTCAAATGCCCCCACTCTTAGATACCGGCAAAGATCGACAAACTTTCGTGTCGAAGCGACCGTTTGCCAGGTGCTGCCTATTGGTGCCACCGGGAAACATGTCTCAGAGGAGTTGTTGTCGTATCGTACGACTGTAGGGGCTATGCTGAAAGACGACGCGACCTCAACGTAATCCTTCAATTCGACTTTCTTCCCGGCAACGTTCATCCGGCCGCGGTGCATAATCCACATCACGCCGGCGGAATCCTTGGCGATCACACCTTGGTTGTTGCCGGGAGGGCTCCCGGTGCGAGGCGGATTGACCTGCACGATCTCGTTCTCGATCGCTTCCCTGGTGAGCTCGACACCTAATCCGTTCCAGTATCCGTCTTTCTCTGGCTCCGGCCGCGACCGGATCCAAACGCCTGCGTCCTCAGACCAAATGACGGATCTTCCCAGTTGAAGTGTTTTCCCGTGGGTTCTGAATGCGTCTATCCAATTTTCAACTGCATCGGCAACCGCCGCCGAAGTCTCAACTGCTGTCATTTCCTGCATGCTTGTTCCGTTCGCTGGTCGAAAGTCTCAAGGTTGGTATGCTTTAGGGAGCGACGAATTCTATTTTCAGCTTCTGTGACATAAGCCGTTTAGCGCGGTCGCAGAATGCTTTTACGGCTTCCTTCGACGCCATGTCTTCCAATGCTACATCAAGCTGGCAGATGGACAGTGGTCCGCTTTCGACGCTGATCAAGCCCTGTTCATCGGCTGCCTCTGTATCTTCCGGCCAAGGCGCGTTCCCCCAAACCTGGTGAAACCAATTGTGTCCTTCGGGGACTTCTTCGACGCATTTGAATATTATTATCGAAAGCCAGCTTTTGGCCTCTTCGGCGGGTTTGAAGCCTGAAGCTTCTGGCTCGAGCGATCCGCTACCTAGCTCAAATTCTGTGTCTGTGACGATCCGGACTTCGAGCAACCAATCTCCGACACCCGGATGAGAGCGGCCGCCAACTTGAGGCACAAACAGTATTGACGGCTGATACAGGGGTAGAAAATTCCATCCCCAGAAGGTTCGAGGATCGACACGAGCCGGTGGAGTAGGAGCGACGCCATTGGTCGTCTTCCAGTTATAGAACTGTGTCTCAGGAAATTGCTGGCCGATAAGCGTGAGCATATCGAGGCATCGCCTCTGATAATCCGCGAGCAACCGGTATGCGTGGCGGACGTCAATCAGCGCCGCGGAGAGGGATCGATTGTCGACCGACATAGAAATTCCCTTTTAGCCAAAGTTTCTGAGAGTGGCATTTGCAGCCGCACTCCAGGTTCCGGAACGTGGACGAAGGTCGCCAAGAAGCCTCAAGTGCTGATAGTCAGCGAGACCGAGCGCGGTGACCATATCATCGATGATCCTCGCCGTTGACCGGCTCATGGGCTTGTCACGCTCCGCTTCCAGTGCATCAAGGAGGCGATCCCATCCTGCCGCGGCGACTTTGATGTCGTGCCCTTGAGCGGCGAGCTCAGCGGCAATTCCTTCGACAGTAACGCCTACGTTCTTTCCAAGGCCCCCAATGGCGCATAGAAATACCGCATGTTCATCGTCGTCGTTTGCCTTTTTGTATGCGACCCATTCCCGCGCCCATTGTCGCGCTTCCTGCATAGGGTGCTTTCCGAGCTTGGCTTCGACAATGAGACGGACAGAAGTTGGCGGATCGCCAAGCTTAAAATCAAGGAATACATCGGGCTCAACCTCCCGATCAGCCTCGAGGGCGTCCGTCCAGCGGGGCCAGAAGATGATATCCTCGAGCTCGGCGACTGCAAGATCGGGCAAAGGAGGTCCGAACGTTCGGCGCATAATGCGCCAAAGAACTCCGTCCTCGAGATAGGCGAGACGGCCGAACACGGCGGCTGTGAGAAGGTCCTCGGAAATTTGGAAAGCACGCCGCCAACTGACGCTTTCCTCTCCAACTCCAACCGGAAGCCGCCCGGCTTTGCTGCTGACGATCGCCTGTAACATCGAATCTCCTTGAAGGAGTAGAGTGGGGGGATCACCACAAATAAGCAAGCGCTGGTTGCGACAATATAAGGTGCACATCAGTTGAATCTGCTGACGAAAGTTGACCTAGAAGCGCGCCGACTTCCCTTTCCTCAGGCAAGGACAGCACTCCAAAAGGTAGCGTTGGGAGGAGGGCTTATACCCGAGAAGAGGCGCTTAAAGATAATCCGCACTACCAGACTGAAATCCTACTAGGACGGGCCAAAAGAAAGAGGTGTAGTTACCTCCCGCTAATCTCTGAACGGTAAATCAGGCCTCGTGGCAGATCGAACATGCAGAAACTGGGTTGGAACGGTGAATTACAGGATATTTTCTCAGGGAATCTCGATTGTCGTACCCGTAAACGCCGATGGGCTAAGATGGTGGAAACTACGCTTTGGTGGGCATCAAGTGTCACCCGCAGATATCTGCCGACAATTAGTCGCTGGGATTGAGTTTCAAACTAAGTTTCAGCTCACAGGTTTTGCGAACCAGCCACGACTTGCGCGCTTCGAGGTTGACGGTTTCGACGCCGAAGGCGAGGTGTACCGAATGGAGCGCGAACTGAATTTTGACAATGGTGGGAGCTTACATCAATGTTTTTTGGATATCCGCCCATCTATGAGAGATAACGGACGAGGGGCGACGTTCGCGCGAAACTGCTATATTCTCGCCCATCGTAACAGTCTATCTCGTTTGACCATCAAAGCAGTTGCCGGAGGAAGCTATTACTGGGCGCGCGCAGGGTTTCTGCCTTTCGAGGATAGCTGGAGGCGTTGTAAGCCCGATATTCGCAAACGGCTTGAGGAAATCACGTCAATCTCAGCTTTGGTAAGGCAAGAAGCCGAGGTTCCTTTGGAGTCGAACGAACCAGAGGCGATCTGGGAGTTGGCATCGTTGCGCACGCCTGTACCCTCGAAATTCGATGCCGCGAGACGCGTTAGCCTGGGCAGATCTTTGCTAGGGGAAAGCGGAGCAGGCTGGGAAGGGTCCATTAGCTTCCTTGATCATGAGCTATATAACGAGCAGCATGATCGAGCTAGACACTACATGCGAATGGAGGCGTCAGATTGATGGGTGTTTTGATCTCTCGCCACCTCGCGAACCAAATTTACATCAATGACCAGAAGCTCAGCCACTACATTTTCCGGAGTGCCCCTCCTTAGAAGCCTCGCGATGTCATGACGAAGGACAACGGTGAGCTCACCAGCGTTCTCACGATCAATCTGATCGAGATCCGCGAGCATAGCCTCAGTACCATCTATGAATCCTTCTCGTGCCATGAATGGCTCCCTTCTTACAAAATGATCCGCAACAGGTAATGTAACCGTCCGAGTGAGGCGCTTCCACTTGATTCACTGCGCATCACGATATTCTGTTTCGAGCCCTGCGGCTCGACCTATGATGAGTTTGGAGGCAGTGCCCGCAAGTCACAAGTGACTTCACGCTCGAAGTCGTGCCCCATCACGACCAGACAGGACCAGATTTCTGTTTGACGGTTCCAGTACTCGAGGGGAAATTGATATCCCAAGGCTCTGGGCAGGTGAAGCCTGTTGTGATGCTGGAACCGCAGTGACAGTCAAGCTATGATGGTTTTGGCGTCCGGGATGGCATTGACCGAGAGGCAATCGCGTTTGATGAACGTCTTTACCAAGGAATCGGCCAATCCGTTGGACTGTGGGCTGCGGACCGGCGTCGTGCGAGGTTCCATCCCAATATCGAGCGTCAGCGATTTCGTTTGACGCAATAAAGTTTGATCCAGTGTCAGTCAGCCATTCGATGCGCTTATAAAGGATATTGATGCGGCCGAGGCGGTTTTCGACGGCCGTTACAATAAGGTCCTGAACATATTCGCTCTTTATGCCTTCAGGGGTGGCGACATGGGCAACGCGTCGCGGACCCCCATTCAAGCGCAAAGACGACGCTGACCTTTTCCTTGTTTATGGCAGCCGATTTCGAAACCGCCGGAGCATTCTCGCCGATATCACGGCAAGGCTCCGAAATCCGGCCTTCGATGAGCGTGCACCATCGACCGTAGCCCTTCAGGCGCGATAACTTCTACCTTGTCTCCCCATTGGTAGAGGTGCCATGTCATCTCCAGCCAGCCTGCCGCATGGAAGCGGACGATCAGACTTCCGTCATCCATTGGCTCTAGAACCTGCGTCGGGTGAAATTGGAACTCTGCGGCACGCGAGGCAGCCTCCGGTGCAAACCGCCAAATTACCTCGCCGTACTGCGCAGGGTCCTGGTAGACCCCAAATGATTGGGCGGCGTATTCCTGAAGTGAGAACCCGTCTGCCATTGCAAAGCTCTCATCCAAGGCTTCTGCCGATCGAATCCGATCAGTTCGGAAGTTGAGTATCGTTTCTCCACGAGATGGTTGCCTTGCCACCAGGTAGCTGCGGTGACCGAGGAGCAATCCATGTGGCTCGATGATCCGCAGAGGAGCATCCGGGTCGCCATATTGTAAACGCAATCGGAACGGTCCTCGGAGCGCTTCGATAATTGCGTCGAGAACCGTTGGCTTCAAGTTTACCCGCGGTCCCGGCTTCGTCACGGAACCCATGGCCGTAAGCACCGCCTCGGCATCTGCTTCCGTTCGCAGCGCATCCCTCGGCGCAAGTCGGGACAGCAACCCTTCTCGCAGATCGGAAAGCGCTCTGGCATGGCGAACCCGTCCTTCGCTTTGTGCAGTGCGTCCGGCGATCTCCAGTGCCTCGATTGCGGTCTCTTCCCGCGGTTTCAAGCGATCAAGCAGCGGATCGGCAACCCGCCATCGGCGACGGCGATCATTTCCGTCCTGCCATGTGACCCCGGTGAACACAGTCTCGAGTGCCTCGGTCATACGTTGGGCGGTTCGGTGCGAAACGTCGAACTCCTCGCTGATTTCATCAAGACTGATGCCTGCGCGTCGTGCGGCCGCCAGCCGAGCAAGACGGATCAAATCCTGGGCTTTGGATAACGACATCACAGCTCCCGATGAGGGTGACACGAAATGTCACCCAAGCACCTTATAACCCAGTTCACATTCAGTCGAGAGCTAATCGAGTTGCGGGCACCGCGTTCGCTTAGCGTCGAAGCACAAGGGGATTTTACCATGGCCAAGATCATCAAAATCGAGCGCCTCACGCGGTGTGAGAGTGACACGGCACCTACAACATCGCCAACAAAGGGTGCCGGTATTGTAGTCAGAAGCTCGGAACTGCGGAGTTCCGCACCTATCGAACACCTTCCAGCAGGATATGAGATACGCTTAGGTCTCGCTGTTGCCGATCGTGTTCGCGACCGCCTCGCACGTGAACGAAGACTCCTGCGCCGCAAGGGCATTTTCTCGGTATACGGTCGCGTCGTCTCGTCTCTTCCACGGACAATGCGGCCACGAGCGTGGTTCTAGCCGAGTTTTATCGTTGTCTGACCAACCTCTGTCACCTGTACTGCTCACGTTGCAACCGATAGATATGCATCCTCGCCGGTTGCGAAGATTCGAAGGGGCGTTCCATGAGATACTTAGATGGCAACCTACTCTTTTCGGCATCGGACCTAATGCGTTTCATGGGCTGCGCTCACTCGACGACGCTCGATCTTATGCATCTTCGCGGGGAGGGGCCGGATCCGCGTCAAGATACTGAGGACGCTGCCCTGTTGCAGAAGCAGGGAGATATGCACGAAGCCGCACATCTCGCCCGGCTTGGATCGGCAGGCCGCGAAATCGTCGAGATCAAGCGGGGTGACTTAGCTGCAAATGTTAAGGCAACTAGGGAAGCTCTGACATCCGGAGCGGAGGTGATCTTCCAGGGGGCGCTTCTCTCGGGAAACTGGGGTGGCTGGTCGGATTTCCTTGAAAAAGTAGGTCGTCCGTCGAAGCTGGGAAACTTCAGCTACGAGGTTGCCGACACCAAGCTCAAACGCCGCCCGCATCCCAAGCATGTGCTTCAACTGGTTTTGTACTCCGACCTTCTGATGGAGGTACAGGGAGTAGCCCCTGATTTCGCTCACATTGAACTGGGTGATGGAACACGCGCTTCGCTTCGCCTTGGTGACTACTCGGCCTACGCCCGGATGGCGCGATCCCGTCTCGAGAACTTCGTGGCTGATCCAACCCCCACAAAGCCGGCGCCGTCTTCCGAATGTGGACTTTGTCGTTGGGCCGATCATTGTGGGTCTGTCTGGCTTGCAGAGGACAGCTTGTTCAACGTTGCGAACATCACACGGGGGCAAGTGAAAAAGCTCGAGGCGGCAGGCGTCGTAACGATGGCACAGCTTGCCGCATTTGACAGGCCGATCCGCGGAATGGCGTCGGCCACCTTTGAGAAATTAAAGGGACAGGCCCGTCTCCAACACGCTAGAAAGACCGGCGAGCCAACTTATGAATTGCGTCCGAAAGTTCCGGGCAAAGGGTTTGACCTCCTACCGGAGCCGCAACAGGGCGACCTGTTTTACGACATTGAAGGCGACCCCTATTATGAAGGCGGCCTGGAGTACCTCCATGGCGTATGGTTTGATGGTAGCTTTCGCTCATTCTGGGCGCATGACCATGATGCCGAAGCTGCGGCCCTCAGCGAGCTATTCGAGTTTTTCCGCGCTCGGCTCAACGCGTATCCAAACGCTCGGATCTATCACTACGCCCCCTACGAAATTACGGCCCTCCGCCGTCTGACCGCCAAGTACGGAATTGGAGAGGCATTCCTTGATCGTCTGCTCAGAGAGCGACGCTTCGTTGATCTCTACGCCGTTGTCCGTAGCGGGCTATTGGCTTCCGAATCCAACTATTCGATCAAGTCTCTCGAGGCGTTTTACGGACTCAAGCGGGAAGGGGAGGTTAAAACAGCCGGAGGCTCTGTCGTCGCCTATGAAGCTTGGAGGGAGAGCGGCGAGCAAACCATTCTCGATGAGATCGAGGACTACAATCGGATCGACTGTCTCTCGACGGAAATGCTGCGCGATTGGCTGGTTTCTGTCCGCCCCGAAGGCGATTGGCCATTGTTCACTGTCGATGCGACCGACAAGGAGATCGAAGAGGACGAGGAAACCGTACAGGTTCGAGCGCGGCTCTCTGCATCGCGGCTGCCGGAAACACGTCAAGAAATGCTTTTTAATCTCGGCCGCTTCCACAAACGCGAGGCGAAGCCTGCTTGGTGGGCAATTTTCGACAGTCTCAGCCAAGAAGATGACGAGCTCATCGACGATCTGGACGCGTTGGGCGGTTTGGTTGCCAAAGGGTCGCTGGAGATGATCAACCGATCGGTGGTCAGAACATACCGTTTTCCACCCCAAGAGACAAAGTTGCGCACTGGAGGTAGGGCGACAGTGCCGACCCCGGAGGGCTTTGCCTCGGTATCGATCGAGAACCTAGATCGCGGCGACAACACCGTCACGGTGAAGGTTGGCATCAAGAAAGCCGATATCCTCGGAAAGCATCTAACTCTCCATCCGGACACCCCCCTGAACACCGGGGTTCTTGCCGCGGCTATCGCAGATGTTGTCCGTGATCAATGTGAAACTCGCCGATATCGTGCCATTGACGATCTTCTGTCTGCAGCACCGCCCCGCTTGTCGGGGAAACCAGGAGAGATCTCAAAAGGAAGCGATTCTGTAGCCGGGACAATTGCGGCTGTGCACCGCATGGATGAAACGGTACTTCCGATTCAAGGGCCTCCCGGCACCGGGAAAACCCACGTCACTGCGAGAGCCATTCTGTCGCTCGTAGAGGCAGGATATCGTGTTGGAGTTGCCTCCAATAGTCATGAGGCAATCAGGAACGTCTTGCTCGGGTGCCTCAAGGCGCGTGAGGAAAGCGGTAGCGCATTGCCGCTGGACATAGTGCACAAACTATCAGGCGACGACGACGGATATCCTGATTTCGCTAGGGTCCGGCGAACGACCGACAACAGTGTTGCCGAGGAAAGCGGCCAGATCGTCGGCGGGACAGCATTCTTCTTCTCCCGCGACCCGAACATCCAGGCGTTTGATTGGCTCTTCGTGGACGAGGCGGGGCAGGTCAGCCTGGCAAACATGACAGCCATGGGACGAGCCGCCAGAAACATCGTCCTCGTCGGCGATCCAAGACAATTGCCACAGGTTATCCAAGGCGCGCATCCGGAACCCGCGAACCTGTCGTGCTTAGAATGGATGCTCGCTGGACACGCGACGGTGCCGCCAGATCGCGGTATATTTTTGGCGACGACCCGGCGGATGCACCCAGACGTGTGCAGCTTCATTTCGGAGCAGGTCTACGAAGGACGCCTGAAAAGTCACTCCGACACAAAGCAACAGCGCGTATTCGAAACAGATTTCCCGGAAGCGGGTGCTTTCTGGCTGCCAGTGTCACATGACGGAAACACGCAAGTCTCTGTTGAAGAGGTCGCAGCAATCTCAAAGGCTGCGAAGACACTTGTCGGAGGCAAGCTGACAGATAAGAACGGTGTGACGAGGAATATCGATTACACCGATATCATCGTCGTCGCCCCTTACAACGCCCAAGTCAACGCTCTCCGCGACGCGCTGCCAGCCGGCATCCGTGTCGGTACGGTCGATAAGTTTCAAGGCCAGGAGGCGACTATCTGCATTGTTTCGATGACGGCGTCGTCAATCGAAGACTCCGCACGCGGAATGGAGTTCCTGTTCTCGCTCAACCGCATAAACGTTGCCATTTCGAGGGCCAAAGCGCTGGCCTTGGTCTTTGCTGAGCCGCGCTTGCGGGAGACCAAGTGCAAGACCGTTGACCAGATGCGGTTGGCAAACACGTTGTGCGCGCTCAAGGAGATCGAAGCATGAAGGCAAAGTTAGGGCTTTGCCTGCACGTTGCACTTTGCGGCGGGCTTAGGGAGTTCGCCATTCGAAAGTCGGCCGGGCCGACAGAGCTTAAATCCGTGCAGAAGGCACGCTTCGTCGGAGATCGGTAATGCTCAATATAGTATCGGAGACGGCCGATCACGGTGCCGCCAATGGCACAAGCGCGTCCCAACTACGCGAAAAGCTCGACAAGCAGATACGAAACGCTGTGGACACAACACGCGACGAACTCGGCAATTACAAGAGTCTGCGCAACCTCAGCGAGGTGATCGGCGGTGAGTATGGTGACCGGGTTATCTTCGAGCTTTTTCAGAACGCTCATGATGCTCATCGTCAGGGAAATAATGGCGAGATATATCTCAAGCTGGTCATACGAGGAGATGACGACGCCGATCTTTACGTTGCCAACAAGGGGCAGGGCTTCGACTGGGAGAACGTCGAGGCAATCCGCAACATAGCGGTTTCCAGCAAATCTGTGGGCGAGGGAATCGGGAACAAAGGTCTCGGCTTTCGTAGTATCGAGATACTGACCGATGACGTGCGGATATACAGCCAAGAACTCGCCCGCCCAGCGGAAACGTTCGATGGTTTCTGTTTTCGTTTTGCAGGAGCCGATGAAGTTCGGCAGCTTGCGCTTGCGGTTTCAAACGATGAATCGATCGCCTCCGACGTCGCTGCCACGTTGCCTCGTTATCTCGCGTCTGTGCCGATAGCCGGCCAGTCGGCAGATATCTGCTACTTTGCTCAACGGGGTTTTGCCACCGTAGTACATGCGCCCCTCAAAACAGCGGCAGCCGTCAAGGTCGCTCGTGAACAATTGGCGAAGCTTCAGACCGCGGACGCACCTCTTTTGCTGTTTCTTGAGCGACTTGAACGCGTTGTAATCGAGATCGAAGTCGGCGAAGACATCAGACGCATGGAAATGTCTCGCTCAGTTGAGCAACGTCAGATCCAGTCAGAATCGCCGAACAGCTATGCAGTCATTTCGATAGAGCCCAGCGGCCGCAGATATGTGATCGCGACCCGTTTGGTTGATCACGACGATCTGCGAGACGCGGTCAGTAGAAGTGTTCCAGCCGAGCCGCAGCTTAGAAGGTGGCTGAACTGGAGAGGAGATGCCAAGGTATCGGTGGCTGTCGGTCTTGGAGAAGGGGTCGAGGTTGGCAGAACCTACAATTTTCTACCGATGTCGGAGGATGTTGCATCACCGATCCGCGGGCATATCGATGCCCCCTTTTATGCCACCATTGACCGGCGGCGGGTAAATTTGGCTCTTCCATTGAATGCATTCCTGATGGACGTGCTTGCTCGTACGGCCGCACAGGCGGCGCTGGACGTCAAGCAGTGCGCTGAGGAGCTTGGTCGAGCGACGGTGTTCGACTTCGCAGCCTGGGATCCAAGAGACAAGGATAGACTGAGTGGCGCTTGGAAGACGATGGCTTTGGATTGGTCGGACGTCGAGGTCGTGCCGTCCGCGAACAAGGTTTCGTGGTCATCGATCAAATCAGCGTGGATATGGAGGGATACGGATTACCGCCAGTTCCGCGTGTCGAAGCTTGTTAAGGCCGGCGTAGCAAACATAGCGGACCCCAATCTCGGAACGGGACGGCTTGGTCGTTTAGAGCATCTGATCGCGTCAACGAATGTTCCCGCGGTCCCCGCCGGGCAGCATTTGGCAGGTTGGACCGAATTGCTGGCAAAGAAGTTGTTACAGGATAACGTGGCCCCGAAGACCTGGTCGTCGTTCTACAGTGACGTCTCGAAGGCGTTCGGCACCATCGACGGTCTCTCGTCACTCAAGGCACGGCATTTTCTCAAAGGACGAACAGGCGAACTACATAAGCCTGCCGCTGAAAGCCATGAAGATCCCGTCTTCGTTCGGACCGAAGGTCCTTCGAAAAGGGAGAAGAACCGGGCACCGCTTCCTCCCGCGCATTTGGCGAAGCAGTTTGCTATTTTGCAGGAAGATGTCGGTTTGAAGCCCGACGTGCTGGACCGCTTCACAAAAGCTGGCATTGTCCGGCGTTACGATGCGGTTGAGATATTGAAGGGCGTTGGTGTCCTCCTTACGAAAAACCCCACCCAAGCCCGGTTGAGTGCAGCGATAAGGTGGGCATTCGAAGTTTGGAAGGCCGAACCCACGCGGGTCCATAAGGTCCTCCCGACAGTCGGACTTCTGGTCGAAGCACGCAGCGGATGGAAAGCGCCGTCCGAGGTCTACTTCTCCGAGGAATGGACGCAACTCGGCAAGAAAACCGAGAGATACCTCGCTGAAGCAATGGCTTTTTCCAATGACTGCAAAGTGGCGGCAGGACAGCTTCTGGTGAAAGATCCGTCATGGGTGCTGAACCTAAGCAAGGCCCGATTGGAATGGACCACGTTTCTGCGGGCGCTTGGTGTCCGGGATGGGCTTCCGTTGGTCGGCGATGCCCTTCCGTCACGGCGCACAGGTTGGATGTGGAGAGATTTTCTTCGCGAGAAAAATGCGAAGCTCGGCCGAGGTGACGTATGGATCGCGGCTAACGACCATATCCAAATCTCGAACCACAACACGGATTACTCTTCTAAGGGAATGTTGTGGAGGATACCCGGGCAAATCGAACACCAAAGCTTACCCTCCGAGCTTCGCGAGCGCCTTGCCGAGCTCCTTCTGTGGAAACTTCGAGACAGCGAAGCCAGTTGGCAATTTTTTAAAATCGGTCGATACGAGCGGGATAGTGTCAATCAGAACGAAAGGTCTTGTGTTTCCCCCGCCGGCGCCTTCATTCGGGGGGCTGAGTGGATGCCTGCCGAGGGCGAGGACGAAATGTACGCGGCTCTCAGCAAGCTATGGTACACGAGCGACCGGCGGCAGCGCGTCCCACGTTTCATGCCCCGACCAATCGAGCGCTTTGCTGCTGTCCTCGACGAGAACGATGCCCTCGCTAAGCGCCTTCTTGCTCCGGAATTCGGACTCCTCGACTGGGCGGCTCCCAGTCTCGCCCCTAGAAAGTTGATTGGTCTCGCCGCCGAACTGCCAGGACTTGAACCGCGTGAACGCGTCAACTTCAGAAAAGCCAATCAGCGCGCACTCGCGCAAATGATCGAGGAGCGCATATCCTTCGACAGAGAGACTCCAACGATCGCGTCGCAGGACAGTATGTTCGCCGTCGTATTGGGTGATCGAGCTAACCCTCCGCCACTGTACATCGCATCAGACACCCAGACTCCCGAGGCTCGTGCCTTGACCGCAGCCGGTTTGCCGATTCTCGATGTCGGGGATGAGCAACTCATCGATGCGGTTGTTGAAGCCCTGTCGGCCACCGGTCTCTTCAATGTTCAACGCGCAGATGGCGGACAGGTCCTCGTTCTTGTAGATGGACAACCCTTTTCCCCAACACTCGACGACCCTCTACTCTTGAGCGATGGGCTCGAGTGGCTATCTGAAGCGGTTGCTTTCGCCAATGAACTGTTGGGCAAAGAGTTGGAACGCCAGATCTCGAGCGCGGCCGTCGAAAGGCGCCTTCGCCGCGTACGACTGCGTCGTTGTGGTCACATCTCCTTATCGGTCGATGGAAAGGCAGCCGATGACGCTCTGACATTCTATGCGTTCGACGATCAAGATATTCCGACGCTGGTTATCGCATCAAGCGATCCAATTGACTGGCCGATGCTGGGTGATGCCGCTCCTTATCTTTCCACTCTCCTCGATCGCCGAATGCGCTCGCTCGAGACATTGCTGCTACGCCTGGCGGCACAACGCGGAGCCACATCTGATCCTCGCCGACGACCCAGCGACGAGGCGTTGGCTAGAGCGTTGGGTTGCAAACTCGACTTCCTCCGCGAGCACACGGACGCTTTGCAAACTGATCAGCAGTTCCTTTCGGTTCGCCTTCTCCCAACTTTGACATGTTTCATCGGAATTGACGCGGCTCGTGAATTTGGCCGGCAGATAGGCGATCGTCTAACTCGTGGTGGAGTGATCGAATCACTTGAGCTCCATGCCGAAAGCCTTCCCTCAACGCCGACTTCGTTCTTCGACACCTTGTACAACAATGCTGATCTGATGGAGGTCCGGCGTGTACTTAATATTCCTCACGAAGCCCTCAATCGCTCTCTTATAGAATTTGGACAGCCCATCCTATCTAACGAACCAGAACTACGCCGCCTTTTCGATCTATGGAAGGACGACGTCCGCTTCGAAGCGTTGGACAGGATAAGACGGCATTTTCTCGGCACGTTTCGGCAAAAGAAGCCGTTGCAGGATTACGTAACACTGCGGTCTTTGGACTTCATCGAATTCGATAAGTCATGGGTCTTGGAAAGGGACGATCTCGACCGTACAACTGTTGCGACATATGTCGACCTTGCCATCGACAAACGTCTCGGCCCGGACGTCGATGTCCGAATTGGCGGATATAAGAGCATTCGCGAACATAACAGGCGTACGATGCAAGCGTTCATCGACACGGCGCTTCCCATAGCGCGTGCTTGGTGCGTAAAGCGACAGGCGTTGCCCGATGGGTTGGCCATAGGCAGCATGGACGTACTCAAGCGGATCGATTCCAAGGGTCTACTGGACTTTGACCGGATTGCGACGGGTGGGGAGGCCGCGCTCCTACAGCAGCTAGACATGTGGCCAGCCGAAATGCCTACAGATCTTGTATTGGCGCAGACGCAAATTTTACCGGCGGACATCGACGCATCGGCGTTGGAGCAGCAACGTCAGCGCGAACAGTATGCGAAAGCGAAGAGGACGGTGACCATCGGTGGAACCGATTTCGACACAGCGGACGCTGACTTCGCAAGTCGCATCACGAAGCTTGCCGAGTCGATGATGGAAGATAAAGCCTGGCTCGTGCGCTCAATGCGAAAATTTAATCTCAGACAAATGCCGGCCAAGCATGGAGCAAATTCATCCAGTACGGGGAGCGCGGGTGGAGGACGAGTAGAAAGAATCTCTGACGACAAAAAGAACGCCATGGGCTTCTTGAGCGAGTTTCTCGCCAGCAGGTATCTTGCCGAGAAGCATCCCTTGCGATTTTCCGATAGCTCATGGGTTTCTCGCAATAGAGAGGCATTGTTGACAGACGGTGAAGGGAAGGACAGCTGGGGCTACGACTTCCGGGTTCAAACGGCGGATGCCGACTGGCGCTACGAAGTGAAGTCGAGTCTAGACGACAGCTTTGAATTTGAATTTACCCAGAACGAGATGCGAGTTGCCGGAGAGTGCGCAGCCGATCGCAGTCGCAGGTACAGGATACTTTATGTACCCTTTGTCTTCGATCCAGCGAGGTGGCGGGTGATGGAGCTGCCGAACCCCTTCTCCGAAAAAGGGCGGCAACTGTTTCGACCTATAGGCAATGGGTCTACCCGAATGAAGTTTGGCATCACTAGCTCGAGCGGATAGGCGCGTCTCCCCGACTTTCCGCGGGTGCAGATTCTCGAGACTGTTTGTAATGCCGGAAGCAGAACCACTGGAAGAGACCGCAGCCTAAGTGTTTATCTCCATTGCTTCCGGCTGCGGAGACAAAGACGACCGGAAACATCTCACCAGCAGGGGCACGGCAGCCGGTCAGTGGCAACTGTGAGGATAACGCGCTAACCAATGGCGAGCCCGGACGGAGGCTCTGCGGCCCATATGTGCGCCAGAAGCCGAATGCGTCGGAGGACAAGATCGCGCGTAAATCGGCGGGGATGTTATTCAGTCTTGGTGTGCGGCAGCACCTGTCGAAGGATAGCCGTAGTCGGCTAACCCTTTCATTGGTCAATGCGGCATCGTAGTCCGTCGCGGATCGATACCTTCATCATGGCGAAAGCCGCGGCGGTTCGAAAATGCGATCGGCTGAAAGGGCAAGGTCACTGATGCTCCCACCTCTAGGCGGTTCTTTCGACGTGTTTCCTTTAGGCGATTTAGATGTGGTTGGCGCTTTAGACAACGAGCACGCGGAGCCAGAACGGATTGTCGCTCGCATCTCTTGTGTGCGTCGTGCCTCCGCCTTCCGGATACGGCACCCTAACGTGTAAAGCGTTCCTGTCGGCGTTGACGAAAGGGTCGCCACGCGGCGTTATAGCGAAGCAGGAGAATTTCCATGATCAGTGATTTCACAGAAGAACAACAGAAAATGGTCGCTGCCGGCGATCGGTTGGACGCCGCCCTACGCTTGCACAATCTGTTACAAGAGAGAACTGGGCCGCAGAAAGGGCCCTCGATCGAAGAGTGCAAGGATATTGTTGAACTAATCATTGCGCGCGTCGAGCAAGTTGGAACTTAGCCGATCGCTTACTGCACGAACGTGGGAAGACGCGGCGCCGGGTTTTGCGTTGGTTGCTCGACACGAGCCGGTGGTCGCTGTAGGGTGTCAATCTCGATAGGAGATGCACTCAATGGGAACGAGTGAAGTACCCGAAAACAGCGAGCCTAATGAGAAGTCTAGCTTCGGGAGTGGCCTTGGGACCGACTTCAAGCCTCTCGGTAAGCGGATCGTGGTAATGAAGGCTCAAGACGCAAAGCCGCTGAAGATCAACCGAAAGCCGACGGACACCGCAGAGGATAATTGACTTCGCGGCGATAGCTGGGCCGCTAAACGCACGGGCGATAGTACCGAGCGTGACATCGACCTTCCGGAGGGTTGGGAGCGCCTCCCGAGCTCTGCTGGATACGCGATCGTATCTCAGTGCTTACGCCATGGCGCATACCCTCGACTGGATCTTTCTTGTGCCAGCGTGCCCGATCTTGGTCACGTCGACGCGATTGCCACGTCCACACGACATTGCGAATCCAGTGGTCCAAAGGAGTCTTCCATGCCCGCCCGAATTTCCTCGCTGGAACCATAATTGCTGCGCATAACCGCTGGATGCAAAAAAGGCTCCCCGTCAGTCACGCCAGCGAATTTCACAACGAACGCGCGGTTGAAGGCAATTCCGAAATAATCGTTTTCTCCCGGATCGTCCCACGTCGGATCGATAACGCTCCCGCGATCATTGACCAGCCATGCATGCGCCATCGGGATCCCGAGCTGCCTGTCTAACGCATAGCCCTCGACGTAATATACGTCGCTTCTATCGACCGCGTACGCTAGCGCGTTTGCGAAGCAGTTCCTCTTTGGCCCCATGACTAGCCAAGCTGGGGAAGCCTCACTTGGCTTCCAATCCCGACCGTAAGCGAGAAGAGCTTGCTCTGGGCCGTATCGACGAGGCGCGCCGGCGACGAGCTCGACGTACTGACGAAGGCTATTGAATCTGATTGCGTCCGACATGCTGCTCTCTCGCGAAAGGTTTGCTCTTCAGCCTTTTGGAAGACGCTGCCGAAACAGCGTCGCCAAATCGTTGGAGGCTATGGACGGGCAAGATGTGGAAACCAGAGCTTGCGGTTAGGAGGCTTTAAAGCGGCCGATCGCGTTCAGACCGCGTTCGCTGCTTGCGCCGGTCTTCCCACTTCGAAGTGAAATGCACCGGTCGTCATGAACCCCAAGTCGAGTGGTAATAAATGCCACCTGCCAACATCTTGGCTTCGGCCAGTGGTTCGAATTCCGACATCCCTCGTTCTGCGTCCACAATGCGGCGAAGGCCCAACCGGCTGTGAGGCGACCTAAGCAGCGTCAACACGTCCTTGGCCGTTGCACGGGCACCGAGGTGCGTCGCATCTACGATTGTCCCGACAAGACGTGATTCAGTGCGTCGGTAGCGCGCGACAATTTCAGAAGAAGTGACAATCAGTGCAACGATGCGGGTAGCGCGTTCCGGCTGTAGGCTCGCCTCGAATTTCGCAACGATGACATCAGATTCATGGCTCGGCGGGGCTGGCGGCGCAGGCGGATCGCCGGAGAATTTGATTTTGATGTTTCCGAATTTTGTAATTTTTGTTCGCTTGGCCACTTTGCCCGTCCCACAGATTGATTTCTATTGTCCCCGCGACTTGATTACTCTGCAATAGCCGACCGACAACGAATCGAAATTTTCCGCGCCTGATAATTTTCACCAGTGAATGCTGGACCTTTGTCGGCAGATAATAGCCTGGGAGCTCTAGCCAAAAACACGCTACAAATCGATAAGCAGTCATCTAGTCCCGATAGACTGGCGGCCCGTCGATCAATCGCTGCCAAGGGTATTCAAACAGCTGCTTTGCTAATGTCAGCAACGCAAGCGCCTGAATCCGGGTTGAGGCATCGTCGACGAGGACCCCTGTTGCCTCGAACAATTCGAGGTCTCCATCCTCTTTGGTACGAACGCCTTCGGATACCGACCAATATATTCCGTCAGCCATTTCCAGACAGTCATCTCTCAACGTGTAGAAGTACTCGTGTCGGGTATCGTCCTCCGGCTCCGGCATTTCTAAATCGGAATAACCGGAGGTTTCCGAAAGCATCGTCCATGACAAGTTGACGAGCCGCATCGCAACCTCATGGTTGGCGTGACTTTTCCGATCCTTCTTGTGGATGCCGCCTGCAGATTTGCCATCCAAGCGCTGCATGTGGTTCTCGTTCATTCGACCTATCCTGCGTTCACGTTTTCAAAGTGTGAATCTGTGAATTGGCCGGCGCAATCCTCTTCTCGGAAGGTTGAGCAGAAACACTAAGCGGGTTTAGTAGCGAAGCTTGTGGTTCTTCTGGCAGTCGCAGACCGCGAGGTTGTTTCTCACTGGGCACATAGCTAGTTCGAGGCCCGATATGGCCGGTCGCGTTTTGAGCCCTGTGCTGAAATTATTTCGATGCGTTGAAATTTGACATTGCAGCCGGTGGCGGCATGCATCACGCTAGAAGCATTACGTGGTAGGTCCAGTTGGAAGCAGGCATGTCAAACGAGGTATATCTATCGAGAACAAGGTTTGAAACGTTGGATGAGGCGGGCAACGTCATCAATACGACGTTCGGCGCTCGCATCTACGATGACCTCGGATGTACATACGTCAATTTCCATCAAACGTTGGATGAACTTCTGGCATTGGACGCTGCGGAGCTTGTTGAGTATGTGAAAGACCATAGCGAGATGGGCGCGGAGATGCTTTCAGCTTCCGATTTCTCACGGTTGTTCGTCGATGGTGAGTGGGTGAACGAGCCACCGACGAGCGAAGAGCCGATGTTCCCTTAGTTGCTCGGCACAACGGGCGCGATAGCATTAGGTCGTAGCGCCATCGCATAGCGTCACAGAATGTCGCTAAATTTCTCTGATTGTTTGTCCGGCTTGGTCCATCAGGAAAATTCCGGGTAGTAGCTGATCCTTTAGGCGGACAGGAAACGACAGCCGGAGGCCCGAATGCAAAGTTTTGGCTTGGGCTACCCCGGACTCAATCAGCGCTGTGGACAGTTGTTTGGCTGGGCCGTTGCGGGTGTCCGTTAGGGCGTCAACCTCGGCCTGATCCAACTCTCCGCAAGTGATGAGAGCCCCCAAGACCACGTCAGCTTGTGGAGGCAGTGATCCTGACCGGATCTCGTCCAGTGCCCATTTCATCAAGCGGTCACGCAGCTCCTGCGGCCTCATGAGATCGCTCATGAACGTCACCTCTTCGAGACAGGTCTCAAGCACGTACTCAACGAAAGCAGCAAGGGCGCCTTCGCTGAGAGTTCCACGACCGTCAAGACTGCCACGGCGCGGCTCATCGCAAGACTGAAGATGCGCTTTATACTCCTTCCCCCGTCGCGCGAGACCACGAGATAGAGACCAGAGCAAGTTCGTGCTGGTTTCCGACCGAATGGCGTTCGAGGCTAGAAGTCTGGCGACGCGACCGTTACCATCGAGAAACGGATGCACCCAAAGCAAGCGATGATGGCAACAAGAGGCGGCCAGTATCCTTTCAGTTCGGCCTTGGGGCTTATAGGCCTGTTCCATACGCGCCAGGAACCGAGGCACCGCCGCTGGGCTGATTGCCACATGTCGACCCACCTGCACTCTATAGGTCCTGATGGCTCCGGGTTCTAACACTCGCGTTCGGTCATGCTCACCGGTGCCCACGAGAAGAAAGCTAGGAGGAAGTCCCCCGCAGAAGCGCCTATGAATTTCGCGGACGAACTCGAACGAGAAAGACGTCGCTTCGTTTTTCTGACGGCTGATCCACTGCTGCACTTCGATGTGTGCGCGGGCCTCCAGTTGTAGATCGCGCGTTTCAACGTCGTCACTGTAGTCGCCTCGCATCACACGATCGATATCGAGCGGATCGGTCTTGTGGCCTTCGATTAGATTGCTGTGATAGCAGTCGACGACCTCGACAAGATCCGAGAGAGAGGCCGCGATCGGTGTCGGCAGGGAAGCCGCCAAAGCCGAAGATTTTTCCACCAGCGAGATGGCCAACTCGTTCAGCTTTGACCGAGACTTTGCCCCTTCGGATACGAGAAGGGGCTCAAACAGGCCAATGCTCTCGCCGTCGTCGTCCGCTACCACCATAAGCCTCCTGGTCTCGCCTCATCTTTCCAGACGATTATTCTTAGTTGTCAAGGCGTCCACCTCTCGCTGCAGAGCGTCGTATACTTGGTTTAGCTGACGTCCCTTGAACGCAGATTTCGCGGACCGTAGACCGCTCCATCCGTGACGCACCACAGTAGGCCGTTCGCCACCGAGCTTTAGGTAGTTCATCTCTCGGCCATTTTCCGCGCCATTGATGTAATCGAACCGGATGAGGGCCAAATCGTCATCATACGGGAGGAACTCGACGTGGGTGAGCGTCACCTTCTGGACCTCCAGCTCACTTGCAGAGGCAAAACGCGTCCAATCCCGCCCTTCGAACAGTTCGTTCAATCCTACTACGAGGTCCGTCGGAGCTTTGGGGTCCCATAGCGCCAAATTATCGAATGCTTCTAGATAGCGGACGACGCTGTCCTGGATGGCGGAGAGGGACGTTTCATCGTCTCCCAGCTCGTGGGCGCGATATCGTAGCACGCCTTCCGCAGTGTCGAATTCTTCGGAGGCGTCGAATATCTCTATCTCATCCTCGAAGGTGACCGACTTCCGAATTCCCCATTCCGCGTAGCCGTCGGTGGATCGGTCATCCGCACGGGGAAAGGTGATCTCGTGGCACCCGTAAGAACGTCCTTTCTTAGGCATTGGCCGGGCCCCGAAGATCGTCCGCGCGGGAGCCATCGATGGCAGTGCCTCAGTGATCGCCATCGATAGGGTAGGGGCGGCCACCAATCGACTGCCGTCTGAATACTTATCGTGGAAGCGTAGTGGAAGAACGCAGAGGTCTGGGTCCTCCATCAGTAGTTCAAGGGGGTAGGCGGGTCGGGTGGTTGTGGCTTCCATCATCAAAGGCTCTCTGTTTATGTCACTGAAAATGGTCATGCGAATATCAATGAGCTGCAAGCGAAATTTTGGGTGACCGATTCCCGTTGACGCTTGGGTGGGTGGTCAAGGGACCTGCGCTAGGGCACAGAACGCAGCGCCGCGTTTCCGGCGTGGTTGCATAGACTAGCGTCGTCACTGGCGCTAGCGCTCAGACCAAATACTCATAGCGCGGCGAACGCCGCTAAGGGGTCCAACTCTTCGATCGGCCTCAATGGCGAAAGCATGGACAGCGCATACAGCGCAATTTCCGCTTTGTTGATAATCTTGATTGTCTTCGACAACATTGGGTCGACGCGATAGTTCGACCTGTCATGTAGGATATGGCAGGGTCCATATCGCTCAACACAAAGGCGCTCATGAGGTTATCAAAGTCTGTGAGACCGGGACTATTGCACAGGTCGCTGGGTCCCGAAAGATCGGGTGGCGAGGTGAAACGGGCCTTGGCTGTCGTCACTAAAACAAAGGTTGTTGAGAAGGAATCCCGGGTCAACAGCTAGGTGTTTTTCGCCAGCGTCTAAGGAGGGAAGGGGGGTGTAACGGCGGGTCAATAAAGGTGGAGATGTCGCCAGTTCCGCACATTGTAGTATGTATATAGCATCTTAGAATAATGAAGCGGAATTTTCCGAGAAAATAATGATCAAATTTTACGTTCGAAAGAAAAGAGGGGGCGAATTTTACTCTGGCGTACACAAGTCCGTGATCAAAATTATCGATATAATAAACAGACAGGTTTGAATGTATCGCGAAAATACAGGATATTAATTTAACTTGCTTGGGACTTTAGGTGGAGTTGGGGCTTTCCTGCTGGCTCCCCACAGAACGGTTTCCGGAATATCGTCGAATGACGCGTAGTTGAGGTCGTAGAGCCGCGCATAAAGCTTGCGGTTCGCCATGAGCTGCTGGTGGCTGCCGCTTTCGACGAGCTCACCGTTCTGCAGAACGATGATCCGGTCGGCCTCGCGGATGGTCGCCAGCCTGTGGGCGATCACCAGGCCGGTGCGGCCTTCCAGCAATTTGACCAGCGCCTTCTGGATCAGCATCTCCGTATAGCTGTCGATATTTGCCGTCGCCTCGTCCAGCACAAGGATCTTGGCATCGGCCACAAGCGCACGTGCGAAGGACAGAAGCTGGCGCTGCCCGAGCGAGAGATTGCCGCCGCGTTCGCCCAGCATGCTGTCGTATCCCTCTGGCAGGCGCATGATGAAATCATGTGCGCCGACGGCCTTGGCAGCTTCGATGACCTTCTCCCGCGTCGCATCCGCTTTATGATAACAAATGTTTTCGAACACGGTTCCGGTGAAGAGGAAAGGCTCCTGCAGCACCATGGCGATCTGGTCGCCGAGCGAATCTTGTGTCAGCGCGCGGACATCGTGGCCGCCGACCAGCACCTGCCCCTGCTGCACATCATAAAAGCGGTGGATCAGCGACATGCAGCTCGATTTGCCCGAGCCGGTCGGGCCAACAAGAGCGACTGTCTCGCCTGGGTTGACGTTGAAGCTCACATGCTTCAGCACCGGATGCTTCGGGTTATAGCCGAAGACCACGTCCCGGAACTCGACGGAGCCGTCCATGTCCTTGGAGAGAACGACCGCATCGGCTGCGTCCTTGATGTCGATCGGCACGTCGAGCACTTCGGTCAGCCGTTGGCCGGATGCCATGGCGCGCTGCATGACGGAGTATTGCAGCGTCAGCGAACGGATCGGGTCGAAGAAGCGCTGGATGTAGAACAGGAACGCCACGAGCACACCGACGTCGAGCGCCTGGTTGAGCACGCGGGCACCGCCGACGACGATGACGAGCGCCATGGCGACACCCGTGAGGGAATCGACGATCGGCACCATCACCTGCGCGTAACGCGCCGCGGTGAGATGCGCCTGAAGGTTCGCCTTCGCCTTGTCGTCGTAGAGCGTGAAGTTGACGCCCTGCCGGTCCATGCTTTGCACGGCGCGCACGCCATGGATCGCCTCGGCCAGGGCGCCGTTGGCTACCGAATTGGTCTCGTGCGCCGCCATGAACGACTTGCGGGCGAGCGGCAGCCAGAAGAGACGGACGATAAACAGGATCGGCAGCACGGAAAGTGTCAGCAGGCCGAGCTTCGGATCGAGATAGAGCATGACGCCGACGATGCCGACGAGCAACGTCATGTCGCCGACTGAAAGCACCGATGTTTCAAGGAACTCCTGCATCGAATTGACGTCGCCTTGCAGACGCGACATCAAACGGCCGACCTCGGTCTTGTCCATGAAGGAAAGAGAGACGCGCTGCAGATGCGAGAACATCTGCCGGCGAATGTCGAAAAGCACGTTCTCAGCCACACCGCCGACAAGCGTCTCCTGCGCGTAGCTCGCCGCGTAGTTGATCAGGATCGCGACAAGGAAGACCACGACGGACCATGTCAGCGCCGAATGGCTACCATCCTGTTGCATGCCATGGTCGATCGCGTAGCGAATGATCAGCGGGATCATCAACTGCATCAGCGTGAAGGTTAGCACCGCGCAGACCGAGAGCACAACGTCGCGCCGGTAGGGTCGGACGAAAGCCCATATCCGCTTGATAATGTTGCCATCGAAGGCCTTACCGAACATTTCCTCCTCGACGCGTTGCGAGCCGACCACCGCGCGTGGCGGGCGGCGTCCGCCCTCGCGAACGTCGGAGCGCTCGGTTTCCAGTTCCTCGGCCATGTTTTCCTCCCTAGGCGCTCACGGCTTCGTCGCCGGGACGCACCTGCAGATCGTAAAGCGCCTTGTAGCGCCCGTTCGCGGCCAGCAGCTCCTCGTGTGTGCCGCGCTCGAGGATCTCGCCTCCCTCGATGAACAATATCTGGTCCGCATGCATCAGCGAGCTCAACCGGTGGGCGACGATGATCGTCACGCGATCGGCGGCGTATTTGCGCATGGCAGAACGAATGCGTTGCTCGGTCGCGGCATCGATCGCGGCCGTGGAATCGTCAAAGACCATAACCGCGGGCTTCAGCATCAGGGCACGGGCAATCGACAGGCGCTGGCGCTGGCCGCCGGAAAGCGACACGCCGCGCTCGCCGACAACGGTGTCGTAGCCCGTCGGCAGGCCGAGGACGTAGTTGTGCAGCTGCGCGCTTTCGCTGGCGCCGCAAATGCGGCTCTCCTTCGCCCATGGGTCGCCATAGGCGATGTTGTTCTCGATCGATGTCGTGAAAAGGAAAGAATCCTGCTGCACGATGGAAACGGAGCGGCGCAGCGACTGAAGCGTCGCCTTGCGCACATCCTGGCCATCGATGGTGACGCGGCCGCCGGTGACATCATAGAAGCGGGGGATGAGATGCACCAGCGTCGACTTGCCGCTACCGGGTGGGCCGACGATGCCGATCGTCTCGCCACGCTTCGCCTCGAAGGAGATGCCCCGCAGTGCCTGCTGCGTTGGCGAGCTTGGATAGCTGAAGCTCACATTATCGAACCGAAGCGTGCCCTCTGTGATCTTTAACTCCCTGGCATCCGGCGCATCGCGAACGGCGATCTCGAGATCGAGCAGCTCGAACAATCGCGTGCCGCAGGTCGAGGCGCGGGCGAAGGCGTTGACCATCAAACCAAGCTGGCGCACCGGCATCTGCAGGATTGTCATGAAGGTGAGGAAGGATGCGAGCGTGCCGACGGTGATTTCGCCCGATATCACCTTGCCGCCGCCGACCCAGAGCACGAGGCCCATCGCCGCGAAGAAGGAAAAGGTCATAGCGCTGGTGTTGATGACGCGGATCCCGACTCTCTGATGCGCGAGCTCCAGCGCACTCTTGGACGCCGCTTCGAACTTCGACATTTCATAGGCGTGGGATGCGAAAGCCCGAACGACACGAATGCCGCCGAGGTTTTCTTCCATGATCCGGGTCAGGACCGAAAGCCGCTCCTGCAACAGCAGCCAAGTGGCGCGCAACCGCAGCTGCGTTACAGATGAACGCCAGCCGACGAAGGGAACGAAGCTCAGCGCCAGGAGGCCGAGCACCACGTCGGTCGATAGAAGCATAAACGCGCCGATGCCGATCAGCATGGTCAGCAGCACCATGCGCACCAGCGCCGTCGAGAAGTACATGCGCACGCCTTCCAGATCGAGCAGGCCGATGGTGATCAAGTCGCCCGAGTGCACACTGTCGTGGAAGCTGAAGGAGAGCCGCTGGATCTTCTCGTAGCAGGCAATGCGAAGCTCGTAGCCCATGTGGTGGCCGACGCTTTCGCTGTAGTAGTTCTGCACCATGGTGAAGACGCCGCGCATCACGCTTGCGCCGAGCAACAACAAGGCGGTCGTCAGCAGCGCATCCTGGGCGACCAGTCCAGCAGCGCCGCCCTCGACGACGGCCTGAGTGTGATCTACCGCGCTCCCGAGCAGACGCGGGATATACAACTGGAACGAAGAGGCAATCAGGGTGGCGCCGATCGCAAGGCCGGACTGCCATGGGTGGCGCAAGGCCATGACTGTGATGCGGACCAACGTGGAGAGGCCCTTGCCCCATCCTGCCGCAGTCGCCTTTGCCATCGAAGCCGACGGCTTCGCTACACGGTTCAAAGCATCGCTGCTCACGGTATCATTCCAAAATAGTGGTGTATCGGCGCGGGTCCGCGAAGGACGGCAAATCGATGACGGGATTGGTTAGCGTGCTTACCTTTGACGATTCGAACCGGCCGTTCAAGTAAACAATTCACCAACTGGTTATTTTATCGTGAGGGCGCTTAGAGCAGGTGACCGAAAATGAAAATGGCCCGCTTTCGGCGGGCCATTCGATCGATTGTACGGTGTTTTCGGCGGGAGGTCAGGAAGCCTCGACGGCCTTGTTTTCCGCGGCCTCATCGGTCCGGCTGGAGAAGTAATTCGCCAGAAGCGCGCCGGAGATATTGTGCCAGACGCTGAAGATGGCGCTCGGAACGGCGGCCACCGGCGAGAAATATGCGGTGGCAAGCGCGGCGCCGAAGCCGCTGTTCTGCATGCCGACTTCGATGGCGAGCGCCTTGCGCTTGTAGAGATTGAGGCCGAGCGCCTTGGCAGCGAAGAAGCCGAGCAGGTAGCCAAGCCCGTTGTGTAGGACGACAACGGCGAAGATCAAAAGGCCGGACTGTGCGATGGCGCCCTTGCTGGCGCCGACAACGGCTGCAACGATCAGCACGATGCCGATAACGCTGCTGAGCGGCAGGGCCGGCACGGTCTTTTCGACCAGGCGCGGGAGCACCTTCTGCGCCAGGAAGCCGAGCGCCAGCGGCAGGATGATGACCTGCAGGATGCTCATGAACATCGCCATGGCGTTTACGGGCAGATACTGGCTCGCGAACATCCAGACGAGGAAGGGCGTGACGATCGGGGCGGCCAGCGTGGTGACGCTGGTGCAGGCAACGCTCAGCGCGACATCGCCCTTGGCGAGATAGGTCATGACGTTGCTCGACGTGCCGCCGGGGCAGCAGCCGACGAGAATGACGCCGGCGGCAACTTCCGGCGGCATCGGGATGAGCACTGTCAAGAGCAGAGCGAGCGCCGGCATGATGACGAAGTGCGCGACGACGCCGATCGCGGCCTCGACCGGGCGGCGGCTCAGTTCGCGGAAATCATCGACGGAGATCGTCAGGCCCATGCCGAACATGATGATGCCGAGCAGCGTGACGATATAGGGCGTCACCTGCTTGAACACATCCGGCAGCAGGAAGCCGAGAACGGCGAACAGGATGACCCAGAGGGCAAATGTCTTGCCGACAAACGCGGAGAGTGACGTGAGGAGTTTCATGCCGATAACCTTAAGCAAACATATGCCCCGGCTTTTGAGTGCGGGGCTTTTGCTGTCAAGGTCGATACTGCTGCTTTCGGTTCCGATCGTTACGGATCGGGGCGTTTCGATAAGAAAATGTCCGTATCAAGAGATATTCGATCGTATATATTTCCTTTTACGTACACGTCATATTCATGCCAAATTTCCCCCGTTGAAGGCGAGGGCTAGTCTGAGTTTGCCGCGCAGCACGCATCGCCGTGGCCCCCTGCCAAGCATCTCGGCTAGCACCACGGCAACGCGCGCCGCTCGTCCGGCACTCAGCGGCCAGCCTTCATCGCCGCGCGCAGGCAGTCATTGATGCGCTCCTGCCAGCCGGGGCCGTCTTCCTGGAAGAATGCCAGCACGTCGCTGTCGATCTTGATCGACACCATTTCCTTCGCATTCGGGATCGACGGCCGCTCGACGGCAGGTGCGGCTTGCTTCTTGGCAGGTTTGAACAAGGCTTCCGCCGCGTCCATGGCATTGACGGGGCGTCGGGGTGTCGTGGCCATTCTATATTCCTGTGTCGGTGAAGTTCTGGCGAAAGGTCGCCCAGCGCTCAGCGATCGTCAATAACCTCTGTGTCGGGCCGGTCGCCGCCGCTGGCGTGTTCCGTATGCCACGAACCATCCGCGGTCTGATACTGGATTTCGGCGTCACGGCCTTCGACATGCTGTCGGCTCGCGGCGGCCTTGGCCGCGGCAAGTGCTGTGCCATGCGTGGGAAATGTTTCGGACCAGACATCGCCAAGGCGGTAGCCATAGCCACCATCATGCTGTCCGACGTGGTAGGTAATCTGCATCGTGCTATCTCCTGCTGCGCCCATACCGTTCAGATGGGTGCGGATATACCTGGGAAGCATTGGGTCTCAGGTCAACCCGAATGCGCTCCTATTGTGCGCCGGCACGATAGTCCTCTACCGTCGCGCTGATCCAAACATTGAGCCAGGGTGCTGGCTAGGCCCGCGATCAGTTGGGCGTAACCGCCATCTGTTCGACTTCGATACCGCTCGGCTCGCCGATATTCATCGTTCGCGTGGGCTTCGAAGTCGGCGCCCTGGCGGGCTTCGGCCGTGTTGCGGCTCGCTGGATGGCGGCGCCCAGAGCGGCGCCATCGATATGGCTCGGCGCTTGCGTCTGAGCGGCCTTCGGTGGACGGGGCGCGGGCGTCGCCGAGGCGATCACGGGCGAAGTCCGGCCCAAGCGCCCTGGGTTCAGGCGCACACCGACCAGCTTCTTGGCGGTTGCGTCGTAGGCACACTCGAATGTCATTCGGATCCATTCCTTCTTTGGAGTCACGAAGCGGATGGAATCTCCCCTGTAGATCACGATGGATGATTGTCCCTCGGGCGGATCGGCCTCCTGGAAGAAGCTGGCATAGGGGCGGTTGACCCATTCGAAATCGATCGGCGCCTGGGCCTCGATGGGGCGAGCGCACATTTGCGCGGCTGTTTCAGAGTTGGATCGGATGCAGTCGGCATTGCACAGTGATTCGGCGGGAGGTGCTGTCGAACCGGTCTGTTGCGCCACAGCGGGCGTGGAGAAAATGGCAGGCAAAAATACGCATGCCGCTAGAGCGTTACGCACGGACATTGATCGCTCCTCCCCTAAATTCTCGTGTTTTCCATCAGACAACACTACTCCCGGCAAATGTTCAACGCAGATATTTGAATATTAGTGACTATGAATGTACGCCTTTTGGATGATCCCCAATTGAATCGATTTGCAGTTGTATAATGGTTATCTTTATGTGCTTTATTAGGAAATCGGTAACCTTGGTTGTATTGCGTCAGTTCCGAAAGCAACGAGAATAGAAAAATTCTCATAATTGGAGGACGAAAAATGAGAACTCATCTTCTTTTGACTGCAGCCGCCGTGGCGCTCCTGGGTGCTTCGTCTGCATTCGCGGGCAATAATACTGTGTACCTAGATCAGTACGACAACAGCCTACGGCAACTCGTTCGTTCAGCAGAACTATGGCGGCTCCGGTTCCAACGCTCTGACGATCAACCAGTCCGGTAATGGCAACTGGGTTTCGCAGACTGCACCTGGTTTTCAGCGCGGAACGTCGAATACAGGCCTGATCACTCAGTCGGGTGACGGCAACGACGTCGAACTGCAGCAGACCGGCGGTAGCCTCTATACGAACGCGTGGCAGTCCGGAAACGGCAACAAGGTGACGTCGGTGCAGAGCGGGACAGGTGCGATCGCGAACACAATTCAGCAAAGCAACGACAGCACCATTGTGACAGTGCAGGATAACTACGCATCGGCCAACCTTACGCAGTACGGCAGCAACAACACGATCGTAGGTTCGCAGTCCGGCGGCCAGTCTTGGTACTACAACAACGCGAACGTTACCCAGAATGGTACCTACAATCAGGCCTATTACACCCAGAGTGGATTTGGCGGCAACTTTCTTTCGTTGAACCAAAACAACAGCGGCAACTTTTCGTCCACCAACCAGAGCGGTGCCGGCAATTCGCTCACCGTCGTTCAGAACTAACCGAAGCGCATAGAGTGGGGCGGCTTCGTCGTCCCACTTCCTGGAGGGGTGGAATGGGTGGAATGGATATGGGGTCTCCCCCAGCAATTTCGTGCACGGTCGATGCCACGCGCTCGAAGAGCGCAATCCGCCTGAGGGGGCGGATCGTCAGTCCCGTGCCGGCTTTCGGCAAATATCGTTTCGAGGTCCTCAAGGAGGGCCGCAGCGGCAATTCCAACGTCACCCAATCCGGCTCTTTCAGCATTCCGACCAGCGACCCTGTTTTCGTCGGCGAATCGAAGCTCGACTATGCCAAGGGCACGCGCGTACGCGTGCAGTTCAGCGGCGAAGCACTGGGCGCCGAGTTCGAATGCGTCTTCGACGAGGTTTCCAATGGCAAATAGAGCGGCTTTTGGAATGCTGGCAGCTGCAGCCGGGCTCACTCTTGCGCTCATCGGCGCGACGGCTTCCGCCCAGGATGCGTATATGGATCTCGGAAACTATCTCCTGGCACCGCAACCCGGCACCCCGGCGCCAAGCGGCGGCGGCAACGTTGCGATCGTCGAACAAACGGGGTCGAACAATACCGCGTCAATCACACAGAACGGGGCGGCCAACCGCATTTCCGAAACGCAGATCGGCGACGGAAACTGGGTGTCCTATTCGGTGACCGGCAATTCAAACACGGTCGATAGCCTCCAGGTCGGCAACAACAACAGCGCAACGGTTGCCCTGACCGGCAGCAACAACACGGTCTTGCAGACGCAAATGGGCAACAGCCTCAGCTATGGCCTGTCCTCGACGGTCAGCGGGCAGACTATCACGGTCCAACAATTCAGCCAGAGGTAAGGGCGATGGCACAGCGTCTGAGAAGTGCGGTGGGTGGCTTGGTGGTTCTGCTCTCGGTTTGCACGGCGCAGGCCGGCGGCCTCGTCTATACGCCCGTCAATCCGGCGTTCGGTGGCAGCCCGCTGAACGGCAACTGGATGATGTCGCAAGCCGATGCGCAGAACCAGTTCAAGGACAGCGGCAAGTCGGCGGTCACGGGCCCCTCGGCGCTGACCCCCGGGCAGATGTTCGCCAACCAGCTGACCAGCCAGCTCTATGCCTCGCTCGCTAACCAGATCACCGAATCTCTGTTCGGGGCAAATGCGCAGACGAGCGGCAGCTACACGCTGGCGGGAACGACGATCTCGTTCGTGCGCGTCGGCGGCGAAATTCAGATCAGCATCAATGACGGCACGACGATCACCAACGTGACCGTTCCTGCGACCCCGTAAAGCGTCTCAACGTCTCGTGGAAGTACCGCGTATGAAAATGGTTCGAGTTCTAGCTATCCTCAGTGCCTTCCTGCTTACAGGCTGCGTGGAGACAACGGCCACCAAGGAACCACTTCAGCAGCCGCCGATCGTGACTCCGCCGTCGCCGACGCGCACCAACCTCGAAAACCTTCCGCCGCCGGCCAAGAAAGTCGATATCGCCGTCTACCAGTTCCCCGATCTCACCGGCAAGAACGAGCCGAACGACAATATCGCCGTGTTTTCCCGGGCGGTCACCCAGGGCGGCTCCGGTCTGATCATCGACGCGCTGAAGCGCGCGGGCGGCGGCAACTGGTTTACCGTGGTCGAGCGCACCGGCCTAAACGATCTCCTGCAGGAGCGCCAGCTTATCCGCGCGACACGGCAGGAATATTCGATGGACGCGATGAAGACCTTGCCGCCCATCCGTTTCGCCGGGTTGATCGTCCAAGGCGGCATCTTGACCTATGACGCCAACACCATAACCGGCGGCGTCGGAGCGAATTTCCTCGGCATCGGCGCCGATGCGCAATACCGTCGCGACGTCGTCACCGTCGGCGTCCGCATCGTATCGGTGCAGACGGGCGAGGTGCTCCTGAGCGTCACGACGACGAAGACCGTCTATTCCGCCGGCGTGAACGCCAATGTCTACAAGTTCGTCTCGACGGACAAGCTATTGCAGATCGAGGCCGGTTACACCCGCAACGAACCAACCCAGCTCGCTGTGCGCCAAGCGATTGATCTCGCGGTATACGCCACCGTCATGGAAGGCGTGCGCTCCGGAATCTGGAGCTTCAGCAATCCGGCCGTCTCGGCTCCGCTCGTCAATGAATACGTCAAGCGCGACCGCCCGGGTGATGTCGCGGCCATCGAAAACGCGGAGGCCGTCAAGACCTTTTGACCCCGATGCTGTTGCCGTCGTATGCCTCCGCCGCCTAGCTCAGTTGATGGATCTTCACCTGGGGAACGACGGACTTGGCGATCTCGCAAAGATGCAGATGGTGCGTGAGATAGATGACCTGTCCCACCTTCGCCATCTCGCCGAGCAAACGGAAAACCTCTTCGGAACGCGGATTGTCGAAGCTCTCCATGATGTCGTCGGCAACGAAGGGCACGGCCGCCCGAACGGCCGCGAACTCCTCGTAACCCGCCAACCTGAGCGCCAGATAGAGCTGAAATTGCGTTCCCGTCGACATGGAATCGGCGAGCTTCGATCCGCCATCGCGCGATACGCCGATCAGAATCTCCTTATCCTTATCCGGCTGCGTGGCGAGGCCCGAGTAATTGCCGCCGGTGATCGTCTGAAACGCTTGCGAGGCGCGGTTCATCATCGAGCTGCGATGCTTGTCGCGATAGAGATGCAGCGCCTGTTCGGCCGCCAGCGTGCCGGTTCGAAGCGTCAGGTAGCGGATGGCGAGCGCCTCGATCTCGAGCAGAAGCGTCCGCCGTTTCGCCTCAATGCGCGCAACCGCGTCGTCGCCGCCCACAGCATCGAGCTTGTCCTTGGCGCGGGTCATTTCGGCGTAAAGCTCCCGCGCGCGCTCCGTCAGATCCTCGATCCGGGCTTCAAGATTGAGCGCGCTGTGCTCGACTTCTGCGGCGTCTACCTCGGACAAAAGCCGTGCCGCGTCCTCATATGTCCTGGTGCGCAGCCGCTGGGCAATCTGCTCGCGAAGCTCGGCCATGCGGTTCTCGATCCGGTCCCGCTCCTTGGCTGCCTCAAGATGGCTTCCGACAGTCGCCAGCGTTTCGGCGCCGAAATAGCTTGTCAATTCCGACTTGCGGGCGTTGTGAATGGCAAGCTCCGCGTCGAGTGCCTGGCGATCGGCCTGTAGCTTTTCGAGCGTGACCTGTCTGTCCGCGCGATGCTGCTGATCGCGCAAGGCGCGGTTGTAGCGCTCGACCAGCGCATTGGCGGCGCCGAGCGCATCGCCCGACGATATATCGGATTCCAACCGGCCCAGCATGTTGGCCAGATCGACCCGAAATTGCTTCTGGTCATTCTCCATCGCCGAAACCCGCTGCACCAGATCATGACGCTCCTTCAAGACGCCGGGCAAGCTTGCAAGGGTAGACAAAATGGCGCTGACGGCGGCAACGGATGCCTTGTCGGCAAACCATGTGCGTGACAGCGCCTCCGCCCAGGCATCACGCCATCCGTCCGCAGCGAGAACCGCCTGTTGATGGTCACGCTCCCGCTCGGCGATATCGCGCGTCAGCCCGCTCACCGCCTTCTTATGGTTGGCTCGCGCTTCCTCGCGGCTCCTGCTGTCGGCCAGCAGTCTTGCCGCCGCTCGCGTCAGGTCTGCGGTCGGCATGTCGGCATCAAACCGCGCGCCGGCCTCTGTTAGGGCTGCCTCAAGCTCGGCGCGGTGCCGCCCGAGCTCGGTGCGAAGCGTATCCAGTTCATATTCGCTTTTCTTCAGATCGACCCGGCCAGAAAGCGCAGCACTCCGCCGGCCAGTCCAGTTCTCAAGCGCAACCAGCTGCTCCAGCGCATCCGCCCCGGCCTCGATAGCATTGGGCAAATAAGTGCCGATCTTGTCTGCCAAGGCAGCGTGATCCGCCAACGCTTCCGCAAGCAGTTCCTGCTGCCGATCGATGGCGGCCGCGCTGGCAGCGGCTGCGAGCGTCAGCTGCCGGAGTTCGGCGAGCGCCTCGGCGCGGGCCAACCGATTTTCGGTTGCGGCATCGTCCCGCCGCATCGCATGTTCGAACGTGGAAGCGGTGGCGCCGTCGAGCGTGGCGAGATGGCTCTGCCAGGCCGCGTCGCGCGCGCTACGCAAGGCCTGCGCGGCGCTGTCGTCGATCGTGCCCTCCCTCGCGAACGCAGCGATCCGCGCCAAAGTCGTGGCTCGTTCGGTGGCGAGGTCGCGAAGCTTGCCGCGATGCTCGCTCACGCGATTGTCTATCAACGTCGCTCGTGATCGCCACATATCGAGTTGCGGTGAGTCCGCCGCCTTCATCGCCGCCAACTCGTTCAGGTCGCCCGACCAAGGCACCAGCAGCGCGATGCGATCGTCGAAATTGCGGCGCACCTGGTGATAGGAGCGCTCCTCGACGGCGAGACGCGAGAGCAGGTCTGTATCCGTCAGTCGCGCCAGCGCATTCTCGATGCGCGATTGCGTATCCGGTTCCAGTCCGATTTCACCGTCGGCCGTGTCTTCCTTCAAGCGTTCGAGCGTATCGTTGGCGCGTTTGAGCTCGCGCTCCGCGAAAGCGATCTCCGCGTCGATCCCAGAGCGCTTCTCCATTAGGTCGCGGATGGCGCCAATCGATGGCGCTGGTAGCAATAACTTCTCGGGATGTGCATGCCCCGCTTGATCAAGATCGAACAGCAACCGCGACAGGATTCCCTCCTGTTCGGCAAGGGCGATTTTGCGCTTTGGTAGATCGTCCGCAGCCGCCCGATAGCGTGCGCGTCCGATCTCGAGTGTCTCCATGATCGCGGCGATCGAAAGCCCCTGCTCATCGACGACGATGTCGTCGATCTCGTGCAACAATTGGCGAATGGAGCGGTCCGCGGTTTCCGCGAGCGCCTGCAACCGCGTCTCGTCGCGCGAAAGCTGCGGCAGCAGCGCGAACCAATCCGCCGGCGGGCGTGGCAGTTCGCCAAGCTCGGCGAATTCCGCCGCAAGTCGGTCGAGTTCTGAGGTTAGCGGCAGCGTTGCGAGAATGCGGCTCAACTCCGTGTGCCGAAGCTTGACCTCAGCCAACTCCGCGCCAGCCGCATCGTAGGATGCGCTGACCTGCGTCAAGGTTGCCGCGAGCACCGAATAGGCTGCTGCGAAGGTGTCGATGGCATTGCGCTCGTTCTTAAGCGTATCGAGCGCTCGCTTCAGCTCGGCGAGCTTGGTGCTCGACGAGCGCTTCCGATGAATGGCAGCCGCATCGTCTGCCGCCATGACCAGCGATCTGTTGAGGCCGGCGAGCCCCGAGCTCGCTGAAAACAGCAATTCGCCCAGTTCGCCCTTGCTCTGGATGATCGCCTGTCCGCCTTCCTTCAATGAGTGATCATCGAGCGAGAACATCGTCCTGTAAGCATCGCGCCCGATCCCGCCGAGCGCCGCCGACAGCATGCCTTCGTTGACCGGCTGACCGTTGCTGTCAACGAGACTGCCGGTCCGACGCTTAAGCCGCACGAGTTCGTGTTCTCCGCCATCGAACTCCAGCCGGGCTCCGATCTGCATGGAATTATAAGGATGAATGAAGTTGTAGTTGCTGGTGGCGCCGATCCCAAACAGGAGATCGAGAAAGGCATCGAATGTCGTCGATTTTCCGGCCTCGTTCAGGCCGTATATAATGTGTAGGTCCGGTTCGCCCTCGGAAAACCGGCCGAAATCGATCGAATGGTCGGTGAATTTCCCGTAGCGGGTCAGGTCGAGACGGCGAAGGCGCATCAGTTCTCTCCGTGATCCCAGGTCTTCATTCGGGCGGTGATGTCGTCGGCGCCGTCGAGCATCAATTCATCTATAAAGCGCTCGAAGCTTGCCGGGTCGTCGCCGGCAAAGCCACGGCTCTCCGGCGGCAGATCGGCGAGCAGGTCTTTAACCATCACGCCGATCTCGTCGCGAAAGCCGGCGCTCGCCATGACTTTTTCACGCATCAGATCGCCAAGCTCGATGACAGGATCGGCGGTGACTTTCCAAACGTCCACGGGCGCGTGTACGGCAAGCTCTAGCTTTTCGATCCAGGTCTGGCCGATGCGGGCCCCGCGCTCCTCGGCCTCTGTGCGCAACAGATCGATATCGCGATGAAGGCGCCACGATAGCGGCGTCTGCCCGATAAGTCGTAAGCGAGCGACGAGGCAACGCGAGGCGGTCGCCTCGCGTTGCCGCGCGAGCGCCAGCTCTACGGCGCCCGCCGCCTCGCGCCATTCCGAGATATTGGTGAGATCGACGCTCACGCGCTCGAACTGAGCAACGCTTGTCAGACGCTCCTCGATGGTGATCGTCTGGTCATCCGCAACCGTCACTAGCGATACGGTCTTGGCGCCGGCCTCGTTGATATCGCGGCCCTGCGGCATGCCGGGCATGATCACCGTGCGCGCGCCGTGATGGTGTGTCCGCTGATGGATATGCCCTAGCGCCCAATAGTCGAAACCGGACGCGTGCAGCTCCGAGACGCTGCAGGGTGCGTAGACGTCGTGCCCCTGCGCGCCGGCGAGGCTCGTGTGCATGATGCCGATGTTGACCGCGCCCGCGATCGGTGCCTTGAATCTCGGCAGCAGCGATTCCGGGGCCTGCGGTTTGGCAAAGCTCATGCCGTGGATGCAGATATCGAGACCATCCTTCATGCGCCCGACGGCTTCGGCGCGCCCGCCGAACACCTTGACGTTATCAGGCAGCACCAGCTCCTGCGTGATCCTGGAAAGCGCATCGTGATTGCCACGTATCTTATAGACGGCGATGTCAGCCGCATTAAGCCGCTGCATCTGGCCGGAAAGGAAACGCGCCGTCTTCATCGACGTCTGGTCGCCATCATAGAGATCGCCGGCAATGATCAAGGCGTCGACCTGTTCGTCCAGGCAGAGGTCGATAATCGAAACGAAAGCCGCGCGCGTGGCGTTGCCGACAAGTTCGGCCAGCCCTTCATCGCGCAGCGCGAGCGAGCGCAAGGGAGAGTCCAGGTGAATGTCGGCGGTATGTATAAAGCGAAACGGCATTAGATCCTCGATGGTGGGCGTCACTATATGGCAGATCGGTTCTGCTCATGCCACCGTCAACCGGCGTCTGGCTTTGAGCGGGGCCGGGGGAGGGCACAACTCGACAGTTCCAACGCCGTTTCCGGGACCCAAACAGGGCTTCCGGAAATTCCCTAGCCAAATCAGTCAGTTGGCAGAAACTGCGATTTTTTGAAAAAGGCTTGTTGACTTGTTCGGCTCTGGGGCCTTATAAGCCGCTT
>UBJO01000049.1 GCA_900465665.1 Hyphomicrobiales bacterium
GGGTTGGGGAGGGGTCTTCGTGTCGCGCTGTGCATTATTTGATTAAATATTTGTCAAATGCCCAAATCGGGAGCAAGTTCGATTGTGGCCATTTTGTGGCCCGCGAATCCTAGGAGGGGATTACATGACATCTGGCAATCCGTCGCCCTCGTTGTACAACGAGGATCTGGCGCCCGCTCGGGAGAGGAAGTGGGGCGCCTTCAGCATCTTCAACGTCTGGACCTCGGACGTTCACAGCCTGTGGGGCTATTATCTCGCCGCCAGTCTTTTTCTTCTGTGCGGCAGCTTCATCAATTTCGTCATCGCAATCGGCCTCGGTTCGCTTGTGATCTTCGTACTGATGAGCCTCGTCGGCAATGCCGGCGTGAAAACCGGCGTGCCGTTCCCGGTGCTCGCCCGCGCCTCCTTCGGCACCTTCGGCGCCAATGCGCCGGCGCTGGTGCGCGCGGTCGTCGCCTGCTTCTGGTACGGCGCGCAGACGGCCGCCGCTTCTGGCGCCATCGTGGCGCTCCTGATCCGCAACGAGAACATTCTCGCCTTCCACCAGAACAGCCATTTCCTCGGCCATTCGACGCTGGAGGTGATCTGCTACGTCATCGTCTGGGCGCTGCAGCTTTTGATCATCCAGCGCGGCATGGAAACGGTGCGCAAGTTCCAGGATTGGGCCGGGCCGGCCGTCTGGATCATGATGCTCGTCTTGGCTGTCTATCTCGTCGTCAAGGCCGGCACTTTCTCCTTCGGCAGCGAAATCCCGCGCGATGTGCTGATCGAAAAGACCAAGGATGCCGGCGTTCCCTATGAACCGGGCACCCTGCCTGCACTCGCCGCCGTCGCCGCTACCTGGATCACCTATTTCGCGGCCCTCTATCTGAACTTCTGCGATTTCTCGCGCTACGCCAAGGATGTGAAGACGCTGCGAAAGGGCAATCTCTGGGGCCTGCCGATCAACCTGCTCGCTTTCTGCCTGGTCGCGGGCGTGACCACCACGGCGGCCTTCACCGTCTATGGCGAGGTGCTGCTGCATCCCGAAGCCATCTCGGCCAAGTTCGACAGCTGGTTCCTGGCACTTCTCGCAGCGCTCACCTTCGCGGTGGCGACGCTCGGGATCAACGTCGTCGCCAACTTCGTCTCGCCGGCTTTCGACTTCTCCAACGTCTTCCCGCGCCACATCAGCTTCAAGCGCGGTGGCTATATCGCGGCGTTGATCGCGCTGGTGCTCTACCCCTTCGCCCCCTGGGAGACGGGTGCCGCCCACTTCGTCAACTTCATCGGCTCGACCATGGGGCCGATCTTCGGGGTGATGATGGTGGATTACTATCTCATCAGAAAGGGCGAGCTCGACGTCGCGGCGCTCTACCGCGAGGACGGTGAATTCCGCTTCCAGAGCGGTTGGCATGTGAACGCCTTCATCGCCTTTGCGATCGGCGCGCTCTTCTCCTCCATCCTGCCGACCTTCACCTCTGTCCTGCCGGAATGGTGGGGTACCTATGGCTGGTTCTTCGGCGTCGGCATCGGCGGCGGGGTCTATTATCTCCTGCGCATGACCACCCGCGGCTCCGCCGTCGGTGCGGCATCGCGATAAATGCAGTGCCCGGCTTCGGCCGGGCACTTTTCTTCGCAACGGATGCGGCTGCCTGCATCCATTTTCTTCACTCCCGTCCGTTCCATCCACGCGACCTTTGCTCTAAAGCCCTTCCAACAGAATTGGAAAAGGCAGCGCAATGGGCTTCTCGATCACCACCTGGAACATCAATTCGGTCCGGCTGCGCATGCCGATCGTCGAGCAGCTCTTCCTCAAGCATCGCCCCGATATCATCTGCCTGCAGGAAACCAAGGTGCCGAACGAGCTGTTCCCCTTGGCGCCGCTGAAGGCCATGGGCTACGAGCACATCATAATCCATGGCCAGAAGGGCTATCACGGGGTGGCGATCGCCTCGCGCTTTCCGCTGGTCGAGGATCACAGCACCGATTACTGCAAGGTCGGCGATGCCCGGCATATCTCGGCGGTGTTCGAGCGCGGCGGCAAGCGTATCCGCATCCATAATTTCTATGTGCCAGCCGGCGGCGACGAGCCGGACCGGGCGATCAATCCGAAATTCGGCCACAAGCTCGATTTCATCGAGGAGATGAAGCTCTTGAAGGCCGATGGCGAGGCCAATACCTCGGCGATCCTCGTGGGCGATCTCAATATCGCGCCGATGGAGCACGACGTCTGGTCGCACAAGCAGCTGCTGAAGATCGTCAGCCACACGCCTGTCGAGACCGAGGGCCTGCTTGATGTCATGAAGCGCGGCCAGTGGCTCGACCTGATGCGCCAGAACGTGCCGGAGACACAGAAGCTCTATACGTGGTGGAGCTACCGCGCCAAGGATTGGGAAGCGGCGGATCGTGGTCGGCGTCTTGACCATATCTGGTCGTCGCGCGATCTTGGGCCGCATCTGCAGCGCATCGAGATCCTGAAAGAGGCGCGCGGCTGGGACCGGCCGTCCGACCACGTTCCGGTGACGGCGCATTTCGATCTCTAAGGGTCGTTAGGCAGGCGCCTCAGGCGAAGCGGTGAAGCTCGGCGGCGGCCTTGGCCGCCAATGCCGCGATATTGTCGCGGATGCGCTGCTGGATCAGCAAAGCCGCATCCGGATATTCCTCGATCAGCCGGTGAAACAGCGCGCGGGTGATGCGGATGATTGCCGTGTCCTCGCGAGCGATCGCCGTGAACTTGCGCTCGACGAGCGTGACCAGCGCAAGCTCCGACAAAAGCGTGCCGGACCCGACAACCGCCTGAACCTCAGGCTTGTTGTCGCGTCCGGTGTGGCTGAGTTCAACACTGCCGCTGACGATGACGTAGGCGCTGTCGGCGGGAGAGCTTTCGCGAAAAAGCATCTGCCCGTTCGAAATCACGCGCCGATCCGCGCCGAAGGCGATCAGCCGCAGCTGATCCTCCGACATTCCGTTGAAAAGCGGAAGCTGCGCGAGCAGCTGGATATCGTCATTCAGCGCCATGATTACGGAACGATCTTGTAGCCGCCGTTTTCCGTGACCAGGATTTCGGCGTTCGACGGATCGCGCTCGATCTTCTGGCGCAGGCGGTAGACGTGGGTTTCGAGCGTGTGGGTGGTGACGCCGGAATTGTAGCCCCAGACTTCTTCGAGCAGCACGTCGCGGGTGACGACCTTCTGTTCGGCGCGGTAGAGATAACGGATGATCGCCGCCTCCTTTTCGGTGAGGCGGATCTTCTGACCGTTTTCCGTGGTCAGCAACTTCTGGCTCGGCTTGAAGACATAGGGTCCGACACTGAAGGTGGCGTCCTCGCTCTGCTCGTGCTGGCGCAGCTGCACGCGGATGCGGGCAAGCAGAACCGCGAAGCGGAACGGCTTCGTCACATAGTCGTTGGCGCCGGCCTCGAGGCCGAGAATGGTATCGCTATCGGTGTCATGGCCCGTCAGCATGATGATCGGCGCCTTGAGGCCGCCCTTGCGCAACAGCTTCACAGCCTCGCGCCCATCCATGTCGGGAAGGCCCACATCCATGATCAGGAGATCGATGGCCGTCGCGCGGGCGCGTTCGACGCCCTTGGCAGCCGTGGATTCCTGGAGAACCGTGAACTCGTCATAGAGCGAGAGCTGCTCCGTGAGGGTCTCGCGGAGGTCGTCGTCATCATCCACCAACAAAATGGTGCGTGCTGTCATGCGGCTATGTCCCTCGCCATCTGGTCCCCTTACTCCTACGCCAACTTGAGAGTGTTGGCAAAGATCAGGATACCAAGCTGTTGTCGTATATGGTGCTATATGATTTCAATCATTGCCCCGGCAATTGCAAAAACATGTGAGAAACATGGAAAAAACAAGGCGGAAACCGTCTATACAACCAACGATCATCACGGTTAGACCCGCACCGGGGCAGAAAAGCCGGGCTTTGCTGCAATTCGGCACAGTCGTGATACCCGCGGCAGTTGGTCGCTCCGGGCGCACCACACGCAAGCGTGAGGGTGATGGGGCCACTCCGATCGCCGAAATGCGGCTGATTTCGGGTTTCGTGCGCGGCGAAAAAACCTCCGGTTTGCGAACGCGGCTACCGATTCGCCTTATCCGCGAGGACATGCTCTGGTGCGATCAGCCTGATGACGCCAACTACAACAGACCAGTCAAGGCGCCGTTCAGCAAAAGTCACGAAAAGATGAAGCGCGACGACGGGCTCTATGACGTCTGCCTCGTCATGGACTGGAATGTCACCTCGCGCGCCCGCAATCGCGGCTCGGCGATCTTCTTCCATCTGATCCGCCCCGGCTACCAGCCGACGGAGGGCTGCATCGCCATTCACCCGCGCGACATGAACCGCATCCTGCCCTACTTGCGCAAGGGCACCGTCGTCAGGGTTTTGTAGTCTTCAGCCAGGGAGCAGGGGTGATATCGCGCGCCGCCTGACCTATATGCAATGCGACCGACGCCCGGGCTGAGAGGCGTTTTGGGAAACGGCGGGATACCCGCCGTTCAACACGCCCCGTTCCATTCATCGCTTTCGCGGAGATTTATTGTGGCACAGCAATCCATCATTACGTTTCACGACGGACATTCCATTCCCCAGGTCGGCCTCGGCGTCTGGCAGACACCCAACGACATGGCGGCACCCGCGGTGCGCGCTGCTATCGAAGCCGGCTATCGCCATGTCGATACGGCCGCCGTCTACGAAAACGAAGAGGGCGTCGGCGAGGGCATCCGCTCGTCGGGCGTCGACCGCAAGGACATCTTTCTGACGACCAAGCTCTGGAACGCCGACCAGGGCTACGACACGACGCTGAAGGCCTTCGACAAGAGCCTGAAGCGCCTCGGCACCGATTATGTCGACCTCTACCTCATCCACTGGCCGGCGCCGAACCGCGACGCCTATGTCGATACGTGGAAAGCCTTCATCAAGCTGCGCGAGGAAGGCCGGGCGAAATCGATCGGTGTCTCGAATTTCTATCCTGAACATATCGAGCGACTGATTGCAGAGACCGGCGTCGTGCCCGTCATCAACCAGATCGAGCTGCATCCGGACTTCCAACAGAAGGTGGCGCAGGAAGCGCACAAGAAGCTCAACATTGCCACGCAGTCCTGGAGCCCGCTCGGCCAGGGCAAGCTGATCGCCCACCCACTTCTTGCCAAGATCGCCGAGAAGCACGGCAAGACGCCGGCGCAGGTGATCATCCGCTGGCACATGGATAGCGGCCTCGTCGTCATCCCGAAATCGGTAACGCCGTCGCGCATCGTCGAGAACTTCCAGGTCTTCGACTTCAAGCTCGATGGCGATGACATGGCCGAGATCGCCAAGCTCGACAGCAGCTCGGCGCGCATGGGTCCGGACCCGAAGACGGCGACGTTCTAAGGATTTGAATTGAGGGTTTGGGCCTGGAGCTTGTGGCTCTAGGCCCCGCCCTGCCAGGTCTTCACCGCCTCCAGCGGCCAGACCAGCATCAGCACGTTGAGCGTCAGGTTGTCCCGGATCATGTAGCCGGTGAATATCTCAAAGAAGATGGCGATCGTGACCGTCAGCCAGACCGGCGCGCGCCAGGCGAAGAAGAAGCCGAGCACCATGAACACCGTGTCCATCGCCGAGTTCAGAATGCTGTCGCCGTAGTAGTCGAGCGAGATCGTCGCCGTGCGATAGCGGTCGATGATGATCGGCGAGTTTTCGAGTAGCTCCCAGCCGGATTCGATCACCAGCGCCAGAAGCAGCTTCATCGCGATCGGCTTTCCGCGCAGCACGAGGTGCGCCAGGCCGTAGAACAGGAAGCCGTGGATGATATGGGACGGCGTGTACCAGTCCGACATGTGCTGCGAGTTGCCGCTGGAATTGACAGTGCCCTCCCACAGCTTGACGTAGCCGCAGGTGCAGATCGGCGTGCGCCCCATCAGATATTCGGCGAGGATCTGCGCGATGAGCACCGCGGCGCAGGCGATGAACCAGTAGGTCTGGTGCCTGGCTCTTTCAGTCGCCTGAAGCGCCGTCACTGGCCGGCCTCGCCCTCGGGCGCGATCGTGTGCTTCATGATGACAGGCATCTGCGCCAGCGTGAACAGGATGGTGATCGGCATCGTGCCCCAGACCTTGAAGGCGACCCAGGTGTCGTCAGAGAAATTGCGCCAGACGACTTCGTTGAGCACCGCCAGGAACAGGAAGAACACGCCCCAGCGAACGGTGAGCTTGCGCCAGCCTTCGGCATCGAGCTGAAAGGCGGCGTTGAAGACATAGCCGAGCAACGACTTGCCGAAGAGCAGCCCGCCGAGCAGCGTGAGGCCGAACAACGAATTGATGATCGTCGGCTTCATCTTGATGAAGGTCTCGTCCTGCAGGTAGATCGACAGCGAGCCGAAGATCAGGACGACGATACCCGAGACGAAGGGCATGATCGGCAGATGGCGCAGCACGACCTTGGAGATGACCAGCGAGATCACCGTCGCCGCCATGAACAGCGCGGTCGCGACGAATAGCGGGCCGCCGAGGGAACCCAGAACCGGGAACTTCTCCACCAGCCAGGGGCCGCGCAGATTGGCGAAGAAGAAGATCAGCAGCGGCCCGAGCTCCAGCGCCAGCTTGAGCATCGGGTGATGCTTGTCTGTCGCCGACGGGGTGATATCGCTCTCGGTCGTCATGAGGTCCCTAATCCGTTCCCTAACCAGTCTTTGTCGTCAGTTCTTATCGTCAGTCTCTATCCCGGACGCTTGCGCGCCCTTGCGGGCATATCTGTGGCATCAATCGCTTTTGACGGCAATGGCGACGATTTGATCAGCCCCGCGCGTCGCCGAGGCCCGCGATCGCATGGGCGAAATCCTCGGCCTCGAAGGGCTCCAGATCGTCCACGCCCTCGCCGACGCCGATGAAATAGACCGGCAGCTTGTGCTTGGCGGAGATGGCGACGAGGATGCCGCCGCGCGCCGTGCCGTCGAGCTTGGTCATGATCAGCCCATTGACGCCCGCGACGTTGCGGAAGATCTCGACCTGGCTCAACGCATTCTGGCCGGTGGTGGCGTCGAGCGTCTGCAACACGGTGTGCGGCGCGTCCGGATCGAGCTTGCCAAGCACGCGCACGATCTTCTCGAGCTCGGCCATCAGCTCCGTCTTGTTCTGCAGGCGGCCGGCTGTGTCGATGATCAGCACATCGCATTTTTTCTGCTTGGCCTGCTCGAAAGCATCATAGGCAAGCCCCGCCGCATCGGCGCCGAGCTTGGTGCCGATGAATTCCGACTTGGTGCGGTCGGCCCAGATCTTCAGCTGCTCGATCGCCGCCGCGCGGAATGTATCTCCGGCCGCGACCATCACCTTCAGCCCAGCGCCGGAAAGCTTGGCGGCGAGCTTGCCGATGGTGGTGGTCTTGCCGGTACCGTTGACGCCGACAACCAGGATGACATGCGGCTTGTGGCTGAGATCGAGCTGCAGCGGCTTGGCCACCGGCTTCAACACCTTGGTGATCTCGGCTGCCATGATGCGGCTCACATCCTCGCCCGACACGTCCTTGCCGTAGCGTTCCGACGCCAGCGTATCGGTGACGCGCAGTGCCGTCTCGACGCCGAGATCGGCCTGGATCAGGAGGTCCTCGAGATCCTGCAACGTGTCGTCGTCGAGCTTGCGCTTGGTGAAGAGCGCGGAGATCTGGCCGGTCAGCTGCGACGAGGTGCGGGCAAGGCCGGCGCGCAGGCGCTGGAACCAGTTGAGCTTGGCCGGGGGGACGATGGTGACGGGTTCGGGGGTCTCGTTGGCGGTGGAGAAGCCCTTGGGGAGGATGGGAGAGTCGGAGTCGGTCTGAGTTGGTTCGGGGGCGTCGATAGAAGCTGGCTCGGCGGGTGTGATACCCCCCTCTGCCCTGCCGGGCATATCCCCCACAGGTGGGGAGATTGGCTGGGCGGGCTCGCTCGCTTCATTCTCGACCGTTTCGTCGGTTGACGCCTCGGCCTTGCCACTCTCATCAGCATCAGAGGTCTGGTCGGGCGCCCCCAACGAGTCGATCTCCCCCCTTGTGGGGGAGATGTCCGGCAGGACAGAGGGGGGTACCGCGCCCACTGCGCCAACGTCTCCCGCCTCAGCATCAGACTCCGCCTCAGCCTCCAGCAAGGACAACGGCACCAACCCGACATCATCTGTCGCCAGCGCCGTCGGCAAATCCTCGGAAACCTCGTCCTCGGCAACACCCTCGCCATCAGCCGAAGGTCCACCCGCGGTCTCCACCTCCTCCGGCAACACCGGATCGGCGGCAACAGGCAGCTCCTCCACCGGCGCGGACGGCACCGGCGCCGTCACCTCGGCAACAGGTGCCTCCGCAACCGGCTCGACCGCAACCTCGGGGGCCTTGGTCTCGACCGTATCCGGCGCCTGCTCTTCCACCGTCTTGTCGGGGCCGAAGGTGAAGACCTTTTTGATGAAGCTGAACGCCATGAGAATTCCGTCAGGTCAGGCCGCGGAGGCGGCCGTCAGTTGCATGTCGAGGTGCTTGCCGTTGTGGCCGACGATGTCGACCTCGACCAGCGCGCGGGGGCTTAAGCCCGGCGCTGCGACAAGCGTGAAGTTTTCCGTATGCGCCAGTCCGTTGTTTTCCACCAGCAGCCATTGCCGCGTGCCGACCATGCGATCGAGATGGGACTGATGCAACATATGTCCAGTGGCGCGCAACCGTGCGGCCCGCTCCTTAACGAGCGCCCGGTCGAGCTGCGGCATCCGTGCCGCCGGCGTTCCCGGTCGCGGGCTGTAGGGGAAGACGTGGAGATGCGCGATCCGCGCGTCTTCGGCGAGCCTCACGGCATTGCCGAACATCTCTTCCGTCTCGGTCGGGAAACCGGCGATCATATCGGCGCCGATCGAGATCTCCGGCCGCAGCCTTCTGACCTCGTTGACGAAATGAAGCGCATCGGCGTTGGAGTGGCGGCGCTTCATCCGCTTCAGGATCATGTCGTCGCCATGCTGCAGCGACAGGTGCAGATGCGGCATGAAGCGCGCTTCGTCGGCGATGAGATCGAGGAGATGCCGGTCCGCCTCGATGCTGTCGATCGACGACAGACGGAGACGCCTTATATCCGGCACCTGCTTCAGAAGCGTCTTCGCCAGCAGCCCGAGCGTCGGCTCGCCTGGCAGGTCGGCGCCGTAGCTGGTGGCGTCGACGCCCGTCAGCACGATCTCGCGATAGCCGCTCTCGGTGAGCTTGCGCGCCTGATCGACCACCGATCCCATCGGCACCGAGCGGGAATTGCCGCGGCCATAGGGGATGATGCAGAAGGTGCAGCGATGGTCGCAGCCGTTCTGCACCTGGATGAAGGCGCGCACGTGGCCGTCGATGTGCTTGACCATCTGCGGCGCGGTCGCCTTGACGCTCATGATGTCGTTGACGCGCAGCTTCTCTTCCGCCGAGACGCCGAAATCCGGCAGCGCGCGATAGTTGGCGCTCTTGAGCTTCTCTTCGTTGCCGAGCACCGCATCGACCTCGGCCATCTCGGCGAAGGTATGTTTCTCGGTCTGCGCGGCACAGCCGGTGACGATGATACGGGCTTCAGGATTGTCGCGACGCGCGCGGCGGATCGCCTGGCGCGCCTGGCGCACGGCCTCGCCGGTCACGGCGCAAGTATTGACCAGAATGGCGTTGTTGAGGCCGGCCTTCTCGGCCTCGGCCCGCATCACTTCGGATTCGTAGGTATTCAGACGACAGCCGAAGGTGATGACCTCGACCCCACTCACTTGGCTTCCGCCCCCGGAGCCTCGACCGCCTCATCGCGCTGCCATGCGCCGGTCACGGGATCGACGGTGCCCGACCATTCCCATTCGGCGGGACCGGTCATGACGACATGGTCGTCCTCACGCCATTCGATGATGAGCGGCTGCCGGCTTGGCGCGGTTGCGACGTCGATCGTGACCTTGCGCCCGGTGCGGCCGGTGCGCGCCGCGGAAACGCCGGCGGCGCAGGCGGCCGAACCGCAGGCAAGCGTCAGGCCTGCGCCGCGCTCCCAGGTGCGGGTGCGCAGGCTCGCATCGGACGTCACCTGCGCCAGCGTGATATTGGCCTTCTCGGGAAACATCGGGTGATTTTCGAGCAGCGGCCCGAAGCGCTCCAGATCGAAGCTCATCGGATCCCTGTCGACCCAGAAGATCGCATGCGGATTGCCGATCGACATGGCCGAAGGCGAATGCAGCACCGGATTGTCGATCGGGCCGATCTGCAGCTCGATGCGACTGGTATCGAAGAACTCTTCCGCCAACGGGATCTTGTCCCACTGGAACACCGGCCTGCCCATGTCGACCGAGATCGTTCCATCCTCGTGCTCGGCGGCATTCAGGATGCCGGCGACGGTCTGGAAGGTGAAGACCTTCTGGCCCGTCTCGGCCGAAAGCGCCTGCACCACGCAGCGCGTGCCGTTGCCGCAGGCCTGCGCCTTGGTGCCGTCGCAGTTCAGGATATCGATCCAGGCATCGGTGCCCTCGGCCTTCGGATCATGGATCGCCATGATCTGGTCGAACTGGGTCTCAGAGGCCGCATTGAGCGCGATCGCGGCTTCGGGCGTCACCTTGTCCTTGCGCCCGCGCATGTCGACAACCAGGATCTTGTTGCCAAGCCCGTTCATCCTCGCGAATTCGACCGTTGCGCTCATTGTCTCATGTCCATGTGTGTTTGGGCTGTATATGGCGGAAATGCGCGGGAATTACCAGTGGCGGCGTGCGCGGCGCATCCGCTGTCTCCGTCAGCGTGACGACGGGGAAAATTTCACGGCTCGACCAAGAAACATCCCGACATTATCAGCATGATAGCCGAATTCGGCGTGCGCCGTTATCCCCGCCCTCCGCAATCGCCACACACTGGTGACGTCATCGGACAGGGAGCCGGGTTCGCGAACCGGTCACGCCAAGGTTGGCATCCGGCGTTCGGTGATGGTTGTGAAGAGGTGTTTCCAAGGCCGTCAGGGCCAAGGAAACATCCGGCAAGGAAAGGCCGAGAGACGCTCCTGTCGGCCCGGACGACCCGGAAACCTTGACGCAATCGGGCAGGTGGAAACGCCTGACACACATACCATCCACATACTGCCGCCTGCCCGCTCCCATTTTATGGGGTCCCGCCTGCTGCCGTCGCCGAGCTTTGCTCCGCGCGGGGCTTGGTGGTGTCGTGATGGTGCCAAGTGTCCACGCACGTCGAGCAAGTGGGACCGTGCTTAGGTCCTCGGGACGAGCCCGAGGATGACGATGGAGAGAGTGAAGGTCGATCGTAACCTATTGAAACGAAGAGGCAAAATACATTCTCGACGTCATCCTCGGGCTTGTCCCGAGGATCTAACCACGCCTCCCGGACTTCAACGGCCATGGATGCGAAAAACACCCGGCATCACCCCAACGGCACGTCGAACACCTCGCCCGCCCTCAGCGGCCGGAACCGCTCCCTTGCCACCCCATGCTCCCGCAACGCGACCTCCAGCGCCTTCACCGGCGCGTCCATCGCCTCGTCGGTCAGCTGAAACGTCGCGAAGTGGTGGCCAGCCGTGTAGGCGGCGTTGGCGAGTTGCATGCCGCGGACGGCTTCGTCGGGGTTCTGGTGCTGGCCCTTCATGAACCAGCGCGGCTCGTAGGCGCCGAAGGGCAGGATGGCGAGGCGGAAGGGGCCGTGTTTCTCACCAGCCGCGCGATAGTTGATGCCGTCGTGAAAGCCGGTGTCGCCGACGTGGTAGATCTTTCCCGATGGCGTCGAGATGACGAAGGAGGCCCAGAGCGCCATGCTGCGGTCACCAGTGCCGCGTGCCGACCAGTGGCGCGCCGGCTCGGCGTCGATGGTGATGCCGTCTGAGACGGTGATCCGGTCGCCCCAGTCCATGACGGAGATTTTGGCATCGGGCGCGGCGCGGCGGATGATGGTGTCGTTGCCGAGCGGGGTAACGAAGTGGGGCCCGTGGGTGGCCTGCAGCCTCTTCAGCGTCGCGACGTCGAGATGGTCGTAGTGATTGTGCGAGACCAGCACGAGATCGATCTTGGGCAGATCCTCGAAGCGGATGCCGGGGGCCGTCACACGCTTCAGGCCGGCGAAACTGAAGGGGCTGACGCGGTCCGACCAGACTGGGTCGGTCAGGATGTTGAGGCCTGCCACCTGCACCAGCATCGAGGCATGGCCGACCATGGTGACCCTCAGGCCGTCACCTTCGACGCGGGCATCGGGTTTGGCCTGCGGGAAGGGGCTCGGCACCTGTTTCTGCCAGGTCTGTCGCTCGCCGTTAAACTGCCAGCGCAGCATGGCGCGGAAGCCGAGGGGCGCGATGCCGCCGGGGTTGAAGAAGCGGGTGCCGTCGAAATGATCGGTGACCGGGCCTTGGTAATACGGATTCTTGGGTTTGGCGTTTGCCATGCGGTGGGAGCCTTGTCGCCGTGATCTGCTGTTCGGGCTTCTGCATTTGGGTTGCCGTGCCGGCTTTTGAAAGGCCGAAAACCGCTTATTTGCCCTGATTGCCTTGACTCTCCGGCCGTTTTCCTGTTTACCGCCGCTCAATCTGCGACGAGCTTCAAGACTCGAGCCACCGACCGGGACCCGCAAAGGTATAAATCGATCCCGGAGGTCCACACCCGACAGCGCGATGCGCCCTCGGGTGCTTTTTGGCTATGCGTCTTGTTTTCGTCAAGGAAAAGCACAAGGTTTCCCTATCCGGAAATCACAAGGAAGAGCCGATGTTTGAGAACCTCCAGGACCGTCTTGGATCCATTCTGAATGGACTGACAGGCCGTGGCGCGCTTTCGGAAAGCGATGTTTCCGCAGCGCTGCGCGAGGTTCGCCGTGCGCTTCTGGAGGCCGACGTCGCGCTCGACGTGGTGCGCGCCTTTACCGACCGCGTCCGTGAAAAGGCCGTCGGCGCCGAGATCCTGAAGTCGATCAAGCCCGGCCAGATGGTCGTCAAGATCGTCCATGACGAGCTGATCGAGATGCTCGGCGGCGAAGGCGTGGGCGTTGACCTGCATGCCGCTGCCCCGGTCGTCATCATGATGGTCGGTCTGCAGGGCTCGGGTAAGACGACGACGTCTGCGAAGATCGCCAAGCGGCTCACCGACCGCGAGAAGAAGAAGGTCCTGATGGCGTCGCTCGATACGCGACGCCCGGCCGCCCAGGAGCAGCTGCGACAGCTCGGCGTGCAGACCAATGTCGACACGCTGCCTGTTATTGCCGGCCAGTCGCCGACCGATATCGCCGCGCGCGCCGTGCAGGCAGCCAGGCTCGGCGGCCATGACGTCGTCATCCTCGACACCGCCGGCCGCACGCATATCGACGAGCCCTTGATGGTCGAAATGGCCGACATCAAGAAGAAGTCGAACCCGCATGAAATCCTGCTGGTCGCCGACAGCTTGACCGGTCAGGACGCCGTGAACCTGGCGCGCAACTTCGACGAACGCGTCGGCATCACCGGCCTCGTGCTCACCCGCATGGACGGCGACGGCCGTGGCGGTGCAGCGCTTTCGATGCGTGCCGTCACCGGCAAGCCGATCAAGCTGATCGGTGTCGGCGAGCGCATGGGCGAACTCGAAGAGTTCCATCCCCGCCGTATCGCCGACCGCATTCTCGGCATGGGCGACATCGTTTCGCTGGTTGAGCGCGCCGCCGAAAACATCGACGCCGAAAAGGCGGCCGCCATGGCCGCCAAGATGGCCAAGGGCAAGTTCGATTTGAACGACCTCGCCGACCAGCTGCGCCAGATGCAGAAGATGGGCGGTATGGGCGGCATCATGAGCATGATGCCCGGCATGGCTGGCATGAAGGACAAGATGGCCTCTGCCGGCCTCAACGACAGCCTGTTCGGCCGCCAGCTGGCGATCATCAGTTCGATGACCAAGGCCGAGCGCGCCAACCCCGACATGCTCAAGCATTCGCGCAAGAAGCGCATCGCGGCCGGCTCCGGCACCGATGCCTCCGACATCAACAAGCTTCTGAAGATGCACCGCCAGATGGCGGACATGATGAAGATGATGGGCGGCAAGGGCAAAGGCGGCATGATGAAGCAGATGATGGGCGGCCTTGCCGGCAAGATGGGCCTCGGTGGCCTTGGCGGCGGCATGGGCGGCATGCCCGATCTCTCCAACATCGATCCGAAGCAGCTCGAAGCCTTGCAGAAGCAGGCGGAAGCCGCTGGCCTCGGCAAGCCGGGCGGCGGCATGCCGGGCCTCGGTGGCGGTGGTTTGCCAGGTCTCGGTGGCGCGAAGCTGCCCGGCCTCGGCGGTGGTTTCCCGGGCCTTCCCGGCCTGCCAAAGAAGAAGTGAAGGGGTCGCCCAGACTATGATTGATCCTGAAATCAAAGCCCAGCTTTTGAGCTATCGCCAGTCGATCGACAATATCGACGCGGCGCTGGTGCATATCCTGGCCGAACGGTTCCGCTGCACCAAAGAGGTCGGCGTGCTCAAGGCCAAGTACAAGTTGCCGCCGGCAGACCCGGCGCGCGAGGAATACCAGATCGCCCGTCTGAGGCAGCTTGCCGAAGACGCACATCTGGATCCGGATTTCGCCGAGAAGTTCCTGAACTTCGTCATCAAGGAAGTCATCCGGCATCATGAGCAGATCGCAGCGGATCACGCCGAAAACGGCGCTGCTGCAAAGTAACAAGGCCGCTTCAACAAAAAGCGGTTCAGACACATCCAAGGAGTAAAGAAAATGGCACTGAAAATTCGTCTCGCACGCGGTGGTTCCAAGAAGCGCCCGTACTACCACATCGTTCTCGCTGACGCCCGTTCGCCGCGCGACGGCCGCTTCCTCGAGAACCTCGGTTCCTGGAACCCGATGCTCGCCAAGGACAACGATGCCCGCGTCAAGCTCGACGCCGAGCGCATCAGCCACTGGATCGCACAGGGCGCGCAGCCGACCGACCGCGTTCTGCGCTTCCTGAACGAAGCCGGCATTGCAAAGCGCGAAGCCAAGAACAACCCGGAAAAGGCAAAGCCCGGCAAGCGCGCTCAGGAGCGTGCAGCTGAAAAGGCTCAGAAGATCGCCGACGCTGCAGAAGCTGCTGCTTCCGCGGAATAATTCCGGGCTTCGGCCTTGATCGAACGGGCGGCATGGCGACATGCCGCCCGTTTTCGTTTCCATTCCCGTTCACTTCGGCTATGACGAACCAAACCTCCGGCTTCGACATTAGGGACGCCATGACAAAGCTAGAAAATCCGGTGCTGATGGCAACGATCGGTGGCGCGCAGGGGCTGCGCGGCGAAGTGCGCGCCAAGTCCTACAGCGCCGATCCGACCGCGCTCGGCGATTACGGCCACCTGCACAGCATGGACGGCCGCACCTTCGAGGTGCTTGAAATCCGCGAGATGAAGAATGTCGTCGTCGTCCGTTTCCGGGGGATCAACGACCGCAATGCAGCCGAGGCGCTGAATGGTCTGGAGCTCTATATCGACCGCGACAACCTGCCCGACGACGAGCTCGAGGAAGACGAGTTCTTCTATGCCGATCTCGAGGGGCTCGAGGCCGTCGACGACCAGGGCGTCAGCTATGGCACCGTCACCGGCATCTTCGATTTCGGCGCCGGCGACCTGCTCGAGCTCAAGGGCCCCGGCAAGCGGCCGGTGTTGATTCCATTCTCCGAAGCCTCGGTCTTGGAGATCGACCTCGAAGCCGGCAAGATCACCATCGATCCGCTGGCCTCAGGTCTCGTCGACAGCGACGATGACGGTACGTCGTTTACGCCTGACAATTCCGGCGGCGACAAGCCGAAGAAAAAGAAGTGAGCGACAAGATGGCCTTCCGGGCGACGGTCCTGACACTCTACCCGGAGATGTTTCCCGGCCATCTCGGCTATTCCCTTGCCGGCAAGGCGATGGAGCGTGGCCAGTGGGCGCTTGAGCCCGTGCAGATCCGCGACTTCGCCACCGACAAGCACCGCACCGTCGACGACACGCCGGCCGGCGGCGGCGCCGGCATGGTGCTGAAACCCGACGTGCTCGCCCGCGCCATCGACACGGTCTCCGAAAACGACACCCGCCCGCGCCTCCTGATGAGCCCGCGCGGCAAGCCGCTGACGCAGAATCGCGTGCGCGAACTGGCAGCCGGCGACGGCGTCATCATCGTCTGCGGCCGCTTCGAGGGCGTGGACCAGCGGGTCATCGACGCGCGCCAGCTGGAAGAAGTGTCGATCGGCGACTACGTGCTCTCGGGCGGCGAGCCCGCGGCACTCACCGTCCTCGACGCCATCGTCCGCATCCTCCCCGGCGTCATGGGCAACGACCTCTCCGGTCTGCACGAAAGCTTCGAGGGCGGTATGCTCGAACACCCGCACTATACGCGTCCGCAGGAGTGGGAGGGCCGCGAGATCCCCGCGGTGCTGACATCGGGCAATCACGGCGCGATCGAGAAGTGGCGGCGCGAGCAGGCGGTGACGCTGACCCGCGCGCGACGGCCGGATTTGCTGGACGAATAGGCTTCCTGCCGCCGACGAAATAGTCGAGCAGCAGCGACAACCCAGTGAAACGAAAAGGCTCACACCCTTCGATCTGAGCACGCCTCCAGGACTGCAACGGTCATGGACGCGCAGACGACGTCATCAATCGCGGTAAGCGGCCGTCCCTGGGATGACCTCGTAAGGCACCTTGAACACCTTGTCGTCGAACTGCACGCCGGTCTTCACGTTGAACACCATGACGGAGGTGTCCTTGCCCTGGTTGTCGGTGATCGTCCATTGGCGCAGGTCATAGGTCTTCGGGTCGAACATCATGGTGATGGTCGAATTGCCGAACACCGTGTTGTTGCCGAGCGCGATGGTCGTCAGGTCGGACTCTTCCTTGACGCTCTTCACCGAGCCGGCCGACAGATCGATCTTCTGTGCGAGAAGCAGGCTGAGCGGTGTCTTCGACAGCGGGTATAGATCCCAGGTCTTCAGCTTCATGTTGCCGATCGCCACGTTCTTGCCATCGGCGATCACGCGGATCGGCGACGGATCGTCGTAGTTGAAGCGCAGCTTGCCGGGGCGCTGGATGAAGAACTTGCCGCCGGTCTGCTCACCCTTGGGGCCGAACTGCACGAACTCGCCCTGCATCGTGGCGACCGAGGAGAAATGGTCGGCGATCGCCTGCGCAGTGCCGCTTGTGGACGCAGCCGCGGCCGCCTGGGCGAAGACGTTGAGCGGCAGCGCGGTGGACGCAGCCGCGACAGCAAGCGCGCCCAGCATGTGGCGCCGTGTCAGCGTGAGGCGGTCCAGGAATGTGTCGGAGTGGTTCATGAAAGTCTCCTTTATGCAGTCTGCATGCTGCCGAAACGCGGCGTCTTCATGGCGTCCTGGCGCGACCGGCCAAAGGTAACGTTTTCGCGCCGATCAGGTTTCCGTGAAGGACCAGTACATGCGAGATAAATCGCGCTGAAAATGCCGGAATCAAGGGCGCGAGCGCCCTCACCGGTCGAGAATATCGCCTTCGGTGGGAACCAGGATCTCGCGCTTGCCGGCATGGTTGGCCGGGCCGATGATGCCCTCCTGCTCCATCCGCTCGATGAGCGACGCCGCGCGGTTGTAGCCGATGCCGAGGCGGCGCTGGACGTAAGAGGTCGAGGCCTTTCCGTCGCGCAGGACGATGGCGACGGCCTGGTCATAAGGATCGTCACTATCGGCGAGATTGCCGGTGCCGGAGGGCCCGCCGCCGTAATCGCCATCCTCATCGTCATCGGCGGTGATGGCATCGAGATATTGCGGCGCGCCCTGCGTCTTCAGATAGGCGACGATGTCTTCCACCTCGCCATCAGCCACGAACGGGCCGTGGACACGCTGGATGCGGCCGCCGCCGGCCATGTAGAGCATGTCGCCCATGCCGAGAAGCTGTTCGGCGCCCTGCTCGCCCAGAATGGTGCGGCTGTCGATCTTGGACGTTACCTGGAAGGAAATGCGGGTCGGGAAGTTGGCCTTGATCGTACCGGTGATGACGTCGACCGACGGGCGCTGCGTGGCCATGATGACATGGATGCCGGCGGCGCGCGCCATCTGCGCCAGACGCTGCACGGCGCCTTCGATGTCCTTGCCGGCGACCATCATCAGGTCGGCCATTTCGTCGATGATGACGACGATATAGGGCAGCGGCTTCAGGTCGAACTCTTCCGTCTCGTACATCGCCTCGCCGGTCTCCCGGTCGAAGCCCGTCTGAACAGTACGCGAGATCGCCTCGCCCTTGGCGAGCGCCTGCTCGACACGACTGTTGAAGCCGTCGATGTTGCGCACACCGATCTTCGACATCTTCTTGTAGCGCTCTTCCATCTCCCGCACCGTCCACTTCAGCGCGACGACGGCCTTCTTCGGATCGGTGACGACGGGCGAGAGCAGATGCGGGATGCCGTCATAGACGGAGAGTTCGAGCATCTTCGGGTCGATCATGATCAGGCGGCACTGCTCCGGCGTCATCCGGTAGAGTAGCGACAGGATCATGGTGTTGATGGCGACCGATTTACCCGAGCCGGTGGTGCCGGCGACGAGCAGATGCGGCATCTTGGCGAGGTCGGCGATGACGGCTTCGCCGCCGATCGTCTTGCCGAGCGCCATGGCGAGCTTGGCCTTGGAGGTCTCGAAATCCCTGGAGGCGATCATCTCGCGCAGATACACGGTCTCGCGGATATTGTTCGGCAGTTCGATACCGATGGCGTTGCGGCCGGGCACGACGGCAACGCGGGCGGCGATCGCACTCATCGAGCGGGCAATGTCGTCGGCAAGGCCGATGACGCGCGACGACTTGATGCCGGGGGCCGGCTCCAGTTCGTAAAGCGTGACGACGGGGCCGGGACGGACATGGATGATCTCGCCCTTGACGCCGAAATCCTCAAGCACGCCCTCAAGCATGCGGGCGTTCTGTTCGAGCGCATCGGCCGACAGCGTCGAATCGCGCACGACGGCCTTGGGCTCCGCGAGCAGGTGCATGGACGGCAGCTGGAAGCCTTCGGGGCGGATGAAGGAGCCCTGCTGCTCGCGCTCGATACGGGCGCCGAGCTTGGGACGGGCGGCAGCCTGCTGCACGCGCGGCTCGGCGCGGCCGCCGGGCTGTTTGGCAGGCGCACGCATCATCCAGCCATTGTCGTCCTCGTCATCGGGCAGGATATCGGCCGGGCGCGGCGGCATGTCGCCGTCATAGCCCATATCGTCGTCGTCATCGTCGTTGAGCGAGATCGACGGCGCCGAGACCACCCGGCGCGGCGAACCGGCCCGGGGAGCGATCGACGGATCCATCGAGGGGTCCATGCGCTCGCCGCGGGCGGGCGCCTTGGCGCGCACCGGCTCGTTGAGCTTGCCGAACTCGTCATCGTTGAAATCGTAGGGCGCATCGTAGTCATCAAGCTTGCGCTTGCGCGGGCCCATGCCGAGCATGCGGCGCATGCGGGCCTGGCTCATGTACCAGGCATGCGTCAGCGCGCCGAAGGCAAGCCAGCCGCCCTCGTCGTCTTCCTCGTCCTCATCGCCGACCGAGCGCAGCTTGGAACGGCTGGCGGCATAGTTTTCTTCTTCCTCTTCGGCCTCTTCCTCTTCGGTGCGGCCGACGATGCCGGCGGCAAAGAGCATCATCCAGACGCAGGGGACCGCGAAGATGCAGCCGACGGCGGTGGCAAACGTGCCGGTCGGATAGGCGCCGACGAACAGCGCCGGAAAGCGCAGGATCATGTCGCCGATGACGCCGCCGATGCCGTTGGGGATCGGCCAGGTGAGCGGCGGCGGAAAGCAGCCGAGAACGGCGCAGGAGAGAACGGAGCCGAGGCCCCAGGCGGCAGCGCGCGCCGGAATGCGGGTGAAGCGGCGGCCGGAGATCAGCGCCAGCGCCCAGGCGACGACCGGCAGCAGCGCAACCACGCTCGCAAGGCCGAAGAATTGCATCAGGATGTCGGCGAAGGCGGCACCGCTATAACCGAGCACATTGGTGGGCTCGTTGCCGGTGGCGTAGGAATAGCTCGGATCGGCGACGTTCCAGGTTGCCAATGCCGCGACGGCCAGTGCCAGCGCAATGAAGATTGCAAACCCAAAAAGGGTCTGCGCCTGCCGGAAAATGAACCCCGAAAGGGAGAAACGGTCCGGCCGGCCATCCATTGCTGGCGATGTGCTTCTTGCCATGTGTTGTACCCGTCCAATGCCTGATGCGTGCGAATCGCCAATGCGCTTCGCGCCCAATGCGTCCGCTCCACCTAACCAAAGGACGGTTAAAGGGATGTTAACCATGCGGGGTCTGGCTGGTGCCCCGGAAAATAAAAACGGAAAATAAAAAGGCCCGAACCTTCGAGAGGTCCGGGCCAAAAGCGGCTCAAGTGTTGATTGAGCCGCGACGGGCTATTCAGCGGCGCCTGTTTTCAGGCGCCGCAAGCCTTGATTAGGAGTGGTAAGCGGCTTCGCCGTGCGTTGCGAGGTCGAGGCCTTCGCGCTCGGCTTCGACAGGAACGCGCAGGCCGACGATGACGTCGACGACCTTGTAGAGAATCGCCGAGCCGACGCCGCACCATACGATGGTGGTAGCGATCGCGGTGATCTGCGTGACGACCTGGCTGCCCATGGTGACGCCTTCGGCATAGCCGACGCCGCCGAGCGATGCGCTGGCGAAGATGCCGGTTGCGATCGCGCCGAACATGCCGCCGATGCCGTGAACGCCGAAGACGTCAGCGGTATCGTCGTAGCCGAACTTGTTCTTCACCACGGAGACGAAGAAGTAGCACAGCGGCGAAACGATCAGACCCATGATGATCGCGCCCATCGGGCCGACGATGCCGGCAGCCGGCGTGATGGCGACCAGACCGGCAACCATACCGGAAGCGCCGCCGAGCATGGAGGCCTTGCCGCGGGTGAGCGTTTCAACGACAGCCCACGAAACGACGGCAGCAGCCGTGGCAACGAAGGTGTTGACGGTAGCGAGCATCGCGCCGCCCGAAGCTTCCAGGTTGGAGCCGGCGTTGAAGCCGAACCAGCCGAACCAGAGCATCGAGGCACCGACCATGGTCAGCGTCATCGAGTGCGGAGCCATCATGTCCTTGCCGAAGCCGGTACGCTTGCCGACCATGATCGCGCCGATCAGACCGGCAACGCCGGCGTTGATGTGAACGACGGTACCGCCGGCGAAGTCGAGCGCGCCCATCTTGAAGAGCATGCCGTTCGCGTCCCAGACCATGTGAGCGATCGGGAAGTAGACGAAGGTGGCCCACAGTGCGCAGAAGAGCACTACAGCCGAGAACTTGATGCGCTCGGCGAAGGCGCCGACGATGAGCGCAGGCGTGATCGCTGCGAAGGTCATCTGGAACATCGCGAAGATGAACTCAGGAATGACGACGCCCTGCGAGAAGGTCGCAGCGGTCGAATCCTTGGTGACGCCGGCGAGGAACATCTTCGCCGTGCCGCCCCAATAGGCGCTCTCGGAGCCGCCGAAGGCGAAGGAGTAACCGTAGATGACCCAGATGAGCATCATGACGGCGGCAACCATCGTGCACTGCATCAGCACCGACAGCATGTTCTTGGCGCGAACGAGACCACCATAGAACAGTGCCAGACCCGGCAGGATCATGAACAGCACGAGAAGCGTGGAGATGAACATGAAGGCGGTGTCGCCCTTGTCCGGAACCGGAGCGGCAGCAGCGGCCGGAGCGGCCGTCGTGGCGGCATCCTGCGCGAAGGCGACGACCGGCGCGAGAAGCGCCGCGGACGCAGTGGCAAGGCGCGCCAGAGTGGGAGAAAACTTCGAAATTGACATAGAGAAAAGCTCCTTGGCTCTACCGTTACTTACAGCGCTTCTGCGTCGGTTTCGCCGGTACGGATGCGCACGGCATGGTCGATCGAGTAAACGAAGATCTTGCCGTCACCGATCTGGCCGGTCTTGGCCGACGAGGCGATGGCTTCGACAGCCTTGTCGACGATCTCGCTTGCGACGGCGATCTCGATCTTGAGCTTCGGCAGGAAGCTGACCGCGTATTCGGTGCCGCGATAGATTTCGGTATGTCCCTTCTGGCGCCCGTAACCCTTCACTTCGGTCACGGTCAGGCCCTGAATGCCGATCGCGGTGAGGGCTTCACGCACCTCATCCAGCTTGAACGGCTTGATAATGGCCATCACAATTTTCATCTGGTTTCCCATCCTTCGTTACCCTCGGCACGGAGCCGACTCTCCTTGCCACTGCCGTTTGCGACCAGCGACCAGCCTTATACATTCAAGGGCCGTGCCAGATTCGAAACGATTTGTTAAGGTATTGAAAAATAAGGAGTATATTTACAAGCGCCAATAAACAGGCAAATGATTGCCTAATAATCGCTCAAAAAATACACAAACGAAGAAATTTGCATCCGAATTAGTCATTTGCCCTATTACGAATCAAGCCCTCCTGCGCCACCGACGCAATCAGGACACCATCTCGCGTATAGAGGCTACCGCGCGTCAAACCTCGCGCGCCGGATGCGGATGGGCTGTCCTGTGTATAAAGGAGCCAGTCGTCGAGCTTGACCGGGCGATGGAACCACATGGAGTGATCGAGACTGGCGACCTGAATCGTCTGGTCGAAGATCGAGGTGCCGTGCGGATAGAGCGACGTGTCGAGCAGCGTCATGTCGGAGATATAGGCCAGCAATGCCGCCTGGCAGTGCCAGTCGTCCGGAACGGCTCCGTTGGCGCGAACCCAGATATGCTGGAGCGGATCGAGTTTCTTGTCGGAGAAGTAGTGCGTGAGCGAGACGGGCCGGACCTCGATCGGCCGCTCGCGCCCCCAATATCTGCGGATCGCTTCGGGTGCGTGCGCAAGATAGCGCTTCGCCATCTCGTTCTCGTCGATCAGCGTCTCGGGCATCGGCACGTCGGGCATGGCGGCCTGATGCTCGAAGCCGGGCTCGACGATCTGGAATGACGCCGAGAGCGCGAAGATCGCCTTGCCATGCTGGATGGCGGTGGCGCGACGGGTGTTGAAGCTCGATCCGTCACGGGTGCGCTCGACCTGGTAGATGATAGGAACGGCCGGGTCTCCGGGCCGCATGAAATAGGCATGCAGCGAATGCACCATCCTCTCGGCTTCGACGGTGCGCTGCACCGCCATCAGCGCCTGCGCGATCACCTGCCCGCCGAACACTCGCTGCCAGCCGACCTGCGGGCTGGTACCGCGAAAGATATCGACCTCGATCGGCTCGAGATCGAGCGTCGCAAGCAGAGTTTCCATCGCGGTCGGCTTTTCGGTGTGGCGCGTCATTTTGTATGGCTCCAGCAGGTAGGAAGTGCGGTGATGATGATCTATATAGATCAATAGGATATTCTAAAAGAACGGGACGGGCGTTATGCGTGACATGCTTGTGGTTGGCGGGGGTTATGTCGGGCTCTCCATGGCTGTCGCGGTCAAGCAGGCGGCACCGCATCTTGATGTCGCGGTGGTCGAGGCAGCCCCCGCAGACGTCTGGCGCAAGGACCCACGCGCGTCCGCCATCATCGCCGCCGCCACCAAGATGCTCGACGTTTTCGGCATCTGGAACGAGATCGAGCCGACGGCACAGCCGATCACCAAGATGATCGTCACCGATTCCAAGACCTCCGATCCGGTCCGTCCTGTTTTCCTCACCTTCGACGGCGAGGTCGAGGACGGCAAGCCCTTCGCCCACATGATCCCGAATGTCGCGATGGTCGGCGCTCTGCGCGGCGCCTGCGAACGCCTCGGCATCGAGATCACCCACGGCCTTGGCGCCACCGGCCTGAAGACGCTGGACACCCACGCCGAAATCACGCTGTCGGATGGCAGCACGATCGAGACCAAACTCGTGGTCGCCTGCGATGGTGTGCGCTCGCACCTGCGCGATCTCGCGGGCATCAAGACGGTTCATTGGGAATACGGCCAGTCCGGCATCGTAACCACGGTTGAGCACGAGCGTCCGCATAATGGCTGCGCCGAGGAGCACTTCCTGCCCTCAGGCCCATTCGCCATCCTGCCGCTGAAGGACAACCGCTCCTCGCTGGTCTGGACGGAAACCACGGCGGATGCCAACCGGCTGGTTCGCTCCGACGACCTGATTTTCGAGGAAGAACTGGAGCGCCGCTTCGGCCACAAGCTCGGCGCGCTGAAGGTGGTGGGCGACAAGCGCGCCTTCCCGCTTGGCCTGACGCTGGCGCGCGCCTTCGCCCCGCGCCTGGCGCTCGCCGGTGACGCCGCCCACGGCATCCACCCGATCTCCGGCCAGGGCCTCAATCTCGGCTTCAAGGATGTGGCGGCGCTCGCCGAAACCATCGTCGAAGCCGATCGCCTCGGCCTCGACATCGGCTCGATCAATATTCTAGAGCGCTACCAGGCCTGGCGCCGTTTCGACACCTTCCGCATGGGCGTGACCACCGATGTGCTGAACCGCCTGTTTTCCAACGACCTAGCGCCGATCCGCATCGCCCGCGACTTCGGCCTCGGCCTCGTCGACCGCCTGCCGGGCCTGAAATCCTACTTCATCGGCCAGGCCGCCGGCACGACGGCAGCGGGCAACCCGCGCTTGCTTGCGGGCGAGGCGATTTAGGGGCTTGATCTATTCCTCGATCTCGCGCGCTTCCGACACCAGCATGATTGGAATGCCGTCGCGGATCGGGTAGGCGAGCTTTGCCTTTTCGGAGACGAGCTCGTTGTGCTCGCGATCATAGGTGAGCCGCCCCTTGGTCAGTGGGCAGACCATCAGTTCCAGAAGCTTGGGATCGACGCGGCTCAGTTTTTCGTCCATGCGACCGCTTCTACTGCAAAATCGTGTCCGAGTCACCGAAGACCCGGGCAAGGACGATTTCGGTGATGGCGATCAGCGTTTCCGCCCGCGTCTTCAGATCCGGCGCCTCGAGAAGCGCCTGCTTTTCCGCCGGGCCGAAGGGCGACATCATCGCCAGCGAATTGACCAGCGTCATGTTGCTGGCGCGCTCCACACTCTCCCAGTCCGCCTCCAGCTTGTTGGCCTCGAGATAGGCCTTGAAGGCGGCGAGAAGGGCCGCGCGGTCGACCGCATCCTCTTCGTTGCGTGCCGAGAGATCGGAAATGAACGGCGCGATGCGGAAGGTGCGGTAGGGCTGGTGCGTGTCCTTCTCATCAAGCAGACGGAAGCGGCAGACGCCGGTGAGCGAGACGATGTAGCGACCGTCGCCGGTCTCCGCGAACGAGGTGATGCGCCCGACGCAGCCGACGGCGCTGAGATTGCCTTCGCTATTCTTGTCGTCGCTTTCGCCAAGCGCCGGCTGCACCATGCCGATCAGCCGGTTTCCTGATATCGCCGCGTCGAACATGGCGAGATAGCGGGGTTCGAAAATGTTGAGAGGGAGCTGGCCGGTGGGAAGCAGCAGTGCACCGGTCAAGGGGAAGACGGCGATCGTGTCAGGCACATCGCCGCTCTTCAGATATCGTGCATTCCCCACTTGCATCGGCACTCGTCCCGCATAATCGGCGGACCTAAACCACACGTCCGCATCCAAAGGAATGTGGGGTACGCCATCGAAAACGCAAGGGTCGATGGCGGCAAACCGAATGGCGAAATGTCGCTGATGCTTAAGAGAACAGCATCGCCGAAAGCTTGCGCCGTCCCGAAACGCTGGCCGGATCCTTGAAGCCCCAGACCTCGAAGAACTGCAACAGCTGGCGGCGCGCGCCGTCGTCGTCGAAGGTCCGGTCCTTGCGCATGATGTAGAGGAGGTGATCGGCCGCTTCCTCGCGTGCGCCCTCGACATTGCGGATCTTGGCGAGCTTCATGCGCGCCTCGTGATCGTCGGGGTTGGCGGCAAGCGCCTGCTCCAGAGCCACGGGGTCGCCGAGCTTGCGGGCTTCCTCGATCTGCTCAAGCTTCTTCACCACCGCCTGGATCGCCGGATCGGCGGCCATCTCGTCGGGGAGTTCGTTCAACGCCTCGCGCGCCCGCTCATGCTGGTTGGCTGAAATCATGCACTGCGCCATGCCGGCGAGCGCCTTGGCATTATCGGGGTCGGCCTGCATGACGGCGCCGTAGAGCTGTGCGGCGCCATTGATGTCGCCGCTGGCAAGCAAACCATCGGCCTCGACAAGCACCGCCTCGATCTCGGCCGCCTGATCGGCACCCGCCGGACCGGCGACGCGATCGATAAACTCACGGATCTGGCTTTCGGGCACCGCACCCATGAAGCCATCGGCCGGACGGCCGCCGACGAAGGCGATGACGGCGGGGATCGACTGGATGCCGAGCTGGCCGGCGATCGACGGATGGTCGTCGATGTTCATCTTCACGAGCTTGACGCGGCCCTGCGCCTCGTTGACCACCTTTTCGATGACGGGTGTCAGCTGCTTGCACGGGCCGCACCAGGGCGCCCAGAAATCGACGAGAACAGGCTGGTTGCGCGACTCCTCGATGACGTCCTTGCTGAAGGTCGCCGTCGTCGTATCCTTGATATAGCCGCCGGCGGACGCCATTGGCGCTGGCGCCGCTGCCTGGGCCGGTGCTGCAGGCGCGCCGCCATAGCTCGCCGTTGCCGACATCTGGCCGAAGGAATTGCTGTAGGGATTGTCGTTGCCGCTCATGAGTATCTCCCGCCGCGCCGGTCAGCCGGCTTTTCTAGCGTTAAAATCGTATGTCAGGACGTCACTTTCAAGACAAGCGGCGTGTGACCGGTCGCTTCCATGAAGCGAACGAGGTCCGCACTTGCAATCGACGTGGTCGCGTCGTTGGACAGCGGATGGCAATTGATAATCTCGTCCTTCATGAGATCGGCATCAAGAACGAATGTGACCTTGTAATCCGAATCATTGATCGCGCCGAAGGCCGTGACCGAGCCCGGAATGACGCCCAGATACTCCATCAGCTTCTCCGGCTTGCCGAACGACACCTTGCTCGCGGCGCCAATCAGCGTGTGCACCGTCTTCAGGTCGACCGAGGCATTCTCCTCGACGGTAAGCAGGAAGAACTGGTCCTTCTTGTCCTTCACGAACAGGTTCTTGGTGTGACCGCCGGGAATCTCGTCGCGCAGCGCTACCGATTCGGCCACCGTGAACACCGGCGCATGCGTCTTGGTGCTGTGCTTGATGCCGAGCCCGTCGAGAAAGGCGTAGAGTTCGGTTGCGGTCTTCGGCGTCTTCTCGGTCATGGCTCGTTCCAGCACTCGCATTGGGATAAGGCGCCCCCTGATTACGTCTCCCTCCCCTTTTTTGCAACGTGCCTATTCGCCGCTTTTCCCTGCATTTGCGGCATTTTAGCTGGGGCCGGAAAAGCTTTTCAAATTTTTCTTCGCCTTTCCGTCATTTCCCTGTTGCATTTGAAAATCGTTTGGGCGATATAGCGCCCGTCGCCGCAAGGTGGCGCCCACGGTCCTCCAAACTACCACAGGCCGTCGGGATTATGAGCGGGTGTAGCTCAGTGGTAGAGCACAACCTTGCCAAGGTTGGGGTCGAGGGTTCGAACCCCTTCGCCCGCTCCAAATATTCCCAACCAGTTGATATATTGTAATTATACGATCGCCGATTGGCCGCATCGATCGGCGCGACCTTAGACTCGACGCACGAAGCCGCACGCGCGACCGTCATCCTCGGGCTCGTCCCGAGGATCTGAGCACGGTCCCTCTTGCTCAACTTGAATGGACACTTGGCGCCCTGCTTTCGACAGTTGGGTGACACTCGACGGCGAACACCGCCCCGTCGCGAATATCAGCACCGTTGAATTCGCGGAAACGTGCTTAGACCCTCGGCACAAGGCCGAGGGTGACGGTCGAGAGGGCAGACGCCTCCCGTCTCAAGACAGGAAACCAATCTCCTCTCCGTCCCGCGATGCGCCAAGGGTGCAACAACCCAACCCCACCCCTCAAAAAACATTGATTTGCGCATCACCCCTGCCCATGTTGAAGCAAGGGGCAGGATAACCGATTGGGCGGGAGAAGATGCTGCAACGGACCGAGGAAACAGATGCCGCGCTGGTCGACAGGCTGCAGCAGGCGGCGTTCAATTACTTCCTGAAACATTCCAACCCCGATAACGGGCTTGTCGCCGATACATCGGTCGCAAACGTGCCCTGCAGCATCGCGGCCGTCGGCTTCGCGCTGTCGTCCTACACCGTCGCCGTCGAGCGCGGCTGGATGACGCGAGCGGACGCGATAGCCCGCACCACGACGACGCTCTGCTTCTTCGCCAACGGCCACCAGGGCCGCGAGCGGCACGCGATCGGCTACAGGGGCTTCTTCTACCACTTTCTGCACATGGACACCGGCCACCGCGCCTGGAACAGCGAGCTCTCGACCATCGACACGACACTGCTCGTCGCCGGCGTGCTGACGGCAGCCGCCTATTTTGATGGCGAAGACGAAGCGGAGACCGAGATCCGCCGGCTCTCGACGCTGATCTACGAGCGCATCGACTGGCACTGGGCGCTGAACAAGGGCGAGACCATCTGCATGGGCTGGAAGCCCTCAAGCGGCTTCCTGCGCTGGCGCTGGCAGGGCTATGACGAGGCGGTGCTGCTCTACACGTTGGCGCTCGCCTCGCCCACGCACCCGATCCCGCAATCGAGCTACGACGCCTTCACCTCGAGCTACTCGTGGATGCTCTTCGGCGAAAAGTGCTATCTTTATGCCGGCCCCTTCTTCATCCACCTCTTCTCGCATGCCTGGATCGATTTTCGCGGCATCCGCGACAGACCGATGGCGGCGCGCGACAGCGATTATTTCCGCAACACCCAGATCTGCATCGAGGTGCAGCGCGATTACGCCGAGCGCAACCCCGGCCATTTCATCGGCTATTCCAGGGATGTCTGGGGCCTGTCGGCCTCCGACGGTCCACCACCATCGCGCAGCCGCCATGGCGACCGGCGCCCGAGCGTGCTGGGCTATGCCGCCCGTGGCGCGCCGCTCGGCCCCGATGATGGCACGCTTGCGCCATGGTGCGCGCTTGCCGCCCTGCCCTATGACCGCGAGGCAGCGATCTCAGGCACGCGGGCGCTGCTTCAGGCCTATCCCGACCTCTGCTACGAGGGCCGCTTCCCCGGCGGCTTCAACCCATCCGTCAAGACGGCGGGACCGGAGGGGTGGGTGGACGATCGCTGTGTCGGCATCGACCAGGGGCTGCTTGTCATGTCGATCGAAAACGATCGCTCCGATTTCATCTGGAGCCTGATGCGCAAGTCCGACGTCATCCGCACCGGCCTGGAACGCGCAGGCTTTACCGGCGGCTGGCTGGAAGATGAAGCGGAGGACGCCGAGCGCAAGATCGCCTGACAGCATTTAGCGGATGGGCAAGCGCGAGAGCCGCCGGCCAGTGCAGAGGTTACCCCTCAGCGCACGAAAACATGCGCCTTGCCGGCGATCTCCAGTCGCACCCGGTCGCCGCGCGAGGGCAGCGCCACGCTGGAGGTTTTGATCAGGATCGGCGGCAATGCCACGCCGTCGAGCGAGACGGCAACCGTACAGGTCGCGCCGCCGAAATCCACCTCGACCACGCGTCCGCCATAGGGCTGCTCGCTGCTGTCGGTGACGACGCGGATCTGTTCGGGCCGGAGCATGATCTCGACCTTGCCCTGATGCTGGCTGTCGACCGCCACATGACCGAGCGCGCAATCGGCATGTCCGTTGCGGATGATCGCCGGCAGCATCACCGCGTCGCCGAGAAAGAGCGCCGTCTCGCGGTCGCGCGGCGCAAGATAAAGCGATTGCGGCGATCCGGCCTGCACAAGCTTGCCGTCGCGCAGAACGGCCACCTGATCGGCGTAGGACAGCGCCTCGGCCTGGTCGTGGGTGACGAGAATGCTGGTGATGCCTGCAGCCTGCAGCACGCGGGCCACCGCCTTGCGCATGTTTTCGCGCAGGCCCGTGTCGAGCGCCGAGAAGGGCTCGTCGAGCAGCATCAGCCGCGGTTCGCGGCCGAGCGCGCGCGCCAGCGCCACGCGCTGCTGCTGGCCGCCGGAAAGCTGGTGCGGGCGGCGTGTAAGCATGCCGCGATCAAGCTCGACCATATCGAGCAGGTCGAGCACCCGCTTGTCGCGGTCGGTCGCGCCGCGGGCAATGCCGAAGCCGATATTACCGGCGACGTCGAGATGCGGAAACAGCGCGCCTTCCTGCGAGACGATACCGATGCCGCGCTTGTGCGCGGGCACCGCCGCCGGCCCATCGGCCAGCAATTCTCCATTGAGCGTGACACGGCCCTGATCGGGCTGCTCGAAGCCGGCGATGATGCGCAAGAGCGTCGTCTTGCCGGAGCCGGACGGGCCGACCACGGCGGTACGGCTGCCCGCCGTCACCTCCAGCGAGATGTTGTCGAGCGCCTGCACCTGACCATAACGCTTGCTGGCACCTTCGATCGTAAGCAGCGTCATTGTCCGGCAGTCCGTTTCGATTGAGCATGGAGAAGAAGGGTCAGCGGCAGCGACAGCACGACCATCATGAAGGCGTAGGGCGCAGCGGCGACATAATCGATCTCGCTGGTCAGCGACCAGAATTTCGTGGCCAGCGTCTCGACACCGTTGGGCGAGAGCATCAGCGTCGCCGTCAGCTCGTTGGTGATCCCGAGCGCCACCAGCGCGATGCTGGCCGCCGCACCAGGGGCTGCAAGCCGCATGGTGATCTGCCGCACCGCTTGCGCCGGCGTGCGCCCCAGCGCCATCGCGGCGCGCTCCAGTTCCACCGGCGCCTGCGCGATGCTGGCGCGAAGGCCGACCATGGCGCGCGGCAAAAAGAGCAGGATATAGGCGAGCAGCAGCGTCGCAAATGTCTGGTAGAGCGGCAGCACGAGGCGCACGGTGATCGTCACCAGCGCCAGCGCCACGACCACACCCGGCAGCGAGCCGACATAATAGTGGCAGGCTTCGAGCACGCGCTGCACGCGTCCCGGCGCGCGCACCGAGAGCCACGCCATGGGGGCGGCGGCGATCGTCGCGAGGATTCCGCCGGCAAACGCCAGCACGATCGACTGCACGAAGGCATTGCCGACCTCGACGCGCCAGATACCGGCGCCGCCGAGATAAAGCCAGCGCACCAGCGTGACGAAGGGAACGCCGAGCGTCAGCGCCGCGACGATGACGGGCAGGAGCACCGCCGGCACCGCGTACCAGCCGAGGCGGCGGCGATCGGCCGGGCGCGCCGAGCCGGAGCCGACGCGGGCATAGCGCTCGTTGCCGCGCACCAGCACCTCGATCGCGAGCAGAAGCAGGCAGCAGGCGACCAGCACGCCACCGAGCATATTGGCGGCCGGGCTGTTGTAGGCCGACTGGAACTGGTCGACGATCGCGGTCGCAAACGTGTCGAAGCGGATCATCACGAAGAGCCCGTATTCCGACAGCAGATGCAGCGCGATCAAAAGCGAGCCGCCGCAGATGGCAAGCCGAAGCTGCGGCAGGATGGTGCGGAAGAACACCGCCCAGGGCCCAAGCCCGAGCGAGGCGGCCGCATCCTCGATCGCCGGATCGAGCCGGCGAAGGGCTGCAGCGACGGGCAGATAGAGGAACGGGTAATAGGCGAGCACCGAAACGAAGACGCCGCTCTGCAGCCCGCGCATGCCAGGCACCAGGCTGACCCAGGCGTAGGAGTGCACGAAGGCAGGTACGGCAAGCGGCGCCACGGCGAGCCACGCCCAGAGGCGTGCGAAGGGGACATCGGTGCGCTCGGTGATCCAGGCAAGCGTTACCGCCAGCACGATCGACAGCGGCACGGTGATGACTTCGAGAAATACGGTATTGACGAGCAGCTCGCCGACACGCGGTCGAAACACCAGCTGCTTCACCGTTTCCCAGCCGACATCGACAGTGATCCAGGCGATGAAACCGAGGGGAACGAGGCTGAAGAAGGCGACGATGGCGGCGAAGGCGACAACCGGCATATACGGCATGCGCCGACGCGGCGGCGCCAGCTCCAGTGCCGGCCGGGCTGCCGGCGCGTTCTGGCCGGAGTTGAGAAATCTGTTGTCCTGCAGCAAGACCGCCGCCTTTGACACGCTGAAAAAGGAAGGCAACCGCCGTTGGAAAGCGGTTGCCCTTTATCGTCCTGCCCTAAGGTTTTCTTGAGCCAAAAGCAATAGTTTTCGCCCGAAGCACCCGCGACCGATTGGCAGCCGCCTAGCTAGATCAGGCCAGCGGCAGTGATCATCTCGACCACCTTCTTGCTGTTGAGCTGCGAGGCATCGACAACGGGCGCCTGCAGGTCGGCCATCGGCACCAGCTTGTCGTTGGAGGCTGCACCCTTGCCGACGGCATATTCATAGGATGTGCCGGTCTTCAGGATCCCCTGGCCGGCCTTGCCGGTGATGAACTTCAGGAAGGCCTGCGCCTCTTTCTGGTGCTGGCTCGACTTCAGGATACCGCCGCCCGATAGGCTGACGAAGGCGCCCGGATCCTGGTTCTTGAAGTAGTGCAGCGCGACGTTGCTGCTGTTTTCGCCGGTCGCCGCCTGATCGCCGAACCAGTAGTAGTGATAGATCAACGCTCCCTCGACCTCGCCCGCGTTGACGGCCTTCATGGCAACCGTGTTGCTCTTGTAGGAGGTGGCGTTTTCCTTCAGGCCTTTCAGCCAGGCCGCCGTCGCCTCTTCGCCCTTCAGCTGCAAGAGCGCGCTGACGATCGCCTGGAAATCGGCGTTGACGGGGGATGCACCCCAACGGCCCTTCCAGGCCGGATCGGCGAGATCCATCATCGACTTCGGCAGCTTGTCCTCGGCGAGCTTGGTCTTGTCATAGGCAAACACGGTCGAGCGCGCGGCGATGCCGACCCACATGCCGTCCTTCGGGCGAAACTCTTCCGGCAGCTGGTCGAGCGTTGCCTTGTCGATCGGCGCAAACAGCCCGGCGGCATCGACCAAAGTCATCGCCGGTGAATTCTCGGTGAGGAATACGTCGGCGGGCGACGCCTCGTCTTCCTGGATGATCTGGTTGGCGAACTGCATGTCGCCACCCTGGCGCATCGTCACCTTGATGCCGGTTTCCTTGGTGAAGGCATCCACCCATTCCTGGCCGAGGCTCTGGTGCTGGGCGTTGTAGACGACGATCCCTTCGGACTCATCTTCCTGCGCCTTGGCGCCAGAAGCGAGCGATGTCGCGGCAAGAAGCATGGCGCCGAACGCGGCGGCCTGCGAGAGGCGATTAAGGGAGACGGTCATGATGCCCTCCATGGCATTTCATCTGCGATATCCATGATATTGCAGCGGTATATTTTCCTTGGCACTCGATTTCAAGTTTAGGCGACCTGAAGGCCATCACAAAGGCTTGAAATAATTGGTATATTTTAGAACGGTTCTAGAGCGACCGGATAAGCGCGATCAAATCGTCATCGACCTCGATACCGTTTTCGATCGCCGCGCGCCGGGCGTTCTGGCCGCGGCGGCCGGGTAGCCGGACATCGGGATCGGATGTGATCTCCTCGGCGAGCCGGCCCATGCGCGCGGCAGCAATCGCGCCGCCGGTGGCATCCGGATTGATGACGATGAGCATGTGGCCGAGCGCCGGCGCGTCGCCCTGATCGTCGAACAGCGATGAGGCCTCGAAGGAGAAGTTGGCGCCGGTGAGCGCGCCGGCCATGATCTCGACCATCATCGCCAGCGCCGCGCCCTTGGCCTCGCCCGATGGGATCATGGTGCCGGCCAAGGCCTCGACGGCGTCGGTGGTCGGCTGTCCATCGCGGTCGAAGGCCCAGTTGTCGGGGATCGGCACGCCCTTCTGCTTGGCCGCCATCACCTTGCCGCGCGCAACCCGCGACAGAGCCATATCGATGACAACGGGATCGGCATCCGGCACCGGTGCGGCAAAGGCGATCGGATTGGTGCCGAACACAGGCTTGCGGCCGCCCCAGGCCGCCATCGAGGCCGGCGCATTGGCGACCATCAGCGCCACCAGCCCCATCTCGGCAAAGCGCTCGACCGTCAGCGCCAGCACGCCGGCGTGATGCGAGCGGCGGAAGGCGACGGCAACGATGCCCTGCTCGCGCGCGATATCGGGAACGGCGGACAGCGCGAGATCGATAGCCGGATAAGCGTATCCGTGATTGGCGTCGATCTGCACGACGGCGGGAAGCGGACGTGCGAGGGATGGCGTCGCGAACCCATCGACCTTGCCGGCCTTCGCCTGCTTCGAATAGGCCTCGACGCGCCTCAGCCCATGGCCACCCTGCCCGGCGGCTTCCGCCGCCACGAGCGCGCGGGCGACAGAACGGGCATTCGCCTCGCTCACCCGGTTTCTGGTCAATGCCTCGAAAACCAGGATCTCGGCGGCGGCGAGTGTCAGATGCATGAAGGACCTGCGAAATGAAAAAAGGCGATAACGCGGTTACGTTATCGCCCTTCCTGCAATGCAGCAATTGATCGCGACGCTTATTCGACGTCGAACTTCACGCCCTGCGCCAGAGGCAGCGTCTTGCCGTAGTTGATCGTGTTGGTGGTGCGGCGCATGTAGGCGCGCCATGCGTCGGAGCCGGACTCGCGGCCGCCGCCGGTTTCCTTCTCGCCGCCGAACGCGCCGCCGATCTCCGCACCCGAGGGGCCGAGGTTGACGTTGGCGATGCCGCAATCCGACCCGCGCGCCGAGACGAAGGTTTCGGCTTCGCGCATGTCATTGGTGAAGATCGACGACGACAGGCCCTGCGGCACGGCATTGTGGTCTTCCAGAACCGCGTCGAAATCGCTGTACTTCATGACGTAGAGGATCGGCGCGAAGGTTTCGTTCTCGACCGGACCCGTCTGCGCCGGCATCTCGACCAGCGCCGGGCGCACGTAGAAGGCGTCGGAGGCACCGTTTTCGACACGCTCGCCACCGGTAACCTTGCCGCCCGCTGCCTTCGCCTGCTCCAGCGCCGACTGCATGTTGCTGTAGGCCTGTTTGTCGATCAGCGGACCGACGAGAGTGCCATTCTCCAGCGGATTGCCGATGCTGACAGAGCCATAGGCCTTCTGCAGGCGCGGAACCAGCGCGTCGTAGACGCTCTCATGCACGAACAGACGGCGCAGCGTGGTGCAGCGCTGGCCGGCGGTGCCCATGGCCGAGAAGGCGACGCCGCGCAGTGTCAGGTCGAGATCGGCCGTCGGGCAGATGATCGCGGCGTTGTTGCCGCCGAGCTCGAGGATGGCGCGGGCAAAGCGCTGCGACAGGCGCGGACCGACGGCGCGGCCCATGGCCGTGGAGCCGGTGGCCGAAACCAGCGGCACCTTCGGATGATCGACCAGCGCCTCGCCGACATCGCGGCCGCCGATCAGCAGCGTCGAGAGATTGGCCGGCGCGGTGCCGCCTTCGGCGACGAAGCGCTTCAGCGCCTTTTCGAACAGTGCCTGCGTGGCAAGTGCGGTCAGCGGCGTCTTTTCGGACGGCTTCCAGACGGTGGAATTACCGCAGACCAGCGCCAGCGCCGCATTCCACGACCAGACGGCGACGGGGAAGTTGAAGGCCGAGATGATGCCGACGACACCGAGGGGATGCCAGCTTTCCATCATCCGGTGTTCGGAACGTTCGGTGGCGATCGTCAGGCCGTAGAGCTGGCGCGACAGGCCGACGGCGAAATCGCAGATGTCGATCATTTCCTGTACTTCACCGAGGCCTTCCGACGTGATCTTGCCGACCTCGATCGACACCAGCCGGCCGAGCTCGGCCTTGGCCGCGCGCAGCTCCTCGCCGAGCAGCCGCACAAGCTCGCCGCGCTTAGGCGCCGGAACGGCGCGCCATTCGAGAAACGCCTTGTGGGCATTATCGATCGCGGTCTTGGCGTCGGCGACCGACACTTCCTTCAGCGCGCCGATTTCCTTGCCTGTCACAGGCGACGTCACCCGCAGCGTGCCGCCGGTGAAGCGGTCGGCGCTGACGCCGAGCTTGGCAAGCAGGGTCTTGGTTTCGGTGGCGAGATCGAGCGTTTCGATGGTCATTGTCGTGGTTCCAACCTTATTGTTCTTAGAAGCGGGCATCGGCGAAGTGGGCGACCTGGGCGCCGGCTTCGTACCATAATTCCTTGGCGGCGCGGAAGCGCGGCTCGGCGGCATCAGTCAGCGGCAGCGGCAACTCGGCCTCGCTCATCTCGCCCAGAATATGGCGGGCAAGCGTGCGGCCGAACACCGTTCCCGGCGCGATCCCCCGGCCATTATAGCCGGAAAAGCCGACGACATTGTCGGCGAACTTGTGAAAGCGCGGCAGCGCATTGTCGGTCATGCCGATCTTGCCGTACCACTCGCATTCGAACTCGACATCGCCAAGCTGCGGGAAGAGCTTCTTCAGCGCGCGCCGTGCCCAGCCCTTGTGGACGGAAAGCCCGGTATTGCGCAACGCGCCCACACTGCCGAACACCAGCCGGCCGGCCTGGTCCATGCGGTAGGAGGAGAGAATTTCCTTGGTATCCCAGACACCCTCGCGGCCAGCCAAGATCGACTTGCGCAGATTGTCTCCGAGCGGCCGGGTCGCCAAGTTGAAATAGGGCAGATGCACCTGCTCGTTGCGCACCTGCTCCCAGGGGCCGGTGCTGTAGGCGTCCGTTGCCACGATGATCCAGTCGGCGGTCACGGAGCCCTTCGCGGTTCTAACCGTCCAGCGCTTGCCGTTTTTCTCGGTGGCGATGACGGGGCTCGATGTATGCAGTGCAACGCCGGCCTTGACGGCGGCATGCGCGAGGCCGCGCGCATAGGCGAGCGGCTGCAGCGTGCCGGCGCGCATGTCGAGCAGTGATCCGGTATACGCGCTGCTGCCGACGCGGCGCGCCGTCTCGGCGGCGTCGAGCAATTTGACATCGGCGCCGCGCGCCGCCCACTGGCTGGCACGATCGGTGATTTCCTTGAGGCCATCGGCGCCGACGGCGACATGCAGCGTGCCGTTGCGTTCGAGCTCGCAGGCGATCTTGTGCTTGTCGATCAGCTCCATCACCAGCTTCGGCGCATTGCCGAGCAGGTCGAGCAGGCGCTCGCCGTAGACCGGGCCGAGCACACCAGGCAGATCGTCGGGCATCACCCACATGCCGGCATTGATCAGCCCGACATTGCGTCCCGCGCCGCCGAAGCCGACTTCGTTGGCCTCGAGCAGCACCACCGACTTGCCGGCTTCCGCCAGATGCAGGCTGGACGACAGCCCGGTATAGCCGCCGCCGACCACGACGATATCGGCCGTGACCGAGCCTGACAGCGGCATCGTTGCCGGCGGCTGCGGCGCGGTCTTTTCCCAGAGGCCGTGGGAGCGCGGATCATTCAGCATCGGAGAGCTCCGTTCCGAGGTCTATCAGGCTACGTTGCTCAGGCGCAGGCCGGAAAGCCCGAGCAGATCGATCGCCGCCTCCAGCGAGCGTGCCTGACGTTCCGCATAGAGGTCAAGCTCATCCGTGACGGTGGCGCCGAGCGCCTCTTCGAAGGCCGAACGATTGGAGCGGGTCGCGTAGTTCTGCTGCTGGTCCGTGCCGAGGTTCGACTGGAAGATCCCAGCCGCGCTGACGGGCAGGAAGTCCTCGTAGACGATGGGATCGAAGGTGAGATAACCCATCTCGATCAGCGCCTCGGCATCGTCAGGCAGCGCGCCGTCGACGGCGGCGGCAACGCCCTTGGGCGTCGCGGAATAGTGGAAGAAGGCCAGCTGCTCGGCCCTGAGCGCCGCCCAGCTGTCCGGCAGTTCGCGGAACCGCTCGGCAAGCTCGCTGTCGTAATCTCCGGCCTTGGCGCCACCGGCGCCGACTTGCACCTCGCCGCGAACCGAGGCCAGCAGCCGATCGTAAAGCGCCCGGCCCTTGGCCGTCAGCGCCACGCCGCGCTGCTCGATCTCGCCGAAGCGGGCCGTATGCGTGCCCTTGGCAGCGCCCGTCTCGCCGGCGAAGGCGATCGCCTCTTCCAGCGCCTTGAAGCTGGTCTGGCGCAGCAGGATATCGCAATCGCGGCGCGGCGGCCCTTCGATGACGGCCTTCGGCGTGATGCCGCGCTCCGGCATGCGGGCCTGCACGGCGTCGATATCGAGCGTGCGCGGGGTCAGGTGGTTGATATGCGGTCCCTTGAAGGAGACGACGTCGGCGATCAGCCGGTGCGCATCGTGCAGGCGCTTGTAGGTCTCGGCGGTGACGGTCGCCTCGCCATGCCAGCGGAAGGTCTCCAGCGTCTCGGCGACGAACTCCCGCGCTTCCGCTTCCGTCAACCCGCCCGCCTCTTCATGACGCTCGATCAGCTGGATGGCGCGCTCGGTATAGATGCGGCGCTTCGCGAGAATATCGGCGGCCTCGGCGCGCAAGGCTTCGTCCTCGATCAGTTCGAGCCTGAGCAGCGAGGTGAAGACGCGGAACGGATTGACGCTGAGCGCCGCCTGATCGACCGGGCGGAAGCAGGTGGAATGCACGGGCACGCCGGCCACCGATAGATCGTAATAGCCGACCGACTGCATGCCCATGACGGCGAAGAGGCGGCGGATGGTGAAGAGCTCTTCGGGAGTGCCGAGACGGATGGCGCCATGGCGCTCGACATCGATGCGCTCCAGCTCGCCGGCACGCGTCAGGCGCTCGCGCAGCGCATTGTCCCTGGCCAGCACCTCGGCATTGACGTCGGAAACCAGTTCCAGCAGCGTTCCGTATTGCGGCACCTCGGCGCGATACATCTGCGACATCGCTTCGGTAAACAGCGAACGGATGCGGTCTGTGGAAAAGAAGCCTGCCATGATAGAGATCCCCACGTTCATTCCGATTATGATTAGTGCAGCTATTTACAAGCGCCCGAAAGCCATAAATATCGACATTTCGGAAATAGCTCATTCTGAAATGGAATGACCAATGCTGACGTCAAGGCGTTTTCTACCCTCCACCGCGCTGCTCTCCGCCTTCGAGGCGGTATCGCGCACCGGCAGCGTCACGGCCGCCGCCAAGGAACTCGACCTGACGCAAAGCGCCGTCAGCCGCCAGATCAAGACGCTGGAGGAGCAGCTAGGCGTCGAGCTCTTCATCCGCGAACGCCAGACCGTGCGCCTGACGCTTGCCGGCGACGGCTACGCCCGCGAGATCCGCGAGGCGCTGCGGCGCATCTCCAGCGCCTCCTTGAACCTGCGCGCCAATCCGCATGGCGGCACGCTGAACCTCGCGATCTTGCCGACCTTCGGCACACGCTGGCTGGCGCCGCGCCTCGGCCGCTTCCTCGCCGCCAATCCCGGCGTCACCATCAACCTCGTCACCCGCCTATCCTCTTTTGACTTTCGCCTGGATTCGATAGACGCCGCCATCCATTTCGGCCATCCGCTCTGGCCGGGCGCCGAGCTGACCTTCCTGATGTCGGAAAAGACCGTGCCCGCCTGCAGCCCCGATTTCCGCGACCGCTACGGCATCAGCCAGCCGTCCGATCTCGTCGACGTGCCGCTGCTGCATCTGACCACCCGGCCGGATGCTTGGGAACAATGGTTCGCCGACAACGAGGTGCCGCCGCAGACCGTTCACGGCATGCTCTTCGACCAGTTCGCCACAACCGCACAGGCGGCCATCGCCGGCCTTGGCGTGGCATTGTTGCCGACCTTCCTCATCCAAGACGAGCTGAAGCGCGGCGATCTCGTGGCATCAGTCAATCGCGAGATGGAGAGCAAGGAGCGCTATTATCTGGCCTTTCCCGCCGAGCGCGCCGACTACGCCCCGCTCTCAGCCTTCCGCGACTGGATCGTCCGCGAAGCCGCCGGTTGACGGAACCGCTTGCGCCGCACCCGTCGTTTCGCGCATTATGCGGCGCAACAGAATTCGATGCAGGAAATTCCCATGAAGCCGATCTTCGTCCAGCTCCAATGCGCCCCCGGCAAGACCTACGAGGTCGCCGACGCCATCTACAAGACCGAACGCGTCTCGGAGCTCTATTCGACCAGCGGCGATTACGACCTGCTTCTCAAGGTCTATATCCAGGAAGGCGAGGACATCGGGAAATTCGTTAACGATCAGATCGCCAGCATTCCGGGCATTGTCCGCTCGCTGACCACGCTCACCTTCCGTGCATTTTAGGCCTGCAGTGACGGTCGGTTAACTCTTCCCAAAAGCAAATCCCCGAAGGGGCGGAAGTTTAACGCCGCCTTAACGCAGCCCGTTGCCATGTGGCATCGATGAAAGCCGTGATCCGTTCATCGCGGCCGAAGGAATGACATATGTCCGCCGCCGAACTCTATTCCCATGACGCCGAACCGGTCGCCGCCAGCGCGCCGCTGATCGTTCACGTCATCCGCCAATTCCTGCCCAATCGCGGCGGCCTTGAGGACGTGATCGCCAACCTCTCGCGCCAGACGCTAAAGCGCGGCTACCGCGTCCGCGTTGTCACGCTTGATTCTCTGTTTACGGCCCGCGACAAGAAGCTGCCTTCACGCGAGACCATCGACGGGATCGACATCGTCCGCATTCCCTGGTCAGGCAGCACGCGCTATCCGCTCGCGCCAGAGGTCTTCCGCCATCTCGGCGATGCAGACCTGATCCATGTGCACGCGATCGACTTCTTCTTCGATGCGCTCGCCTGGGGCCGCTTCCTGCATCGCAAGCCGATGGTGGTCACGACCCATGGCGGCTTTTTCCACACGACGAAATTCGCGGCGATCAAGAAGGTCTGGTTCCAGACCATCACCCGTGTCTCGGCCATGGCCTACAAGCGGGTCATCGGCTGCAGCATGTCGGATCTCGCGCAGTTCGAAAAGATCGCGCCGAGCCGCAGCATTCTCATCGAAAACGGCGCCGACATCGGCAAGTTCGCCGACCGCGCATCCCGCAGCCCTAAGCGCCGGATCGTCACGATCGGCCGTTTCTCGGTCAACAAGCGCCTCGACCGGCTGATCGACGCCCTTGCGGTGCTGAGAGTGTGCAATCCGGATTGGCATCTCGATATCGCCGGCGTCGAATCCGATCTGACCCGGCAGGACCTGATGGCTCAGATCGACCGACTGAAGCTCAACGACGCCGTCACCATCCATGTCGACGCCGACAACGGCGCGGTCGGGCGGATCATCGCCGACGCTTCGATCTTCGCCTCCGCCTCATCCTATGAAGGTTTTGGGCTTGTGGCGCTGGAAGCCATGAGCGCCGGCCTGCTGCCGGTGCTCAACACCAACGAGGCCTTTAGAACGCTCGGCGCGCGCCACAAGGACATTCTGCTCGCCGACTTCGCCGATACGGCCGCCGCAGCCCTCGCGCTGGAAACGGCCTACAAGCGCCTGGAAGCGCAAGGCCCGGCGGTGCGAGCCGCCCTTCTCTCCGATGCCTCGGCCTATTCCTGGGACGTCGTCGCGGAACGTTACATCGGCGTCTATAAAGAGCTCATCGCCGGCTAATAAAAACCGACGCAATCACCCTCGATAGTCCGAAAACTTGACCGACCCGAAACGGGCAGGCGCACGCCTGTGTCCGCTCAGGCCTTCGCCAGCCGCGCGATCTCGGCGAACACCGTCCGGCGCGATTCCGGTGGCGTCAGATTGTGATCGGCATCCGGCAGCATCACCAGCCGGACGTTCGGATGGCGCTCGAACTTGCGGCCGCCGGGGCCGAAGTGGAAATACATGTGCTCAAGCCCGACATCGCCTTCGCTGTAGATCAGCGTCAGCGGCACCTTGCGCTTGCCGACGGTGACGAAGGATTTCTTCACCTCGCTCGCCGTATGCCTGCGGCTCGGCAGATATTCGAGCAGCGGCGCGATGCGCACCGACATGCGGCGTGAGAAGGCGATGATGACATTGCGCGTCGCCGCCAGCACGTCGATATCGCCCTTCAGCAGACGCTTGACCGTGGCGAAGCTGGACAGCCGCTGACCGTAATCCTCGAAGCTGCGCGGCACCGATACGACATGCTTGCGCTCGACCGGCTGGTTCGGATCCCAGTAATAGACGAAGGGATTGATCGAAACAGCCGCCTTGACCCTGACATCGTCGACGGCGGAGCGGATGGCGACATAGCCGCCGCTGCAGCGACCTGCGACCATCAGCGGTCCGGGAACCACGCCCTCGAGCAGATCGAGTGCGGCCTGCGCATCGGCGTTCTGGGTGGCGGAATAGAGGATCTGATCCGGTGCATCCGGACGCGGCGGGCTGTCGCCGACATTGGCGGAATCGAAGCGGATCGAGGCGACACCCTCGCGGGCAAGCCCCCGGGCCATGTCGGTGATCGCGCGACCCCAGCCGGACTGGCGGTCGTACGCGGTCGACAGAAACACCACGCTGTTGCCGCGTGGCCGTCCGACCGGACGCGTGACGACGCCGACCAGATGATTGAACGCGCCGAAACGAACCGGCACTTCCTCGAAGTCGTCACCCGCGAGCGACTGGGTGTCGACCGAGGTGGCCGAAGGCGTAGCGGCCGGATCGACCGATGTATGCTCGTCTACCCATTGCGCCAGTGTCTCGACGACCTCCATCGGCGTGCGCGAGAAGACCGGGTCGGAAATTAGCCTGTCGTAACCCTTGAATGTCTGCTGCTCGACCGCCGCGCCGAGCGCGGTCAGATTGTCGGCGAGCGTCGTGTCGTCGGCACGCTCCGGACGCTCCAGAATGAGGTAACGCTGTGCCGCCAGCTTTTCCGGCGCGGCGATGCGGACCTTCGAAAGCTCCGCGGCGATCCCATCGGGCATCTGCAGCCCGGCGATCATGTGCTTGCCCTCGGGAATGGCATCCTCGCCCAATCCCAGGTGATGATTGATGAACGTCGCCCATGCGCGAAGCTCGCGCAGATAGGCGCGGCCGTTGACGACGGGACCAAGAATGGCGATGGCATCGACGCCTTCGATCGACGGCGCGGTCCTCTGTGCCAGTGCCGCGCCGAGCCCTTGCGCGACGATGATGATACGGCTGCAGCCGCTTAGTTGCTTCAACCGCTCGGCGGCGTCGCGGATCGCATCTTCCCAGATCTTGAGGCCGACAGTGTCGTCGACATCGAGCGCATCGCCGGCGCCGGGATAATCGAAGCGCAGACTGGGCACGCCGATTGCCGCGAAATGCTCCGCCGTGACACGGAAGAACCGCCGGCTGCACATTTCCTCAAGCCCCCAGGGATTGACGAAGAGCACCGCCGCGGAGCGCTTGGCAACGCCAGCGTTCTCCGGCTTGAACATGCCGATCGTGCCATCGAAAGCGAATGGCAACGCGGCCTCGTTGCCGGCGCCCTCGGCAAGACCGGTCTCGACGGTGATCTCGATCGCCTCTTCGGCTTCCGCCGTCTTGGCGTTTGCCGGCGCAATGAAGGCGACGGCCTTGCGGGCGGACTTTCCTACCGAGCCCGGCAATTTTTCGACAATAGACGACATAACATCGGCATCCTCTCGCGGAATTGCCTTTAAAAGCTTGAGCGCAACAATATAGCCAGCGCCCCCAAGAACGATTGCGAGAAGAAGTCCAATAGAACCATTGATATAATGTAAAATTCCAAGGGCTATAATTGCGCACAGGACCGATGCGGCAAGCGTCTTGAGCAGATTTACGTAAAGACCAGAGAGCTGAGAGCCGAAACCGGTCTGCCGCACCATGATAATACACATAATCGTGAACACGCCGATGCGCACCATCGCGGCTCCTTCGGCGGCGAAGAACGGAACGACCGCAAGGCAGCCGAGCGTCATCACGGCGGCGCCGACCAAGCTGACCTTCAACCGGTCGCGGGCGCGGTCCATCGAGAGCAGATAGAGGCTGAGCGTCTGCATGAAGGTGTAGGACGGGGCGGCAAGCGCCAAGAGCGCCACGACGGTTCCGCTGCGCGCGAATGCTTCGCCGAACACCGCGCGAACCAACTCGCTCGATATGGCGGCAAGCCCGAAGCTCATCGGCAGGATGATGTAGGCCATGCTGCGGGTAACGGCCGCGAACACCTCGACCGGCAGGGTGCGATCGTCGCTTGAGTGGCGCCGCTCCGAATAATAGGGGAGCAGGCTGCCGGTCATCTGGATCGGCAATTGCAGCGCGATGTTGGCGACGGACAGGCCGACGGCGTAGAAACCGACCATCTCGACCGACCAGAACTGCTGCAGGAACAGGAGCTCCAGCCTGTTGAGGAAGATGGAATCGATCAGGAACTGTGCCGAGAGCACGATGGAGGAAGCCGCCAGATATTTGAGCGGCACCCCGCAGCGATCGCGCGGCGTCATCAGGATCGGGATGGTGGCGATGAAGAACACCATCTGCCCAAGCAGATAGCCGACCAGCACGCCCTCGACCCCATAGAGCACGGCGCCGGCGCCGACACCGATCAGCTGCAGCAGGCACACACCCATGGCGAGCTTGAAGAAATCGGTCAGCCGCCGCTCACCGATGAGGTAGAATTTGACGAAGGAGCCGATCGCCTGCACGAAGAACAGCGCGCCCGTGACGTAGGCGACCGAGGGGGCGGTCTTTGCCCAATGCATCTGCTCAGACGTCAGGAAGAACAGAGCATAGAGGCCGAGCAGAAACAGCGTCGAGCACAGCATGACGGTGACGAGCAGCGAGGCGAAACCCAGCCGCCGGCGCGCGTCAAAACCTTCCGCCTGCAGCTGCGGCAGCGTCTTCGACATGGTGATGCTGGAGCCGAGCTCGGCGATCGACGCGCCGGTGACGACGAGCCAGAGCGAGAAGGCGACAATACCGTTCGCCTCCGGCCCGAGCAGCCGGGCGGTGATGATGGAAGACAGGAACCCCGTTACCAGAAGCAGCATTCCCGCCGCGCCGTTCATCACAGAATTCGCGATAATTCCCTTAGACATACCGTATCCGCGTTAGGCCGTTCGAAGGGCCTATTTTAGTAAGAAAGTCTTTCGAAATTGATTGCGCCTCATCTTTTGCGACGAGCGCCTCTAGAACGAAAAAGCGCGCGCGCCGCCCGGTGTCAGCACCTCGCCGGTCGGGCGATCATCGCCCCCTCGCCCCGAAAGCGGACGCAGGAGAACGCGCTTGGCGGCGCCAGGCGCCAGATGGAACCAGTCGTCGTCAGGCCGGAAACCATCGACGCTTATATGCACCGACTGCGCCAGCCTGTCGGTCGCCAAATCCGCGAACCACGCGCCACCGTCTTCGACCAGCGACACCTGGATCTCGGCATCGTGCACGGCCTTCGAGCGCCCCTGCGGGAAATGGAAGGCATCGGCCACTACCGCGCCACCCTCGGGAAGCCTGAGCCGCGCCACCGTGACGTCATGCGCCGGCGGCCCGAAACGAAAAGAATAGGTCGTGTCGAAGAAGGCACCGAAGAGATCGGTCGCGGCAAACGTCTCCGTGCTGCGCGGCGCAAGCGTCAGGATGCGTCCGCCGCTCGCCACATTCTGCCGGCCATTTCTGAAGCAGATGACCTCGAGATCGAGTTGCAGGCTGTGTTCGGTTTCGTTGATCACATGCACGTCGAGGCCATTGGTCCCCTCGTCGGTCATCAAGACCTGCACCGGCCGGAAGGCGCGGCGCAGCGCGTACCAGATCGGCTTCGGCGTGCCGGTTGAATCGATCACGCCCCAGCCGGCGCCGGGCAACAAGTCCTGCAGCGTCCAGACCAGCGCGCCATTGCAGCTCGATCCCTTGCGCCGCCATTCCGCGAACGTCTCCTCCGCCACCTCGCCGGTGACGGCGCGCGACAGGTCGAGATAGAGATCGCGGTTTTCGCGGCGCAGGCGCGCCGGATCGATGTCGTAGAGATGGCCAAGATAGAAATCGCGCACATCCTCGAAATCCCAGGAAGCGCCGCGATCCCGCGGTACCCGCGATTTCCATAGCGGGCTGTGCACCGGCGGCACATCGAGATGCCGCTGCAGCGTCTTCTGCTGCGGCACGTTGGCGAAGGCGAGGCTCTCGGCCGCGAAGCGCACATTGGCGCGACGGGCATCCTCGAGCGGCCGCATATAGGCGCCGACGCCGTAATAATGCGTCACGCCTGAATTCGGCGAAAACGGCATGGCGCCGCCGGAGGGCGAATTGGGAACGTAAGGGATTTCGGGGCAGAGCCGCGCCGCGATCGCCGGAATGATCTCGTCGGTGATCGGTCCCGACCAGAATTCCGGCGGCAGGCCGAGCATCGCCGCCTGCTGATAGATTTCGCTGCCGCCGCAGAGCACCGTAAGCGACGGCGAACCCTGCACGCCGTGCAGAAACTCCTCGACCTCGGCGTGGACATGCGCGGTAAAGGCCTTGTCGTTCTTCGGATAGTCGAAATTGGCGAACATGAAGTCCTGCCAAACCATCAGCCCAAGCTCGTCGCAAAGCCGGAAGAATTCGGGCGTCTCATAAGCCATGGTGCCGCCGATGCGGATCATGTTCATGCCGGCCTCGGCCGCCAGCCGCAGGAACGGCTCATAATCCGCCCGCACGCCCGGTAGCTTCACGATATCGGCCGTGGTCCACACCGCCCCGCGGCAAAACACCCGCTCGCCGTTGATAAGAAGCGCGAAGTCGCTGCCGTCAGTGCCACGATCGGCCACGACGCTCCTGAAGCCGGTCTTGCCGAGCGGATGCTCGACACCATCGATGACGACGGCGTAGTCGTAGAGACGCGGCGTTCCGTGCGTGTGAGGCCACCAGGGCTCCACGTCCTTCAGCCTGAGAATGGCCGAGTAATGCCGCTCGCCGACCTTTTCGAACGCCTGCTCGATGCCGCCGCAGCGCAGCGACAATTCGGGCGCTTCGGCATCAGTGCGCAGGGACACGCTGAGCTTGCCCGAACCATCCGGCTCCATCACCGCCCGCACGCTGACATCATCCAGCGAGACGACATCGCGGCGCACCAAAGTGACCGGCCGCCACGGGCCGGCGGCGTGGATCTCAGGGCACCAGCCGGGCATGCGGCCGAGCAGCGTGGTGCGGACGTTCTTCAGGCCCTGCGGCGTGATCATCTGCGGCCGCCAGCGGGCGCGCGGGCCGCTTTCGGCAATCCTGGGCGCAAGCGCGCGGAAACAAAGCGCCAGTTCGTCGCCGCCTGACAGCGTCACCGGCACCTCGTGCATGGTGAACATGCTTTCGGACGAGAGTATCTCCTGGCCGTTCAGGAACACATGGCAAAGCGTCGCCAGCCCCTCGAAGCGCAGGATGGCGTCACCCGGCGCGGCGTCGAACAGGCGGCAGACATACCAGGCATCCCTGGTGTCGAGCGGCACGGGATTTTCGCGGTCGAACAAGCCCCCTCGCTCCAGCGCGGCAGCGGCCGTGCCCGGCACCTCGGCGGGGATGAACTGGGCGGAAAGCGGCAGGTCGTGCGGATTGGCGCAGGCGCCGGGTTCCGTCAGAACCAGGTTCCACCCCTCGCTAAGCGCGATCTCCTCCGCGGCGATGCTCGCCAATCTCCCACGCATGATCAGGCCTCCGGCTTCAAAGACGTTTCGTGAGCGAAGCCATCATCGAATCCCACGCATCGGCCGCCGGATCAAGCGCGGTCGCTAGCGGCTCGAACTTCTTGCGCGTGACGGCGCGCGCCAGCTGAAACTGCACGGATTTCGCGGCCTCCGACAGCTTGCGCGCATGCTCGGCCGCCTCGCCGAATTCGGCCTCGGAATGCCAGACCAGATGGTCGGCCATGAGCTCGAAATTGGCGCCGAACTGGCGCAGCGTGTTGAAGGCGTATTTGTGGAAGAAGCCGAAGGGTCGCTCGGCCACCGCCTCGACCTGCTCCGGAAAGACCGATGCAAAGGCGCGGATCGGATTTTCGCGCGGGCGGCGGGCGAAATGCGCGGACAGCAGCTGCCGGGAGACGCCGCGCGTTGCCTGCGGATCAACGGGCATGTCGGGGAACTTGGCGAACTCCGTATAGGGCAGGAACTGCGGATCCTCGTCGCGAAGATCGAGCTGGAACAGCCCGTCGAAATCCTCGCCCTCGAGCGAGAAGAAGCCACCATTATGGAAATAGTCGATACGCTTGTTCGCGACATCCAGCCGGTTGATCGCAACCGTCGTCTTGCCGTGCTCCTGCCGGTAGGCGGTGCCCTGCGTGTCGGGCATGTAGAAGCTGTCCATCTCGATCAGGCAGAGACGTCCGCGCGCAATCTGCGTCGCGACGTGCCGCTCGACCTTGTCGAAGATCGCAAGCTCGGTGACCCTGATACCGTAAAGCGCCTCCAGATCCTCGAGTGGCACCTTGAAGAAGGTGAACTGGTCACCCTCGAAATCCTGGCCGAGCGTGAAGCCCAGCATCGCCTCGGGCGCGAGCCCAAGCGTGCTGAGCACTTCGATCCAGAGGTCGATATAGCAATTGGTCTCCGGCCACATGCGCTCCATGGAATGCAGCGCATGCGGGCAATAGCTGTCCGGGCTGATCCCCGGGAAGACGGATGCCATCGTTCCCCTTAGCCCCAGAGCGCCTGGCGCACCGAGGCCGGCCACAGCTTCACATCGAGGCCATGGTGATGGAACAGCGCCAGCGCAATGCGCTCCAGCCCGAAGCCGACGCAGGCCGTGAAGGCAACGCTGCCATCCTCGAGGTTCAGGCCCCACTTCTGGCCGAAGGAATCCTGGTGGAAGTTGAAGCTCATGCAGGCCGTCGGATTGGCCGTCGAGGTGATTGGGATCAGAAGCTCGAACTTCAGGTTCTGGTCGCGCTGGTTGTTGACCATCATCTTGCCGGCGCGGCCGAAGAACGGATCGTTGGCGACGTCGATGGTGACGTCGAGACCGACGAGCTTCATCATCTCAAGGCCGCGATCCATCCACTTCTGGCGGAAATCGGTGACGTGCAGCTCGGTGCCCATGCAGACATATTCGCGCATGCGGAACAGCTGCTGGCGGGCCGGATCGCGCGATGGCTCGTGGCGGAAGCAATAGGACTGCAGGTCGAACAGCGCACCGTCCTTCGGCAGGTTGCCGCGGCGGGCAACCGTCGGATAGAGCGGGTAGCAGGCGGCCGGCGTCAGCACGATTTCGGTGGCTTCCTGGCCCTTGGTCCAGTCGTCGCCCACTTCCATGCACTGCAACAGGTTCATGTGATCGAGCTCGTTGCCGCAGAAGCTGTGGACCGTGCCGGCCAGTTGCGGGAAGCTCTTCATGTAACCGCTCTTTTCGAAGATCTCGCGGTTCATGCCCGGCGGAAAGCGCATCGCTTCCGCGCCGTCCTCGCCGCCGAAGCGATCGATCAGGCGCTCGAAGGCGGCGATCACGTCCTCGAACTGGCCGCTGCGGCCATAGAGGCCATCGACGCCCATATCGATCAGAAGGCCGGATTCAAAGAGCCGGTCCAGAAAGGAGGTCTGCATATCCATGTGAGTTACCCCAGTAGGCTAGTGTCCTGCTTGTGGACAAGGAGCATGCTCGACGTGTTGCCAAGAATGCGGTCGTTGGAAATCATCAATTGAGCGGAATGCGCATCGCGAAGATGGCGGCCGAGGCTGAACGGCGTACCGTTCTTGTAGCCCATGATGCCGCAGATCAGCATGGCGTGGTTGACGATCTCGAGGATCGTCTCGGACGATGCAATCTTGACGTTGTTCATCGCCACGGCAAACGCCATGGACGACAGCTTGTCGGGATCGGCCTTGGCATCCTCATAGGCCTTTAGGCCTGCGACGACGTTGGACTTCACCATCTGCAACAGGTTCGACACTTCAGCGAGACGCAGCGCGCCCGGAGGCGGCGCGCCCGGCGACTTGCGGGCGGCGGCGCGCACGAAGGCCTGCGCGCGGGAGAATGCATCGATGGCGATGCCATACCACACACCGCTCCAAAGCAGGTGCGAGGACGCCAGCATCGACTGCGCGGCGATCTCGGCGAAAGGCTTCGGCAGGATCTGGCTCGCCGGTGCTTCACCCTTGAACAGGAAGCCGTCGGAGCAGGTGCCGCGCATGCCGAGCGTGTTCCAGGCATGCGTCTTTTCGAGCGTGTACTGATCTTTCAGGAATGCTGTCAGAACCTGGTCCGATGGAGCGGCATCCGCATGAGCGCGCGAGGTAATCAGGATCGCATCGGCGTGGGCGCCGTAAGAAATGACCGTCGCATCCTTTTCGAGACGGCAAACACCGCCCTCGACATGAATGGCGCAAATGCTGTTGCGCAGATTGCCGCCAATGCCGCCTTCGGTCGTCGCCGATCCGATCAACAGCTGCTCCGCCGCGATCCGGCGCATGAAGTCGGCGTGCCACGCGCTATCCGCCCCATGCTCGACGAGGCTGGAAAGCTTGATGTGGTGCATGGCGAAAACCATGGCGCTGGCGGCGCAGGCCTGGCCGAGCATCGAGCAGAGCTCGGCGATCTCGGTCGTGGTCGCGCTTTCGCCACCGAGGCTACGCGGGATCTGGATGCTGAGCAGGCGCTCCGCCTTCATCGCATCCACGGCCTCCTGAGGAAACCGGCCTTCAAAATCGACGGCGTCCGCGAATTTCGCCGCAATGGCGGCAACGCGGGCAGCCCTTGCTGCAAAACTGTCTTCCGTGATTTTGACCGGGAAGTTCATCAGGCGACCTTCCGGCTATCCTTGATCAGATCAACGGTCCGGGCGATGGCCGAGATGCTGGCGAAGGACTTGCGATTGAGGAGATTGTCCGGGAATTCGATATCGAAGGCGTCCTCGATGCCGAGCATGAGCTGAACCGATGCGAAGGAGGTGAGCCCCGCCGCGTACAGATCGGCATCGTCAGCCACGGTGTCGATAGCCACAGGCAGCTTGCCGAATTTCGCAAGCAGTTCGCGGATCGTCGTATTCATCCTCACATCTCCAAGCTGTCATAACCAGAGCGGGCGCTCATCGCCCTGTCATGGAGGTGCTTTTAAGGAGGAAAAACCAATATTCCGCTAAGGCATGTGGTTAAATCTGGCCACGATGAAAAGCTAAGAATTTAGCATCTTCGGCTGATCAGTAGAGATAAAGCAAATCGGATCATTGCTTTGCAGGAAAAGCTTAAACGACGCTTGGCCCGAGTATGAATGAACCCGAGTGCTGAAATGAAACGAAGAACGGAACAGTTAACTCCCGCGCGGCGGGTAGATATGCTCTTGTCCGTTGTAGTCGGAAACCGAATAGCAACCCTCCGCGTTTCTGCGGATCGCGTTTTGGCCGATATCGGCTTTGCCGTATCCACCGGGGATATCCAGAATATAGGTCGGCTGACACAATCCAGAGATGCGGCCACGCAATGAAGCGACGATCGCCTGCCCCTCTTCCACCGAGAGCCGGAAATGGCTGGTGCCGGGCGCCAGATCGGGATGATGCAGATAATAGGGCTTCACCCGCGTCTCGACGAAGGCCTTCATCAGCTCCGCCAGAACATCGGGATCGTCATTGACGCCCTTAAGCAGCACCGACTGGCTGACCATGACGATGCCGGCATCGATAAGCCGGGCGCAGGCGGCGCGCGCCTCGGTCGTCAGCTCACGCGGATGGTTGGCATGCAGCGCGACATAGGTGGTCTTGCCGCTCGCCTTCAACGCCTCGATCAACGCCGCGTCAATCCTCTCCGGATCCACAACAGGCACGCGGCTATGAAAGCGGACGATCTTGACGTGATCGATATCCTTGAGCTGTTCGAGAATATCCCGCAGCCGGCGCGGCGACAGCACCAGCGGATCGCCGCCGGTGAGGATGACTTCCCAGATCGCGTCATGGTTCCGGATATAGTCGAAAGCGGCCGTCATCGCGGCCGGATCGAGCGTCCCCAACCCCTGCGGACCCACCATCTCGCGGCGGAAACAGAAGCGGCAGTAGACGGGACAGACATGCACCGCCTTCAAAAGCACGCGATCGGGATAGCGATGAATGATGCCCTCGACGGGACTGTGCGCGTGATCGCCGATCGGATCGGCCCGCTCCTCCGGCGTCATCACCAATTCGGCGGCATCGGGCACGAACTGGCGCGCGATCGGATCCTCGGGATCGTCATGGTCGATCAGCCGTGCCATCGCGGGCGTCACCGCGATCGCATAGCGAGCCGCGACCTCGTCCAGCGCCTCGCGGTCGCGATCGGCGATCAGCCCGGCATTGGCGAGCTCGTCCACCGTCTTGATCGGCCGGGTGATCGTCACTGCCCATACTCCGCCACCGGCGCCCACAGCACCTGATCGATCCGCCGCGCGCCTGTCGCCAGCATCACCAGCCGGTCGAAGCCGAGCGCGATGCCGCTGGCGTCGGGCATGATCGCCAACGCGTCGAGCAGGTCGTCGTCAATCGGATAGGTCTCGCCATAGATCCGCTTTTTCTCCGCCATCTCGATCTCGAAGCGACGGCGTTGCTCGACGGGATCGGTCAGCTCGCCGAAACCGTTCGCCAGCTCGACACCGCAGGCATAGACCTCGAAACGCTCGGCTACGCGGGGATCGGCAGCCGACGGCCGCGCGAGGGCTGCTTCGCAGACCGGATACTCATCGAGGATCGTCACGCGCCCCATGCCAAGATGCGGTTCGACCTTCTCGACCAAAACCCGACTGAAGAGATCGGCCCACTGGTCGTCTTCGGCGACGCGCATGCCGTTGCGCCGCATCTCGGCCGCCAGATGCTCGCGGTCGGTCGAGCCATCGGCGCTGACCGAGGCCAGAAGATCGATATCGGCATGACGACGGAACGCTTCGGCGACGCTCAGGCGCTCCGGACCGGCGAAGGGATCGCAGTTAGTCTCACGGTAGCTCAGCATCGTCGTCTGCATCGTCTCGGCCGCAAGTGCGATGATGCGCACGCAGTCCATCATCAGGCTCTCATAGCTTTCGCCGGTGCGATACCATTCAAGCATTGTGAACTCGGGATGATGCAGCGGTCCGCGTTCGCGGTTTCGATAGACATGCGCGAAGCAGGCAATGCGCTCCTCGCCGGCCGCAAGCAGCTTCTTGCAGGCGAATTCGGGCGAGGTGTGCAGATAAAATGATGCAGCCTGCCCATCCGTGGTCAGCGCCTCGGTGGCAAACGCATGCAGGTGCGCCTCGTTTCCAGGCGACACCTGCAGTGTCGCCGTATCGACCTCGATGAAGTCCTCGCGAGCGAAGTAGCCACGCAGAGCCGCCTGAATCCGGTTGCGTCCGATCAGGAACGGCCGGCGGTCGGCATGCACACTGGGCGTCCACCAGGGCGACGCTTTGGCGATCGAGGGTTTCATCGAATGCTGTCCTGACCGGATCAGCCAACGCAAGGGCTGGCTATTTGCCGGATTTTAGGTTAGTTGCGCCCCCAAAGAACACCTGATTGCGTCTCCGGGGCCATTTCGACAGTCCTCTACGACGCCAAAAGCCGAGTTACAAGGAACTCTTATGGTCAAGGTCATCGCCTCTTCCGTCCGCAAGGGCAACGTCCTCGATGTGGACGGCAAGCTCTACGTCGTTCTGACGGCCAACAACTTCCACCCGGGCAAGGGCACGCCGGTCACCCAGGTCGACATGCGCCGCATCGTCGACGGCGTGAAGGTCTCCGAGCGCTGGCGCACAACCGAGCAGGTCGAGCGCGCCTTCGTGGAAGACGTCAACCACCAGTTCCTCTACGAGGACGGCGAAGGCTTCCACTTCATGAACCCGGAATCCTATGACCAGGTTGTCGTCGACAATGAGACCATGGGCGACCAGAAGGCCTACCTGCAGGAAGGCATGGTCTGCATCCTGTCGATGCACGAAGGTGTAGCGCTTGCCCTGCAGCTGCCGCGCCACGTGACGCTCGAGATCACCGAGACCGAGCCGGTCGTCAAGGGCCAGACGGCATCGTCCTCCTACAAGCCGGCTATGCTCTCCAACGGCGTCCGCACCTCGGTTCCCCCGCACATTGACGCCGGCACCCGCGTCGTCATCGCGACCGAAGACAACTCCTACGTCGAGCGCGCCAAGAACTAATCCGGCGCCGGACCTCAGATCAAAGGCCGTATCGCTCCCGCGATGCGGCCTTTTTCTTTGGCGTGCGATACAGATTGTGATCTGTTGAGCTATCGACAGAGTTCCCAATTTGGAAACATTCTCCTTGTTTCCAAATTGGGAACGAGCTATATAGGAGGGAAAGTGAACGTCATCGCTAAGTCCGCCTTGGTCAATTTCTGGAATAGCCTGCCGAAAGGCGCGCCGAGACAAACCGCCGAAGCTGCGATGACCGAGTGGTACACGGCAGCGTCCAAGGCAAATTGGAGCAACTTCGGCGAACTGAAGAAGACGTTCAATTCCGCCGATATTGTTGCCGGCAACAAGGTCATTTTCGACGTCGGCGGCAACAAGTACCGAATAGTGGGCCTCGTCGCGTTTCGATCAAAGCGTGTTTTCGTACTGTTTGTCGGAACTCACGCCCAGTATGACGCGATCGACGTGCATAAACTCTGACGTCAATGGAGATCGACATGCTCGACTTGAAGGCCTTTCGAACGCTTCAGACTGAGGACGAATACAACGCCGCCTTGCAGGAAGTCAGGCCATATTTCGAAAACGAACCCGACGAAGGGTCCGATGCGGCCGCTCATTTCGATGCGCTCGTCTTGCTGATCGAGCAATATGAAGCCAAGCATTACCCGATACCGGTGGCGAGCCCAGTCGAGGTGATTAAATCGGTGATGGCGGCCAACAATTACAGCCGTGCCGATCTGGTGGCCGTGATTGGCTCCAAGGCGAGAGCGGCCGATCTTCTGAATGGCAAGCGGGAAATCAACCTGGATCAGATCAGGAAGCTGAGCAGGGAATGGAATATTCCCGCAGGCGCGCTTATCGGCGAAATCGCCGCTTGAGCGATCAGACGCTAATATCGCCACACTAGGTCAAAACAAAAAGGCGCCGGAAAGCCGACGCCTTTTCTTATCCGTAGACCCGATCGCTCAGGCCAAAATCATCAGCGCGGGCAACGTGCTTCGTAGCGGCGGCCGTAGCGGTCGCGGTAGACGCAGTAGCCGCGGCGTTCGACCGACTGGCCGATGAGCGCGCCGGCGAGACCACCGGCAACGGCGCCAACGGCGGCGCCACCCCAGCTGTGGCTGACCGCGCCGCCGATGACAGCGCCGGTGCCGGCGCCGATCGCGGTGCCTTGTTCCGTGGCCGTGCAGGATGCGAGCGCGCCGACCAGAGCGCCGATGAGTACAATCTTCTTCATCATAACTATGTCTCCCAGGGTTTTTGGCGCGCTTTAGATGCGGCCCATGAGTACGAGAATGATAATAATCACAAGAACTAAGCCCAAACCGCCAGAAGGTCCATAGCCCCAGCTGCGACTATAACCCCAATTCGGTAGGGCTCCGAGCAAAAGCAGAATAAGGATAATGAGTAGTATCGTTCCAAGCATATCCCGTGACCTCAGCGCATTTCGAGTTTGAATGAGCCAGAAACACGTAAGCCGGCTTTTGGTTCCGTCTATTTTTTCCAAGAGGACAATATTTTTCAGCAGGTAAGCCGACGTCACCTGGCATTCTCACGCTCACGCATAGATGACGCGGCGCCAAAAGCGCATTTGCGCCTATGGTTAAAATTTCTATAAAATACAATAGGTTGTCGTGAACAAATCGGGAAATCGGCAAAGTCGCTGATTCGTCTTCTCTTTGTTCCGGATTTGATCGAGCCTGCTTCGAAACGGATTTTTTACATTTCCGGCGGCCCCGAAGTCACCGCTACACGCCCCTTCCTTATCCGCCGAACAAAAACCTCGACACACGCCAAACGAGAATCTTCCGATTCAGCATCTGGTGGGAAAAAGTGATTCAAAATCAATACTTAGCAGTGAACAAACCCTGAATCATCGGGAGTCAGCGATTCGTCTCCGATTCGTTCTACTGCTGTTCCGAATCGCTATGCGAGCATTCCACAAGCTATTCGCGAGAGCTAAAATCCGCCGGTGAAATTGAAATCAGCCCTTGCGTTTGCGCCAGCGGCTGTCCATTTGTTTGTCTGCTTCGGATCAGGAGCTTGGTTTTACCCCCGGGGCACCCCCGCCCCGTCTGCAGGACAAAGACACTGACATCGCAGCCGATGATACTGAGTGGGCGCGGCGTGACCGCGGTGCTCGGTCCAACCAATACAGGCAAGACCCATTATGCCATCGAGCGGATGGTTGCCCACAGCACCGGCATCATCGGCCTGCCGCTGCGCCTGCTCGCGCGCGAGGTCTACACGCGTGTCTGCGAAAAGGTCGGTGTTCACAACGTAGCCCTGGTGACCGGCGAGGAAAAGATCTCGCCGCCGAACGCGCGTTACTCGGTCTGCACCGTCGAGGCCATGCCGCGCGAGACCAAGGCCGCCTTCGTTGCCATCGACGAAGTGCAGCTATCGGGCGATCTCGAACGCGGCCACATCTTCACCGACCGTATCCTGCATCTGCGCGGCCGCGACGAGACGCTGTTGCTCGGCGCCGGCACCATGCGGCCGATCCTCCAGCATCTGCTTCCCGGCATCACCGTCGTCGAGCGTCCGCGCCTGTCGCACCTGCTCTACGCCGGCCAGAAGAAGATCACCCGCCTGCCGCAGCGCTCGGCCATCGTCGCCTTTTCGGCCGACGAGGTCTATGCGATCGCCGAGCTCATCCGCCGCCAGCGCGGCGGCGCAGCCGTCGTTCTCGGCGCGTTGAGCCCGCGCACCCGCAACGCCCAGGTGGCGCTGTATCAAGCAGGCGACGTCGAATATCTGGTGGCGACGGACGCGATCGGCATGGGGCTCAACCTCGATGTCGACCATGTCGCATTCGCACAGGACCGCAAGTTCGACGGCTATCAGTTCCGCAACCTCAATCCCGCCGAGCTCGCCCAGATCGCCGGCCGCGCCGGACGCCATCTGCGCGACGGCACCTTTGGCGTGACGGGCCATGTCGATCCGTTCGACGAGGAGCTGGTCGGCCGCATCGAGGGCCACCACTTCGACAACGTCAAGGTGCTGCAGTGGCGCACCACGGACCTCGACTTCAAGTCGATACAGACGCTGCGCGCCAGCCTTGAAACCGGACCGCGCGTGCCCGGCCTGACGCGCGCGCTGCCGGCTGTCGACCAGCAGGCGCTCGAACAGCTGTCGCGCTATCCCGAGATCCGCGATCTGGCAGACACGCCGGCGAGGGTCGAAAAGCTGTGGGAGGCCTGCGCGCTGCCGGATTATCGGCGCATTACGCCGGCCCAGCACGCCGATCTGATCGCGACCCTCTTTTCCGATCTCGTGCGCTATGGCACGGTAAATGAGAATTTCCTTGCCGAACAAGTGCACCGCGCAGATCGAACTGACGGTGAAATTGACACGCTTTCGGCGCGAATCGCGCAGATAAGGACGTGGACCTATGTATCGAATCGGCCCAGCTGGCTTGCCGATCCGACACACTGGCAGGAAAAGACGCGGGAAATCGAAGATCGATTGTCCGATGCGTTACATGAAAGGTTGACGAAACGCTTTGTTGATCGCAGGACATCTGTGCTCATGAAGCGCCTGAGAGAGAATGCGATGCTGGAAGCTGAAATCAGTGTAAATGGCGATGTCTTCGTAGAAGGACATCATGTAGGGCAGTTGTCGGGTTTCCGGTTCACGCCTGTATCGGGAGCGGATGGTCCGGACGCGAAGGCTGTCCAGGCTGCTTCGCAAAAGGCGCTTGCTTTGGAATTCGAAGCCCGCGCAGCGCGTATTCACGCGTCCGGCAACGGCGATCTGGCGATCGGCTCCGACGGCTCGATCCGTTGGCTCGGCGATCCCGTGGCACGTCTGGCGGGCACCGAGCACATCATGCGTCCGCGCCTGATCCTGCTTGCCGACGAACAGCTGACCGGCAACGCGCGCGACCACGTCGCCGCCCGCCTGGAACGCTTCGTCAATCACCACATCTCGACCGTGCTGAAGCCGCTCGACGATCTGTCGCGCGCTGAAGACCTGCAGGGCCTCGCCAAGGGTCTCGCGTTCCAGCTGGTGGAAAATCTCGGCGTGCTCTTCCGTCGTGACGTGACCGAAGAGGTTAAGTCGCTCGATCAGGACGCGCGCGCCTCGATGCGCCGTTACGGAGTTCGCTTCGGCGCCTACCACATCTTCGTTCCAGCGCTCCTGAAGCCGGCTCCGGCCGAGCTCATCACGCTGCTCTGGGCACTGAAGAACGACGGTCTCGACAAGCCGGGCTACGGCGACCTCATTCCGGTTCTGGCCGCCGGCCGTACCTCTGTCGTCACCGATCCGAGCTATGAGCGCAATTTCTACAAGCTGGCGGGCTTCCGCTTCCTTGGAAAGCGCGCCGTTCGCGTTGATATCCTCGAGCGCCTGGCCGACATCATCCGTCCGCTGCTGCAGTGGAAGCCGGGTCAGCCGAACCGCCCAGAGGGTGCCTATGACGGCCGCCGCTTCACCACGACCACGGCGATGCTCTCCATTCTCGGCGCTACGCTCGAGGACATGGAAGAGATCCTGAAGGGTCTCGGCTACCGCGCCGACGCTGTGAAGGCGGAAGAAGCAGCCACCTATCTGGCAGCACAGGACGCCGCCGCGACGCCGGCCGCAGCAGCTACGACGGAAGCAACCGCTGACGCCGCCGCTGAAGCGGCCGAGCACGACGATGCCGACAGCGCCTCTGCTGACGAGACGACTGCGGAAGCACCGGCTGCCGAAGCCCCTGCTGCCGAAGCGCCGGCTGCTGAAGCACCAGTCGCCGAAGCAACCGCGACGGAAGCCTCTGCCGAAGCTGCGCCCGCAGCGGAAGCACCGGCTGCCGAAACCGAAGAGCCGAAGCCGGTTCTGCTCTGGCGCCTTGGCGGCCGCACCGACGGCAACCAGCGTCAGGCACGCGGCCATGGCGAACGCCGTGGCGGCGAACGCCAGGGTGAGCGTCAGGAGCGTGGCGAACGCCAGGGTGAACGCCAGGATCGTGGCCACGGCCATCGTCGCCAGGGCGGCGAAGGCGAGAACCGCGACGGCAACCGCCAGAACCGCGGCAAGGACGGCGGCAAGCCGCACCAGGGCCGCAACGACCAGCGCGGCGACCGTCAGGACCGTGGTGGCAAGGGTCGCGACGACCGCAACAACAACCGTGGCGGCTCCCAGCCGCTGCGCTTCGAGGCAAAGCCCCCGCGCAAGGAAAAGCCGGTCGATCCGGATTCGCCCTTCGCAAAGCTCGCTGCCTTGAAGGAGCAGATGAAGAAGTAATCGATGAGCGAGAAGACACAGCCATCAAGCGGTTCGCGCCAGCGCATCGACAAGTGGCTGTTCTTCACGCGCATGATCAAATCGCGCTCGCTGGCGCAGGCCCATGTCCAATCCGGGCATGTGCGCATCAACGGCGAGCGCGTCAATCTTCCCAGCCATCAGATCAAGACCGGCGACAGGATCGAGCTCTCGCTCGACCGCCGCGAGTTCGTTCTGATCGTCAAATCCGGCGGCGCTCGGCGCGGCCCTTTCGAGGAGGCTCGCCTCCTCTACGACGACATCTCACCCTCCGCGCAAGACCGCAAACAGCTGACGCCCTACGAGCAGGCGACCCGCGATACGGGCGCTGGACGCCCGACCAAGAAAGAGCGCCGCGCAATCGACCGCCTGATGTCCGACGACGATTAGAAAATCCGTCTCCAAACTCGCCGCTTTCGCGCTTTCTTTATCCTTGAAATCCGGCACTAAAGCCGATACTTCACAAGCAACTTGCCGGATGGCGTGGCAGTTCCCAAGACTGGTCATGTCCGTCTCCGGCCAGGGGAAAGGCGCGACGTTCCAGGTTGCCCGGCCCCGTCTGCGTGAAAATCCTGGAGTTCTTCATGACCTATGTCGTGACCGACAACTGCATTCGCTGCAAATATACCGATTGCGTTGAAGTCTGCCCCGTTGATTGCTTCTATGAAGGCGAGAATTTCCTCGCGATCAATCCTGACGAATGCATCGACTGCGGCGTCTGCGAGCCGGAATGTCCCGCCGAGGCGATCAAGCCGGACACCGAACCGGGCCTCGACAAGTGGCTGAAGATCAATGCCGAGTTCGCCAGCATCTGGCCCAACATCACCGTCAAGAAGGACGCGATGGATGGCGCCAAGGACGTGGATGGCGAGACCGGAAAGTTCGAGAAATACTTCTCGGAAAAGCCCGGCGCCGGCGATTGATCGCCCATTGATACTATAGTCTGAGACAGGGCCGGAATATGCCCCATCTCACGGCGGATATGCATGACTTATGGGGGCGACATGTGTTGCCCGCATGACTCATACGCAGTAAATTATTGATTTCCTCATATTTTTGTGGTAACTTTCACACACTGTTCCTTTTGCGGCATCAAGGATGCCCCAAACCACCACGAAAGCAAACAAATCCAAGCGCGATTTCCGTGACATATCATGATCTTGAGCTGTCACGCCCCAAGATTGCGTGTCTGAATATGCTTGCTTCTTCCCGGTGGGACCAGAAGTAAAGTCACCCGACGGATCCGACCGTCTCATCCGGGCCTGACTGACCCGGCTCCGGCCTTGGCCGGAAGCGTAACAGGGAGTTTTTGACAAGAATGACGATCCAGCAGAAAAAGCCTTCAGCAGCCCGCCATGGTTTCAAGACCGGTGAATCGATCGTGTACCCCGCTCATGGAGTCGGTACCATCACCGCTATCGAAGAGCAAGAAGTTGCCGGGATGAAGCTCGAACTTTTCGTTATCGATTTCGAGAAGGACAAGATGCGCCTGAAAGTGCCGGTCGCAAAGGCCATGAGCATTGGCATGCGCAAGCTTTCCGAGACGGATTTCGTCGAGCGTGCTTTGAAGGTCGTGCAGGGCAAGGCGCGCGTCAAGCGCACCATGTGGTCCCGTCGCGCGCAGGAATACGATGCCAAGATCAACTCCGGCGACCTGATCTCGATCGCTGAAGTCGTTCGCGACCTTTATCGTGCCGAAAACCAGCCGGAACAGTCCTATTCCGAACGCCAGCTTTACGAAGCAGCGCTTGACCGCATGGCGCGCGAAATCGCCGCCGTCAACAAGCTCTCGGAAACCGAAGCCGTCCGCCTCGTCGAAACGAACCTGAACAAGGGTCCGAAGCGCGGCAAGGCTGTGGAAGAAGACGAAGCAGAAGAGGAAGAAGCAGCCTGATCTCAGGCTTTCTTCTTACCAAAAAACCCGGCCATCGTGCCGGGTTTTTTTATTGGAACCTTTTCCACAGTCGCGCGTTTACACACTGTCACCACGGACTTCCGGGAGAAAGCAATTTCGCTGGAGGTCCGGTTTTCATGTCAGGATGCGACGAGGAGCGGATCATGCCTTCCACAAATTGCCGGTTTGGCAACGTGAAGAAAACGGTCTGGGCTCGCGGCATAACCAGCACATAGCAGTAACTAGGGCCTCTCTCTGAGACGTCCAGAGTTAGGCCTTCATATCTTCCAGCCATGAATTTGATCCGGTCCGCAACGTCCGGAAGCAAGCCTTGTTTGCCCTTTTTTAGGGCTAAAAGTCTGAACTCAGGAGACCGATATGAAGAACATGTCTGCAGACCGGCGCATGATCAAGATCGCCATGGCGGCTCCCTATCTTGCCCGCGAGGAAGAACACGACCTCGCTGTCCGTTGGAAGCACAACGACGACCGTGGGGCACGCAACCAGATCGCAATGGCGCATATGCGCCTCGTCATCTCGATGGCTGCGAAATTCCGCAACTTCGGACTTCCCATGAGCGACCTCGTCCAGGAAGGCTATGTCGGCCTTCTGGAAGCCGCCGCCCGCTTCGAGCCGGAGCGTGATGTCCGTTTCTCCACCTATGCAAGCTGGTGGATCCGCGCCTCGATCCAGGATTATATCCTGCGCAACTGGTCGATCGTGCGCGGCGGCACCAGCTCGGCCCAGAAGGCGCTGTTCTTCAATCTGCGCCGCCTGCGCGCCAAGCTCGCCAAGGGTGATACGCAGCTGACGCTGCAATCGATCCACCAGGAGATCGCCGCGGCACTCGGCGTCAGCCTCTCCGACGTCCAGACCATGGATGCACGCCTCTCCGGCAACGACGCCTCGCTGCAGGCACCATCGGTGTCTGGCGATGCCGACAGCGCCGAGAAGATGGACTTCCTCGTCAGCAACGAGCCGCTGCCCGATGAACAGGTCACCAACATGATCGACGGCGAACGCCGCCGGGTCTGGCTTGCGTCCGCGCTCACGCATCTCAACGAACGCGAGATGAAGATCATCAGCGCCCGCCGCCTTGCCGAAGACGGAGCGACGCTGGAAGAGCTTGGCGCCGACCTCGGCATCTCCAAGGAGCGCGTCCGCCAGATCGAAAGCCGCGCGATGGAAAAGCTCCGGACAGCGCTCGTCAGCGCCGATCCGTATATGGCAGCGCACTGACCCCGATTACTCCGAGATTACTCCCCAGTGATGCAACTGGCCCGGCGCAAGCCGGGCCTCTTTTTATTCCGAGATGATTTTGACGCGGTCGCCGGGCGCAACGGAGGCACCGGTCGGCAGGGCGTTGATCAGCTTGAACAGATCGAGCTTGCGATCCGTCCCCATCATCCGCGCCGCGAGCGTGGTGATGTTATCTCCAGGCTGCACCGTCAGCACGCGAACCCGAAGCGGCTTCAGAGATGCCGCTTCTGCCGGCGTCATGCGCCGGAAGCTGGAGCGCAGCACGTCGGCCGTCGATTGCAGCGCGGTGCTTCCCTTCGGCACGGCCGTGAGGAAGCGGAAGATCTGCGAATTGTTTCGCACGACAGTCACGTCGAAATCCCAGCGATCGGCACTGGCGCGCGCGGTGGCGGCTTCCATGCCGTTGACGGTGATCTGCTGGATGGTCGACGGATCGAGCCCGGTGACCCAGCCGCTGGAGATATAGTTGGTCAGCGACTGGTTCTGGTTGTCGGCCACGCCGTCGAAGCGGATAGCGATGTCGCCGGGGCCGGTCGCCATGACCGCCTCGACCTTGTTGTCGATCTTGAAGTCCGGCGGCACATCGAAGCGGATGCCGAGACCACCATGCAGGAAGGTCTGGCCGCGAACATAGCCCTCTTCCGGGCTGTCGCCGTAGAGCAGGCCATCGATGCCGTCGAGATAATATCCGCGCCCGGTATCGCCGACCTTGCCCTCCTGGCCGAAGGCGCGGGCATGATCACGCGCAAGCTCGATGCGCTGCGCCGAATTCGGGTGGCTCGACAGGAAGTCCAGGCTCTGGTCGGCATCGGGATCGACCGACATGAAGCGGCTGTAGCCGGCCATGGAATCCAGGAAACGGCTGGCCGCATAGGGATCGTAGCCGGCTTCGCCGAGCATGCGCACGCCGATGACGTCTGCCTGCAATTCCTGCTGGCGCGAGAAGGCGGCAAGGCGCAGCTTGCCGCGCGCCAGCGCCTGCTTGCCGGCGATATCGCTGGACAGCACCTCGGCGACGACGCGGCTGGCGATCACTTCCGCCTCTTCGCGCTTCTGCCGCTCGATGCCGTGGTTGGCGGTGACGTGGCCCATTTCGTGCGACAGCACGGCCGCCACTTCCGACGCATCATTGGCAAGCGCCAGAAGGCCGCGCGTGACGTAGAGATAACCGCCGGGCAGCGCGAATGCGTTGATCGCGGGCGAATTCAGAATGGTGATGCGGTAGGACTGGCTCGGATTTTCCGACACCGCCGTCAGCGCGCCGGCAATGCGCGCCACCAGCCGCTCGGTCTTGGCGTCCTTGTATTCGCCACCATAGCTCGCGACGATGCGCGGATGCTCGCGCGCGCCCATGGCCGCACGCGGATCGTTCTTCTGCACTTCGTCGACGATCTGCGGATTGGACGAGGGCCCGACACTGGGCTGATAGGATTGCTCAAGCGCCGACTGACAGCCGTAAAGCGCCACGGTGGAGGCGGACAGGATCGACGCCCGTCGTGCCCAGCGGCACGCTGCGAAGAACACATCACTGGAAGGCGCGGGCAGTTTCCACGTCGTCATGCGGTCCAGTCTGGCTCTCCGAGTCATCGCGCTTCTCGGCCGGCTCGCCGTCATGGCGCCCCGGTCGTCTTCATCAAGGTTCAACAGGCGTACGCCCCCGTTTCCGCAGTGCACAATCGAGGGCCCAAGTCTTTGCTTTAGCTGATTTCCGCATCGGTTGCATAGCGAGACTCTGCCTAAATATGGCGGCTTTATACTTTAGCAAGCCTAACGTGGTTAAGGAGTTCTCTGGGTCGCCGCAAATTATGGCGAAAGTGCCGTTGTCTTGTTAAGATTCGTCGATCCGCAGAAATTGCCCCAGCGCGGAATTGTTTTCGCCGGTCGAAAACCGCGCGATCGGCGCCGCCACCGCGACCCTGCCCTGGTCGATGAAAATCGCATAGTCGGCAATCCGCCTGATCTCGTCGGCGTCGTGCGAGACAATCACGACAGTGTTGCCGCTGTCGCGATGCATCGCCAGAAGCAACCCCGCCATGTCGCGGCGCAGGCTCGGATCGAGCGCGGCGAAGGGTTCGTCGAGCAGCAGGATGGGGCGCTGACGCACCAGCGCCCGGGCAAACGCCACCCGCTGCCGCTCGCCACCCGAAAGCGTCGCCGGCATCCGCTTTTCGAAGCCTGACAGCCCGACCTTCTCAAGCGCCGACGTGATCGCGCGCCGATCGGCATCGCCAAGTTTCAGCGCCGGATGAATGCCGAGTCCGATATTGGTGAAGACATCGAGATGCGCAAAGAGGTTGTTGTCCTGAAACACCAGCGACACGGGCCGCTCGGCCGGATGTTGATGGCCGATATCCTTCCCGTCAAACAGGATCTGCCCCGCATCCGCCGTGTCGAAACCGACCAGCAGATTGAGGAAGGTCGACTTGCCCGCGCCCGATGCGCCTGTGACACCGATGACGGCGCTCTCGGGCAGCGCGCAATCGAACACGAATGAGTTCTGGCCCAGCCGCAGCGTCACGCCGCGCATCTCGATGGCATCACTCATGCGACAGCGCCTCCCGCTTCGGCTCATCCGCCACCCCCGAGCCCATCGTGCCCGAAATCGTCAACAGCAGGCAGATCACGCCGAGGATCAGCGCCAGCCCATCCGCATCATTGGTGCGATAGCTGCCGAGGCTGGAATAGACCAGCCACGGCAGCGTCACGAAGCTATCCGAACCAAACAAGGCCACGGCGCCGAGATCGCCCAGCGACAGGGCCATGGCAAAGGACAACGCCGTCAGCACCGGCTTTCGCAGATCCGGCCACGAAATCAGCCGCAGCTTGGCGAGGCCGGAGATGCCGAGGCTGGCGCTCAGCCGCTGTGTGCGGCGCTGGTGGATTGCGTAGGCCGGCTCCAGCACCCTGACGACGAAAGGCATCGCCATCAGCGCATTGATGGCGACCACAAGCACCGGCGCCACGACATTGACGTCGCCGACATCACGCGCCGCCAGGAACCAACCCGTGGCGAGAACGATGGGCGGGAAGAGAAGCACGAGCGACGAGGCGGCACCCATTGCGCCAAAGAAGGACCGCGCGCCGTGCCGCGCTTTGCGCTCAAGCGAGAGCGTATGGCGGGCGCGCACGAGCGGCATCGACAGGGCGAACGACAGCAAGGCCGACGAAAGCGCCATCGCGCCGCTGGTGGCAAAGGCCCGCCAGAAGATCGCTTCGCCGACCAGCTTCACCAGATCGGCGCGCAGACCGGCAATCACGATGAAGAGCAGCGGCAGGCCGAGAAACAGTACCGCCAGCGTGAGAAGCGCGCGATCGGCGATCCACGCACCGAACAGCGTGCCATCGGGCCGTCGGATCGTGCGACCCGACGTAAGCCCCGCATCGCCTGACGTCGGCAGCAGCGAGAGAATACCGAGAACCACGGCCGTCAACGCGATCTGCAGCAGGGACAAGCCCACCGCGCGGCCGGGATCGAAATCGAAGCGCAGCGACTGGTAGATCGCCACCTCGATCGTGGTCGCCGCCGGTCCGCCGCCGAGCATCAGCACCAGCGTGAAGCTGGTGGCGCAGAGCATGAAGATCAGCCCCGCCACACCTGGTATGACCGAACGCAGCACCGGCCACTCGATGAAGCGGAAGACGGACACCGGCCGCATGCCGAGACCGCTCGCCACCAGCCAGTATTCGCCCGGCACTCGCTCCAACGCCGCCAGCATAAGCCGGCAGGCAAGCGGCAGATTGAAGAACACATGCGCGAGCAGAATGCCCGACAGCCCATAAATGCTGACGGGCTGGTCGATCCTCGCCCATGACAGCATCGTGTTGACGACACCCTGCCGGCCCCAGATGCCGATCAGACCGAGCGCACCGATCAGCACCGGCAGCCCCATCGGCACCGCCATGAGCCGGATGATCCAGATGCGGCCGATAAATCGTGGCTGCCGCGCCAGCGCCCGTGCGACCGGAATGGCCAGCACGACCGACAGCAACGTAGAAAGCGCCGCCTGCAGAAGCGTGAAGCGCAGAACGCGCAGGATGTATGGATCGGAAACGATCGATCCGACAGGCATGCCGTCGGTGGAGATCAGCAGGGATAGCGTCGCGACCGTCACGAAGACGATGATGGCGGCGAGGCTGAGCGCCCCGCCGGCCAGCGCATATCGTCTTTCGGACGGCGCAAGAAGCATCAGTTCATGCTCATCAATTCATGCTCATCAATTCATGCTCATGGCGGCCAGCCACTCGTTGATCCAGGCCTTGCGGTTCTTGGCGACCTCATCCGAGCTCATCAGGAAGGTCTTCGACGGGTTGACGAGCTTGCCGAAAGCATCCGGCAGCGGCTCCGAGGTCTTGGACACCGGCATCATCCAGTTGTTGGTCGGGATCGCGTCCTGGAAGCCAGGGGTGACCATGAACTTCAGGAAGTCCTGCGCCAGCGCCTTGTCCGGCGCGTTCTTCAACAGGCCGGCAACCTCGATCTGGATGTAGTGCCCCTCGGAGAATGCCGCCGCCTGGTAGCGATCCGTGTTTTCCGAAACCATGTGATAGGCGGGCGACGTCGTATAGGAGAGCACCATCGGCGCCTCGCCCTTGGTAAACAGGCCGTAAGCCTCCGACCAGCCGGGCGTCACCGTCAGCACGCGCTTCTTGAGCTTGGCCCAGGCTTCCGGCGCCTTGTCGCCATAGACCGACTTCACCCACAAGAGCAGGCCGAGGCCCGGCGTCGAGGTGCGGGGATCCTCGATGACGATCTTCTGCGCGGGATCGCCATCGACCAGCTCCTTCAGGCTCGCCGGCGGCGTCTTGATCGTCTGCGTGTCGTAGATCACGGCGAAATGGCCGTAGTCATAAGGCACGAAGACATCATCCTTGAAGCCGCCGGGGACCTGCAGCGCGCCGGTGTCGATGCCGCTGGCATCGAATAGGCCAGTGGCCTTGGCTTCGGTGATCAGGCTTGTGTCGAGGCCGAGGACGACATCGGCCTTGGTGCCGGCACCTTCGAGCTTCAGACGCGACAGCAGCGCCACGCCATCGGCGACGCTGACGAAATTGACCGTGCAGCCGCATGTCTTCTCGAACGCCGCTTTCACCTTCGGGCCGGGACCCCATTCGGAGGTGAAGCTCTCATAGGTATAGATGGTGAGCGCCTTGTCGGCCGCGAGCGTAGCCGTTGCCGAAAAGCTCGCCAACAGCATGGCAGCGCCGAGCGCATAGGTCTTGAAATGGGTCATGACACCTCTCCTCTAGGTTCATTGAAGGGGAAAAGGGCGGTGCCTGGTGTCACGCGTCTAATCCCTCCGCCGGTGTTAGCCGGATCAGGTTCCGCGGGTTGGCTTTTGCAAGCCTCTCAGCCAAGTATCTGGGAAGATACAAGGCACCCCGTTAGAGCGTCGCAAGGTGTATATCCGTAGCCGGCGTCTGGCAAGAGCGGACGTCGGCCAGGGTTCGTCAGCCGGGTTCGTGGGCTATTCGGCGGCCTCGGCGGCGGCTTTCGCGGGCGTCCCACCTGTGCGCGGCAATTGCACCGGCTTCAGCATCAGCGCCGCCACAAGCCCGATGAAGGCAATGAGGCACGAGGTCATGAACAGGGGCACGAAGGCGCTGGCATAGGCATCCGCCACCGCCTGGCGCGCCGCCTCCGGCAATGCCGCCATCATCTTAGGCGTCAGCTGCTCGATATTCTCGACGCCGGGGATCGATAGACCCGTGCGGCCGAGCTGCGAGCCGATGATGGCGCCGTAGATGGAGATCGCGATCGAGGCGCCGCCCATGCGCGACAGCGTTACCGATCCGGTCGCCGCCCCGACATCGCGGGCGGGCGCCGCATTCTGCACGCCGATGATCGGCACCTGTTGCGCAAGACCGATACCGATGCCGTGCATCGCCATGATCGCGCCGATGATCAGCACCGGCGTTCCGGCATGCACCTGCGACAGCAGGACGAAGGCGACGGCGCTGACGGAGAGGCTGGCGATCGCAAACGGCTTGTAGCGCCCTGTCGCCGAGATCATCCGCCCGGCCGATAGCGAGCCGCATACGATGCCGCCGGTGAGCAGAATGAAGAGCGCGCCGGCCGCCGATGGCGAAAGACCCGTCGTCGTCTGCAGGAACAGCGCGAAGTAGTTGACCATGCCGATACCGATCGCACCGCTCATCACCGACATGACCAGCAGCAGGCCGAATGTCGGGTTGCGGAACAGCGACAGCGGAACGATCGGCTCGGCGGCGCGCCGCTCCACCAGCACCCAGGCGATGGCGCAGACGATGCCGAGCGCGATGATGCCAAGATTGCCCGGCGCCACCAGCGAGCCGAAGAGCTGGCTGCCATCGGCGGCGAGCACGATGCAGCTGGTGGTCATCGCCAGCAGCAACGCGCCGGCGTAATCGATCTTCGGGCGGCGGTTCGGCTTGCGGTAGGGCAGCATGAAGGCCAGCCCGGCAATCACGATCGCGCCGATCGGCACGTTGACGAGGAAGATCGAGCGCCAGCCGAACATATCGCTCATCGCGCCACCGAGGACAGGGCCGATTGCCCCCGAAGCCATGAGGACGAGGCTGGAATAGCTCTGGTATTTCGCTCGCTCGCGCGGCTCGAACAGGTCCGCATTGACGGCGAAGATCGACACCATGATGCCGCCGCCGCCGAGGCCCTGCAGCACGCGCGCCGCGATCAGCGTATCCATCGACACGGCCAGACCGCACAGCGTCGAGCCCACGGTGAAGATGATGATTGCCGCCATCATCACGTACTTGCGCCCGAAGAGGTCGCCGAGCTTGCCGTAGAGCGGTATGACGGCGCTGACGGCCAGCAGATAGGCCGAGCCGATCCAGCCGAACCGCTCGATCTGCCCGAATTCACCGACGATGGTGGGCAGAGCGGTGGCAACGATCTGGTTGTCGAGCGTGGCCATGAAAAGGGCGGCCATCAGGAAGAGAAAGAGAATGAGCCGGCGACGAGGGTCGGTCACCAGCGGCTGCGCGGCGATCTGTGAATTCATGGGGGCGATCTTTCAGGTTTCGGCGCAATTTATGTGCTGTCAGCATATAAATGTCAACGTCATATAAATGACATCAGCATATTTTCCTCCCCGATCGCTTCTGTTATCCTCCGTCCCATGACAGATAGTTTGCAAATCGCCCCAGACACCACGCCGACCGAGGATGATATCGCCCATATCGGCCAAAGCATGAGCCGTATGCGCATGATCACGGGGCGACGACTGATTGCCCGCCTCGCCATCGAAAAGGTGGCTCCGGATCTGGAGCTTTCGCATCTGGATGTTCTCGAAGCCGTCAAGCTCGCCCGCAGGAATGGCGAGGTGACCGTGGGGACGATTGCCGAGGCCATGCGCATCGATCCGTCCCGCGCAAGCCGCATTGTCGCCGACATGGTCGGCCGCGGTGTTCTCGAACGCGCGGCATCTCAGCAGGACGCCCGGCGGATCCTGGTGGTGATCACGCCATCCGGCTGGAGCCTGCTCACGGAACTGAAATCTCAAAAGCTCGCGATCATCAAGGATGTCGTCTCCGACTGGTCGTCTGCGGACGCCAAAAACTTCGCCGAGCTATTTGATCGGTACATGACCGGCTTCGAGCGCGTTTTCGCCATGCGTGACAAACATTTGCCCGCGGCACCAAAAGCTGGAAAATAGAACGAGAGATTGATCTGAATCAAACGGTTACCCGACAGCGTTTCATAGAACTCCCCCTGACCATAAACCTAGGAGAGATTCGAATGAAACGCCGCCTGGCAAAACTAAAGGGCATGTTCGCTGCCGTCGTTCTGGTTGCCGCTGCCCATCCGGCCATGTCCGCCGACCTGACCCAGCCGACCGCGGCTCAGGAAGCAACGCAGAGCCAGAGCCCCTGGATGATCCGCCTGCGCGCGCTTGGCGTCATCACCCAGGATTCCGGCTACGTTGGCGGCGTCGCGGGATCGGATCTCTCCTACTCGGACACCGTCGTTCCTGAATTCGACGTCACCTACTTCTTCACCGACAACATCGCCGCCGAGCTCATCCTCGGCACGACATTCGCCAACGTCACCGGCAAGGGTTCGATCGAAAGCCTCGGCGATGTCGGCAAGACCTGGCTGCTGCCGCCGACCGTCACGCTGCAGTATCACTTCAACGATTTCGGCAACTTCAAGCCCTATGTCGGCGCCGGCTTGAACTACACGATCTTCTACAACGAGAAGGGCAAGAGCGCCCAGAGCCTCGACATCGACAACACCTTCGGCGTCGCGCTCCAGGCCGGCTTCGACTACATGTTCGACGAGCACTGGGGCCTCAACGTCGACGTCAAGAAGATCTTTCTGCGTCCCGATTTCAACGTGAACGTCGGCGGCGCCGACATGACCGGCAAGGCCAAGCTCGATCCTTGGCTGATCGGCGCCGGTGTGACCTACCGTTTCTAAACCCAACCTTTATCGCAGAAACGCCAGAGGGCGCGGACAAACCCTGTCCGCGCCCTTTCCCTTTTCCTCCGCTTTGCGCTATGGGCAATGCCCATGAGCCAATCCACCTTCACCATCCTGCTCGGCGGCGAGCTGCACATCACGGAGCGCCTTCGCGTCGCCGTCTCCGGCAGCCGTTTCATCGCGGCCGATGGTGGCATGCGGCACGCGCTGGCGCTCGGTGTCAGGCCGGAGCTCTGGGTCGGCGATTTCGATTCCACGCCGGATGATCTGACGGCCGCATTCTCGGACATCCCGAGAAAGCCCTACCCCGCCGCCAAGGCCGCCACCGACGGCGAGATCGCCGTGTCGGAAGCGATTGCGCGTGGCGCGACACGGCTGATCCTCGTGGGCGCCCTCTCTGGCGACCGTTCCGACCACGCGTTGCAGCACCTGCTCTACGCCGTCAGTCTGGCAGAAACCGGCCTCGATGTACTCCTGACCTCGGGCACGGAAGAAGCCGTGCCGCTGATCGCGGGCAGCATCACGCTCGACCTGCCGAAGAACAGCCTGTTTTCCGTGCCCGCCTTCAGCGAACTCAACGGCCTCTTCATCGAGAACGCCCGCTACCCGCTCAGCGATTTCCATTTGCCCTTCGGCTCGTCGCGCACCATTTCCAATGTCGCGGAAGGCCCCGTGCGCTTCTCGCTTGAAAGCGGCCGCGCCATCGTGCTCGCCCGCCCTTACGATCTTTCCGGAGTCTGATTTTTGGCGCCCCCTATCCTTAAACTCGACGATATCTTCCTGAGCTTCGGCGGCGCGCCGCTTCTGGCGGGCGCTGCCCTGCAGGTGGAGCCCGGCGACAAGATCTGCCTTGTCGGCCGCAACGGTTCCGGCAAGTCGACGCTCCTGAAGATCGCCGCCGGCATGGTCGAGGCGCAGTCCGGCGAAGTGTTCCGCCATCCGTCGTCGACCGTGCGCTATCTCGAACAGGCGCCCGATTTCGCCGGCTACAGCACCGTGCAGGCCTATGCGGAAGCGGGGCTTGGACCGGGCGACGATCCATACCGCGTCACCTATCTTCTCTCGCATCTCGGCCTCACCGGCGAGGAAGACCCGAAGAACCTCTCCGGCGGCGAAGCGCGCCGCGCGGCCCTTGCCCGCGTTCTGGCGCCCGAGCCCGATATTCTGCTCCTGGACGAGCCGACCAACCATCTCGATCTCCCCACCATCGAATGGCTGGAAGGCGAGCTGCAGAAGACCCGCAGCGCGCTGGTGCTGATCTCGCACGACCGTCGCTTCCTCGAAAAGGTCTCCACCGCCACCGTCTGGCTCGACCGCGGCACCTCGCGCCGCCTCGATCGTGGCTTCGGCCATTTCGAGGCCTGGCGCGACCAGGTTCTGGAAGCCGAGGAGATGGAGCAGCACAAGCTCGGCAAGGCGATCGAGCGCGAAGAGCACTGGCTGCGCTACGGCGTCACCGCCCGCCGCAAGCGCAACATGCGCCGCCTCGGCGAACTGCAGACGATGCGCGCCAGCTATCGCGGCCACAAGGGTCCGCAGGGCACCGTTCAGGCGACCGTTTCCGACGCGCAGGAATCCGGCAAGCTCGTCATCGAAGCCGACAAGATCACCAAGACCTATGGCGAGCGCCCGATCGTCACGCCGTTTTCGATCCGCGTTCATCGCGGCGATTGCATCGGCCTCGTCGGCCCGAACGGCGCCGGCAAGACGACGCTTCTGAAAATGCTGACCGGCCAGCTGCCCCCCGATACCGGCATCATCAAGCTCGGCACCAATCTGGAGATCGCAACGCTCGACCAGAAGCGCGAGGATCTGAACCCCGAGGACACGCTGGCGCACTACTTGACCGACGGGCGCGGCGAGAACCTGCTTGTCAACGGCGAGCAGCGCCACGTCACCGGCTACATGAAGGAATTCCTGTTCCAGCCGGAGCAGGCCCGCACGCCGATCAAGAACCTCTCTGGCGGCGAGCGCGCCCGCCTGATGCTCGCCCGCATGCTGGCGCGGCCATCCAACCTGCTTATCCTCGACGAACCGACCAACGACCTCGACATCGAGACGCTGGACCTCCTGCAAGAGGTCGTCGCCGGCTTCCCTGGCACCGTCATCCTCGTCAGCCACGACCGTGACTTCCTCGACCGCACCGTGACCTCGACGATCGCACCTGCTGTTCCCGATGCGCCCGATGGCCGCTGGATCGAATATGCCGGTGGCTATTCCGACATGCTGGCGCAGCGCAAGGGTGCCGCCGACGAGCGCAAGAAGGCGGAGAAAGCCGAAAAGGCGAAAGCGCAGGACGCGGCACCGGCCGCCGAAGCGCCCAAGGGCAAGGGAAAGCTCTCCTTCAAGCAGAAGTTCGCCCTCGAAAACCTGCCCAAAGAAATGGCCAAGGCCGAAGCCGAGATCGCCAAGCGCGAGGAAAAGATGGCCGACCCCAACCTCTTCTCCAAGGACCCCACGACCTTCAACCGCCTGGCCGCCGAGATGGAGAAATTCCGCGACAGCCTGGTGAAGATGGAAGAGGAGTGGCTGGAGCTCGAGATGCTCCGGGAAGAGCTGGAGGGCTGATCGCCCTCTACGCCGTCGAAAGCTGAGCCTCGATCGCCGCCTTGTCGACGATCGACCACACGTTTGCGATCTTGCCGTCGGTAAATTCGTAGAACACGTTCTCGGAAAACGAGATCCGCCTGCCGTTGACGGGCAGCCCAAGGAATGTGCCTTGCGGGCTGATGTTGAAATTCAGCCGGCTGGCCACCGTGGTGTCATCGGCGATCAGAATCCGGACGTCGAAATGGAGGTCGGGGATCGCACGAAACTCGGCCTCACGCGCCTGCCGATAGCCATCCAGGCCAACCACTTGGCCGTTATAGCGCACATCCTGCCCGACATAGGTGCCGAGGTTTTCCCAATCCTGAGAATTCAGGCAGCCGATATAGGCGCGATACAAATCCGCAAGGCTCTCCTCCGGCATTCAAGCTCTCCTGCCCATTGGCGATATCTTGCCAGATAGTTCCCGTCTCCGAGCCGGAAACCCTCACATTTCATTGATTGGCCAGCGCCGAGACCTCGTGCCTAAGCTCCCGAAGGCTCCCGCCCCCGGAGCCAAGAGGAGAAAACCCATGTCTCGCTATCTGATTACCAGCCATGTCGCGGCGCTTGCCGTCGGCATTCTTCTGAGCACGTCGCAGATCACATCGGCGGCTGACGCCCAGCGCGTGCGCGTCCGTGGCGATATCGCCAGCCTCAGCGGCGACACGCTCGTCGTCAAGACCCGCGAGGGCGCCGACCAGACCATTGCGTTGAAGCCGGAATGGAAGGTTGGCGGCATCAAGAAGGCGTCGGTCGAAGACATCAAGCCGGGCGATTTCGTCGGCATCGCCTCGCTGCCCAAACAGGACGGCGGCGATGGCGCGCTTGAGGTTCTGATCTTTCCGGCAGCCATGAAAGGCACCGGCGAAGGCAGCCGCCCCTGGGATCTGAAGCCCAACAGCAGCATGACCAATGCGACCGTTGCCAAGGCAGTCAAATCCGTCGATGGCCACACCGTGACGCTGACCTATCAGGGCAAGGAAAAGACCATCTCGATATCGGACGATACGCCGATCGTGACCTTCACCGCCGCGCAGAAGTCGGACCTGACGCCGGGCGCGCATGTCATCGTCATGGGCGAGAAGGCAGCGGACGGAACGGTCTCTGCGGCACAGGTCACGGTCGGCACCAACGGCATCGTTCCACCGATGTGATCCCGATCGAGACGATCAGAGCGCAGGCGCCGGCGTGTTCGGCGCCTTGTCCGCCACCTTGTTTTCGTCGGGCTTCGCGGCAAGTGCTTCGAGATGCAGCACGCGTGGATGGAAGGCCTCGATATAGGCGTCGGAGCGGCCGATATAGATCATCGTCGCATCCGGCATCGCCTCGAGCACCTTCATCATCGTCGACTGCCACTCGGGCTCCATACCCTCGAGCACTTCGTCGAAGACCATCCATTGTGGCCGAACCAGCAAGAGGCGCGCGAAACCGATAGCCCGCTGTTCATCGGCATCGAGCAGCTTGTCCCAGCGCGCGCGCGTGTCCAGACGAGCAATGAGATTGTGCAGCCCCGCCTTTTCGAGCGCGGCCACCACATCGTCGTTCTTGTAGGTGTCGGCGGCTGCGGGAAACGCCAGCGCTTCGCGCAAAGTACCACCCGGAATATAGGCCGATTGCGGCACGAACAGCATGTCGTCGGTGGGTGGCAGGCCGATCTTGCCGCTGCCGCACGGCCACAGCTCCGACATCGCCAGGAACAACAGCTTGCGATTGACGTTGTGATCGCCGTTGATCATCACCTTCTCGCCGGCCTTGATGGTGACGCTGCCCTCATGCAGGCGGAAGCCGCCGCACTGGTCGATCTCCTCGTCCATCTTGGTGGCGATCGTCACATCCTCGAGCGTCAGCGTACCCGGCGCGCTGCGCTCATAGGCGATCGTTTCCTTGAGATCGACGTCGTCGCCCATGGTGGTCAATGCCTGGCGGAAATCGGTGACGCGCATCAAGGTTGCGCGCCATTCGGCGATTGGGCCGAAGTTTGACACGTACCAGCGCAGCGCCGTGTTGACCTGGTTGAACGCGCCGACCGACATCATCAGCTGGCCGAAGGTGAGGCCACCGGAGAAATAGGCGGGTGCGGCCACGATGATCGGAATGACGACGACGAGCCAGCCGTAGCCAGCCGACACCCAGGTCAGGTTGACGTTTGCCATCGCCAGCTTCTTGATGACGGCGAGAACGGCGCTGATATCGGTGTTGATCCGCCCCCGTTCATTCTCCTCGCCACGCGCAGCCGTGATCGCCGGAATATTCTCGTTGGCATGCATCAGCGCGAAACGCAGCTCGGCTTCCTTGGAGAAGCGGTCCGCATTGAGCTTGACGAGCTTGCGCCCGACGAGCTGGCTGAGCACCGAGGCGGACGCGGCGTAGAAGATCGCCGCCCAGACCATATAGCCCGGAATGGAAAAGGCGTACTCGCCGAAGCGGAAGACGAAGCCGCTCGACAGTTCCCAGAGAACGCCGATGAAGCTCACCAGCAGGATCGTCGATTGCACCAGGCCGATGACGAGCCCGGTCGTGCTTTCCGCCAGATTGCGAGCATCCTCATGCAAGCGCTGATCCGGATTGACACCGATCAGCCCGCTGGAGGCGAGCCTGAGCGCCCGCTTGCGCTGCAGCCACTGGTCGACAAGATCGCGCGTCAGCCCCTCGCGCATGTAAAGCGCCGTCATCTGGTTCAGCCAGGCCTGCACCACGTTGAGCAAAAGCAGCATGCCGGCGATCAGCGCGAAGATCTTCAGCTGGTGGAAAAATCCGGGCAGGTCGCGGCGCGAGATGGCGTCGTAGAATGGCGCATTCCACTGGTTGAGGATGACGGTGGCATAGGCCGTCGCCAGAATGATCCCGATCAACGCCGTCGAGAGAATGAGCACCGGCGCGCGCACCCTGGAATGCCAGAATGCCGAAAACATCACCTTGAGGCGGAAGATCAGGCTGAGATCATACCCTACCCGGTCCTGCCCCTGGATGCTCGGTCTGCTTTTGACGTCCTCTGCCATCATGCTTCCTTACGCGTATGTAGCCCCTGAATAGCACCGTGAGTCAGCCTGTCCAGCAACAGTTTCTAGCATCAGGTAATGCGCGAGTTACCTCGGCAAATAGGCGACGCCACGTATCGGTCATTGATTCGCGGCCTGACTGGGTCTATTTAGAGCGCTCCGTGGTGATTTGGCCGGCCGGCTTGCAGCCACGTTAAAGAAGTTGCTAAAGGGCCGCGTGCGGACCGATAGCGATATTTTCGTTTTTTCATCGAGTGACCGCTATGCCGATCAAGATCCCCGATACCCTGCCCGCCTTTGAAACCCTGGTTCAGGAAGGTGTGCGCGTGATGACCGAGACGGCCGCGATCCGTCAGGACATTCGCCCCCTGCAGATCGGGCTTCTGAACCTCATGCCGAACAAGATCAAGACCGAGATCCAGATGGCGCGCCTCATCGGCGCCTCGCCGCTGCAGGTCGAGCTGTCGCTTGTTCGCGTCGGGAACCACAAGGCGAAGAACACCTCGGAAGATCATCTCTTCTCCTTCTACCAGACCTGGGAGGAGATCAAACACCGGAAGTTCGACGGCTTCATCATCACTGGCGCGCCGATCGAAACGCTTCCATACGAAGACGTTACTTATTGGGATGAAATGCAGCAGATTTTCGACTGGACGCGCACCAACGTGCACTCCGCGATGAATGTCTGCTGGGGCGCGATGGCCGCGATCTACCATTTCCACGATATTCCCAAGCACGCGCTGACGGAAAAGGCCTTCGGCGTCTACCGCCACAAAAACCTCAAGCCGTCGTCGGTCTATCTCAACGGCTTCTCCGACAATTTCGAGGTTCCGGTCTCGCGCTGGACGGAAGTGCGCCGCGCCGATATCGAAAAATCCGACACGCTGGAAATCCTGATGGAATCGAGCGAGATGGGCGTGTGCCTCGTTCACGAGAAGAAGGGCAACCGGCTCTATATCTTCAACCACGTCGAATATGATTCGACATCGCTCGGTGACGAGTATTTTCGCGATGTGAATGCCGGCGTCCCGATCAAGATGCCGCACAACTATTTCCCGCATAACGACCCGTCGATCCCGCCGCAGAACCGCTGGCGCAGCCACGCGCATCTGCTGTTCGGCAACTGGATCAACGAAATCTACCAGACGACACCTTACAATCTGGAAGATATTGGCGAGGACGGCTGAGATCTTTTCGCTTTGCTTGACACGCCGCCGGACCTGACCGGCGGCGTTTGTTTTTTATATCGCGGCGGTTGCGATTTCATTCAATTGAGAGCAGGTTCTGGCCCGAAATTGCGGACGCGAACCGGGGAGGAAACAGGATGGCGGATGGATTGAAGCGGGACGTTTTTGGAACGACGAAGACGGGCGAAACCGTCCATCGCGTCGAAATCTCGGGCGGCGGCCTGACCGCCAAGGTGATCACCTGGGGCGCCGTCATCCAGGACCTCAGGCTCGAGGGCCATGACGCGCCGCTCACGCTCGGCTTCGATGATTTCGACAGCTATCCCGCTCATTCCGCCTATTTCGGCGCGACACCCGGCCGCAACGCCAACCGCATCGGCGGCGGCAAGTTCACGATCGACGGCAAGAATTATCAGCTCGACCTCAACGAAAACGGCGTCAGCCACCTGCATGGCGGCTTCGAGAACATCGCGCTGCGCAACTGGACGATCGTCGAGCATGACAACGACCGCGTCGTCCTGAAGATCGTCGACGCCGATGGCCGCGGCGGCTATCCCGGCAATTGCACCATACTCGTCACCTACCGCGTGCATGGCGACGGCGAACTCTCGGTCGTCTACGAGACGACCAGCGACCAGCCGACCATCGCCAATGTCTGCCAGCACGCCTATTTCAATCTCGATGGTCGCGACGACACGCTTGGCCACGACATCATGATCGCGGCCGACAGCTATCTTCCAACCGACGAGCGCCAGATCCCGACCGGCGAGATCCGCCCGGTGCAAGGCACGGTCTTCGATTTCCGCGAAATGGCCTCGCTGAAGCGCTTCGAGGGCGACACCCAGGCGCTCTACGACCACAATTTCTGCCTCTCATCCGAACGTGTCGCCAAGCGCTCCGTGGTGCTCGCGCGCAGCCTCTATTCCGGCGTGTCGATGGAAGTGCGAACGACCGAGCCCGGCGTCCAGTTCTACGCCGCCTTCAAGCTCGATGTGCCGGTGCCTGGCATCGGCGGCCGCAAATACGGCCCCTTCGCCGGCTTCTGCCTGGAAACCCAAATCTGGCCCGACGCCATCAACCACGAGGGCTTCCCCAACGCGGTTCTGCGCCCCGGCGAAGTGCTGCGCCAGGAAACGGACTACATATTCTCCAAGAGCTGACAGCAGCAAGCCGACCGCTTCTGATGTCATCAAACCCTCGCAGAGCTCTGCGAGGGTTTTTTCATGCAAGTTAGCGCTTGCAATTGGTTCCAAAGAGGTTCTATTTTAATCTCATGGATAGAACCAGTCTGATAGCCGAGATCGAGGCACGCGGACTGCGCGACACAGCGCGCAGCGGACCTCTCTATCGCCGTCTCGCGCAGACACTGACCGGACTGATCAATGAGGGGCTTCTCAAGCCCGGTGCCGCACTGCCAAGCGAGCGCGATCTGGCGGAAGCCCTGAAGATTGGTCGCGTCACGGTGCGCACCGCCTATCGCGATCTCCTGAATTCAGGCACGCTGGAATCACGCCACGGCAGCGGCACCTTCGTCTCCGCCAAGGTGGAACGTATGGAGCAGTCGCTCTGGCGGCTTTCGTCCTTCTCCGAAGACATGCGCTCGCGCGGCCGCGTGCCGGCGGCGCGGATCCTGTCGCGCACCATCAACAAGCCCTCGCCGGAGGAAGCCTTCCTGCTGGGCCTCGGCGTCGACGAGCGTGTGTTGCGCCTCGATCGCCTGCGGCTTGCCGACGGGCTACCGCTGGCGATCGATCGCTCGGTGGTCCCCGTCAAGTTTCTCGATGACACCGCCGGCGGCGAAGGCTCGCTCTACGACGCGCTGACGGCAAGCGGCCACCGTCCGGTGCGCGCGCTGCAGAAGCTCTCCGCCGTCACGCTCGACGCGACCTCGGCGGCAGCGCTCGACGTCGCGGCCGGCGCACCCGCCCTTCTGATCGAACGCGTATCGCGCCTGGAAGACCAGCGCGTCGTTGAATACACCCGCTCCCACTATCGTGGCGATGCATATGATTTTGTTGCAGAATTGAGAATTGGAGACGAGCTATGAGTGAAACCCAATCGCTGATGTTGCAGGAAGCCGGCCAATCTCCCGAGGTGGTCGCGACGCTGCTGCGCAAGGAAAAGCCTGTTTTCGACGAGATCGCCAAGCTCTTTTCCAAGAACGCGCCAAGCGTCGTCACCACCGCCGCGCGCGGCTCGTCCGACCATGCCGCTACCTTCTTCAAGTATCTCTTCGAGATCACCTGCGGCATTCCGGTGGCCTCTGTCGGCCCGTCGATCGCGTCGGTCTATGGCACGCCGCTGCGCCTCAAGGGTGGCATTCACTTCACCGTATCGCAGTCTGGCGCGAGCCCCGATATCGTGGCGCTCCAGGAAGCGGCCAAGCGCGGCGGCGCGACCACCATTGCCGTCGTCAACGTCACCGACAGCCCGCTCGCCAAGCAGGCCGATCTCGTGCTCGACCTCAACGCCGGCGCCGAAAAGAGCGTCGCGGCGACCAAGTCCTTCATCGCCTCGGTGGCGGCCCTCTCGGGCGTCACGGCGGCAATCGGCGCCAGTGGCGACCTGCAGGCAGCCCTTGAAAAGCTTCCCGAAGCGCTGAGCGCCACATCGGGCATCGATACGGCTGCCGCCGAAGACGTGCTCTTCAACGCCACCTCGCTCTACACCGGCGGCCGCGGTCCGGCCTTCGCCATCGCGCTCGAAGCGGCGCTGAAGGCCAAGGAGACCTCCGGCCTGCATGCCGAAGCCTTCTCGCTCGCCGAACTCATGCACGGCCCGATGCGCCTCGTCCAGCCGGGCTTCCCGATCCTTGCCTTCACGCCCGATGACGCGGCTTACGCCAACAACGTCAAGGCGCTGGAGCGCCTGAGCAACCTTGGCGCCACCACCGTGCCCTTCTCGACCAAAGAACTCCCCGGCATCAACCTGCGCGTCCCCACGACCGGCAACGGCCTCCTGGACCCGCTGGTTTCGCTGCTCGTCTACTACCGCATGATCGAGGCGGTCACGCGCCGCAAGGGCTTCGACCCCGACAAGCCGGCGAACCTCCTGAAGGTGACGGAGACCGTCTGATGTCGCGCAAGATCTTTACCGGCGCCCGCATCTTCGACGGCGAGCGCTTTCACGACGACAAGGCGCTTGTCGTCGCAGACGGCCGCATAGAGACGATCGCCAGCCTGAACGACCTGCCTGATGGCGAAACGATCACGCTCGACCGCGGCATCCTCGCACCCGGCTTCATAGATGCTCAGGTGAATGGCGGCGCCGGCCGTATGCTCAACGACGAGCCATCGCCCGCCTCCATGTACCGCATCGCCGAGGGCCATCGCCCCTATGGCACGACGTCGCTGCTGCCGACGCTGATCACCGATACCGGTGAAGCCACGGCCGCCGCGATCGACGCTGCGAAAGAAGCGGTCAAGGCGAACCGCGGCGTGGCCGGCCTCCATCTTGAGGGTCCCCATCTCGCGCCTGCCCGCAAGGGCGCGCATCTGGCCGAACTTATGCGCCCGGTTGACGACCGCGACGTCAAGGCGCTTTCCGCCGCCGCCGAGGCGATCGGCACGCTGCTGGTGACGATGGCGGCCGAGCAGGTCACGGCACGACAGGTGCGCGAACTGAGCGAGGCAGGCGTCACCGTCAGTATCGGTCACTCCGATTGCACGAGCGAGGCCGCCGAGGCGCGCTTCGACGCTGGCGCCCGTGGGGTGACGCATCTCTTCAACGCCATGAGCCAGCTTGGCCATCGCACGCCCGGGCTGGTGGGAGCGGCAATCGATAACCCGGCCGTCTGGTGCGGCATCATCGCCGATGGGCATCACGTCGATCCCAAGGCGCTGCGCACGGCTCTGAGAGCCAAGCGCGGCGAGGGCAAGCTGTTCTTCGTCACCGACGCCATGTCGCTGGTGGGTTCCACAGAGAACAGCTTTACGCTGAACGGCCGCACGGTGCGCCGCGAGACCGGCGCCTTCTGCTCGAGACTGGTGCTGTCAGACGGCACGCTCGCCGGCTCCGACGTCGATATGGCCTCGGCGATCCGCTACGGCCTCACCTATCTCGATCTGTCGCTATCAGAAGCGTTGCGCATGGCAACGCTCTACCCGGCCCGCTTCCTGAAGCTCGATGACCGTGGCCGCCTCGCGCCCGGCCTGCGCGCCGATCTCGTGCATATGACCGACGGCATCAAGGTCAACCAGACCTGGATCAGCGGCGAGCCTGCGTGACCGTGAAATGGCGATTGTCAACCAAGTGTTGACAATCGGTCGCTAAAGCCTGGTCTATTCGGCAACGGCCGACAGGCTCATATTCCCCCTCACGAAACGGCGGCACGCAGATGCGCCGCCCCTGTGAGAGGACAAAATCATGGCCCAGATCATCCTGAATTCGGCAACCGCCATCCTGATCGCGGCGGCATTTCTCGCAACGGCAGCAATGGCGCTCCGCACTGAAAACCAGGTGCGCGTCCATTTGCCTGTGAAGGTCCGAGATCGGCACCATCCCAACGGTTGAATGACCGAATAATTCCTCGAATTCGCCCCAATATCGACACCGGTCGGGATCAGGAATGCCTCGACCGGCTTGGGAGGGAAAGACAATGACAAAGATCATCGGCGCTGCGGCAATCTTGACGATTGCGCTCGCCACTTATGCGGCCTCGCTCAACCCGTATGACACGAGCAAGACCCCGCATAAGCCGTCGCACCAGACGACCGTCAGCGATACCGAACATACCGCCTCGATCCGCTAAGCATGCATCGCTAGAGCGCGATGCGCTTTAGACGAACAACTGCCCGCCATTGGCGCTGAGCGTCGAGCCGGTGATAAAGCCGGCATCATCCGAAGCCAGAAACACCACGCATCGCGCGATCTCCTCGGGCGTGCCCAGACGCCCCACGGGAATCTGCGGAATGATGCGCTCGTTGAGCACCTTCTCCGGAACCGCCAGCACCATTTCGGTGCCGATATAACCGGGGCAGATGGCGTTGACGGTGATGTTCTTCGCCGCCCCTTCCTGGGCAAGGGCCTTGGTGAAGCCGAGATCGCCGGCCTTTGCCGCCGAATAGTTCGCCTGCCCCATCTGGCCCTTCTGACCATTGATCGACGAGATATTGACGATCCGCCCGAAGCTGCGCTCGCGCATGCCGGCCCAGACCTGATGCGTCATGTTGAACAGGCCGGTGAGATTGGTGTTGATCACCTCGTGCCATTGCTGCGGCGTCATCTTGTGGAACATCGCGTCGCGCGTGATGCCGGCATTGTTGACCAGCACCTCGATCGGGCCGACCTCAGCCTCGATCTGCGCTAGGCCTTCCGAACAAGCTTCATAGCTCGACACGTCCCACTTGAAGACTGGAATGCCGGTCTCCGCGTGAAACGCTTGGGCTGCCTCGTCATTGCCGGCATAATTGGCCGCGACCCGATAGCCTGCACTCTTCAAGGCCAGTGAAATGGCGGCGCCAATACCGCGCGTACCGCCGGTGACAACAGCGACTCTGCTCATGTTCCGCTCCCCATATGTAAGGCTCCGCTATCCCCGGAGCTCAACCATCACACGATATAAAGCAGGCTATTAGAGTGCTTCGAAGCACATGGCGACGCCCATTCCGCCGCCGATGCACAATGTCGCAAGTCCCTTCCTGGCGCCGCGGCGCTTCATCTCGAACAAGAGCGTGTTGAGCACGCGCGCGCCGGATGCGCCGATCGGATGGCCGATGGCGATCGCCCCGCCATTCACGTTGACAATCTCGGGGTTCCAGCCGAGGTCCTTGTTGACCGCGCAGGCCTGCGCGGCGAAGGCCTCGTTGGCCTCGACGAGGTCGAGATCGTTGATCGACCAGCCGGCCTTCTCCAGCGCCTTGCGCGAAGCCGGGATCGGCCCGGTGCCCATGATCTGCGGATCGACGCCGGCGGTGGCCCAGGAGACGATGCGCGCCAGCGGCTGAATGCCGCGACGCGATGCTTCCTGTTCAGTCATCAGCACGGCAGCCGCTGCGCCGTCATTGAGACCCGAGGCGTTGGCGGCCGTGACCGTCCCTTCCTTGTCGAACGCCGGGCGAAGCTTCGCCATCGCCTCCATGGTGGCACCGTGGCGGATATATTCGTCCGCATCGACCGTGACATCGCCCTTGCGCCCCTGAATGACGAAGGGAATGATCTCGTCGGCGAAACGTCCGGCCTTCTGCGCGGCCTCGGCCTTGTTCTGCGAGGCGACGGCGAACATGTCCTGCTCCTCGCGCGTCAACTGCCACTGGCGGGCGATGTTTTCGGCGGTCACGCCCATGTGGTAGCCGTAGAAAGCGTCCGTCAGGCCGTCCTTGATCATGGTATCGACCATCTTCATGTCGCCCATCTTGGTGCCGGCGCGCAGGTGCGCTGCATGCGGCGCCATCGACATGGATTCCTGGCCGCCGGCGACGATGATCTTCGCATCGCCGAGCGCTATCTGCTGCATGCCGAGCGCGACCGCGCGCAGGCCGGACCCGCAGAGCTGGTTGATCCCCCAGGCGGTCGCTTCCTTGGGAACGCCGGCCTTCATCGCAGCCTGGCGCGCCGGGTTCTGCCCCTCGCCCGCCGGCAGCACCTGTCCCAGGATGACTTCGTCCACTTCGGACGCATCGACACCCGCCCGATCGAGCGCGCCCTTGACGGCCGCGGCACCCAATTCATGGGCGGCGACGGTGGCGAAAGCGCCGTTGAACGAACCGACAGCCGTACGGCCGGCGCTGGCGATGACGATAGACGGACTGGACATGAAGGTCTCCTCGTTTGCTCCACCACATATAGGTTGAAACTGACAAAGCTTCATCGCCAAGTCAAACGACAAGACAGCACATGCGAATTTTCGAAAGAACTTACGCTGCGTGAATTGTCTTGCACTAAAAGGGGCTTGCCGCATCGCACAAAGAGATTGTCACCGGCCCGATTTTGCGTCTACACTCCCAAGTGGAGGAATTTCAATGACAATAAGACGGGCTTTGGGAGATTCATATGGCGAAGAATGAGGGCCAGGTAGCAATCAAGAAATACGCCAATCGCCGACTGTATAACACGGGCACCAGCACATACGTGACGCTGGAAGACCTGGCGGAGATGGTGAAGAAGGGAGAGGACTTCACCGTACAGGACGCCAAGAGCGGCGACGACATCACGCATTCCGTGTTGACGCAGATCATCTTCGAGCAGGAATCGAAGACCGGCAACACGCTGCTACCCATTTCCTTTCTACGCCAGCTGATCACTTACTATGGCGACCAGATGCAGATGGTGGTTCCGAGCTTCCTGGAACACTCCATGCGCGCCTTTACCGAGCAGCAGACGCAGATGCGCGAGCAGGTGACGCGCGCCTTCGGCGAGACGCCGCTGACCAAGAACCTGCAGCTGCCGATGCAGATGGTCGAGGACCAGGTGCGCCGCAACACCGAGATGTTTCAGCAGGCCATGCAGATGTTCTCACCCTTCAAGGCGCCGGCGACTGCCGCCAAGGAAAGCCGCAAGGCCGAGGCCAAGGACATCGACGAACTCAAGGAACAGCTGCGCGCGCTTCAGAGCAAGCTCGACAGTCTCTGATACCAGATCCCATCGCTTCGCATCTCCTCTGGCCATGGCTCGAGGAGATGCCGAAACTCACAGCCCGATAGAGACATCCCGCCCGGCGCTGCGGATCGATACCGCGAAGCCGCCGACGACATCGATCAGCGCGATCGTCAGAAGGATGAAGAACACCTGCGTCGCCGCATCGGGAACAAGCAGGAACTCCACCAGAAACGCGATGAAAACAAGCATGGACAGCATGTGGTTGGCCAGGCTGCCGCGCGCGTTGCGCGTTGCGCGCAAGATCTCGAAGAACAGGACGACGAGTGCGACGACGATGAACAGGTCGCCGAGCGACATGCTCCAGATCGCCCCTGAGATCATCGACAGTACGATAAGGTCATTGTGAAGCGCGGGAAGTCCGCCGCTGCCCATGAACCCGACCATCGCAAGATTATAGAGAATGAAAGGCACGACCATCAGCGGAATTGCAGTGAACATGTGGCGGTATTCTCCCTCGGTGGAAGAATAGTGCCGTAAATCACCGCGTCACTTCAAGTGATCATGCGATATATTATTGCCAAAACGCAAAAGGCCGGCACACGGCCGGCCTTGCGAATTCTGCTGAAGCAGAACGCATAATGAAATTATGCGCTTTCCTTCGGCGTCAGAACCTGACGGCCGCGGTACATACCGGTCTTCAGATCGATATGGTGCGGGCGACGCAGTTCGCCGGAGTTCTTGTCTTCAACGTAGGTCGGGGCCTTCAGCGCGTCAGCAGAGCGGCGCATACCGCGCTTGGACGGGCTTGTTTTTCTCTTAGGTACAGCCATTTTTCTTACTCCACTTCACAGGCGAACACATCCAACGGCCAGACTGGCGGCCGAAACGACATATCGCGATTTCGGAAATTTTGCGCGCTTATACATGCCTTGGAGGGGCTTGACCAGTCCCCAGCTTTATTTTTTGAGATTCACTTGAATCTCTCATCAGACCTCGTCTTCCTCGACGATCCAGGGCTCCGCGCGCGCCGCATCCTCCCAGGCCTTCCAGGCCGGAAGGGCCTTCATCGCCGCCATATAGCTCAACGTATCGCCCGACGCCACCAGATCGTAGATCTCGAAGCGATTGACGACAGGCGCGAACATCGCATCGGCGCCGGAGAATTCACCAAACAGGAAGGGGCCGCCGGAATGGGCGCGCAGATCCCGCCAGATCGTCTCGATGCGCGCCACATCAGCCATGACACCGTCAGCGAGCGCAATGCGCCCCTTCGGCCGGCGCATGTTCATCGGACAGGCGTTGCGCAGCGCCCTGAAGCCGGAGAGCATCTCCATCGACACCGCGCGTGCGACGGCCCGCTTGTCGCGCGCCTTCGGCCACAGTCCGGCTTCGGGATAAAGTTCGGCGACATATTCGATGATCGCAAGCGACTGCCACACGCGGGTGGCGCCATGCTGCAGCACCGGCACCTGCCCGGTCGGCGAAAACGCCCGGAAATGCGGATTGCCGGCCGCCATGTCGAAGGGAACGAGCACCTCGTCGAATGGTATGCCAGCCGCGGCAAGCGCGATCCACGGACGAAACGACCAGGAGGAATAATTCTTGTTGCCGATATAGAGCGTCAGCCGGTCCAAAGATCTCTCCCTTGCAAGCAGGCGCGGCCGGGCCGCGCGCATCATCCCTCATACGTGCGATCACGCATGCCAGATGACATCCGGGGTCACCAGCGACATCTTCTGATGTCAGTCATAAATGCATCTGATGTATTCGCCGGAATTGCGCGCCCGGCGCTCGATGACGCCGGCGAGACTGCGCAGGCCGCGACCCGGCTTGCCGGCATTGCGGTCGATCGGATTGGGCAGCGACACGGCAAGCAGCGCCGCCTGCCGGCTGGTGAGCTTCGAGGCTGGCACCTTGAAATGATAGCGCGCCGCCGCCTCGATGCCGTAGATGCCCGGCCCCCATTCGGCGATGTTGAGATAGATCTCCATCAGCCGCCGCTTCGACCACACGAAATCGGCGGTCACCGCCAGCGGCAGTTCCATCGCCTTGCGCACGAAGGAGCGGCTGTTCCACAGGAACAGGTTCTTCGCCGTCTGCATCGGTATGGTGCTGCCGCCGCGCGTCGCTTCACCGCGCAGCGTGTCGGTGACCAGCATCCGCATCTCGCCCCAATCGACGCCGCCATGGAAGCAAAATTGCCCGTCTTCCGACATCATCACCGATTGCACTAGAACCGGCGAGATCTGGTCGATCGACACCCATTGCCGGTCATAGCCGCGCAAGAGCACCAGATCGCGCAGCATCAAGGTCGAGACCGGATGGATGAAGGGCAGCACGTAAAGGAAGATCAGCGCATAGGGCAGGACAAGCAGCGCGGCGATCGCCAGAACAATACGCATCATAAGCGAACGACCCTTCAGCCAAACGAGGGCGCGCCGATGGATCGGCATGGCCATGCTGTCGTCTGTCTCCGGCGTGATGTCCAATTCCCCTGACCCAGTCTCGTTCCCCTCTTCTCCATACCGCCTGCAAACTGGCATTGCCAGACACAAAGGAAATCTTGGTTGCTCTGTCGACAATTCCGTTGCAAGCCCAAGCCCGCCCGTGCCAAACAACGCCGCATGAACGCGCATCTGAAGACATTTGAAAGCCGGCTCGCAGCCAACGCCCGTGAGATCGAAGGCGTGCTCGACGCGTTGCTTTCTCAACAGGTTCTGGACGACGAGATCGCCCGTCCGGAAAACCTGCGCTCGGCCATGCACTACGCGGTGCTGAACGGCGGCAAGCGGCTGCGCCCGTTTCTGGTTGTCGAGACGGCAACGATGCTCGGCGGCAATCGCGACGCCGCCTTGCGGATCGGCGCCGCACTCGAATGCGTTCACTGTTATTCGCTCGTCCACGACGACCTTCCCGCGATGGACGACGACGACCTGCGACGTGGCAAGCCGACCGTACACATCGCCTACGACGAGGCGACCGCCATTCTCGCCGGCGACAGCCTGCTCACCTACGCCTTCGACATCATCGCCTCGACACCTGACCTCGACGAGGCGCGTAAGGTCGCGCTGATCCTGGCGCTGTCGCGGGCCTCCGGTCTCGGCGGCATGGCCGGCGGGCAGGCGCTCGATCTGGCCGCGGAGAAGCAGGCGCCGGACGAACAGGGCATCATCATGCTGCAGGCGATGAAGACGGGTGCCCTCATCCGCTTTGCGTGCGAGGCGGGCGCCATCGTGGCTGGCAGCCCGGCTGAAGACCGCGCGACATTGCGCCGGTTCGGTGAACGTATCGGCCTCGCCTTCCAGCTCGCCGACGACATCCTCGACCTGACCGCCGACAGCGCCACCATGGGCAAGGCAACCGGCAAGGACGCCGGACGCGGCAAGGGCACGCTGGTGGGCCTGCACGGCATGGCCTGGGCCGAGGCGACGCTTTCAGCCCATGTGAAGGAAGCCGAGACCCTACTGAAGCCCTACGGCGAGCGTGCCGCGGTTCTCGTCGAAGCCGCCCGCTTCATCGCCGAGCGCAAGAGCTGAGACGGACAAGCGTTAGCAATCGCTGAAAAAGCGTCACCGAGACAAGATTCCGGCGCCCGCTCAGGCTCTGCTCTCTTGCCGAGCGACACGTGGCGCGCCTAGAACTTGGTGCAAGGCCGCAACGATGCGCGGCCATTCCCAAGAGAAGCGCCATGCACGAGACCCTGAGCTACCTTCCGCAGATCCTGCCCGCCTATATCGCCTATATCGTTGCCGTCATCAGCCCCGGCCCGGCCATCATGGCGATCGTCTCGACATCCATGATGCATGGCCGCAAGGCCGGCATGACGATCTCGCTCGGCATTTTCGCCGGCTCCTTCACCTGGGCCTGCGCGGCCGCACTCGGGCTTGCCACCATCCTCAACACCTACGCGGTCGCGCTTGAGATCCTGAAGATCTTCGGTGGCCTCTATCTGCTCTATCTCGCCTACAAGGCCTTCAAGGCCGTCCGCGCCAACCCCGATATCCAGCAGGCCACGACGCCAAAGAATATGTCGACGCGCGCGTTGCTGCTGCGCGGCTATGGCATTCACGTCACCAATCCGAAGGCGATCTTCGCATGGCTGGCGATCATTGCGCTGGGCATGCCGCAAGGCGCGCCGGCATCGGTTGCCGGCCTGATCGTCGGCATCTGCCTGACGACGGGCTTCATCGTCTTCATGGGCTATGCCGTGCTCTTCTCCACACCGCAGGCGCTGAAGATCTATTCAAGCCTGCGTCGCTGGATCGAAGGCGCCATGGCAGCCTTCTACTGCTTCGCAGGGCTGAAGCTTCTCACCAGCCGCATCTGATTTTGGATAGGGAAAGCGACGGCGCGGATTACTCCGCCGCCGTCCTGTTCTGGCCGAAACGCTTTTCGATGTAATCGGCGACCAGCGCCTCGAAATCCGACGCGATATTCGGGCCGCGCAGCGTCATCGCCTTCTGACCGTCGATATAGACGGGCGCCGACGGGCTTTCGCCCGTGCCCGGCAGCGAGATGCCGATATCGGCATGCTTGCTTTCACCCGGGCCATTGACGATGCAGCCCATAACCGCGACGTTGAGCGCCTCGACACCCGGATACTTGTCGCGCCACACGGGCATGTTCTTGCGCAGGTCGTTCTGGATGTTCTGCGCCAGCTCCTGGAAGACCGTCGACGTCGTACGGCCGCAGCCGGGACAAGCGGCGACAACAGGAATGAACTGGCGGAAGCCCATGACCTGCAGGATTTCCTGCGCCACCTGCACTTCGCGCGTGCGGTCGCCGTTCGGCTCCGGCGTCAGCGATACACGGATCGTATCGCCGATCCCGTGCTGCAGCACATAGCCCATGGCGGCCGACGAGGCGACGATGCCCTTTGTGCCCATACCGGCTTCGGTGAGGCCGAGATGCAGCGCATGGTCGGAACGCTCGGACAGCATGGAATAGACGGCGATAAGGTCCTGCACCTGGCTGACCTTGGCAGACAGGATGATGCGGTTGCGCGGCAGGCCGATCTCTTCGGCAAGATTGGCCGAGATCAGCGCCGACTGCACGATCGCCTCGCGGGTGACCTGGCGCGCCGAAAGCGGCGAACCCGCCGCCGAATTCTGGTCCATCAGCGCGGTCAGCAGTTCCTGGTCGAGCGAACCCCAGTTGACGCCAATACGCACCGGCTTGTCGTAGCGGATCGCCATCTCGATGATGTCGCCGAACTGCTTGTCCTTCTTGTCCTTGAAGCCGACATTCCCGGGATTGATCCGGTACTTCGCCAGCGCCTCGGCGCAATCGGGATGATCGGCCAAGAGCTTGTGGCCGATATAATGGAAGTCGCCGACCAGCGGCACGTCCATGCCGAGGCGCAGCAGCCGGTCGCGGATGCGCGGCACGGCGGCAGCGCTTTCATCGCGATCGACAGTGATACGAACAAGCTCGGAGCCGGCCTTGTAGAGCGCGGCCACCTGGGCGACCGTGGCATCGATATCGGCCGTATCCGTATTGGTCATCGACTGGACGACGACGGGCGCGCCGCCTCCGACGATGACGCCGCCGACATCGACGGCAACGGATGCGCGGCGCGGTTTCGGATCAAAATCCGTAGCTGAAGACATGGATAGAGCTCTTGAACCCTTAAATTTCGTGCCTTTCAGGTGGATCATGACCGCCCGCTTGTCAACCCGCGGCATCCATCACTTTGTTTGACGTCTGTCAGTGACCGCCACCGGAAATGCCGTCGGCGTAGCGCGCCAGATGGGAAAGCGCCAGCACGACGAGGAGAAGCACCGGCAGCGCCATGAACACCACGGAGAAGCCGACATGCTCCGCCACGAAGCCGATCGCCGACGGTGCCACCAGCATGCCGGAATAGCCCATGGTGGTGACGACCGAGATACCGATACCTGCCTTCAGATGTGGAATATTGCCCGCTGCCGAAAACGCGATCGGCACCATGTTGGAGATGCCGATACCGCAGAAGGCGAAGCCGAGAATGGCGATCTCGGCATTCGGCGCGAAACCTGCGAGAAGCATGCCCGCGATGGCGAACAGGGTGCAGATCCTGAGCGTCATGACGCCACCCAGGCGATCACGAACGAGGTCGCCGGCAAAGCGCATCGCCGCCATCGTCAGCGAGAAGGCCGCGAAGCCGAAGCCGGAAAGCGCAACCGAAGCACCAAGTTCCTCGCGGAGATAAAGCGCGCCCCAATCGAGCACCGCACCTTCAGGCATCATCGAAAACAGCGCGACGAGACCGAGCAGCCACGGCAGCGGCACCATCGGCAGCCGTGTCTTCTCTTTCTTCGTATCGGGATGCGGCTGGTCGGCAAGGATCATGTTCCAGGCAACCGCAAGCGTGATGGCCGCAAGAGCCGTGGCGACGACGGCATGCGCGAACACGCCGAAATGCGCAATCAAAAGCCCGCCGAGGCCGGCGCCGATCAAGCCGCCGAGGCTCCAGAAGGCATGGCAGGACGACATGATCGCCCGCCGCATCGATTGCTCGACGGCAACCGCATTGGCGTTCATGGCGACATCCATGGCGCCCATGAAGCCGCCGAATAGAAAGATCGCGATTGCCGCCGTCACGATATTGGGCGCCAGCGTCAGCGCCAGCAAGCCGGGCAACAGGCAGACGGCCATGGCAAGCGACACGACCCGCGATCCATGCCGGGCGATCTGCGCGCCGGCAAGCGGCATCAGCGTCAGCGAGCCGATACCGAGCACCAGGATCATCAGCCCGAGGTGGAACTTGCTGAGCTCCAGCCGCTCGGCGAATTCAGGAATCTTCGGCGCCCAGGAACCAACGGTGAAGCCGTTGATCAAGAACAGCAGCGACACCGCCGTCCTGTTCTTGGTGACGTATCCGCTTCTCACCGGAAGCGCTGTGTTGACGTGATTATCCATGTCTCTTCCCATTATGCACTGGCGCCGGCACTCCTCGTCCGGCGCATCATTGAACGATATCTATTCGGTTTCGCCGGCAACCAGCGTCTTGCAGCCAAGATCGCGGTAGCGCGCAAGCATCTGAGGATCGGCGTCCCGCTCGACCACGAGGCAGCCGCAATCGGCGGCCGAAAGCACGCCATGCGGCGCGGCCGTGCCAAACTTGTCGGAGGTGACGGCGACGAGCACCTGCCGGCTTTTGGTCGCGACGAAGCGCTTGAACTCCGCGTCCTCGAAACCGAAGACGGTGACGCCCGCCGCGATATCGACGCCGCAGGCGCCGAGAATGCAGAGATCCGGCGACAATGGCTCCATGTCGCGCATCGCCTTCGCCCCCAGCGCGCCGCCCACCTGCCGATCGATCAGTCCACCGATCAGGATGACGTTGACGAGCGGCTTGTCGATCAGCGCCGCGGCAATCGACGGCGCGTTGGTCACCGCCGTCAGCGGCAGATCCATCGGCAATGCCATGGCGATCGCCAGGTTCGTGCTGCCAGCATCGAAGAACACGGTCATATCGGCTGCGATCTGCGAAACGGCGGCCGCCGCCAGCGCCTGTTTGCGATCGCGCGCGATACCGGCGCGGTGATTGAGGCTGCCGCCGGCGGGAGAAACCGGCAGCGCGCCGCCATAGACCCGCTCGCAGAGCCCTGCCGCCGCCATCTCGCGCAGGTCGCGGCGAACCGTATCCTCGGACACGCCGAATTCCGCCGCAAGCTCGGCGGCGAGCACGCGCCCATGCGTCTGCAGCTTGCGCGAAATGACGCTCTTGCGCTCCTGCAGCAGAAGTTCGTTCGTATTCATGCCGGATTTAGCCTGACAATTCTCAAATCGATTGAATCATGCATAAACCGATACAAACGTGCAAACAAGCAGGAGCGAACAAATCATCTCTTCACATTGTGAAACACTGAACACCAAAACCGTGATAAATGAGAAAAATATTCGCAGTTGCCGATTTTATTCGCAGTTTTTGACGCATCGCGGCATCGGCTTTTCTGCGATTTTCCAGCCATCGAACACACTGGTGAATTGGACAGACACATGAACCTCCTGAAGACCCTCGCCACCGCAGCCCTGATCCAGGCCGCCGCCCTGATGCCGGCGCTGGCCGGCGAAAACCTCGCCGCCATCAAGCAGGCAGGCGTGCTGAAGATCGGCACCGAAGGCACCTACGCCCCGTTCACCTTCCATGACGCCAGCGGCAAGCTTGTTGGTTTCGACGTCGAGATCGGCGAAGCGGTCGCGGCCAAGCTCGGCGTCAAGGCCGAGTTCGTCGAAGGCAAGTGGGACGGCCTGATCGCCGGCATCGACGCCAAGCGATACGACACCGTCATCAACCAGGTCGGCATCACCGATGCGCGCAAGCAGAAGTACGACTTCTCCGAGCCCTACATCGCCTCCAAGGCCGTGTTGATCGTTCGCGACGGCGACGACAGCATCAAGACCTTCGCCGATCTCAAGGGCAAGAAGTCGGCCCAGTCGCTGACCAGCAACTTCGGCAAGCTCGCCGAACAGTCCGGCGCCGAACTCGTCGGCACCGACGGCTTCGACCAGTCGATCCAGCTGGTTCTGACCAAGCGCGCCGACGCCACCATCAACGACAGCCTGTCCTTCCTCGATTTCAAGAAGCACAAGCCCGACGCTCCGGTGAAGATCGCCGCACAGGAAGAGAATGCCGACCACTCCGGCATCATCATCCGCAAGGGCGAACCGGAACTGCTGGAAGCGATCAACAAGGCGCTCGTCGATATCAAGGCCGACGGCACCTACAAGACGATCTCCGACAAGTATTTCGGCCAGGACGTCTCGAAGTAAGTCTGATCGACAGCGCAGATCTCCTCCCAACCCCTCCCCGCAAGGCGGAGGGGCTTTTTATTGGGCGCTTTCAGACTAACTTTGCACGCACGGTGCCGCCTCTTAGCCCCTCCCCCTTGTGGGAAGGGGTTGCGGAGGGGTATTCCACGTCGAACCGATAACCCCCGCGAAAGGGAACGCCCGTGCCGCACTGGCTTCAATTGATGGCGGATTCGCTCGTGCCCCTGTTGTGGGCCGGGCTGGTCTTCACCATTCCGCTGACATTGCTGTCCTTCACCTTCGGGCTGGTGCTCGGCCTGATCACCGCCATCGCCCGGCTCTTCGGCGCCGCCCCCTTCGTGGCGATCGCCCGCTTCTACGTCTGGGTGATCCGCGGCACGCCGCTTCTGGTACAGCTCTTCGTCATCTTCTACGGCCTGCCCAGCATCGGCATCCTGCTCGACGCCTTCCCGGCCGCCCTCATCGGCTTCACGCTCAATATCGGCGCCTACAGCTCCGAGATCATTCGCGCCGTCATCTCCTCCGTCCCCAAGGGCCAGTGGGAGGCCGCCTATTCGATCGGCATGAGCTGGCGTCAGGCGATGAGCCGCACCATCCTGCCACAGGCCGGCCGCGTTGCCGTGCCGCCGCTGTCGAACACCTTCATCTCGCTGGTCAAGGATACGTCGTTGGCAGCCGCCATCACAGTGCCGGAGCTCTTCCAGGCGGCGCAGCGCATCGTTGCCACCACCTATGAGCCGCTGATCCTCTATATCGAGGCGGCCCTTATCTACCTCGCCCTGAGCTCCGTGCTCTCGGCCCTACAGGTCAGGCTGGAACGCCGCTTCGCCCGCTATGGCGGCATGCTGGAGGCAAACGCATGATCGAGCTCTCGAACATAGAAAAGCGCTTCGGCGACGCCGTCATCCTGAAGGACATCAGCATCCGCATTCCCGAAGGCAGCGTCACAGCACTCGTCGGCCCCTCGGGCGGCGGCAAGAGCACGCTCCTGCGCTGCATCAACCTCCTGGAGATCCCGACGGCGGGCACCATTCGCCTCGGCGAGGAAACGCTGACCTTCAAGCCCGGCCAGAAGACCAGCTGGCAGGCGATCCAGAAGATCCGCCGCCAGACCGGTATGGTCTTCCAGAACTTCCAGCTCTTCCCCCACCAGACGGCGATCGAAAACGTCATGGAAAGCTTGGTGAAGGTGCTCAAATGGCCGAAGGAAAAGGCCCGCAACCGCGCCATGGAGCTCTTGACCAAAGTCGGCATGGCTCACAAGGCCGATGCCTGGCCCTCGACGCTGTCGGGCGGCCAGCAGCAACGCGTGGCGATCGCCCGTGCGCTTGCCCCCTCGCCCCGCGTCCTCCTCTGCGACGAGCCGACATCGGCGCTCGACCCGGAACTCTCCGCCGAAGTCGTCGACGTCCTCGGCCGCCTCGCCAGCGAAGGCACGACCATGGTCATGGCGACCCATGACCTGAGGCTAGCCTCGAAGATCGCCAATGACGTCGTCTTCCTGGAAGCGGGAAGCGTGGTCGAGACTGGCAGCGCGCGGAACATCTTCACCGCCCCGGAACGCGAACGCACCAAGCGCTTCATCTCGACGATCAACGCCGCGCACACCTACGATATTTGAGGGATGCTTACGAGATCACGGGGCAAAGTCAGGATTACGGCGGAGCGGATGACCGCAGCCGCAACTCATTGAAACGCAGAGTCAAAAACCCGCTCGACGTCATCCTCGGGCTCGTCCCGAGGATCTAAGCACGCCTCCCGGAGTTCAACGGTCCTGGCATTCGCGACGGATCAACATGCGCCGTAGAGAACAAGGCGCCAAGTGTCCATGCACGTCGAGCAAGTGGGACCCTTGGCAGATCCTCGGGATGAGCCCGAGGATGACGGCAGAGTAAGTGGCCGCGTCCGTAACCTATTGAAACGACACAGTACGCCGCCAAGAACGCCATACAGCGGATGGCCCGACCGGGCGCCGCATGACACGACGCCCGCCAGCATCACTTACCCCGCATAAGTGACCAACAGGTCCTTGGCGTCGATCTGGTCGCCGGCCTTGACGAGAACTTCGGCGATCGTGCCGTCCTTCTCGGCGTGGATCGCCGTTTCCATCTTCATGGCTTCGATCGACACCAGCACGTCGCCGGCGCTGACCGTCTGGCCGGCCGAGACGAAGGCGCGGGAGATGACGCCAGGCATCGGCGCGCCGACATGGGCGGCATTGCCCGGCTCCGCCTTCCGGCGGGCAGCAGCTCCGGTGGCGCCGTGGGCGCGATCCGGAACCTTGATGCGGCGCGGCTGGCCATTGAGCTCGAAGAACACCGTGACCATGCCCTGGCTGTCGGTGCCACTCATCGCCTGGTTGACGATGACGAGCGTCTTGCCTTTCTCGATATCGGCAAACAGCTCCTCGCCGTCGCCAAGACCGTAGAAATAGGCGGGTGTCGGCAGAACCGAGACCGGGCCGTAGGTGTCGGATGCCAGCGCGAAGTCGGTGAAGACCTTCGGATACATCAGGTAGGAGGCAAACTCGAAGTCGTTGACCTCGCGCTCCAGCTTGGTCTCGATCGTCTTGCGCTCCGCATCGAGATCAGCGTCTTCAAGCAGCGAGCCCGGACGCACCGTGTAGGGTGCATCGCCCTTCAAAGCCTTCTTCTGCAGTGCTGCCGGCCAGCCTGACGGCGGCTGTCCGAGATCACCCTTCAGCATCGAAACGACGGATTCGGGGAAGGACACTTCCTTGTCGGCGCTGACGACGTCGGCGACGCTCAGGTCCTGGCTCACCATCATCAGCGCCATGTCGCCGACCACCTTGGAAGACGGCGTCACCTTGACGATATCGCCGAACATCTGGTTGGCGTCGGCATAGGCCTGTGCCACCTGGTGCCAGCGGGTCTCGAGACCGAGCGAGCGTGCCTGTTCCTTGAGATTGGTGAACTGGCCGCCCGGCATCTCATGCAGGTAGACTTCAGACGCCGGTCCCTTGAGATCGCTTTCGAAGGCCGCGTACTGGTGGCGCACGGCTTCCCAGTAGAAGGAGATGCGGCGGATCCATTCCGGATCGAGACCCGGATCACGCTCGGAGCCGCGCAGTGCCTCGACGATCGAGCCGAGGCAGGGCTGCGAGGTGTTGCCCGACAGCGCATCCATGGCCGCATCGACGGCATCGACCCCGGCATCGACGGCAGCCAGAACGGTCGCGGCCGCAATGCCCGAGGTGTCGTGCGTGTGGAAGTGGATCGGCAGGCTGGTCGCTTCGCGCAGCGCCTTGAACAGCACCTTGGCGGCGGCCGGCTTCAACAGGCCCGCCATGTCCTTCAGCGCGATGATATGCGCGCCGGCCTTTTCCAGCTGGACGGCGAGATCCGTGTAGTACTTCAGATCATACTTCGGGCGCGCCGAGTTTAGGATGTCGCCGGTATAGCAGATCGCCGCTTCGCAGAGCTTGTTCTCTTCGGCCACCGCATCCATCGACACGCGCATGTTTTCGACCCAGTTCAGGCAGTCGAAGACGCGGAAGAGATCGATACCGCCGGCAGCAGCCTGGCGGACGAAGTATTTGACGACGTTATCGGGGTAGTTCTTGTACCCGACGCCGTTGGCGCCGCGCAACAGCATCTGCAGCAGCAGGTTCGGCGCCGCCTCGCGCACCTGCGAAAGGCGTTCCCACGGATCCTCCGTGAGGAAGCGCATGGACACGTCGAAGGTCGCGCCACCCCAGCACTCCAGCGAGAGCAGGTTCGGCAGCGCATGCGCATAGGTGCCGGCGATGCGGGCGATATCGTAGGTGCGCATGCGGGTGGCGAGCAGCGACTGATGACCATCGCGCATCGTCGTGTCGGTCATCAGAACGCGCTTTTCGTTGCGCATCCATTCGCCGAACTTCTTCGGACCCAGCGTGTCGAGCAGCTGCTTGGTGCCGTCCTTGATCGTCGTGCCGTTGGTGTAGGGCACGACAGGCTCTGCGGCATCCGCGGGCGGGCGCGGCCGATCCTTGGCCTCGGGGTGACCGTTGACGGTGACGTCGGCGAGATAGGTGAGCAACTTCGTCGCGCGGTCCTGGCGCTTGACCTGCTGGAACAGTTCCGGCGTCGTGTCGATGAAGCGGGTGGTGTAGCTGTTATCCTTGAACTTCGGATGCGTGATGATCGCTTCCAGGAAGGTCAGGTTGGTGGCGACGCCGCGGATGCGGAATTCGCGCAGCGCGCGGTCCATGCGCGAGATCGCTTCCGACGGGCTCGGTGCCCAGGCCGTTACCTTGACCAAGAGCGGATCGTAATAGCGGGTGATGATGGCGCCCGAATAGGACGTGCCGCCATCGAGACGAATGCCAAAGCCGGATGCCGAACGATAGGCGGTGATGCGGCCGTAGTCCGGGATGAAGTTGTGCTCCGGATCCTCGGTGGTGATGCGGCACTGCAGGGCATGGCCGTTGAGCTTGATATCGGCCTGTGCGGGAACGCCCGATTCCGGCGTACCGATCGCGAAGCCGTCGAGGATATGGATCTGCGCCTTGACGATATCGATGCCGGTGACGACTTCGGTGACCGTGTGTTCGACCTGGATGCGCGGATTGACTTCGATGAAGTAGAATTTGCCGGTATCGGCATCCATCAGATATTCGACAGTGCCGGCGCCGACATAGCCGGTGGCACCCGCGATCTTCAGCGAATAGGCGGCCAGTTCCTGGCGCTGCGCTTCGGAAAGATAAGGGGCGGGCGCGCGCTCGACGACCTTCTGGTTACGGCGCTGGATCGAGCAGTCGCGCTCGAAGAGATGAACGACATTGCCGTGTGTGTCGCCGAGAATCTGGCTTTCGACGTGGCGGGCGCGCTCGACGAGCTTTTCGAGATAGACCTCATCCTTGCCGAAGGCGGCCATCGCCTCGCGCTTGGCTTCGGTCACCTCGCGGGCAAGGTCCTTCGGATCGCGGATGGCGCGCATGCCGCGACCGCCGCCGCCCCAGGAAGCCTTGAGCATGACAGGGTAGCCGATCTCGTCGGCCATCTTGGCGACGACAGCCATATCATCCGGCAGCGGATCGGTGGCCGGAACGACGGGAACGCCGACCGAGATCGCCAGATTGCGGGCCGCCACCTTGTTGCCGAGCTGGCGCATCGTATCGGCCTTCGGGCCGATGAAGATGATGCCGGCCTTGTTGCAGGCATCGACGAATTCGGGGCTCTCAGACAACAGGCCGTAACCCGGGTGGATCGCATCCGCTCCGGAGAGCTTGGCGACGCGGATCACTTCGTCGATCGACAGATAGCTCTCGATCGGGCCGAGGTCGCGCGCAAGATGCGGGCCGCGGCCGACCTGGTAACTCTCGTCCGCCTTGAAGCGATGCAGCGCCAGTTTGTCTTCCTCAGCCCATATCGCGACCGTTTTTATCCCGAGCTCGTTGGCAGCGCGAAACACGCGGATGGCAATTTCGGAACGGTTGGCGACAAGGATCTTGGAAATGGGCAAATGCAGTCTCCTCACGGCATAAAAACGGGCAATGCTGCACCCGCGAAAGGAGTCTTAACCCGCTGTCACGGAAAGTTCAATTTCCCACGACGACGCAAGATCGAATTTCTCTAAACTAGCTAGCTGATGAGCCCGTGGCGGAACGCAACAGCCACGGCGTGCTGGCGGTTCTTTGCCTTCAGCTTGTCCTGCAGGCCGTTCATGTACCAGTCGACCGTATGGTTGGAGATTTGCAACAGCTTGCCGATCTCGACCGACGTCAATCCTTCCGCGAGATACTGCAGGATTTCCATTTCGCGGCGCGTGAGCCGTGTGTCCGCACCCGACAGATCATCCGAAATAGAACCGTCTTCCCCGCGCAGTTCGAGAATGCGCCAGAACGCGCGTTTGGCTATCGCGTCGAAGAGGGTGATCTCGAGCGGAGACAAATCGACAGGCTTACCGCCAACGCGCAGATAGCCGAGCACGCCGCTTCGCCCATGGATCGGAAACATGTAGCCATCTTTCAGGCCATAGCCCGAGGCGGCTGACATAACCTGTTCCATCCGTCGGTAGTGCGGATCGTTGCGAAACGCCGCGAGGCTGTCTTTCCAGCGAAACGGCTGTTGCGCGAAAGCGAGATAACGGATCGTGGGATCGTTCAGCATGTATTTCTTGCCGACATAAACCTGCGGCCAACCCTCGGGCCACTCGCCGGCAAGCACGGCCGCGGTCAGATCTTCGCTGTGTTTCGGATACCGGAGCAATCCATGAAACTCGAAGCCATAAGACAGGACGACGTGCTTCAACTCATCGACCACCGCTTCCGGTTTCCGGCATTCTTCAAGAACGACAAGTAATTGAATTAATGAATGAATATTCACTAAAATGCCCCCATCCCATCACAGGCTTTCAAGTGAAGCCGCTGCGACAGGATTGCCCCGATAGCGAACGGTTATCGATGCAATGAAATTAGAGTTCAGAATATCGTTTATGGTTGTGCCAGTTTGACGCGACAACGCAAGGGTTAAATGTCGGGCCTTTTTATTTCACTAAGAAATTTTATCACATCTGGCACCCGCTCATGAAAACGAGCGCCGGCACGACGGCGAAACTCCAACAATGAATGCCTTGTTAATCGCCAGTTCAGATAGGTTTTTGTAGCATCGCAACATCCGCTATTTCGCAGATGCACAAAGAGGAATTCGCCGTGTCGCTTTTCAAGGTCTATGCAAGAGCTTTGCGCTATCTTGGCGCCTATAAGTTCCGCGTATCCCTGGTCGTTATCGCGAACATCGTGCTCGCAGCGATCACCATCGCCGAGCCGATCCTTTTCGGCCGCATTATAGATGCAATTTCCGGTAAAGGCGAGGTCAAGCCGATCTTGTTCATGTGGGCCGGTTTCGCCGTCTTCAACACGATCGCCTTCGTCCTGGTCGCCCGCGAGGCTGACCGGCTGGCGCATGGCCGTCGCGCGACGCTTCTGACGGAAGCTTTCGGCCGCATCATCTCCATGCCGCTCTCCTGGCATCATCAGCGTGGCACGTCCAATGCCCTGCATACGCTGCTGCGCGCCTGTGAGACCCTGTTCGGCCTCTGGCTCGAATTCATGCGCAATCACCTTGCGACCGCCGTTGCCATCGCCATCCTCATTCCGACGGCGATCTCGATGGACGTCCGTCTGTCCGGCGTGCTTGTCGTGCTCGGTATCGCCTATTGGCTGATCGGTCGTCTCGTCATGAGCCGCACGAAGGATGGCCAGGCTTCGGTCGAAAACCACTACCACACGGTTTTCTCGCACGTCAGCGACTCGATCAGCAACGTCTCGGTGCTGCACAGCTACAACCGTATCGAAGCAGAAACCAAGGCTCTGAAGTCCTTTACCGAACGCCTGCTGCAGGCCCAGTACCCGGTTCTTGACTGGTGGGCGCTGGCCGGCGCGATGAACCGCATGGCTTCGACCATCGCCATGATGATCATTCTCGTCATTGGCACCGTCATGGTCCAGGCCGGCGAGCTGCGCATCGGTGACGTCATTGCCTTCATCGGCTTTGCTAACCTCCTGATCTCGCGTCTCGACCAGATGCGCCAGTTCGCATCTCAGATTTTCGAGGCCCGTTCCAAGCTCGAGGACTTCTATGCTCTCGAAGACTCGGTCCGCGACCGCGAAGAGCCTGCCGGCAACGCCGACATCACCGACGTGAAGGGCGAAGTCGAGTTCCGCAACGTGTCGTTCCGCTTCGGCAACACGGCACAGGGCCTGCACAACGTGTCCTTCACCGCCAAGGCTGGCCAGACGGTTGCGATCGTCGGCCCGACCGGCTCGGGCAAGACCACGATGATCAACCTGCTGCAGCGCGTCTATGACCCCGACAGCGGCCAGATCCTCGTCGACGGCCACGATACGACGAAGGTCACCCGCAAGTCGCTGCGTCGCTATATCGCCACCGTGTTCCAGGACGCAGGCCTGCTCAACCGCTCGATCAGCGATAACATTCGCCTCGGCCGGGAGAACGCTTCGGATGAAGATATGCGCCGTGCGGCTGAAGCTGCCGCCGCCGCCGACTTCATCGAGACCCGCGAAGACCAGTACGACACCCATGTCGGCGAACGCGGCAACAGGCTTTCGGGTGGCGAGCGCCAGCGTGTGGCCATCGCCCGCGCCATCCTCAAGGATGCGCCGATCCTGGTGCTGGACGAGGCGACGAGCGCGCTCGACGTCGAAACGGAGAACCGCGTGAAGGCTGCGATCGACAATCTTCGTCAGAACCGCACCACCTTCATCATCGCCCACCGTCTGTCGACGGTTCGCGAAGCCGACAAGGTTCTCTTCCTCGACAACGGCCGCGTCGTTGAAGAGGGCAGCTTCGACGAACTCAGCCAGAGCAACGGCCGCTTTGCCGCACTGCTCCGCGCCAGCGGTATCCTGACGGACGAGGAAGTCCGCAAGGCACACACGACCGAAGCCGCCTAAGACAGGCGATTCACAAAAATGATCGAAGCCGGATGGTTCTGCCATCCGGCTTTTTTCTTACCTGACAGGCCCGCACGTCTAGATAATCCGGAACTTGAGCCGGGAGCCCCGTATGCAGGTCAAACGAATTGTCGCCAATATCGCGACCATCGATCAGAAGGCCGCCAGGTCTTTCTATCAGGACATCCTCGGGCTTGAGCTGCTGATGGATCACGGCTGGATAGCAACCTATGGCTCCGACCAGCAAATGGCGGTTCAGGTGAGCGTTGCCAGCGAAGGCGGCTCCGGAACACCCGTGCCGGGCCTGTCGATCGAAGTCGATGACGTCGATGAGGCATTTTCAGCCATGAGCGCCGCCGGTTTCGAAATCACCTATGGGCCGGCCGATGAGCCCTGGGGTGTACGACGCTTCTATGTCCGGGATCCCTTTGGCACCCTCGTGAACATCGTCTCGCATACAGGCTAAACTAGAGGCCTGCGCAAGGGGCGTTAGACTAAAGTCATAATCCCAAAGCCGCTCTCCGTAAGTGTGGTGTTTTCTGGCACACTTTCCTCGGGCGAACCGCGACCAGGGGTATGCTTTGAGGAGAGTATGGTCGCGCGCCGCATTTCACATCATTCTGTGGAGGACAGAACATGGCAAATGTCGCAAGCGTCGGGGGCGCGAAAGCTGGACCGATGACATCGGAGGAGAAGAAGGTCATCTTCGCCTCCTCGCTTGGCACCGTATTCGAATGGTACGACTTCTATCTCTACGGCTCGCTCGCCACTTATATCGGCGCGACCTATTTCACCCAATATCCAGAAGCCACCCGCAACATCTTCACGCTGCTGGCCTTTGCCGCCGGCTTCCTGGTGCGTCCGTTCGGCGCGCTGGTCTTCGGCCGCCTCGGCGATCTCGTCGGCCGTAAATACACCTTCCTGGTGACGATCCTGATCATGGGTCTCTCGACCTTCCTGGTCGGTATCCTTCCCGGTGCCGCCACCATCGGCATCGCCGCTCCGATCATCCTGATCGCGCTTCGCCTGTTGCAGGGCCTGGCGCTCGGCGGTGAATATGGCGGAGCCGCCACCTATGTGGCCGAGCACGCACCGAACGGACGTCGCGGCTACTTCACCTCATGGATCCAGACCACGGCCACACTCGGCCTCTTCCTGTCGCTGATCGTCATCGTCGGCGTCCAGTTCATCATGGGCAAGGAAGCCTTCGCCGCCTGGGGCTGGCGCATCCCATTCCTGGTCTCCGTCATCCTTCTCGGAGTCTCCGTCTGGATCCGCGTGCGGATGCACGAATCCCCCGCCTTCCAGAAAATGAAGGCGGAAGGCAAGGGCTCCAAGGCGCCACTGACGGAAGCGTTCGGTCAGTGGAAGAACGCCAAGATCGCCCTCATCGCCCTGCTCGGCGCCACCATGGGCCAGGCGGTCGTCTGGTACGGTGGACAGTTCTACTCGCTGTTTTTCCTGCAGAACGTTCTCAAGGTCGACCTGCAGGCAGCCAACATCATGGTCGCCGTCGCCCTCATCCTTGCCACACCATTCTTCGTCATCTTCGGCGGCCTGTCGGACAGGATCGGCCGCAAGCCGATCATCATGGCTGGCCTCCTGATCGCCGCCGTCACCTACAATCCGCTGTTCAAGGCCCTGACTTGGACCGCCAACCCGGCACTCGCCGAAGCGCAGGCCTCGGTCCGCGCGACGGTCACAGCCGATCCGGCCGACTGCAAGTTCCAGTTCAACCCGACCGGCACATCCAAGTTCACCAGCTCCTGCGACGTGGCGACAGCCTTCCTGACCAAGAACTCGGTGCCATATGATGTCGTCCCCGGCCCCGCCGGCCAGCCGGCGACGGTAAAGATCGGCGATGAAACCATCACCAGCTTCGACGCCGTCGCAGCCGGCGACAAGGCCAAGGGCCTGACGGCGGCATTCGAGAAAAGCGTCAACATCGCGCTCCACGACGGTGGCTACCCGCTGAACCGCGGCGCCATCAAGGTACCAGACGCGAAGCTCGATGCCTTCATCGCCGCCAATCCCGAGCTTGCCCTGAATGCCGATGCGATCCGAGCAGGAACCAAGGAGACGATGCCGGCCGACAAGCTGATGGCGGCCAAGCTGCTGACGGCGGATGAAGCCAACGGCGTCACCGACATGGCGGTCTACAACGTCGCCGGCGGCGGAACCTTCGCCATGGCGGCGGATCCCGCTCGCGTCAACTGGATCGGCACGATCGCCATCCTGTTCGTGCTGGTTCTCTATGTGACGATGGTCTACGGCCCGATCGCCGCACTTCTGGTCGAGCTCTTCCCGACCCGCATCCGCTACACCGGCATGTCGCTGCCCTATCACATCGGCAACGGCTGGTTCGGCGGCCTGCTGCCGGCAACGGCCTTCGCGATGAGTGCGGCCACCGGCGACATCTACTTCGGCCTCTGGTACCCGATCATCTTCGCGGCGATCACGCTTGTGATCGGCCTGATTTTCCTGCCGGAAACCAAGAACCGCGATATCCACGCAATGGATTGATCATCCCCGAGACGACAGACCACGCCCGGCGCTCCAAAGGCGCCGGGTTTTCTATGGCCGGAAACAGCCGCTTGGGCTCCGGCCAGCCGCCGGCACCGGGGCGAAACAGCAGATTATGGCGCGCATAGACAATGGCGATCATCATCGAGAACCAGCCGCCAAGCGCCAGGCCTGCGATAACGTCGCTCGGATAGTGCGCCCCCACCATCACCCGCGTCATGCCGAACCACAGCGCACAAGCGATGAACGCAATGCGATAGCGCGGAAAGAGCAGCGCGAAGGCGGCGAAGAAGGCGCCGATCGTCGTCGCGTGCCCGGATGGGAAGCTCTCGAAGGAATGGCCGGAGAAGGACGAAAACGAGAAGATGCCGTAGTCCTGGAAATGCTCCGGTCGCGCCCGTCCGATCAGCCGCTTCAGGAGATTGGCGACCAACCCCGACACCGCGATCGAGGTCAGGAGATAGCAGCCGATCCAGCTGATCCTGAGCGCCTGCAGGCGGTGGCGAATGCTTGTCGCCGTCCGCGACGACGCCCAGCCTTGAAACAGAAGAAACGCACTGACGATGATGATCCAGTCGGACTTGCCGAAATCGGTCAGCATCAGCCCGATCCTGCGAATAGCGGGCGGAACGTGATCGCCCCCAACAGGACCATCGAACAACAGAAGCGAGAGGATCACGGCGTTGACCGTGACGAACAGACAGGATTGCCAACGCAGATGCGGCATACCGTGATTGCAACGAAGCCTGCGTTTCTCAAGGGACGAGAGGAAGGATTTCATGTCTGTCGGCTGTCCGGGTCAGGGGTTGTCGATCAACAGCCAAGACCTAGCAGAAGCAGAATACAGATTTTTTACGACCGTTCTAAAGCAGGCGGCTAAGCCGCGGTATCGGCCATCCGCCATCGCGCCCGATCGAGAACGCCAGCCCGAAACGCGCAAACAGCACCGATGTGGCAAAGGCGATCCACGCACCAAGCGCCAGCCCGGCCGTAACGTCGCTTGGATAGTGCACGCCGATGATGATGCGCGTTGCGCCAAGCCATAGGCCGATCCCAATGAAGCCCAGGCGAAATCGTGGGAAGAGCAGCGCCAGCGCGACGAACAGCGCGCCGATATTGGCCGAGTGCCCGGAGGGAAAGCTCTGATGCAGGAAATCCATGTTGAATGGCGCGAAGCTGAATATGCCCTCCTGATCGTAGATCAGTGGTCGGGCGCGGCCGATCGCGAACTTCAGGAAGTTGGCGATGATGGCGGTGAACAGCACGGAAAGCGCGACATAGGCGGTCATCTGCCCGAAATAGATCATCCGGAACCGCTCGCGCACCTTCCACAGGCGCCGGCGGACCAGATAGGCAACAGCAAGAATGGTAGCGAGACCAGCGAGGATCCAAGCAAGCCTGCCGATGTCGGTGACGTCGCCCGCGATCGATATCAACGGCGCCGCCAAGTCCTTGGCGGCCAGGCCGAGCGGCCGGTCGAACACGAAAAAAGCGATGGCCACGGCGTTGATCGCGGAAAAGACAAACCCCTTCCAGGGAACCCGGCGATGGATCGTGCGGCGCGCCTGATAACGCTTTTTCAGATAGCCGCAGAAACCTGGCCCGCGATCGACACTCTCGCTCATTCCACTCCCGCTCTTTTCTCAATAGAGAAGGGAGATAGGGGCCGCGATAGCTCCCTTCAATGCAAAGGCCCTCCGCATCGTGAGATGCGAAGGGCCTGAAACGTGTTTCACGTGAAATATCAGGCAGAAAGCGCCTTGAACTCGGAAAGGATCGCCTCGCCCATCTCGACCGTGCCGACCTTCTTGGCGCCGTCGGCCATGATATCGGCGGTGCGGATGCCCTGGTCGAGCACGTTGGCAATCGCCTTTTCGAGGTTGTCGGCTTCCTTGACCATGGCGAAGGAGTAGCGCAGGCACATGGCAAACGAAGCGATCATCGCGATCGGGTTGGCAATGCCCTTGCCGGCGATGTCAGGCGCCGAACCGTGCACCGGCTCGTAGAGCGCCTTGCGCTTGCCGGTCTTGCCGTCAGGCGCGCCGAGCGAGGCCGAAGGCAGCATGCCGAGTGAACCGGTGAGCATGGCGGCAACGTCGGACAGCATGTCGCCGAACAGGTTGTCGGTGACGATGACGTCGAACTGCTTCGGCGCGCGCACCAGCTGCATGCCGCCTGCATCCGCCAGCATGTGCTCGAGCTTGACGTCGGAATACTTGTCCTTGTGCGTCGCGGTCACGACCTGGTTCCACAAGACGCCCGACTTCATGACGTTGCGCTTTTCCATGGAGCACACACGGTTCTGGCGCGTGCGGGCCATTTCGAAGGCCACGGCCGAGATGCGCTCGATTTCGTAGGTGTCGTAGACCTGCGTATCGATGGCGCGCTTCTGGCCATTGCCGAGATCGGTGATGGTCTTCGGCTCGCCGAAATAGACACCACCAGTCAGTTCGCGGATGATCAGGATATCGAGGCCTTCGACCAGCTCCGGCTTCAGCGAGGAAGCGGCAGCGAGCGCCGGGTAGCAGATGGCGGGACGCAGGTTCGCGAACAGCTCGAGATCCTTGCGCAGGCGCAGCAGGCCGGCTTCCGGGCGCACTTCATAGGGAACGTCATCCCACTTCGGGCCGCCGACGGCGCCGAAGAGAACCGCATCGGCAGCAAGCGCCTTCTGCATATCGGCTTCGGAGATCGCCGCGCCATGCGCGTCGTAAGCGCTGCCACCGACCAGACCTTCGTCGGTGACGAAGCCGGCAGACATTTCCTCGTTCATGTAAGCGATGATCTTGCGGACCTCGCCCATGGCCTCGGGACCAATGCCGTCACCCGGCAGCAGGAAAAGATTGCGCGTCGTCATGAAACCCTCCGGGAAAAACAAGTTGCGGCTTATTATCCCTCGGCAGAAGGCATTTCAAGCGATGAAGGGGCCGTTTCGGTACGGTTGGCGCCAGAGTTGAACGAACGGTTGAGCGATCGGTTGACCCGGCGATTTGCCTGGGCAACAAGAAGGGCATCGTGACCATGATCCGGAAAACGCCCATGCCCGCCGCACCGCTCCATCTCGACACCCCGCTCTTTCAGACATCCGCCGACTATAGCGCCGCAAACCGGCCGCTCTGGCTGAAGCTGGACGCGCTGCAGCCGGCGGGAAGCTTCAAGCTGCGCGGCGTCGGCAGATTGTGCCAGCACGAGGTGGAAAACGGAGCGAAAGAAATCTTCTGCGCCTCCGGCGGCAATGCCGGCATCGCCGCTGCCTATGCCGGCCGCGCGCTCGGCGTACCCGTCACCATTGTCGTGCCGGAAACCACCTCCGAGGAGGTCCGCCGCTCAATCGCCGCGACAGGCGCCGCCGTCCTTGTCCACGGTTCGGTCTTCGACGAGGCCAACGCCCATGCGGTCAATCTCGCCGCAGAGCGCAAGGCCGCCTATGTGCACCCCTTCGACCACCCGCTGCTCTGGGAAGGCCACGGCACGCTGATTGACGAAGTGGTGGCCAAGGGCGCCGAATTCGATTGCGTGATCGCCAGTGTCGGCGGCGGTGGCCTGCTTGCCGGCATCGTCGCCGGCCTGAAGCGCAACGGCCTTGATGATGTGCCCGTCATCGCCGTCGAAACCGCAGGCGCCGCATCCTTCAACGCCAGCCTAAAAGCCGGCGAACGCGTCACCCTGCCCGCCATCACCTCGATCGCCACCTCGCTCGGCGCCCGCCAGGTCGCCCAGCATGTGTTCGATCTGCCCAAGCATCATCCGATCGAGAGCGTGACGGTGAGCGACGCCGAAGCCGTCGCCGCCTGCCTGAAATTCGCCGACGCCTATCGCATCCTCGTTGAACCCGCCTGCGGCGCCGCCCTTGCCGTCGCCGACACCCACCCCGACCTCCTCGCCCGCTTCAAGAACCCGCTGATCGAGGTCTGCGGCGGCATCGGCGTGTCGCTGGAAAAGCTCAAGATGTGGAGAGAGCGCCTGCTCTGAAGCGACCGAGCCGATCAGGCGTCGCCGTCGATAGCTTTATGTTGCGCCAAGGGGTGTCCATGTCGACGCTCTGCGGCATTGACGATTGCCCGGGCTTTCTGAAGCACATCATCCAGATCGGTGCTCTCGCCGCGATCGAGCTCGGCCAACCCTTGAGCGATGTCGTCGAACGCATCCTCAAGCTCGGGCAGCGGTGGCACCTGTGATTTATCTTGGTCCGACATACCAGGCTAATCCCGCAATTCAGCGAGAGGCAGTGTAATCCAGGCTATTGCGGTGTCAAAGCACTGCAACAACGCCATCGTGCGGCCAAAGAAAAAGCCGGCGGGAGAGAACCCGCCGGCTTGATCATGCAATCCTGTCGAGGCGCTTAGGCGGCCCAGGGATGGGAAGCGGCGTTGGCCTTTTCGAACTGGTCGATTTCCTTGCCCTTTTCCATCGTCAGGCCGATATCGTCGAGACCGTTCAGCATGCAGTGACGCTTGAAGGCATCTAGATCGAACTTGATGGAGCCGCCGTCGGGACCGGTGATTTCCATGTTTTCCAGGTCGACCGTCAGGATGGCGTTGGAGCCGCGCGAGGCGTCGTCCAGCAGCTTTTCCAGGTTTTCCGGGCTGACCTTGATCGGCAGGATGCCGTTCTTGAAACAGTTGTTGTAGAAAATGTCAGCGAAGCTGGTGGAGATCACGCAGCGGATGCCGAAATCGAGCAGCGCCCACGGAGCGTGCTCGCGCGAGGAGCCGCAGCCGAAATTGTCGCCGGCGACGAGGATCTTGGCGTTCTGGTAGGCCGGCTTGTTGAGGACGAAATCCTCGTTCGGCGTGCCGTCTTCATTGTAGCGGGCTTCCGCGAAGAGACCCTTGCCGAGGCCGGTGCGCTTGATCGTCTTCAGGTAATCCTTCGGGATGATCATGTCGGTGTCGATGTTGACAACCGGCAGAGGGGCGGCGACGCCCGTCAGCTTGGTGAATTTTTCCATGGCCTGGCCTCCAGTTCGGCAGAGATAGTGTGTTGATCAGCGTTTAGTCCAGTTTCCCGGCAAAATGAAGGGGAATCTGCAGCCCCGGCCAGCGCCCTGAAGAATCAGCCGGCCGGGCGCGGCTGATCTAGCCGGCCTTGGCGGGCTCGTTCATCGCCCAGGAGACGCCGAAGGGATCGCGCAGCTGACCATAGCGATCGCCCCAGAACATGCGCTCGACGGGCATGACGACCTCGACGCCGGCCTTCACCGCCCGATCCCACCACAGATCGATATCGTCGACGACGAGCTGTAGCGAGAAACCCTGGTGCGGCCGAAAGGGGTGGCCGTGTTCGGGATAGGCGTCGCTCAGCATCAGCGAGCTGCCATTGATGTAGAGATGCACATGCATCGTGCGTCCATTTTCATCGGGCGGCACGACGAACGCCTGCTCGGCGCCGAAAGCTTCTCTGTAGAATTCCGCCGCCTTCAGCGCGCCGTCGACAGTGATGTAGGGGAGCAGCCCGTTCTTGACCGGCGGCATGGCCATCTGGCCGGTTTGCGTTTCGCTTTCCATGCAGTCCTCCATTGATGCCTAGGCGTGATGCTTGTGCCCCCACAAGCCTTGCCGCATCTAGGACGCGCGAGCAAAACGCCAGCCGACAGACCGAATGAAATAAATGCGAGACGCCAGAAGCGATCGGTGAGAGGCGATCAGAGATCGATGATCGTGCCGCGACCGTCGTTCCAGATGCGCATGGGTTGACCATCGCGCGTCTTGGACTTCGCCCTTGCGCAGACCGGAGCCGCCTTCATCTTCAGCGAGAGCGCGCGACCGACCATCAGCACCGTCAGAATGGCGCCGACGGCGAGCGTCACCGAAAAGGTGAAGAGCGCCAATGCTGCGAATGCGGTGATGCCTGCAAGCAAAAGGAAGACGGAACGAATATTCTGCATGGGTTTGAAACCTTTCTAGGAAAGGAATGTGGTCCTTCGTCTTGTCTTCTGCAAGATAAGCATGGCTTTTTGTTGTCTTGCCATCGGTCACAAAGCTTGACACACATTCGTGATGAGCCAGTCTCCCCTCACCCGTTCGATGAACCTGCGCCGCTCGGTGCTGAGCGTTCCCGCGATCAACCCTCGCGCGCTTGAAAAGACCCATCAGCTTGATTGCGATGCAGTGATCTTCGACCTCGAGGATTCCGTGGCGCCGGAGAAGAAGGCCGAAGCACGCGATAACCTGGCCACCTTCTTTCAGGGCAAACCGCTCGCGGGCAAGGAACGCATCATCCGCATCAATGGCCTCGACACCAACTGGGGCCGCGCCGACATGGAGCTCGTGAGTGTGCTTGAGCCGGATGCCGTTCTGCTGCCGAAGGTCAACGAACCGCAGGACGTCATGTCGGTCGGCGACCTTCTTGCGGATGCCGATGCACCCGACGAACTGCGAATCTGGGCGATGATCGAGACACCGCGCGGCATCCTCAATGCTGCAGCGATCGCCGAAGCCGGGCGAACTGCGGGCTCAAGGCTCGATTGCTTCGTCGTCGGCCTCAACGACCTGCGCAAGGAAACCGGCGTACTGCCGCAGCCCGGCCGGCAATATCTCGTGCCCTGGCTGATGCAGGTGATCCTCGCCGTACGCGCTTACGGCCTCTGCGCCATCGATAGCGTCTTCAACGATTTCAAGGATATCGATGGCTTCGACACCGAATGCGCCGAGGCACGCGCCATGGGCTTCGATGGAAAGATGCTGATCCATCCCGCGCAGATCGAGCCCGCCAACCGGCATTTCGGGCCGGACGCATCCGCCATCGCAGAAGCCCAAGCGATCATGAAAGCTTTCGCCGACCCCGCCACCGATGGCCTCAACGTCATCAATGTCGGCGGACGCATGATCGAACGGCTGCATCTTGTCCAGGCGGAAACTCTGGTTCATAAAGCCCGCCTGATTGCAGAACGCCAGAAGGCAAAAGGCCAGACGGCAAACTGAAAGACGATGTGATGAAGCTCTACCGCCTTCTGACCGGCCAGGACGACGCCGCCTTCTGCCACCGCGTAACCGATGCCCTTAACAAGGGCTGGTCGCTGAACGGCTCCCCGGCCATGACCTTCAACTCGCAAACCGGCCAGGTGATGTGCGCCCAGGCGATCGTCAAGCATGTCGAAGGCAAGGACTACCACCCCGACATGAAGCTCTCCGAACAGTAGGATTTGCTGCGGCGCGCGCGTGAAGACCCCGGCGCCTAGCGCTCGGCCGCCTCTTCGGCGCTCGCCTCGATCCGCTCCATGTCGTCGTCGCTGAGACCGAAATGGTGGCCGATCTCATGGATCAGCACATGGGTGATGATATCACCCAGCGTCTCGTCGTTCTCGGCCCAATAATCGAGGATCGGCCGCCTGTAGAGGCGGATGCGGTTCGGCAGCTCGCCCGTTTCCATGGTGAAGCGCTCGGAAATCCCGCGCCCCTCGAACAGGCCGAGCAGATCGAACGGCGTTTCCAGCGCCATGTCCTCGAACACCTCGTCGTCGGGGAAGTCTTCGATCTCGATCGTGAGATTGGTCGTCAGCGCACGGAATTCTTCCGGCAGGTGGCTGTAGGCCTCCATCGCCAGGGACTCGAACGTGCTGATTGTCGGAGCGTGGCGATCCTGCCAATTGTCGCTCTGGTCTATGCGAGCCATAAAAGCTCCTTTCCTTTGCCGCCCATATAGAGCCTTTGCCGCTGATTTTCGAGAGCGGAATCAAAGGCAGGAATAAATTCACATCAAACGGCTGTTGACTCTTCGGCCGAGCTCTGGAATCCATAGGAACATAATAGGAACATCCGATAGATGGAGTGACGTCGTGGCACAGTCGGCCGTGGCGCGCGAGCGGCTTTTTGCGCTCCGCGAAACCATTGCAAAGCTTGAAGGAAAACCGGTGCCCGCATTGGCGGCGGCGGAAAACCAGGCTTTGGCCGACACCGTTCTCGACAAGCCGAAGAGCGAAGACGCCCTGCGCCTGCCGCTTGGCATCCCCGCTCTGGATGAGGCACTCGACGGCGGCCTGCCGCTTGATGGCCTGACGGAAATCCGCACGACGCTGCTGCGCAATGCCGGCGCAAGCAGCGGCTTCGTTCTGGCGATCGCAGCCATGCTCCAGCACGGGCAAGAGGAGGGGGCAAACGCGCACCTGCCGATCCTCTGGATCGCCGACACGGTGGCGACGATGGAGGCCGGGCGGCCCTATGCCGTCGGCCTCCGCGATTTCGGCCTGAAGCCGCGGCTCTTCCTGCACGCCGCGCCGAAAAGGCTGGAGGATGCGTTGTGGCTGGCGGAAACCGCCGTCGAAAGCGGCGTCTTTCCAGCCACCATTCTTGAGGTTCGCGGCAATCCCACGCCCTTCGGCCTGACGGAAAGCCGCCGTCTCAACCTGCGGGCCAAGGCATCGCGCCGCCCGCTTTTCCTGTTGCGGCAAGCAGCGGAAGAAGAGGCCAGCAGCGCCATCTTCCGCTTTCTTGCCGAACCCGCGCCATCTGCGGCGCGGCCCTTGCCTGATGGTTCGATGCTGGGCGGCAGCATCGGCAATCCAATTTTTCGCATCACCCTGGAGAAGAGCCGAAACCCGGCTCCCTTCTCCATTCTTCTGGAGTGGAACCCCCATGACCGCCGGTTTTTCCCTGTCCGCCCATCAGCCAACACTCGCTTTCCAGGCGAACGCTCAGCGCATTTTGGCGCTGCACTTCCCGCATTTGCCGACCGATCGCATATCCAGGAAGAAGTGGGGTCTCGCCTGGCGTTTGCGCAATCGTCCTGAGACGCCGCCGATCGTCTGTTCCGGCCGCCACGCCAACACCATGCGGCTGACGGCGCTGGACGAGGCAGCCGAAGAGATCAACCTGAAAAAGAGCATGGGTGTCGCCGAAGCCCGCGCCATCCACCCGACGATCGAGGTGATCGAGGAGGATCCGGCCGCCGACCAGCGCTTTCTCGAAGGCATCGCCGACTGGTGCGACCGCTATACGCCGCTGGTGGCGCTCGACGGCAGGGATGGCCTGTTTCTCGACATAACCGGCTGTGCCCACCTCTTCGGCGGAGAAAAGGCGCTCCTCAAGGATATCATGTCCAGGCTCTTTCAAATGGGCATCGACGTCCGGGGCGCGATCACCTCTTCCCCCGGCCTCTCCTGGGCGGTCAGCCGTTTCGGTCAGGGAGGCGTGATCGACGCGGATGAGACGGAACGGGTCGTCGCCCCACTTCCTGTCGCCGCACTTCGCCTCTCGGACGACACGGTCGCAGCGCTCACCAAGATGGGCCTGAAATACATCGGCGACCTGATGGAAACCCCGCGTGCGCCGCTGACCCGCCGCTTCGGCGCAAGCGTACTGTTGCGGCTTGACCAGGTGCTTGGAACGGACGAGGAGCCGATATCGCCGCGCCTGCCCGTCGCCAGCCTCTCGGCCGAGCGCCGGTTGATGGAACCGGTCGCCGCGGAAGAGGAGATTCTGGCAGTCACCGACCAGATCGCCCATGCGCTGAAACCGTCGCTGGAGGCGCGCGGCGTCGGCGGGCGCGTTTTCGAACTCGTCCTGTTTCGCGTCGATGGCAAGGTCTTCCGCATCACGGCCGGCACGACAAGGCCGCTGCGGGAACCAAGGCGCATCGCCGTCCTGTTCACCGAACGCCTGCAGGCCGTCCATGACGATCTCGATGCCGGCTACGGGTTCGAGATTCTGCGTCTCAATGTTCTGCGTCACGAAACCTTCGATACGGCTCAAAGCGATTTCGAGGGACACCAGCAGAAGGATGCCTCGCTGGCAGCCTTCGTCGATCGCGTTTCCGCGCGATTGGGATCGCATTGCCTTCAGACCTTCCAGCTGCGCGAAAGCCACCTGCCGGAAAGGGCCGTGATTTCGGTTCCCGCCATCGATGGCCTCTCCGCGAAGACCCCGCCTGGCAATCCCGCCCCCTCACGCGGCGAGAGACCCGCGCGTCTCCTGGAAAGAGCGGAACCGATGGATGCCTTTGCCATCGAGGTTCCAGATGGTGCGCCGGCCAATTTTCACTGGCGCCGCATGCGCCACCGTATCGTCAAAAGCGAGGGGCCTGAGCGGCTTGCCATGGAATGGTGGCTCGACGGCAAGGATACGCAGCCCCGCGACTATTTCCGCGTCGAGGATGATCAGGGCCACCGCTTCTGGATCTACCGCAAGGGTCTGTACGGCCAGGACGAGACGCAAAGCTGGTACATGCACGGGATGTTCGCATGAACAAGGCTTTCTTCGAGATCGGCGCCAAGACCAATTTCTCCTTTCTGGAGGGTGCCTCCAAGCCTGAGGAAATGATGCTGCAGGCCGCGGTCCTGGGGCTAGGCGGCATCGGCATCGCCGACCGAAACTCGGTCGCCGGCGTCGTCAGGGCGCACGCCCAGGCAACGGCGCTTCGAAAAAAATTCGAGCGGAAAGAACAGGGCCTGCTGGAAAAGGGCGAGAACCCAGAAAACATCCTTGACCCGGTCCGCCTGCAACCCGGCGCCCGGTTGGTCTTTTCGGATGGAACACCCGATATTCTGGCCTATCCTCAAAATCGAAAGGGTTGGGCGCATCTCTGCCGCCTCCTGAGCGCCGGCAATCTGCGCGCGGAAAAGGGCAACTGCATCCTCGTGGAAGCGGACCTGCTTGAATGGGGTGACCAGATGATGCTGGCGGTCATCCCTAATCCTGCCGTTGCCGACGATCCCCTGCGTTGCGACACATTCGAAGCCTGCGTTGGGCGTCTCCGCGCTCGTTTTCGCGACAAGCTCTACATGACGATGACTTCATCTTATGACGGTCGCGACAAGCGCGTCTTTGCGGTGATTTCGATCATCGCGTCCAGAAACCGCGTCCCTCTTATCGCCTCCAATCAGCCGCTTTATCATGACACCGCACGCCGCCCTCTATCGGATATCGTCACCTCGATAAGGGAGCATGTGCCGATCCCCGAGGCCGGTTTTCTGCTGGCGCCGAATGCCGAACGCTATCTGAAGCACGGAAGAGAGATGGTACGGCTTTTCAGGGAATATCCCGATGCGATCTCCAACACGGAGAAATTCTTCTCCAGGCTGAGCTTTTGCCTGGACGAACTGAAGCACAATTATCCTGATGAGAACGACGCGGGCGAAACATCTTACGAAACGCTGGAGCGCCTGACATGGGCTGGAGCGGCAAGGCGCTTTCCCGAAGGCATCAGGGAGAAGACCCGGAAGCAGATCGTCTACGAACTGGACCTCGTAAGAGAGAAGCAATACGCGCCTTATTTCCTGACGGTCCACCGGATCATCATGCATGCCCGCTATGAGCTCAATATCCTTTGCCAGGGCCGCGGCTCGGCCGCCAATTCGGTGATCTGCTACTGCCTTGAGGTCACAGAGGTTAACCCGGAAAAAAGCGTGCTGTTGTTCGACCGATTCATGTCGACGGACCGCGACGAACCACCCGATATCGATGTCGATTTCGAGCATGATCGGCGCGAGGAGGTCATCCAGCACATCTATAAGCGCTATGGCAAGGAGCATGCCGGGCTGACGGCGGCCGTCACCAGCTACCGCACCCGTTCCGCAGGCCGCGAGGTCGCAAAGGCGTTCGGCTTGTCGGAAGATGTGCAATCAGCGATCGGCAGCCTGGTATGGGGCTGGTCGGATGACAAGCTGTCTGAACGGGAAGCAAGAGCCGCCGGCCTCGACACTGGCAACCCCGTAACCAACCACGTCCTGCAATACGCATCCGAACTCTTGAGCTTCCCCCGCCACCTCACCCAGCATGTCGGCGGCTTCGTCATCACCCGCGATCGTCTCGATGAGGTCGTTCCCATCATGAATACGGCGATGCCAGATCGCTACATGATCGAATGGGACAAGGACGATCTCGACAATCTGAAGATCCTCAAGGTCGACGTGTTGGCGCTCGGAATGTTGACCTGCCTGCGCAAGGCCTTCGATCTTCTTCTGCTGCATTACGACGTGAAGAAGACGCTGGCCGATCTCGGCAATGACACGCATGAGGACGAAAAACCGGTCTATGACATGATGTGCCGGGCCGACACGCTGGGCGTCTTCCAGATCGAAAGCCGGGCGCAGATGAGTATGCTGCCGCGCCTGCGGCCAAGACGATTTTACGATCTCGTCATCGAGGTTGCCATCGTCCGGCCCGGGCCTATCCAGGGTGACATGGTCCACCCCTATTTGAAGCGAAGGGAGCAACGACAGAAAGGTATTCCTATCGACTATCCGAGCCCGGAATTGGAAGGCGTCCTTGAGCGGACACTTGGAGTCCCGCTCTTTCAGGAGCAGGCCATGCAAATCGCCATCACGGCGGCCGGTTTCGAGCCTGCCGAGGCCGACCAACTGCGCCGCGCCATGGCAACCTTCAAGCGCACCGGCACCATCGGCAATTTCGAACAGCGCTTCATCGACGGAATGGTATCCAAAGAGTACCCTCAGGAATTCGCCCAGCAATGCTTCAACCAGATCAAGGGGTTTGGCGAATACGGCTTTCCGGAAAGCCACGCAGCCTCCTTCGCGCTGCTCGTCTACGCCTCCTCCTGGATGAAGGCCTATTATCCCGATATCTTCTGTGCGGCCATGTTGAACTCGCAGCCCATGGGCTTCTATGCGCCGGCGCAACTGGTCCGCGACGCCAGGGAGCACGGCGTCGAGATCCGGCCGGTCGATATCAACAGCTCGGATTGGGATTGCTTGTTAGAAAATGGCCGTTTCGATGATCGCCGGATCGACTTTCGTCATCGCGAGATGACTGAGGTCATCAAGGCCAACCACGCCGTCCGCCTCGGCTTTCGTCAGGTAAAGGGGTTATCCGAAGACGCGATACGCGAGAAGCTGATGGCACAGCGCGGATACGGCTATACCTCCATCCGTGATCTCTGGCTGCGCTCGGGCCTCGACAAATCCGATATCGAGCGGCTGGCGGATGCCGATGCCTTCAACAGCATTGGCCTGTCCCGGCGCGAGGCGCTATGGGCGGTCCGTGCGCTCGATGTGAAGAGCGCGGCCGAGCGCTTGCCGTTGTTTGATCAGGCATCTCATCTCGATCTGCAGGTCGAGCCGCAAGCAAGACTGCCCGAAATGCTGCCCGGCGAGCAGGTGGTCGAGGACTACCGATATCTGTCCCTGTCGCTCAAGGCGCATCCTCTTTCCTTCCTACGCGACGAACTGCGCGGGATAGGCATCACCCGCAGCGTCGACCTGCTCAAGGTACCGAACGGCCGTTGGGTGACGATTGCCGGCCTCGTATTGGTGCGCCAGCGCCCGGGCTCGGCCAAGGGCGTTATCTTCATGACGCTGGAGGATGAAACCGGCGTCGCCAATGCCATCGTCTGGCCGAAGACCTTCGAGAAATACCGCGCCATCGTCATGGGAGCCCGGCTCGTCAAGATCCGCGGCAAGCTGCAGAGCCAGAGCGGGGTGATTCATACGGTCGTCGATCACATCGAGGACATGACGCACGCCTTGGGCCTCTTGCAGAAGGAGGCCAATCGCTTCGGCGTCTGCGATCGCTCGGACGAAGCGCGCCGACCGACCGCCGATCCCCGGCAGAAGAAGCTCAGCGAGACATTGGAGAAGGCGGTGATGGAAAAAAGAATGACCACTCATGACAAGCGCGGGCGGGATGAAACCACGGCATCGGTCATGCCGAAGGGACGTAATTTTCATTGATTTTCAATGGCGGGTCCGTTCGGTCATCGTCGCAAGCGGAGAGCCATATGCTTCAGTTGGATCGTAGACGAGCCGGAAGGCGGGCAAAGCGGGAGTGGCTGAATATGAATCTTTCTTGACAACAAGCGTCTTCTTTAGCAAAAAGACGATAGTCATTGTCATGTTTGGAATGAAGACGTGCTTGTCTGCAGTTGCAACTACATAACCGACACCGAAATCCGGGAGGTTATCAACAGCCTTCTCGATGAGGACTGTTGGCAGCTTATTGTCCCTGCGAAAGTCTACCACGCCATGGAAAAACGCGGCCGTTGCTGCGGCTGTTTCCCGAATGTGGTCGACATCATCATTCAGACGACCGAGGACTATCACGCCCGTCGGCACTCGACGGATGCTGAAATATTTGATTTCATGTCTCGCCTCAGAAACTTCCATGAAGAAAACAGGAGAGCGGACATTGAAAGGCGACAAAAAAGTCATCGAGCGGCTTAACGAGGCCCTCTTTTTGGAACTTGGTGCTGTCAACCAGTACTGGGTTCACTACCGGCTCCTTGAAGATTGGGGTTACACCAAGCTCGCCAAGAAAGAGCGCGCTGAATCGATTGAAGAAATGCAGCATGCCGACAAGCTCGTCGCACGCATCATCTTCCTCGAAGGCCACCCCAACCTGCAGACGCTTGCGCCTCTGCGCATCGGCCAGAACGTCAAGGAAGTCCTGGAAGCGGATCTCGCAGGCGAATACGACGCCCGCACCGCCTACAAGAAATCCCGCGATATCTGTCATGAGGCAGGCGACTACGTTTCCATGAAGCTCTTCGAAGAACTCCTCATGGACGAAGAAGGCCACATCGACTTCCTCGAGACCCAGCTTGAGCTGCTCGGCAAGATCGGCGAAGCCAAGTACGGCCAGCTGAACGCCGACTCGGCCGACCAAGCCGAATAATCAAGCCACAGGAGCCGGTCGCCCAGGCGGCCGGCATCCAAATCAGGCACCATCAATCAGGCGGCTGGCGATCCGGCGAGATGGCTGAACTCGCTGACCACCTGTTCGTAGACACCGCGCTTGAAGGACACGATCAGCTCCGGCAACTCCGCCATCGGCTTCCAGTCCCACGCGTCGAATTCAGCGGAATGTCCACCCGGCGGCGGGTTGATGGCGATCTCGCTCTCATCGCCGTCGAAGCGGAAAGCGAACCAGCGCTGCGTCTGGCCGCGAAACTTGCCCTTCAGCCCGATGCCGATCAGCTGTGGCGGCAGATCGTAGTTGATCCAGTCCTTCGCCTCGGCAAGCAGCGCCACCGTCTTCATCCCGGTCTCTTCATAAAGCTCGCGATAAGCAGCCGTCAGCGGGTCCTCGCCCTTGTCGATGCCGCCCTGCGGCATCTGCCACAGCTGCGGCGAGCCGTCATATTCCGAATTCTCCGCCGGAATCCGGCGGCCGGCCCAAACCAGCCCGGCACGGTTGAGGATCATCACGCCGACGCAGGGGCGATAGGGCAGATCTTCGGCTTTAACGGTCGATTGGCTCATGGTTGTCTCTGCTTAGGGCTTCTTGGGATCGTTGGTCAGCGCAGCGATCCCGACGATCTCGATGCCGCGCATCGCCGCTTCTTCCGTCCATTTTGAAATGGCATCGATGCTCTCGTCAAATGCCGAGGCGACGCCGATCGCCTGGCCGTTGCGCTTGGCCACGCGCTCGAGTTCATCCAGCTTGTTGGTGATCGCGTTGAAATCCACCTGCCCGTCGAGCTGCACGTCCGCAAAGGCGTATGGCGTCTCCGTGCCCTTGGCGATCGCGGCGGTCTTCGACTGCGCCGAGGTTCCGTCGTCGAGAAACAACAGCCCGCGCTTGCCGATATCGCGCATGACAGGCTCCAGCGCATTCGCATCGGAGAGAAAACGGCCACCCTGATAATTCAGCACGCCGGTATAGTTGGTGATTTCGCCCATCGCCCGATGCAGGCTCTCGATATTCCTGGCCACGCCTTTCGACGTCAGCAGCGTATCGGGACCCGGATCGTTCGCCGGATAATCAAAAGGCTCAAACGGCACCTGGATCAATATCTCGTGGCCGGACCGGCGCGCCTCCTGCATCCAGCGCTGCAGACTGTTGCCGCTGGCGGCAAAGGCAAGCGTCACCTCCTCAGGCAACTGCTTTATCGCCCGCTGCGTGCCCGTCTGGCTGAGGCCAAGGCCGCTCACGACGATCGCGATCCGCGTTCCATGCGCGCCCGACCATGGCCGTGCATATTGATCCATCGGCCGGCGGCCATCGGGGCCGACAATCGGCAACCGCCCGAACGACGATGCCTCAAGCAGGGCATCGTTCGGCAGCGCGGCCATCCGCGGATCCTGCCCCACCTGCATGGCGTCGATCAGGACGGGGCCGTTTCCGTCGCGGGTCTTCGGGCTGTATTTGGTCACCACCGAGCCATCACCCGTCGTCATCCGCTCAACATTGGCGCCGGAATTTGGCTCGCTGCGCGGCATGCCGTTGGGAGGCGCGGTATCCGGCGTTGCAGCCTGTTGGGCGGTATCGGTGGGAACGGCAGAGGCCTGCTCCTTGGCGGGCGGCGTCTCGCGTTTCAGGCCATCGCCGCGAAAGGCGGTATAGACCGAAAAGCCGCCGATCAGCACGAGGCAAAGCCCGGCAATCACCCGCCCTGTGCGCAAGACGCCAGGGCGCTTGCCGCCCGGCTTGCGGTTCTGTCCAAGGGGCGCGTGCAGATCGGTATTCATTCTTCGGCTGCTTCCATCATCAGGACAGCAAAAAGGCGTCAGGCCGGATCCTCATCCAGCCTGACGCCTCATCTGATCGTTACTTGGCGCTGACGGCCTTTTCAGGGTTCGGCGGGAAAGACGGGTCCGTCTTCTTGCCGCGCAGAAGGTCGAGCGCGTAGTTGAGCTGCACGTCATCCTTCGGATCCGGCGGCACGTAGGCGACGGAGCCCGAGCCCTCATCCGTCTCGCTCTGGCCCTTGATGTGGCCGCGCAGGGCGGATTCGCCCTCGGTCACCATCTTGCCCTTCAGATCATCCGGCAGCGGCTCTTCGACCTTGATGTCAGGCGTGATGCCGGTGCCCTGGATCGAGCGGCCCGACGGCGTGTAGTAGAGCGCCGTCGTCAGGCGAAGCGCGCCGTTCTCGCCAAGCGGGATGATGGTCTGGACCGACCCCTTGCCGAAGGAGCGCGTGCCGAGAACCGTGGCGCGACGCAGATCCTGCAGGGCGCCGGCGACGATTTCCGATGCCGAAGCCGAGCCGCCGTTGATCAGAACGATCACAGGCTTGCCATCCGTCAGATCGCCAGGGCCGGCATTGAAGCGGCGGGTTTCGTCCGGATTGCGGCCACGCGTGGAAACCACCTCGCCGCGCTGCAGAAGCGCATCCGATACCTGGATCGCCTGGTCGAGCAGACCGCCCGGGTTGAGGCGCAGGTCAAGCACGTAGCCCTTGAGCTTATCGGCCGGAACGGTCTTCTTGATCTTCTCGATCGCCTTTTCCATGTCCGGGTAGGTCTTTTCGGTGAACGAGATGATGCGGAGATACCCGACATCATCCTCGACACGCGACTTGACCGCCTGCACGGCCACGACATCGCGAACGATCGTCAGTTCGATCGGCTTGTCGGCGCCCTTGCGGATCAGCGTCAGCTTGATCGGGGTGTTGATGGCACCGCGCATCTTCTCGACAGCGTCTTCGAGCTTCAAGCCACGAACGGACTGTCCGTCGATTTCCGAGATATAATCGCCCGCGAGAACACCTGCCTTGGCGGCCGGCGTATCGTCGATCGGCGTGATGACCTTGACCAGCTCGTCTTCCATCGTGACTTCGATACCGAGACCGCCGAACTCGCCCTTGGTCTGGGTCTGCATGTCCGCCGCGTCCTTGGCGTTCATGTAGCTCGAATGCGGGTCAAGCGACGAAAGCATGCCGTTGATGGCATTTTCGATCAGCTTGTCCTCGGCCGGCGGCGTTACGTACTGGGCGCGAACGCGCTCGAATACGTCACCGAAAACGGACAGTTCCTTGTAGGTGGACGCCCCCGCCGCTTCCGCGGGCACACCGGCGGAATAGATGACGCTCATGGCCGTCGCACCCATCAATGCGCCAACCAGAACAAGAGAAGCCCTACGAATCATTGCGTGCCTTTCCGGTGTCTTTGGCGGTCCACCATGGTCGGGAATCGACCGGCTTTCCGTCTTTTCGAAATTCAATGTAAAGCGTTGGTCGGTTTGTTTCCAGCGCCAATGCAGTCGCACTGGCCACTCTTTTCGCACCCATCACCGCAAGTGGTTCGCCGGCGAAAACAAACTTGCCCTGCCGCGCGTTCATGGTCTCCATTCCGGAGAGAACTAGGTGATATCCGTCGCCGGCATCGAGAATGATCATCTGCCCGTAGCTGCGAAACGCGCCGGCATAAACGATCAGACCATCAGCCGGTGCGGTAACCACCGTTTCCGGGTTGGTCGCCAGCGTCATACCCATCGCCTCATGGCCTGTTCCATCGGCATCGCCGAACTGGCGCAGGATATCGCCGGCAACGGGCAACTCCAGCTTGGCCTTCAATTCTCCGAACGGATATGCGGGCGCAATGCGGTTTTTATCGGGCACCCCGCTGTCGGCCAAAGCCTTGGCCTGTGCGCGCTGCTCATCAGTCAGCAGCCTGCGATTTTCCTCCGCCTGGCGCGCCGCGGCAGTCGCCTGGCGAACGGATGAAATCTCGCTTTCCATCGATGCCACAAGGCTCTCCAGGCTCGTGGCCTTGCCCGCGAGTTCCTCGGAGCGCTGCCGCTCGGCATTGAGCTCAGCCGTATTGCTGCGGCTCAATTTCTCGTTCTCGGCGAGAAGCAAATCCATGCGTCGCTCTTCCTCGAGGCTGTTGGTCATCGTCGTCGTCAAGCCGGTCTTCTCGGCGGCACTTGCGGCCTGCAGAGAGGCTAGGTTGCCGAGATCGGCGGCGAGTTTATCCGTCTCCTTGCGGATGCCGGGAACGACGGCACCGAGCAGGATGGCGCTGCGCACCGAGGCAAGCGCATCATCAGGCGTCACCAGAAGCGCCGGCGGCGGGTTGCGTCCCATCCGCTGGAGTGCCGCAAGCACTTCGGCCAGCAATCCACGCCGCTCATGCAGCGAGTGGCGAACCGCATCTTCCTTCACGCCGAGATCGGCAAGCTTCTTCTCGCTTTCCAGTATCTGCTTTTCCAGCGACTTGCGCCGGGCGGCTGAATCGATCAGCGCCTGGCGAACACTGCTGGTGCTCTTGTCCAGATCCTCGATGCTCTTCTGCAGCTCCGCGACCTTGCTCGAAGAAAGATTGATGGTCTTTGACAGCGCATCCAGTTCGCTACGCGTCTGGTCGCGCTTCTTTTCCAATTCGACGGCCGGATCAGGTGCCGCAGCCAAAACGGGCGCGTTCGCCGCCTGCGGGTCCGGCTGTGCAGCGGCCGGCTGCTCCTGCGCCAGGGCCGAAACCCACCCGGACACGCCGAGAACCGACGCGGCAAGGCCCGCCACGGCAACCGACAAGATCACATAGTTTCGCTTGGATGCAGGTGTCGGCATGCCGATCGGTAAATCCTCTTAAACCGCGCGAAGATTAAGCTGATTTGACCATCTTTGCCAGAAAGATTGAGGCCTGCCGCCCGATCGCGCAAGACACACCTGCGTGAATGATTGTGACCGTTCAGACGCGATGGTAGGGATGGCCGGAGAGGATCGTCACCGCGCGATAAAGCTGCTCGGCGATCAGCGTGCGAACGAGTTGATGCGGCCAGGTCATCTTGCCCAGGCACAGCGTTGCGTCGGCCCGATCGTAGAGCGCCGGATCAAGTCCGTCGGCGCCACCGATCGCGATCAACATGTCGCGCTTTCCCTGATCGCGGTAACTGCCGAGAAGAGTGGCGAAGCCTTCGCTATCGAGCGCCTTGCCGCGCTCGTCGAGGAGAATGAGGATACTGCCGTCCGCCAGCGACTTCTGAAGCATGCCCGCTTCCTCGCGCTTGCGCGTATCGGCATTGGACGCGCGACTTTCGGCGACTTCGACAACGCGGGAGAATTCGAGGCCGATGGCGGGACCGGCCTTTGCAAAGCGGTCGAAATAACGCGCCGCAAGATCCTTCTCCGGGCCGGATTTGAGCCGCCCCACGGCAAAAAGACCAACGCGCATGTGTCCGCTCCTGCTATCAGGCTTTTCGCGGCCCAAAGGTGCCGCAGGCCGGGGCTAAAGCACCGCCGGCCCAATCACAGCCATCTATCAGGCGTCGGACGCAGCGTCCAGACAGCCTGCCAGCTGGAGTATCAGTGCAGCGTCTCGTCCAGATCGGGAGCCTGCCACATCTTTTCGATGTTGTAGAACTCACGAATTTCGGGACGGAAGACATGCACGATAACATCGCCGGTATCGATCAGGATCCAATCGCCGGCATCCTGGCCTTCGACCCGGGCGGAGCCGAAGCCCTCGTCCTTGAGGTCGCTGAGCAGGTGGTCGGCAATTGCCATGACATGGCGGCTCGAGCGGCCCGATACCACGACCATGAAGTCGCCGAGCGCCGATTTTCCGGCAATGTCGATGGAAACGATATCTTCAGCTTTGGAGTCCTCGAGGCTGACGAGGACGGTGTGCAGGGCGCGGGCAGCGGCATCAACGCCACGTTCCGGGCTCTTCGGGACAACGACTTTCGTGCTTCCCTTTGCGTGTACTGTTGTCAGTGCTTTCCCTTTCTCGGAATGACAAAGCATGCACATCACTGATTTGGCGAACCAAATCACGGTTAAGATAGGCACCGAACCATAAATGTTTCAAGACGCCCGCGATCACAAAGCATGAATGCCGGATTTGGCGCGGCAGCAACGGATGGCTCAGCCTCAAGTGCATCCTGCCGGGCTGTGTACAGTTGCCGTTGCCCTCAGTAAAGTGATGCTTCGTCCCAGTGCGAAGATTGCAAATGAAAAACACCTTAGAAAACACGCTTGTCCCGGTCCTTCGCATCAGCTTTCCGCATGAGGATCGCCTTGGGCACGGCAAGATGGAACTGCTGGAGCATATCAGAGAGACCGGCTCGATCTCCGCCGGCGGCCGCGCGATGGACATGTCCTACCGGCGCGCCTGGCTGCTAGTCAGCGAAATGAACCGGATGTTCAAGCATCCCGTCGTCGAATCCCAGCGCGGCGGCCAAAAGGGCGGCGGCGCGGCGCTCACGGCGTTCGGCGAGGAACTGCTCGCGCGTTTTCGGCAGATGGAGCAAACGATCCGGGTGACCCTGGCTGACGACCTCGCCTGGCTGGAGAGCAACCGCTTGCTCGATGGCACCGAGCCAACCGCTTAGGGCTCCAAAGCAACCGTCTTGATGATTGCGAACACCGGCATGCCCTCGCGCAGCGCCATGCGTTCCGCCGAGAAACTGGTGATCCGCGACAGGATCGCGTCACCAGCGCAATCGACCGTGACGTCTACGGTCGCATCGTCGGAAGGCGTCACTGCCAGGATCGTACCTTCAAGCACGTTGAGCGCGCTGAGACCGTTTGGCCGTTCAGTGGCAAGCATCACGTCGCGCGAGGGAATACGGACACGCACTGCCTTTCCCGGCGCAAGACCGGCATCTGGCACATGCAGTCGCACGGTCGTCATCGCAACGGTGGCCAGGCGATGCCGCTCGTCCACGGCCTCCACACGCCCCTGCAGCAAGGCACCCGCCTCGCGCCGATCAAGCGACGCAGCGGGCAGGCTGAGCACCTCGGTTGCCGCGCCCACGGCCTTCACCCGGCCGTCCTGCATGACGACGACCTGATCGGCAAGCCGCGCCACTTCGGCCACCGAATGGCTGACATAGACGATCGGAATATCCATCTCGTCGCGCAGACGCTCGAGGAACGGCATCACCTCCGCCTTGCGCGCTTCGTCGAGCGCGGCAAGCGGCTCATCCATCAAAAGCAGACGCGGCGACGACAAGAGCGCGCGGCCGATCGCCACCCGCTGCTTTTCACCGCCGGATAGATGCTCGGGGCTGCGGCCGAGCAGCCTCTCTATATCGAGCAGGCCGACGATCCGCTCAAAGCTCTCCCGTGGCGCCCCCTTCGGCGCGAACCAGCGACCATAGGTCAGGTTCTGCCGAACGGTCATATGCGGGAAGAGCCGTGCTTCCTGAAACACATAGCCGAACCGCCGCCGATGCTTGGCGACGAAAATGCGCTTGGCGGTATCCGTCAGTATCTCGCCATCGAGACTGATCCGTCCCTCGTCGGGCCGCGTCAGCCCGGCGATCATCCGGATCATCGAGGTCTTTCCCGAGCCCGAACGGCCGAACAGCGCGGTAATCCCACGCTCCGACGTGAACCCCGCCTCAAGCGAGAAGGCGTCAAACCGATGCTTTGCCTGAACAACGAGCGTCATTGTGGATCGATCCTCCGCCCGATGAGACGTGACAGAAACTCTGATGCCAGCAACGCAGCCATGGAAATAACCACGGCCACCAAGGTCAGCCGCAACGCACCCGCATCCCCGCCCGGAACCTGTGTAAAGGAATAAATCGCAGCCGACAGCGTCTGCGTCTCGCCGGGAATATTGGAAACGAAGGTGATCGTCGCACCGAACTCGCCCATCGCCTTGGCGAAGGCCAGGATCATGCCGGCGATGATGCCGGGTAGGGTGAGGGGAAGCGTCACCGTCAGGAAAACCCAGAATGGACTGGCGCCGAGCGTGCCGGCAGCCTCTTCAAGCTTTCGGTCGATCGCCTCAATCGAGAGCCTGATGCTACGCACCATCAACGGAAATGCCATCACGGCGCAGGCAAGAGCCGCGCCCGTCCACCGGAAGGAGAAGACGATGCCGAAGTATTCATCGAGAAAAGCGCCAATCACCCCGCGCCGACCAAAGAGCACCAGCAGGATGAAACCGGTAACGACGGGCGGCAGGATGAGCGGCAAATGCACGATGCCGTTGAGAATGGATTTGCCCCAGAAGCGTCCCCGCGCCAGAAGCAGCGCGACACCGATGCCGAAGGGCAGGCTTGCCAGCATCGCGACGACAGACACCCGCAGGCTGAGCATGATCGCCGTCCATTCGTCACTGCTCAGACCAAGTGCTTCCAAATGCGATGCTCCTGAAAAAACGAAGGCCCACCGTGGCGGGCCTTCAGACTAGGCAGCTGCGTATAAAACCGCAATTATTTCAGGATGGTGAAGCCCTGTTCGGTAAAGAAGTGCGCGGCCTTCTCCGACTTCAGGAAGTCGAGATAAGCGGCCGTATCGGCATTCTTGCTCCCGGAGAGGATCGCGATCGGGTAGGTGATCGCCGGGTGCGAGTCAGCGGGGAAGGTGCCGGCAACGGCAACGCCTGGATCCGCGTTCACGTCGGTCTGGTAGACGATGCCGAACGGCGCTTCGCCGCGCGAGACCAGCGCCAGCGCCGCACGTACGCTTTCTGCGCCTGCGACCTTGCCTTCGACCGACGACCAGACGCCGAGCTTTTCAAGCGCCGCCTTGCCGTACTTGCCTGCCGGTACCGACTTGACTTCGCCCATCGCGAGCTTCCCGTCGCCGAGCAGGCCGGCCAGATCGAAGCCCTGCTTGATGTCGACAGGCTTAACCTTGTCCTTGGCGGCGACGAGCACGATGCTGTTGCCGAGCAGGTTGGAGCGGGTGTCCGCCTTGATCAGGTTCTTCTTGGCGAGATAATCCATCCAGTCGAGGTCGGCCGAGATGAACACATCCGCCGGCGCGCCGCCTTCGATCTGCTTCGCAAGCGCGGAGCTCGCCGCATAGGAGACAACGGCTTCCTTGCCGCTTTCCTTGGCCCATTCGGCATTGGCCGCATCCAGCGCGTTCTTCATGCTCGCGGCTGCGAACACCGTAACCTTTTCAGCGGCGACGGCAGTGCCGGCGGTCGCGCCAAGCCAGATAGCGGAGACCGCGACGGCTGCGAATTTCACCCATTGACGACGATTCTGCATATTGCTTCCCCAACACTTCGAGATGTTTGGAGAGATATAACGGAAAGCTGCTCATTGGCCAGCGCTATATTCGTTGGAACGCATCGCGCGACATGGCGCCCGGCCAAAGCGACTTCACGTGTTGGTGAATGACCACATGGATGCCGTTACGGCACAGCATAGGTCAACGACACCCGCTGGTAACGATCGGCTAAGTGATGGACGAGGCAAGTGAATCTCCGGGTCGTTGCCAAGAAATTGAGCATCAGCGAGGGTGCGACACTTAAACACATGCTGAAAATGCATTGCTGCGATGCACCAATTCCTCTTTCCTTTCTGTGATACTCATCATACAACCTACCCATCGAACAGCGATCTCCTCCTCCCAAAGCTGTTCGATAACGGATCGGCAACACTCCTCCTCCCAGTTGCCGGTCGAGTTTTAAGCCCGACGGATCCTCCCCCGTCGGGCTTTTCATTTTCCAGCGTATTCTTGAGAGAAATGAGCTAGGCGCCGTTTTGCGCGCGGATCGCCGTCGAGCTCAGTCGCGATCTCGGACCATGGATGAATGTCCAGGCCGGCGCCGGCTTCTTCCAGAGCGACCTCGAATCGTCCTCATCGACACGTGCGAAATCGAAGGTCTTGGCCATCTTCGACGACAGGAATGACAGCGTCGCGCCCGGCCGGTCGATGACCGCGATCGGGAACATGCGCGCGATATCCTGCCACCGCTGCCAGCGATGAAACGTCTTCAGACTATCGGCGCCCATGATCCAGATGAAATGCACATGGGGATTGCTGATCTTGATTCGCGCCAGTGTTTCTGCGGTGAAGGTCGTACCGAATTTCTTTTCGAATGCGGTGACCTTGATCGCCGGATGCTTGGCAAGCTTTTCGCTGAGCCGCACCCGCTCCGCCAGAGGCAAAAGCTGGCTCGGATCCTTCAAGGGATTGCCGGGAGTGACCATCCACCACAGCTGATCGAGACCAAGCCGCTTGATGGCGATCTCCGCCACAAGGGCATGCCCCTGGTGCGGCGGATTGAAGGAACCGCCGAACAGACCGACCACCATGCCCCGCTCGGCATGCGGCACGCGAAGATAGCGTCGGTCCAATTCGTCGTTGATCACATCAGGTCCGGACTTGGCCGGTGCCATGCACGCGGTATTTGAACGAGGTCAACTGCTCGACGCCAACGGGGCCTCGCGCATGCATCTTGCCGGTCGCGATGCCGATCTCCGCACCCATGCCGAATTCACCACCGTCGGCAAACTGCGTCGATGCGTTGTGGAGCAGAATGGCGGAATCGACCTCGGTGAAGAAGCGCTCCACGACAGCTGGGTCTTCGGCGATCACGGCTTCGGTATGGTTCGACGAATAGGTCTGGATATGCTTGATCGCACCATCGATGCCATCGACGACAGCGACCGAAACGATCGCGTCGAGATATTCCGTCGACCAGTCTTCCTCGGTCGCCGCCTTCGTTCCCGGCGCCGCCTTCACGACGCTCGAGGAGCCGCGAACTTCGCAACCAGCATCCGAGAGAACCCCGAGCAACGGCACGAGATGCGTGTCGCTGACAGCACTATCGACCAGGATGGTCTCGACCGCACCGCAAATGCCCGTCCGGCGCATCTTCGCGTTGACGACGATCTCCTTCGCCATGTCGAGATCGGCGGATGCATCGACATAGATATGGCAGAGCCCTTCCAGATGCGCGAAGACGGGCACCCTGGCCTCGTTCTGCACTCGCGCGACAAGGCTTTTGCCGCCGCGCGGGATGATCACGTCGATCGCTCCATCCAAGCCGCGCAACATGGCGCCGACGGCCGCGCGATCCGTGGTCGGAACGAGCTGGATAGCATGCTCTGGGAGCCCGGCCGCCTTCAGGCCGCGTATCATGCATTCATAGATAGCCTGCGATGAACGGCGCGAATCCGAACCGCAGCGCAGGATGACGGCATTGCCCGCCTTGACGCAAAGTGCCCCGGCATCCGCCGTCACATTCGGTCGGCTTTCGAAGATCACGCCGATCACACCAAGCGGCGTGCGCACGCGCTCGATCTTCAGGCCGTTGGGCCGATCCCAGGCGCTGACCACCTCGCCGACAGGATCTTTCAAGGCAGCGATCGCGCGGATGCCATCGGCCATCTCCGCGACGCGCTTGTCTGTGAGCGTCAGCCGGTCGATGAAGGAGGGCAGCATGTCCGAGCCCGCGGCATCCTCGAGATCCCGCGCGTTCTCAGCGAGGATATGGTCCTTGTCCGCCAGGATCGCATCAGCCATGGCATTCAGGGCGGCGTTCTTGGCGTCGGTCGAGGCGAAGCCCAACGGTCGCGCGGCTGCCTTGGCCTTGCGGCCGATGTCATTCATCAGCGCGTCAATGTCAGGGCTTTGCACGACTGTATCAAGCATGGGCGGCGTCCTTCTTCTGCCTTTCCGATTTCGAATTGATTTGCGAGGTCATGACCATGTCGTCGCGATGGATCATCGCCGCACGCCCGGCATAGCCGAGAATGGCCTCGATCTCGCTCGACTTGCGGCCGGTGATCTGGCGCGCTTCCTCGGCGTCATAGCCCGCCAATCCGCGCGCGATTTCCCGGCCATTGGGCCCGATGATCGCCACCGTATCACCACGGCTGAACACGCCGACAACCTTGCGCACACCGGCGGGCAGCAGGCTCTTGCCACCGCCGAGCGCCATCACTGCGCCGTCATCGACATGAAGCTCACCGGCCGGCTGCAGCTGACCGGCAATCCAGGTCTTGCGCGCAGTCACGGGCGTACCCGAAGGCGCAAACCAGGAAGACCGCGCGCCGTTTTCGATCGCAGACAGCGGGCTGTCGGTCTTGCCGGATGCGATGATCATCGCGCAGCCAGAAGTCGTCGCGATCTTGCCGGCATCGATCTTGGTGCGCATGCCGCCACGCGACAGCTCGGACGCAGCGCCGCCGGCCATCGCCTCGATCTCAGGCGTTATCTCTGCGATCGTCTCCAGGAACTGTGCATCTGGATCGAGATGCGGCGGAGCGGTGTAGAGGCCGTCGATATCCGACAATAGGATCAAAAGATCCGCGCCCGCCATCGTCGCGACGCGCGCTGCCAGACGGTCATTGTCCCCATATCGGATTTCGCTGGTAGCAACCGTGTCGTTCTCGTTGATGATGGGAACAGCGCCTATCTTCAGGAGCTGGTTGATCGTCGCGCGCGCATTGAGATAGCGCCGGCGCTCTTCCGTATCGCCAAGCGTCAGCAGGATCTGGCCTGCAACAATCTTGTCCCGCGAGAGGCTCTCGGACCAATCGCGCGCAAGCGCGATCTGGCCAACAGCGGCCGCCGCCTGGCTCTCCTCGAGCTTCAACGCGCCCGAGGGCAGATCGAGAACCGAGCGTCCAAGCGCGATGGCGCCCGAAGACACCACGAGCACATCGACGCCCTTGTTTTTCAACTTCGCGATATCGGCGCACATCGCGTCCAGCCAGCTCTTCTTCAAGCCGGTTTTCCGATCGACGAGCAGCGCGGAGCCGATCTTGATAACGATGCGCCGGTAGCTACCAAGCGCCTTCTGCCTAGTCATTGGCCTCGTCCTCGTCGGCGATCACATCGCGATGACGCACCTTCAAAGCTTTGGCCGGCTTCTCGGCAATGTTGGCCTCTGCATTGGCCTCGACGATGATGTCGCGCAGCGCACGCAACACCTCGGTCATGCCCATGCCTGTTGCCGCCGAGATCTGGTAGGGCGTGCTGCCGCAGGCCTTGGCCAGTTCCTTGGTCTTCTTCGTCAGCGTCGCCTTGTCGAGAACATCAATCTGCGACAGCGCCACGATCTCCGGCTTGTCGCCGATCTCGTCGCTATAGGCCCTGAGCTCGTGCTTGACCGTCTTGTAGGCCTTGCCGACATTCTCTTCCTGCGCGGAAACGAGATGCAGGAGAACGCGCGTACGCTCGACATGGCCGAGGAACCGGTCGCCGATGCCGACGCCCTCATGCGCGCCTTCGATCAGGCCGGGAATGTCGGCGAGAATGAATTCGCGCTCATCGATCGTCGCAACACCGAGATTGGGGTGCAGCGTCGTGAACGGATAATTGGCGATCTTCGGGCGTGCGCGGGTAACCGCCGCGAGGAACGTCGACTTGCCGGCATTCGGCAGACCGACCAGACCGGCATCGGCGATCAGCTTCAGGCGTAGCCAGATCGTCTTTTCCTCGCCCTCAAGGCCAGGATTGGCCCAATCCGGCGCTTGGTTGACCGAGGTCTTGAAGTGCGCATTGCCGAAGCCGCCATTGCCACCGCGGGCGAGGCAATAGCGCTGCCCCTCTTCCGTCAGGTCGCAGATCAGCGTTTCCTGGTCTTCCTCGAAGATCTGGGTGCCGACGGGCACCTTCAGCGTCACGTGCTCGCCATTGGCGCCGGTACGGTTGCGGCCCATGCCGTGCGTGCCGATCGTCGCCTTGAAGTGCTGCTGGAAGCGGAAATCGATCAGCGTGTTAAGACCGTTGACGGTCTCCACCCACACGTCACCACCGCGTCCGCCGTCACCGCCGTCAGGCCCGCCGAACTCGATGAACTTCTCGCGCCGGAATGATACGGCACCCGCGCCGCCGCTACCGGATTTGATATAGACCTTTGCTTCGTCGAGAAATTTCATTTTACTTCCATCATTCGGTGTCATTGGACGCCCGTCTTGGCCTGATCGATATAGGCCGTTCAGCCGGAGGTCAAAGATTATCGTTAGGTTTGCGAGCTATAACATACAGTACGGCTTCGGTCTCGACGGCACGTACGATCTGAAACGAATCGCCGACAGCCTTGCCGGCGCCGACATCATCGCGCTCCAGGAAGTCACCCGCGGCTTCGCGCGAAACCGATATGCCGACATGGTGGCTGATCTCAGTGCCCTGTTTCCCGACCATTTCTGGGTCTACGGACCGGGCTGCGACCTGCATGTCGCCGAAATTGACGGCCGTCCGGCGCCGCGCGGCATGCGCATGCAGTTCGGCAACATGGTCTTGTCGCGCTGGCCGATCCTGTCGACTCGCACGCTGCTTCTGCCACGCAGCAGGACGCTGACCAAGCTCAACCTGCAACGCGGCGCCACCGAGGCCGTCATCGACCTTCCCGGCGGCGCGGTGCGCGTCTATTCCGTCCATCTCGATCACGTCTCCAGCGACGAGCGCATCCGCCAACTCGCTCACCTCAATGAGCGCATCAACACCTTCACCCACGAAGGCGGATCGCTGACAGGCGCCCGCGAGTTCGAGATCGAGGACCTGCCGCTGCCTGAAGACTACCTCGTCATGGGCGACTTCAACATGCTGCCGGAATCGCCCGAATACTGCGCTTTCGCGGGCCGAAAGGACGGATATTACGGACGTACGGCGCGCATCGGCACGCCTGTTGACGCCTTCGAAGCGCTCCGCGCCTATCAGCCCGACAGCTACAGCTGGATGGATCCTGCAAATCATGGCAAGCGCATGCATCTCGATTACGTCTTCGTCAGTTCTGGCCTCGAAAGCCGGCTAAGATCCGCACGGATCGACACCTCGGCCATGGGGTCCGATCACTTCCCCGTCTGGGTCGAGATCGACAATTGAAGAAGGCGCCCCGACGAGTGTGGGGCGCCTCCATGTTTCATCAGGCGCTCTTGCTCTGCTGCAACGCGCCGGGCTTCAGCATGGTTTCGACATACGTGACCATCGTGTTGCGGGCGAAGCTGAAGACCTCGCTGCAACCGGTCATGCGGAAGCCAATCTTTTCCTGCAGCCTCAGCGACGCCGGATTGTCGGCGAAGACACCGGAATGCACGACGGTCTCGGGCATGCGCCGCGAGAAACGCTCGAGCGTGGCGTAAACCGCCTCGCTCATATAGCCGCGCCGCCAGTAGTAGCGGTTCAGCCAGTAGCCGAGATGCCAGCGGCCGTGCCGGAGCTCGATCGACACCACGCCGATATGCGCGTCGTCGCCATTGGTGATCGCCATCTGCCAGTCCGGCAACCGGCCCGCCGTGACCGGCACCAGCCAGTCGAGCGCATCCTGCCGGTCATAGGGCGCGGGCACTCGTGCCAGCATCCGCGTTACCGCGAAATCGGATAGCGATTCCGCGATCGCATCGGCATCGCTCAGCCGGTGCGCCCGCAGCAAAAGCCGCTCGGTCTTGATGTCGGGCTGCGAGCCGGCGGTGGCAACCTGCGGTCTTGGCCTTTCGAGGCTGAGCGCGCTCATAATACGCTCCCCCAGCTTCTCAGCGACATCCAGGTCTTGCGGTCGAGCCTGTACCATTCGACCGGCACGTTGCTTCCAAGCGCCAGCGAGGCGGCAAGCCCCGATCCCTGGAACTGGAAACCGCACTTCTGGATGACCCGCCGCGAAGCGACGTTCATCACCCGGCAACGGGCGTCGATCTGGTCGACATCCTCACGGGTGCGGAACACCATGTCCACGAGCGCATGGCAGGCCTCGGTCATGAAGCCCTGGTTCCAGTAAGGCTCGCCCAGCCAGTAACCGATCTCGACGGTGCGACCGTCAAGATGCGGTTCGACACCGCAGCAACCGATAAAGGCGCCATTTTCGGCTTTGGTAATCGCATAGACGCACTTGCCAATCTCGCCATTTTTCGTGCGTCGCACGAAGTCGGCGGCATCATTGGCCGTATACGGGTGCGGCATGCGCGACACCATTGTGGCGACTTTGGCGTTGTTGGCGAGATGGGCAAGGGCGTCGATGTCTTCTTCGTGGGGCGCGCGCATGACGAGCCTTTCCGACAGTAAGACAGGGCAATCGGTCCTTAACCGCTCCGGCCGCAGCCGCTCTTCGGGAGACCTTTGGTCTCTCCGTAATAATTCGCCTTGCATGGTTCAGTCCTCCTTGAGGGTAAAGAAAAAGGGGAGATGGGTGGTGCCCCATCTCCCCTTTTTTCTTGACTGAACCTGATACGCTCAGCCGGGTCGATGAGACACCGGCTGCTATAAAGCGCTACCGGCTTATTCCGCTGCTTCCGCTTTCGGCATCACGGATACGTATACGCGGCCGTTGGCCTTCGTACGGTAGTTCACATTGCCGGCGGTGAGAGCAAAGATCGTGTGATCCTTGCCGAGGCCGACGTTGGAACCCGGGTGCCACTGCGTACCGCGCTGACGCACGATAATGTTGCCTGCGATGACGGCTTCGCCGCCGAACTTCTTCACGCCAAGGCGCTTGGATTCAGAATCGCGACCGTTGCGCGACGAACCGCCAGCTTTTTTGTGTGCCATTGGAGTTCTCCTTTAAACCTTAAGTCCCGTGATCTTACTTAGCAGCCACGATGTCCGTGATACGGACAACAGTGTGGTGCTGGCGATGGCCGCGCGAGCGCTTCGAGTTCTGACGACGGCGCTTCTTGAAGGCGATGACCTTCTTGCCGCGGTTGTGCTCGACGACTTCGGCCTTGACGGACGCGCCCTTGACGAAGGGAGCACCGATCGCGGCATCGGCGCCTTCGCCGATTACGAGGACTTCGGTGAATTCGATCGATTCGCCAGCGGTGACTTCAAGCTTCTCGATGGTCAGCACGTCGTTTGCTGCCACACGGTACTGCTTACCGCCGGTCTTGATGACTGCGAACATTTTTTATCCTTTCATGTTCGTTCCGGCTCGACCCGCATCAAACAGGTGGCCGTCTTTTTATCAGTCGATGTTAAGCAGGGATTTCAGGGCTTTTGCCCAGGAACTCTGGCTGCCGGTGATGCCCCACGCGGGCGCGGGGCGGACAAGGCGCGGACTTATCCACACCTATTGGGTTGCGCAGATACGCGAGCATAAAAAAACTGTCAAGGTAAAAGGATGACAAAAGGATGAAATGGCTTGAGATTACGACTTGCCAGCCCGCCAAACTCTCGCTATGAGACAGCCCGCGCCGAACAAGCGCCGACCAACGAAGCGGAGAGGTGGCTGAGTGGTCGAAAGCACCGCACTCGAAATGCGGCATACGGGCAACCGTATCGTGGGTTCGAATCCCACCCTCTCCGCCATATTCTCTTTTGTCCGACCCGGACACAAAGGTAACAATCCGTACCTAAGACATAGGTGACACCCTCGCGCCGAACGGGTTGTCCGTTGTTCGCAATGCCCTCTGTTCGAGGTCAATATTTCCAGAATCAAATCACAGGAAGCTGGCGATCCAAAGTCGACGTCATCGACCCCGCGTGCTTCATCAGCTCGTCGAGACCCTCGTCAAACTTCCAGCCTACGCTGTGCGGCGCTTGTCACCGAGCAACAAGCTCGATGCCCAGCGGCGCAGCGCCGCCGATGATATCAAGCAAGCGGTCGATGTTGGGATGGGCGCCGGGGCGGGTTTTGGCGTCGGCGGTGTGCTCGGCGAAGAGATCGAGGGCGTAGGTTGCGGCTTGCTTGTCGAGCATGCCGAAAGATTGCTGCAGATATTGATAGACTGCGAGCGATCCCTGTTTGCCCGGCTGGTTTTCGATCGTTGCGACAATGGCGCCGGCCGGGTCGGTCAGGTCTATGCGAGCAAGGCCTTCGACTGACGGCAGCAGTTGCAGATTGTCCTTGAACGAAGCCGTGGGCTGGATCATCGCGTATTCCTTTTCGCGTGGCGGATTGGCCTTGCGTCTAGCAGCTTCGGTTCCATGCCGCCATGCCCTCGGAGAGGCCCATGCCCCGCCCGCTTAACGCTTCAGCGCGCGTCCGCTGCGGCTTTGCGAGATCGCCCGCGACTGCGAGCGCTGCACGAGGGCCTGCTGCACCTCGGCCTGGAAAACCATCACCTGATGGCGAACTTCCGCCTCTGGCAGGCCGAGCGATTCGAGTTCGCTCGCCAGGCGCCGGCACTCGGTCTTCCAGTATTGAACGGCATCGGCACCATGCAGGCGCTCGAGTTCGGCGGCGCTGCGATCGATGTCGCCGGCGCGCGAGGCCACAGGAAAAAGGACGATTTCACTTGTGGTCATGGCCTTCAAACTCTTGCTTGTGTTTACCGACATCGATTCGTTCCGTTGTGTTCGACACCATTCCTACCGAAGCATGGTTAACGCTTTCCTCCACCATCTGGCGCGTTGTGCCGGGATGGTCGCGACTTGCTAGCGGTTGCGCGAAACCGGGGGCTTTTGATCCGCCTTAAACACGGCTACACATCTTATATGTGTCAGGTGGATGGGGGATCGATTTGGTACGGAAGATGATCGCGAGGCCGGTGGCGACGGCCATCGTTCTGTTTGCGCGCGCCATAACAGCCGTGCGCGCCATTTGGACAAGCGACGGCCCGACAACGGACACGTGCATCTATTTCGCCAATCATTCGAGCCATGGCGACTTCATTCTGGTCTGGGCCATTCTGCCGCCCCGCATGCGCCGGTCCACGCGCCCGGTGGCGGGCGCCGAATACTGGCTGAAATCAGCGATCACGCGCTTCATCGGCAGCGATGTGTTCGACGCCGTGCTGATCGAGCGCGAGCGCGACAAGCGGACAAGCGATCCGATCGAGGTGATGGCTAATGCGCTGGATGCCGGCTCGTCGCTCATTCTCTTTCCCGAGGGAACCCGCAATCTGACGGACGCATCGCTGCTGCCGTTCAAGAGCGGGCTTTTCCATCTCGCTTCAGCGCGTCCGGATATCCGCCTCGTTCCCGTCTGGATCAACAATCTCAACCGCGTCATGCCGAAGGGCGAGATCGTACCGATCCCGCTGATCTGCACCGTGACCTTCGGAGAGCCGATGCAGATGCTTGCAGGCGAAGACAAGCAGGCCTTTCTTGATCGGGCGCGGACAGCCCTTCTCGATCTCTCTCCAAAACAGCCAGGCGGTAGCGAATGAACACGGCCAATTCCGACCTCCTCACGCTCGTGCTCGGCATCCTCGCGGTGCTCGTCGTCGCATCCGCTGTCGGCTATGTGCTGCAGCGCCGCCTCTCGCCCGATGGCGCAAATGCCTCAATCGAGAACCTCAACGCGCGCATCAAGGCCTGGTGGGTGATGGCGATCCTGATCGGCATCGCCTTCATGATCGGCCGGGTCGGCATACTCATCCTCTTCGGCTTCTGCTCGTTTGCGGCGCTCCGCGAGTTCATCACGCTGACGCACACCAAGCGTGCCGATCACTGGGCGCTGGCGACCGCCTTCTTCGTCGTGCTGCCGCTGCAGTATTTCCTGCTCTGGACCAAGCAATACGGCATCTTCGCGATCTTCATTCCCGTCTATGCCTTCCTGCTGATGCCGATCATCTCGGTGCTGCGTGGCGATACCGAGCGCTTTCTCGACCGGATCGCGGAGGTGCAATGGGCGCTGATGATCTGTGTGTTCTGCGCCTCTCACGTGCCGGCGCTGCTGACGCTCGACATTCCGGGCTATGAGGGCCGCAATGTGCTGCTCATCGCCTTTCTCGTCATCATCGTGCAGCTGAGCGATGTGCTCCAATATGTCTGGGGCAAGCTCTTCGGCCGCACCAAGATCGCCCCCAAGCTCTCACCCTCCAAGACCGTCGAGGGCTTTGTCGGCGGCGTTGCCAGCGCCACGTTGATCGGCGCCGGTCTCTGGTGGATCACGCCGTTCACGCCCTTCCAGGCCGGGCTGCTGGCTTTCGTCATCACCATGATGGGCTTCTTCGGCGGATTGGTGATGTCGGCGATCAAGCGAGACCGCGGCGTCAAGGATTGGGGCAACCTGATCGAAGGCCATGGCGGCCTGATCGACCGACTTGATTCCGTCGTCTTTTCCGCACCGATCTTCTTCCATCTCGTCCGCTACTGGTGGTCGGCCACATGACGACCCGACTGCGGCGCATCGCGGGCAACAGCATCACCCATGTTGCGTTCGCCTTCTGCGCCATGGGCGGATGGGCGATGTTTGCAAACCGGGATTACCAGCCCGGCCGCTTTCTGCTTGCCGGCCTCGTCCAGGGCGCATTGTCCGCCTGCCTGACGCTGTTTCTCAAGACCGCGGTCGAGCAGCTGTCACGCCGGATGAATGGAACGCAGGCCCTCTGGGCGCCGCCGCTGATCGCCTGCCTAGCATCCAGCGCCATTCTGGCAACCATCCACGCGTTGAGCGGCACGCCCGAAATTCTGAAAACGATCGCGCTGCCGCTGGCGGTCTCGACCAGCTATGCGGCGATCTACAACTATTCACTGTACCGGAAGGGAGAGCGGGCATGACCGAAACAGGTGACCGCAGGCCGCTGGCGAGCCGCGACACACACTGGGCGCGCTCGACGGCGCAATGGCTGGCGTCGAAATCCGTCACGCCCAACCAGATCTCGCAGGCAAGCATGATCGCAGCCGCACTCGCCGGCGGCGCCTTCTTTTTGTCGGGACGGCAGGCGGGCTGGGCACAGGCTCCCTTTTTTGTCGCCGCCGCGCTCTTTTGCCAGCTGCGGCTGCTCTGCAATCTCTTCGATGGAATGGTCGCGGTCGAAGGCGGGAAGGGGGCGGCCGATGGGCCGTTCTGGAACGAGTTCCCGGACCGGGTTGCCGACATCCTGATCCTTGTTGGCGCAGGGACGGGCATCGGGGCGCCGGGGCTGGGCTGGGCGGCGGCGGCGTTTGCGGTGCTCACTGCCTATGTCCGCGAGCTCGGCCGCGCCACTGGCCAGCCGAGCGATTTCTCCGGCCCCATGGCCAAGCAGCATCGCATGGCAACGATAACGGGCGCCGCTATTCTATCGGTGTTTCAGCCGCTCTGGGGTGGCACCAATGAAATCTTGCTTGCCGCGCTATGGCTGATCGCAGTCGGCGCCGCATTCACCGCTTTCCGTCGCGGCCGCCGGCTTGTCACGGGTTTGAAGAGCGGCAGCAGCCGGTCCTGACACTCCCCCGCGACCATTTCGCCGGGCGTACCGAAATTCGCGAAACTGCGCTTGCGGAAAGTTAGCGCAGCAATAAAACAGCCGCGTCGCTTCTGTTTTCCCCGAAGCGACCTTGGACTAGCCTCGCTTCGGCGAGGCATTTTTCTTTCTATCGCCCACTGCCGCAAAGCCGGCTATCGATAGGCTCGCTCCGAAAACACGCTCATGCCGCTGCGCACCAAAAGCTGGTGCACGAGACGCCGGCGCATAGGGTTTTCAAGCCGCGCCGCCTTGGAGCCAAGAAACTCGGTTTCGACATGTTCGAACGCCGCGAGATCGGGAGAGGCGGCGATCGCTCTCGAATACTCGGCGTGAAATGCCCGGCGGCACACATAGGTCTTGTATTTGGTGATGCAGAAGACCGCGAACTCGCCCTGCTGCTCGCGCAGGAAATCGGCGACGCCAACCGTCACCTCGGGCCATGTCGGGTTGAACGTGTCGTCGAAGGCGATGATGCCATGATCGGCCAGCGTATCCGCCGCCAGATGCGTGTCGGACATCACGTGATGCAGCATGTGCCCGCCATCGATGCTGAAGAAGCGGACCGGCCCCACTTTCGCGAAGATATCGGCAGGCTTTAGAAGCGTGCTGTCACCCTTGATCACCAAATCTTCCAGGACAGGAAGGCCGAGCCGTCGGCCGTTCTCGACAAACTGCAGATATTGCGCGCTGCCCTTCGTTGTACTGTCGAGATCGAAAAGATCGATGGCGACGATTCGCTGCTCGTCACCGCATATGCGCCGAAAGAGGAAATAAGATCGGCCGTAATAGACGCCAATCTCCGCAATCGCCCCTTCAAAACCGGCCAGAGCCTGATGCTGGAGGATCGCCAGAAACACCAGCGCATCCGGAGGATCGATGTAACCCTCGATCGTTTGAAGATCATGAAAGATAAACTTGCGAATAGCTGAATCCATGCGCGATGTTTTTCCAGATATCTTTGAAGTCTAGTGAAACAGACATAACAAGACACAAAACATAGACCATGCATGAAAGCTAAAATAAGGCAGTATCATAGGTAGCAGTATTTTCTGTCGCTACCAGTAATTCCAGTGATATTGTCGGTCAGGCATGCGTTGATCATGCATCGCAGGCGAATAATCCTCATTCGACCGGTCTTGGATCTCGGCTAACGAAATTCGCTAATCGCGTTGGCCATAAGATGCGGCGAAAGCGGCGTGCAGCCCACTTCGTTCTTTTTATCGCCATGTCGTTGGCCTAACTCTGGTGCTGTCCGATTCCAAATCACAGAAGGTGGTGCATGGCAGGTGAAACAGTTCTGGTCGTTGGTGGTGCAGGCTATATCGGCTCCCACACATGTCTCGATCTCGCCAACAAGGGTTTCAAGCCCGTCGTTTACGACAACTTCTCCAACGGGCACCGCGAGTTCGTCAAATGGGGCCCGGCCGAAGAGGGCGATATCAGGGATCGCGCGCGCCTCGACGAGGTTCTGGCCAAGCACAAGCCCGCAGCCATCCTGCACTTCGCGGCCCTGATCGAGGTCGGCGAATCCGTCAAGGACCCGGTCGCCTTCTACGAAAACAACGTAATCGGCACGCTGACCTTGCTGGCAGCGGCCCAGGCGGCCGGCATCAAGGCTTTCGTTTTCTCCTCCACCTGCGCGACCTATGGCCTGCCGCAGAGCGTGCCGCTGGATGAAACCCACCGCCAGGTGCCGATCAATCCCTACGGCCAGACGAAATACATCGTCGAGCAGGCGCTTGCCGATTACGACAGGTACACCGGCTTCCGCTCGGTCGTGCTGCGTTACTTCAACGCCGCCGGCGCCGATTTCGAAGGCCGTATCGGCGAATGGCATCAGCCGGAAACCCACGCGATCCCGCTCGCGATTGACGCAGCACTCGGACGGCGCGACGGCTTCAAGGTGTTCGGCAGCGATTACGAGACCCGCGACGGCACCTGCGTGCGAGACTACATCCACGTGCTCGATCTTGCCGATGCGCATGTCCGCGCCGTCGAGCATCTGCTGCGCGGTGGTGAATCGGTTGCGCTCAATCTCGGCACCGGCACCGGCACGACGGTCAAGGAACTGCTCGGCGCGATCGAAGACGTCTCCGCCAAGCCGTTCCCCGTCGAATATGTCGGCCGCCGCGAAGGCGATTCGCATACGCTGGTCGCCAACAACGACAAGGCGCGCGAAGTGCTCGGCTGGGTGCCGCAGCATGATCTATCCCAGATCATTCGCTCGGCCTGGAACTGGCATTCGAAATCCAACCATCACTGAATGGCCGCATCAATGACGGGCAAACCGAACATTCTGCTGATCACCGCGGACCAGTGGCGCGGTGATTGCCTCTCGGCACGCAATCACGCCTGCATCAGGACACCGAATGTCGATGCGCTGGCGGCCGAAGGCACGCTGTTTGCCCGTCATTTTGCTGGTGCCGCGCCGTGTTCGCCGGCGCGCGCCACGCTCTATACCGGCCTCTACCAGATGAACCATCGGGTTTGCCGAAACGGCTCGCCGCTCGATGGCAGGTTCGACAATCTGGCGCTGGCAGCCCGGCGCGCCGGCTATGAGCCGACCTTGTTCGGCTACACGGATACGGCACCCGACCCTCGCGGCGTCGATGCCAACGACCCGCACCTGACGACGTATGAAGGACTGCTGCCCGGCTTCACCGCGCGGCAACTGCTCCCGGAACATGAGAGACAATGGCTATCCTGGCTGCGATCGCGCGGGCATGCGGAGGCGACGAGCCGCGATATTCATATCCCCTTGGGGGCCCACCCCGGCGAAATCTCCAACGCGCCGACTGCCTATTCGAAAGACGAGACGCAGACGGCCTTCCTAACCGGTGAGTTCATTCGCTGGCTGGGCGAACAGGATAGTCCGTGGTTCGCGCACATATCCTTCCTGCGCCCGCATCCGCCATTTTCCGCACCGGCGCCTTACAACGACATGTTTTCGCCTGGGGACGGGCCCGCCTTTTCCCGCGCGGCCGATCTAAAAAGCGAGCAGGCGTCCCACCCCTATCTCACCTACGCGATGCCGCGGAGCGACAAGGGCAGCTTCATCCACGGCGCGACCGGCCCGGTCGATGACTGGAACGCCGAGGACATCGCGGCCATTCGCGCCATCTACTATGGCATGATTGCCGAGGTGGACGCGCAGCTGGGCCGTATCTGGGCCGCGCTCAAGGATGTCGGCGCCTGGGAAAACACGGTGATCGTCTTCACGTCGGATCATGCGGAGATGGCCGGCGATCACTGGACCTTCGGCAAGGGCGGCTTCTTTGACGGGAGCTATCACATCCCTTTGGTCATTCGCGATCCGCGATCGACCAATCGCAGCGGAACGGTCGAGCACTTCACCAGCGCCGCCGATATCTTTCCGACGCTTTGCGAGCGCCTGGACGTCGAGCCGGAAAACGGACTGGACGGGCAGTCGCTGCTACCCTTTACCGAAGGGAAGGGCGTCGCGAACTGGCGGGATGCGGCCTTCTGGGAGTTCGATTTCCGCGACATCGCCCACCAACATGCCGAGCGGCACTTCGGCCTGCGATCGAACGAATGCAATCTCGCCGTCGTCAGGGACGAGAACTTCAAATATGTGCATTTCGCCGGCCTGGCGCCGTTGCTCTTCGATCTCAGGAACGACCCGATGGAGCTGCGAAATATCGCGGCCGATCCGGCGCACGCTTCGACACGGCTCGCCTACGCGGAAAAACTGCTGTCGCTGCGCGCCCGCCACCTCGACCAGACCCTGGCCTACACCGAGCTGACGGAGAAAGGGCCGGTTCGACACCGGCCCTGATTGATCGTCAAGAAAAGCGTCCGAGATAATCGAGCTTGCCGACCTGAGCGCCCTTGTTGCGCAGGATCGCGTGCGCCATCGAGATGTGGAAATAGAAGTTCGGCAGCGCGAAGCTCAAGACGTAGTCGTCGCCGCGGAAAACCGTTCTGTGGCCACCCGGAGAAATGACCACCTCGCGGGTTTCAGCACCATCGAGCGTATCCGGCGAAACGGTCGCGAGATAGGCTTCCGTTTTCGCAACACGCGCCCTGAGCTCGGCGATCGTCGTCTCGTTGTCCTCGAATTTCGGCGCGTCCGTACCCGTTAGCCGTGCAATCGCAAGCTTGGCGCTATCGGTGGCCCGCTGGTACTGACCAGAAAACGGCAGCATGTCCGGCGCCAGCCGCGTCGCGACCAGCTCCACGGGATCGATGCCCTTCTCGCTGGCGAAGGCCTCCGCCTTGTCGAGATAGTTGGTCAAGGTTGTCAGGCCGCGCTGAAATACAGGCACTGTCAGGCGATAGATTGAAATAGACATTGCGCTCTCCACCGGGGCCGACGACCGGCCACCGTTTCCGCGATAGGATATAGTCAGGCGGCATCTGATTTTCATCGGCCGGTGCAGCATTCTCCGCGTTTTTGCAGTGTCCTCTCGCGACGGCAATGCTGCACCTAACCATGGGTTGTCGCTCCAAAATAATCTCAAAAAAGGGGTGGCGTATTCCGCCAGCTTTTCTATTCTGCGCGCTTCGCATCGCCCACCCTGCCTCAGGGGAGCAGGGCTTACAGGAACTGACATGCAATTCGTATTCGACGGCCACAACGACGTTCTCCTCCGCCTTTGGACGCATGAGCGGGAGGGCGGCGACCCCGTCGCCGAGTTTGCGAACGGAACGGACACCGGCCACATCGACGCGCCGCGCGCCAAGGCAGGCGGCCTGGCCGGTGGCCTTTGCGCCATCTACATTCCCTCGGGCGATCTGGTCTTCGCCGATCCCGACAAGGACGGCCACTACGTCACCCCGCTCGCAGCGCCTCTCGATCCATTGCCATCGCTGCGGATCGCCAATGAAATGGCCGCGATCGCCCTGCGCCTCGATCGCGCCGGCGCCTGGCGTCTGTGCCGCACGGTCAAGGATATCCGCAAATCCATCGACGACGGTGTTTTCGCCGCTGTCATGCACATGGAAGGCTGTGAGGCGATCGGGTCGGATCTGGCCGCGCTGGAAGTCTTCTACGCCGCGGGCCTTCGCTCGCTGGGTCCCGTCTGGAGCCGGCACAACATCTTCGGCCACGGCGTTCCGTTTGCCTTCCCGATGTCGCCGGATACCGGCCTCGGCCTGACCGACGCCGGCTTCGAACTGGTTCGCGAGTGCAACCGCCTGGGCATCATGATCGATCTCGCCCACATTACAGAAAAGGGCTTCTGGGATGTCGCGAAGACGACGGACCAGCCGCTCGTTGCCAGCCACTCGAACGTCCATGCGCTTACACCGGTCGCCCGCAACCTGACGGACAGGCAGCTTGACGCGATCAAGGAAAGCCGCGGCCTCGTCGGCCTCAACTATGCAACCGCCATGCTGCGCGACGACGCCCGCTCGGACGGTGATACGCCGCTCAGCGACATGGTTCGCCATATCGACTACCTCGTCGAGCGTATCGGCATCGATTGCGTTGCGCTCGGATCGGACTTCGACGGCGCAACCATACCGGATGAAATCGGCGACGCCTCGGGCAACCAGAAGCTGATTGATGCGCTTCAGCGTGCTGGATATGGTGGCGAGGATTTGAAGAAAATGGCCAGCGAAAACTGGCTTCGGATTTTGTCTTCGGCATGGGGAGAAGAGGCTGCCTGAGACTGCTAACGTGCTTTGACTAAATTCAAAAATGAACAGGGGACGAAAATTATGATGATGACCAGATTGAACCGCAGCTTCCGTGTGCTTTCCGCCGGCGCCGCCCTCTCTATCCTGATGATGGCCGCGCCCGCCGCCTTCGCTGAGACCCCGAAGGATACCCTCGTCGAGGGCTTCGCGATCGACGACATCATCACCATGGATCCGGGCGAAGCATTCGAGCTTTCGACCGCCGAGATGACCAGCAACACCTACAGCCTGCTCGTGCGCCTCGACATGGCCGACACGTCCAAGGTCAAGGGCGACCTCGCCGAGAGCTGGACCGTTTCGGATGACGGCCTGACCTATACGTTCAAGCTGAAGCCCGGCATGAAGTTCGCCTCCGGCAACCCGATCACCGCCGAAGACGTTGCATGGTCCTTCGAGCGCGCCGTCAAGCTCGACAAGAGCCCCGCCTTCATCATCACCCAGTTCGGCATCACGGGTGACAACGTCACCGAGAAAGCCAAGGCGACCGACGAAAACACCTTCACCTTCACGGTCGACAAGCCCTACGCGCCGAGCTTCGTCCTGAACTGCCTCACGGCAACGGTTGCTTCCGTCGTCGACAAGAAGCTGGTTCTCGACCACGTCAAGCCGGTTACCCCGTCGGCCGACTACAAGTACGACAACGACTTCGGCAATGAGTGGCTGAAGACCGGCTATGCTGGCTCCGGCGCCTTCAAGCTGCGCGAATGGCGCGCCAACGAAGTGGTCGTGCTCGAGCGCAACGACAACTACTATGGCGAAAAGGCCAAGCTCGCCCGCGTCATCTATCGCTTCATGAAGGAAAGCTCGGCGCAGCGCCTGGCGCTCGAGGCCGGTGACATCGACATCGCCCGCAACCTGGAGCCCGGCGACCTCGACGCTGTTGCAAAGAACACCGATCTCGCCAGCGAAAGCGCGCCCAAGGGCACCGTCTACTTCATCAGCCTCAACTCCAAGAACGAGAACCTGAAGAAGCCGGAAGTCCAGGAAGCCTTCAAGTACCTGGTCGACTACGACGCGATTGGCGCCACCCTGATCAAGGGCATCGGCGAAATCCACCAGACCTTCCTGCCGAAGGGCCAGCTCGGCGCGCTTGACGAGAACCCATACAAGTTCGACGTCGCCAAGGCCAAGGAACTGCTCGCCAAGGCAGGCCTGAAGGACGGCTTCTCGGTCACCATCGACGTGCGCAATACGCAGCCGGTAACCGGTATCGCCGAATCCATCCAGCAGTCGGTCGCCCAGGCCGGCATCAAGATGGAAATCATCCCGGGTGACGGCAAGCAGACGCTGACCAAGTTCCGCGCCCGCACGCACGACATCTACATCGGCCAGTGGGGCTCGGATTACTTCGACCCGAACTCCAACGCCGATACCTTCACCAGCAACCCGGATAACTCCGACGCCGGCACCGTGAAGACGCTCGCTTGGCGCAACACGTTTGAAGCGCCTGAACTGGACAAGGAAGCCAAGGCTGCCCTGCTCGAACGCGACAACGACAAGCGCGCGGCGATGTATCAGGACATCCAGAAGAAGTACCTGGCCAACAGCCCGTTCGTCTTCATCTTCCAGCAGACCGAAGTCGCGGGTTACCGCAGGGGCGTGACGAACTTCAAACTCGGCCCGAGCTTCGACACCAACTATGTCGGCATGATCGGCAAGGAATGATCCGGCAGGATTGATAGATTGAGCATCGTCGAAACAAAGACGGAAGCACGGCCGAAACCCGGCCGTGCTCTTCCTTTTGCGAAGGCTGTGGGCCGTTTTCTGGTCGCCGCCGTCACCACCTATCTCGGCCTTCTGGCCGTGACCTTCTTCATCGGCCGCGTCGTGCCCATCGATCCGGTGCTCGCCATTCTCGGCGACCGCGCGCCCGCCCATGTGGTTGAGCGCGTACGGCGCGAAATGGGCTTCGACCTGCCGCTCTACCAGCAGTTCTATATCTACCTCAAAGGGATCCTGGCCGGCGATTTCGGCACTTCGGTGCTGACGACCAATCCCGTCATGGTCGATATCAAGCGCGTTTTCCCGGCGACGATCGAACTCGCCACGCTCGGCACCATCATCGGCTCGGTGATCGGCGTCCCGCTCGGCGTCCTCGCCGCCGTCAAGCGCGGCAGCTTCGCCGACCAGATCGTTCGCGTCATCGGCCTGATCGGCTATTCCGTGCCGATCTTCTGGCTGTCGCTGATCTCGCTGGTGATCTTCTACGCCAAGCTGCGCTGGGTCGCTTTCCCCGGCCGCATCGATATCGTCTTCGAATACAGCTTCACGCCGGTCACCGGCTTCTATCTGCTCGACAGCGCCATGCAGGGACAGTGGGATGTCTTCTACGACGTCTTCCGCCACATCATCCTGCCAGCCTCGCTGCTCGGCTATTTCTCGCTCGCCTATATCAGCCGCATGACCCGAAGCTTCATGCTGAACGAACTCAGCCAGGAATATGTCGTTGCCGCGCGCGCCAAGGGCCTGTCGGAAACCCGGGTGATCTGGGGCCACGCGTTGCGGAACGCCGCGGTGCCGCTCGTCACCGTCATCGCGCTCTCCTATGCCGGACTGCTCGAAGGTTCGGTCCTGACCGAGACGGTCTTCTCCTGGCCCGGCATCGGCCTCTACATCACCAATTCGCTGCAGAATGCCGACATGAACGCCGTGCTTGGCGGCACCATCGTCATCGGCACCGTCTTCATCGGCATCAACCTCTTGTCTGATCTTCTTTATCGGACCCTCGATCCCAGGACCCGAACCCGATGAGCATGCAAGCAAACAACACCGCAACCAATGTCAGACCGATGACCCGCCGCGAGTGGCTGCTCTCCGACCGGCCGCAATCGCGCACCCAGGCCCGTCTCGGCCGCGCTTACGTCACCTGGCGGCAGTTTACCGCCAACCGCCTGGCGGTTGTTGGCCTCTTCATCATCATCGCGCTGCTCGTGATGGCCGCCTTTGCCGATGTGCTGGCCACGCACTCGCCCGTCGTCGGCGATCTCCGCAACGCTCGCCTTCTGCCGCCCGGCGCCGAGGGCTATCTTCTCGGTACCGACGACCAGGGTCGCGATATCTATTCGCGCCTGATCTACGGTTCCCGCCTGACGCTGATGGTCGTCGTCCTCGTCGCCATCATCTCGGCGCCGATCGGCCTCCTGGTCGGCACCGTGTCCGGCTATGCCGGCGGCTGGGTCGATGCCATCCTGATGCGCATCACCGACATCTTCCTTGCCTTCCCGAAGCTTGTCTTGGCGCTCGCCTTCGTCGCAGCGCTCGGTCCGGGCATCCAGAACGCCATCATCGCCATCGCCATCACCTCCTGGCCGCCGTACGCCCGTATCGCGCGCGCGGAGACCCTGACGGTACGGCGCTCCGATTACATCTCGGCTGTCCGCCTCATGGGCGCGTCGCCGCTGCGTATCGTCGTGCGCCATGTGATGCCGCTCTGCATCTCCTCGCTGATCGTGCGCGTCACGCTCGATATGGCGGGCATCATCCTTACGGCAGCCGGCCTCGGCTTCCTCGGCCTCGGCGCCCAGCCGCCGCTGCCGGAGTGGGGCGCGATGATCGCCTCGGGCCGCCGCTTCATCCTCGACCAATGGTGGGTCGCCGCCATGCCGGGGATCGCCATCCTCGTTGTCAGCCTCGGCTTCAACCTGCTTGGAGACGGCCTGCGCGACGCGCTGGATCCGAAGGAGAGCGGCCAATGAGTACGCTCCTCACCGTCAAGAACCTCAAGGTCAGCTACCCCACGCGCACCGGCGTCATCGAGGCCGTGCGCGGCGTCTCCTTCACACTCGGCAAGGAACGCCTGGGCATCGTCGGCGAATCCGGCTCTGGCAAGTCGCAGACGGGCCGCGCCATCATGGGGCTGACGCCGCCGCATGGTATCGTCACGGCCGATACGCTCGACTTCAACGGCATCGACCTTCTGTCGGCCTCAGCCAAGGAGCGTCGGCAACTGCGCGGCAAGCGTATCGCCATGGTGCTGCAGGATCCGAAATATTCGCTCGATCCGGTCATGACGATAGGCAAGCAGATCTGCGAGACGCTGAGAACACACGAGAAGATTGGCAAGGGCGAAGCACGCGATCGCGCAATTGCCATGCTGGAAGCCGTGCAGATCCGCGAACCGCAGCGCGTCTTCAATCTCTATCCGCATGAAGTATCCGGCGGCATGGGCCAGCGCGCCATGATCGCCATGATGCTGATCGCCGACCCCGAACTGCTGATGGCCGACGAGCCGACGTCGGCGCTCGACGTAACCGTGCAGCTCGATGTCCTCAGGATCATGGACCGCCTGGTGTCCGAGCGCGGTATGGGTCTGATCTTCGTGTCCCACGACCTGCGCCTCGTCTCCTCCTTCTGCGACCGCGTCATCGTCATGTACGCCGGCAAGTTGGTCGAGGAGCTGAAGGCCTCCGAGCTCAAGAACGCCCACCATCCCTATACGCAAGGACTTTTGAACTGCATGCCCCAGATCGGCGAAAACAGGCATCCTCTGCCGGTGCTGGACCGCAAGCCGGAGTGGGCCGCATGACAGCAGCCCTTTCCGTCGACAATGTCACCGTCATCTACGACCATTTCCATGCGCTGAAGGATGTCAGCGTCGAGATCGCCGAAGGTCAGTCCTTCGGTCTCGTCGGTGAATCCGGCTCTGGAAAATCCACCCTGCTACGCGCCGTCGCGGGCCTTGCTCCCGTCAAGAACGGAACGATCAGGATCCACGGCGAGCAGCTCTCGGGTTCCAAGCGCAGCAAGGCCTTCTATCGCAAGGTCCAGATGGTGTTCCAGGACCCCTACGGTTCGCTGCATCCGCGCCAGACGATCGATCGGCTGCTGCTCGAGCCGCTGGCGATCCATGGCATCTCGGACAGCGATATGCGCATCGCTCGCGCGCTCGATGAAGTCGGCCTCGGCAACGGCTTCCGGTTCCGCTATCCGCATCAGCTCTCCGGCGGCCAACGCCAGCGCGTCGCCATCGCCCGCGCCCTGATCGTCGAACCGTCGATCCTGCTGCTCGACGAGCCGACTTCGGCGCTGGACGCCTCCGTGCAGGCCGAAGTGCTGAACCTTCTGGAGCAGGTCAGGCGCGACCGGAAACTGACCTTCGTCATGGTCAGCCACGATCTCGGCGTCATCACCCACATGTGCGAAAACCTCGCCGTGATGCGCGGTGGCACCGTGGTCGAACGTCTGACGGCCGATCAGCTCGCCAAGGCCGAAGTTCACGAAGACTACACGAAAAGTTTGATGGTCGCGAGCAAGGGCTTCGTGAAAGTCTGAAGCCCAATCTTTTCAAGTAATTGAAATTTTTAACAATCGGCGGACCGTTAAGAATAACGGTCCGTTAAAACACGACCAATCGACTAGACTATTGACAGCTGCCTTGCTTCTGTCATGATTGCGTTAACGGCTGTTAGCTTTCGTGATCATGGAGATAAAGATGTTCTTTCTCGGCGGCATGACCATGGGTTACTTCGCACCTCCAGCCAAGGCTGCCAAGCGGGCGGCTCCGCTGTTCAAGACGGCAAAGCGGGATCGAAAGATTGTTGCGAAGAAGAAGAGCTCCTACAAGGACAGCGCGGTGGAGCGCTCCCTGATCTGGGCCTGGCACACCATCTGTTAGACCGTCCCTTTTAGGCCGTCCAAGACAAGACGGATTTTCTCAGCAAGCGACATCTGGTGGAATTTTATCTCTACCATTCAGATAGACTATATAAGAAACTGAGCTCTCAATAAGAGCTAGAAACAGGCGGAGGCAACACATGGCAAACTTGGGTATGTCGCATACTCACGCGGACCACTATCGTTCCGGACGCTCCAAGAAGCCGGCAACGGCGCGTGGTCGTTTGCATCTGGCAGCCAATGCGGCGCTGGTCGTGGCCGCATTCACCTTTCTCGCAGCCGTGGTCTGCGGCGTTATCGGTTAGAGCACCGAAAACAAACCCTTTTTCACCAAGCAGGGAACCAAAAAGGCACACCATCGTTATCTGGTCAGCAACGACTAAATGGAGATGGCAATGCTTTACTACGCACTCGTATTTCTTGTTGTAGCCCTGATCGCCGGCGTTCTGGGGTTCGGCGGCATCGCAGGCGCGTCAGCATCGATTGCCCAGGTACTGTTCTTCATATTCCTGGTGCTGTTTGTTGTATCGCTTGTCGCGCGGCTCATGCGCCGCGTCTAAATCCAGCATAATCAACGAAATCCGGCGTCCAAAAGGCGCCGGATTTTTCGTGCGTTCGCCACTTGCCGAAACCTCTTGACTTGAATTGTCGCAATAGTGTCCAACTTTCCCGATTGGCTTGGCGGGGAGGCGTCGTTCAATCTCACCCACCTCTTTGCCCGGCTGGTCGCAAGATCAAATCTAAATCGATTCGCATTGCCGTTCGATTGCACCTGCCAATGTTTTCAGTGTGGCCGCAAAAGACCGGTATTGTTCATGCGGCAGTCATATTTGGCAGTGCACAAGGCAAACCCTACCGACCATAACTTTGTTTGGATCCAGAACCGAACCCATGTCTATTTCCCCCACGTCTCCGAGCCCGTCCCGCGAGTCCGAAACCAAGCAGATCGATCACAACGACTCGATCCGCGCGACCTATATGTCGATCGAAGACATCAGGGCGATGGGTGCATCCGCAGCCACCTCAGGTGTCAATTCGCTGGTCGCTTTCGCACCCTTCGACTTCTTCGCCCGGCATAAGGAGAACGAGAAGGAAATCCTGCGCGTCTACCGCACGACGGCAGCGGATGTGGAGGCCGGCGAGACGATTACCCCGGCCGCAGAGTGGCTTCTGGACAACCACTACATCGTCGAGGAAGCAATCCAGGAAGTCCGCCGCGACTTCCCCAAGCGCTTCTACCGCGAACTGCCGACGATCGATGTGAATGGCACCAAGATCCCGCGCACACTGGCGCTGGCCTGGCTCTATGTAGCGCACACGCACAGCACCATTTCGCAGGAAAGCCTCACCGCTCTGGTCGATGGCTTCCAGGAACATGAAACACTGCGGATCGGCGAGCTCTGGGCGCTGCCTTCGCTGGTGCGCTACGTTCTGGTCGAAAACCTGCGCCGCATCTCGATCCGCGTTGAGCGCAGCCGCCGCATGCGCCGCCGCGCCAATGAGGCCGCCGACGAATTGGTGCGCCTGACCGATCCGGCAAAGGCAGCCGAGTATCTGAAGACGCTTGAGCCGCTTGCCGAGGACAATACGTTCTCGACGCAGTTCCTCTACCGCATGCGCGACGGCTCGCAGACCTCGAGCCTTGCCATCACCTGGCTGGATGAGCGCCTCGAGGCACTCGGCCGCGACACCGAAGCGACGACGATGGCCGAACACAGCCGTCTCTCCTCCGGCAACGTCACCATGGGCAACATCATTCGCAGCCTGCGCGAGATCGACGACACCGAATGGTCCGTCTGGGTCGAGCAGGTCAGCCACGTCGACAAGCTGCTCTGGGACAACTCCGACTACGGCCTTCTCGATTCCGGCTCGCGCAACAAGTACCGCAAGCAGATCGAAAAGCTCGCCAAGCGCTCCACCATGACCGAAATGGAGATCGCGCAACTCGCGCTCGACATGACGACGGAGGCGAAGGAATCGGGCGAAGACGATCCGCACGAGCCCAATGTCGGCAGCTTCCTCGCCGGCGCGCAGCGTCCGAAGCTGGAAGCGAGAGCGACCTACAGCCCGACGCTGGTGCAGCATTTCGTTCGCGCAGTACGCCGGTTCAACTGGCTGTCGATCGCGGTACCGGTGCTGCTCCTGACCATTCTTGCGATGGTCATCGTCGGCCATTTCATGGCAAGCGCCGGCATGGCGCCGGTGGCCATCATCCTGCTCCTGATCATGTTCTCGCTGCCGGCATCGGAAGGCGCAACGGGTCTCTTCAACACCGTGCTCTCCTTCTTCGTCACGCCGGCGCGCCTCGTCGGCTATGAGTTCAAGGAAGGCATTCCGGAAGACGCACGCACGCTTCTGGTCGTGCCCTGCCTGATCTCCAACCGCGACAGCGTCGACGAACTCGTCCGCAACATCGAGGTTCACTATCTCGCCAACCCGCGTGGCGAAATCTACTTCGCACTGCTGAGCGACTGGCCAGACAGCCAGGTCGAGGAGACGGCCGCCGATCTCGAAGTTCTCGACTACGCTCGCCGCGAAGTCGCAAACCTCTCTGCACGCTATGCCTATGACGGCAAGACCCGCTTCTATCTCCTGCACCGCCGCCGCCTCTACAATCCGTCGGAAGGCGCGTGGATGGGCTGGGAGCGCAAGCGTGGCAAGCTGCATGAGCTGAACCTGCTCCTGCGCGGTGACCGTGACACGACCTATCTGCCGGGCGCCAATATCGTCCCTGAAAACGTACAGTACGTGATGACGCTCGACGCCGATACGCGTCTGATGCGCGACGCCGTCACCAAGCTCGTCGGCAAGCTGTATCACCCGACCAACCGCCCAGTGATCAACCCGGAAACCGGCCGCGTCGAGAGCGGCTATGGCGTCCTGCAGCCGCGCGTGACGCCGTCTCTGACGACTGGCAAGGACGCATCCGTCTTCCAGCGCGTCTTCTCGATCAACCGCGGTCTGGACCCCTATGTCTTCACCGTCTCCGACGTCTATCAGGACCTCGCGGGCGAGGGCACCTTCACCGGCAAGGGCCTCTACCACGTCGATGCCTTCGAAGCTGCCCTGAAGGGACGCATCGAGGAAAACTCGGTTCTCAGCCACGACCTGCTCGAGGGCTCGATGGCGCGTTGCGCGCTCGTGACCGACCTCGAACTCGTCGAGGACTTCCCGACCCGTTACGAAGTCGAGACGTCGCGCCAGCATCGCTGGGCGCGTGGCGACTGGCAGCTGCTGCCTTACATGTTCAGCACCAAGCACGGCGTCACCGCGCTCGGCCGCTGGAAAATGTTCGACAACCTGCGTCGCTCGCTGACCCCGATCGCCTGGTTCTTCGCCTCCGTGCTCGGCTGGTACTTCATGGATCCGCTCGGCGCCCTGATCTGGCAGATCGTCCTGATCTTCTGCCTGTTCGTCGCTCCGACGCTGTCGCTTATCAACGGCATCATTCCGCGCACCAGCGATATCGTCGCGCGCGCCCACCTCTATACCGTCTGGTCCGATATCCGCGCCGCCAACGCGCAGGTGGCGCTCCGCATCGTATTCATCGCAGACGGCGCCTGCATGATGGCTGACGCCATCGGCCGCTCGCTCTACCGCCTCTTCGTCAGCCACAAGCTGATGCTGCAATGGAAAACCGCGGCAAGCGTCCAGGCTGGCAAGCAGGGCACGATCTGGTCCTATTACAAGGCCATGTGGCATGCACCGGTGCTTGCACTGCTCGGCCTCGCCTTCGCCGTCGTCTCCGGCGACAAGGCCTACCTCGTCGGTATCCCCTTCGTTGCGCTCTGGATTCTCTCCCCGCTGGTCGCCTATTACGTCAGCCAGTCGGCGGAAACCGAAGATCGCCTCGAAGTCGCCGAATCTGTCTCCAACGATCTGCGCAAGATCGCACGCCGCACCTGGCGCTATTTCGACACCTTCACGACGGCAGAACAGAACTACCTGCCGCCGGACAACGTCCAGGAGACGCCGCACGTCATCGTCGCGACCCGCACGTCTCCGACCAACATCGGCGTCTACCTCCTGTCCGTGGTCTCCGGCCGCCAGTTCGGCTGGTTCTCCTTCGAGGAAACGATCGAGCGCCTCGAGCAGACGATCGCCACCATCGACAGGATGGAGAAATTCCGCGGCCACCTGTTCAACTGGTACCACACCGATACGCTGGAAACGCTTGGACCGCGCTACGTCTCGGCCGTCGACAGCGGCAACCTCGCCGGTCACCTGATCGCGATCTCGTCCGCCTGCCGCAACTGGGCCGAAGCCCCGTCCGCGCACATGCAGGGCAGCCTCGATGGCGTCGGCGACACGGCGGGCATCCTGGCCGAAGTGCTGGCCGACCTGCCGGATGACCGCAAGACCGTGCGTCCGCTGCGCCGCCGTCTGGAGGAACGTATCATCGGCTTCCAGAACGCGCTCGCCGCCGTCAAGCGCGAGCACGAATTCGCGTCGATCCGCATCATCAACCTCTCGGTTCTTGCCCGCGACATCCAGAAGCTCGCGGCCAACCTCGATCACGAAGTGAAGTCGGCGCTGAGCGCCGAGGTCACCCAGTGGGCCGAGGCGCTGGTAAAGGTCTGCGAAGCCCATATCTCCGACAGCACCTTCGACCTCGCCAACATCGACGCTCTGCGTCCGCGCCTGATTGCGCTGCGCGACAAGGCCCGCGATCTGGCATTCTCGATGGACTTCGGCTTCCTCTTCCGTCCGGAGCGTCGTCTTCTGTCTATCGGTTACCGCGTCGAAAGCGGCGAGCTCGATCAGGCCTGCTACGACCTTCTGGCATCGGAATGCCGCCTCACCAGTCTCTTCGGCATCGCCAAGGGCGACCTGCCAACCGAACACTGGTACCGCCTCGGCCGCCAGGTCGTGCCGGTCGGCTCGCGCGGCGCGCTGGTCTCCTGGTCCGGCTCTATGTTCGAATATCTGATGCCGCCTCTCGTCATGCAGGAGCGTGGCGGCGGTATCCTCAACCAGACCAACAATCTGGTCGTGGTCGAGCAGATGAATTACGCCCGCAAGCTGGGCATTCCGTGGGGCATCTCGGAAGCGGCCTTCAACGCCCGCGACCATAACCTCAACTACCAGTACACGAACTTCGGCGTGCCGACGCTCGGCCTGAAGCGTGGTCTCGGCCACAACGCGGTCATCGCCCCTTACGCCTCGATCCTCGCCAGCCAGTACAATCCGCCGGCGGCCATCGAGAACCTCGAACGCCTGCGCAAGCTCGGCGCGCTCGGCAAATACGGCTTCCACGATGCCGTGGACTTCACGCCGACCCGCGTACCTGAGGGCAAGACCTGCGCTGTCGTCTACAACTACTATGCCCACCACCATGGCATGTCGATCGCGGCCGTCGCCAACGTCGCCTTCAACGGCCATCTGCGCGAACTCTTCCACTCCGATCCCGTCATCGAAGCGGCTGAGCTGATGCTGCAGGAAAAGGCGCCGCGCGACATTCCCGTCATGAGCGGCAAGCACGAGTCCGACACCCCCGCCAGCATCCAGGACGACCTGCTGCGTCCGGAAATCCGCAAGATCTACGATCCTGCGGCCCGTGATCGCGAACTGGTCTTCCTCTCCAACGGCCACTACTCGATGATGCTGACCGCCACTGGCGCCGGCTACTCGCGCTGGAACGGCCAGTCCGTATCCCGCTGGAAGCCCGATCCGACCGAGGATCGCTGGGGCACCTTCATCTTCCTGCGCGACACCGCTACCAACGAATGGTGGTCGGCGACCGCGGAACCGAAGAGCATCGAAGGCGAACAGGTCAAGGTTCTCTTCGCGGATGAAAAGGCCGAGTTCACCAAAACCGTCGGCGAGCTCACCAGCGAAGTCGAGGTGATCGTTGCCACCGAGCACGATGCCGAAGGCCGCCGCCTTACGCTGCTCAACACCAGCACGGAAGATCGCTTCATCGAAGTGACATCCTATCTCGAACCGGTCTTGACCAACGACGACACCGACAACGCTCATCCGGCCTTCGCCCGCATGTTCGTGAAGACGGAGATCGGCAAGCGCGGCGACGTCATTCGCGTCGAGCGCAACAAGCGCGACGGCAACGAGCCGAATATCGCGGTCGCGCATCTGATCGTCGATAACGCCGGCGCGACGCGCCACACCGAGTTCGAAACCGACCGCCGCAAGTTCCTCGGCCGCGGCCGCAGCCTCGCAAACGCTGCCGCCTTCGACCAGGGTGCGACGCTCTCGGGTACCGACGGTTTCACGCTCGATCCGGTGCTCTCGCTGCGCCGCACAGTCCGTGTTCCTGCCGGCAAGAAGGTCAGCGTCATTTTCTGGACCATCGCGGCGCCATCGCGCAACGAAGTGGACCAGGCAGTCGATCGCTACCGCCACGCCGATGCCTTCAACCACGAGCTCGTACAGGCATGGACGCGCACGCAGGTGCAGATGCGCCATGTCGGCGTCACCTCGCAGCAGGCATCCGCCTTCCAGCATCTCGGCCGCCACCTCGTCTACCCCGACATGTATCTGCGTGCGGATACCGCAGCGGTGCAGGCGGGCATGCAGTCGCAGTCCTCGCTATGGCCGCTGGCGATTTCGGGCGATTTCCCGATCTTCACCCTGCGCATCAACGACGACATGGATCTGGATATCGCAAGGGAAGCCCTGCTGGCACAGGAATACCTGCGCTCGCGCGGCGTCACCGCAGATCTGGTGATCATGAACGAGCGTGCCTCTTCGTATGCGCAGGACATGCAGCACGCCGTCGACCAGATGGCCGAGAACGTTCGTCGTCTCGGCCAGGCAGACGGCCTGCGCCAGCACATCTTCACGGTCCGCAAGGATCTGATGGAGGAGGCGACCTACCACGCGCTGATCTCGGCATCCCGCGTCACCTTCCATGCCAAGAACGGCAAGATCATCGATCAGATCAATCGTGCCGTGGCGCTGTTTGCGCCGACCAAGGAAGAGCAGCAGGAACTCGAGAAGGTCAACGCCACGAAGTCGCGCGCCAAGCGCACGGCACCGGCCGCCAAGGCACAGGTCCCGGCGCTGGTTGTCGAAGAGCATGGCGATCTGAACTTCTGGAACGGTATCGGCGGCTTCTCCGGCGACGGACGCGAATATGTCGTCCGCATCCCGGGCGGCCATGCCACCCCTCAGCCGTGGATCAACGTGATCTCGAACGAGAAGTTCGGTTTCCACGTCGCGGCCGAAGGCGCTGGTTTCACCTGGAGCACCAATTCGCGTGACTACCAGCTGACCCCTTGGACCAACGACGCGGTCATCAACCGTCCGGGCGAAGCGATCTATGTGATGGATCGGGACAGCGGAACCGTGATGACACCGTTTGCCGCCTTGTCCGACCGTCAGGATATCCAGTTCGAAGCCCGTCATGGCCTCGGCTACTCGGTCTTCTCCAGCGTCCAGAACGACGTTTCTTTGGAGCTGACGCAGACGGTCGATCGCGAGCGGCCGGTGAAGCTGCAGCGCTTGCGCCTGCGCAACAACGGCAGCAGCCAGCGCAAGCTGCGTCTCTACGGCTATGTCGAGTGGGTGCTCGGCAACAATCCACAGAAGACGGCACCGTTCATTCTCTCCGAACACGACGCCGAGACCGGCGCCCTGTTTGCGAGCAACAACTACAGCATCGACTACTCCTCACGTGTGGCCTTCTTTGCCGCCAGCGAGCAACTGTCGGGCTACACGGCAAGCCGCCGCGAGTTCATCGGCAAGGCGGGCACCATCAAGGCTCCAGCAGCCTTGAATCCGGCTACCGTTTTGTCGAGCAACATCGATCTGGATGGTGATCCGGCAGCGGCTCTCGCAATCGACATCGATCTCGCCGCCGGCGAAGAGCGTGACGTCATCCTTTATCTCGGCGATACCGCGACGAAGGAAGAAGCCCGCGCACTGATCGCCGATATCCGCAAGGCATCCTTCGACGGCGCGGTTCAGGCAAATCGGGACTTCTGGCACGCCTTCACTGGCAAGCTGCAGATCTCGACCCCCGATCAGGGCATGAACACCCTGATCAACACATGGCTCCCCTACCAGAGCCTCGGCTGCCGCATCATGGCACGCACGGCCTTCTATCAGGCCAGCGGCGCCTTCGGCTTCCGCGACCAGCTGCAGGATACGCTGGCCTTCGTGCTGCACGAGCCATCGATCGCCCGCAAGCAGATCGTCAACGCCGCCTCGCGCCAGTTCCGCGAGGGCGACGTCCAGCATTGGTGGTTGCCTGGAACGGGTGCAGGCGTTCGTACGCTGATCTCCGACGACGTGGTCTGGCTGGCCTATGCAATTCACCACTATTGCACGGTGACTGGCGACAAGAGCGTTCTCGACGACGAGCTTGCCTTCATCGAAGGCCCGGCGCTTCTGCAGGGACAGCACGATTCGTTCTACCGCCCGGAAAAATCCGAGGACAAGGTGAGCGTCTACGAGCATGCCGCCATCGCGCTCGATCTCGCCATTGCCCGCAAGGGAGCCAACGGCCTGCCGCTCTTCCTCGGCGGCGACTGGAACGACGGCATGAACCGCGTCGGCATCGGCGGCAAGGGCACGAGCGTATGGCTCGGCTGGTTCCTCGCAGGCGCGCTGCGCTCCTTCAGCGCCTTCGCAGCCGAACGTGGCGACACCGCCCGCGTCGAACGCTGGGGCAAGCATCTCACCGAACTCAAGGCAGCGCTTGAAACCGCCGCCTGGGATGGCGCCCACTACCGCCGAGGCACTTTCGATGACGGCAGCCTGCTTGGTTCGAAGGAAAGCCTGGAATGCCAGATCGATTCGATCGCGCAGTCCTGGAGCGTTCTGTCAGGTGAGGGCGATCCGGCCCATGCCGCCAAGGCCATGGATTCGGTACTCGCCAAGCTCGTCGACATGGACGCGCGCATCATCCGCCTGTTCACGCCGCCCTTTGCCAACTCGGCCAAGGATCCCGGTTACATCAAGGCCTATCCGCCCGGCGTTCGCGAAAACGGCGGCCAGTACACCCACGCGGCTACCTGGGTCGTCATGGCGCTGGCCGAACTCAATCGCGGCGACGACGCACTGCGTTGCTTCGACCTCCTGAACCCGATCAGCCACACCAAGGACCCAGCCTCCGCTGAGCACTACCGAGTGGAACCCTATGTCATTGCCGCCGACGTCTATGGCGACGGCGCCTTGACCGGTCGTGGTGGCTGGACCTGGTACACCGGTTCCGCCGGTTGGCTCTACCGCGCTGCCGTCGAGGGCATCCTCGGAATCCGGCTTAAGAACGGCCGTATCCATGTGAAGCCGTCGCTGCCGACAACGTGGGAAGGCTTCTCTGCGGAAATCGAGCACGCAGGAGCTAAATACCTCATTTCGGTCTCAAAATCGTCCCATCCAAGGGGCTACGATTTGACCATCAACGGACGTCAAGTCACCGATCCCGATGAGGGATATCCGGTCGGATAACCGCACTTTTCATGCAAACCATCCGGCGATTCGTTGAGGCCAAAAGGGAAACCTTTTGGCCTCAACCGCGTTTGCAAAATGGAAGCATGGAGAGGTCAATGGTAACGACGCCCGAAAACACGTTCGGTGCAGGACGCAGAATCGCGACCGCGGCGCCATCGAAACGAGACACGCGCTTGGACGTTCTGCGCGGCCTCGCGCTGATCACGATCTTTATCAATCACGTGCCCGGCCAGATCTTCGAACATCTGACCACCAAGAATTACGGCTTCTCGGATGCCGCCGAAGCATTCGTGCTGATCTCGGGCATCGCCGTGGGCATTGCCTACGGCTCACGCTTCAAGGTGGGTGCCTGGTTCGAAACGGCCAAGAAGTCGACGAAGCGCGCCTTCACGCTTTACCTCGCCCACATGATCACGACATTCATGACACTCGCGCTGTTCATCGCGGGCGCCTGGCTATTCCACCGTCCGGGCCTTCTTTGCGAAATCAATATCCTTCCCGTGCTCACCAATCCGCAGGCCGGCATTCCGTCGCTGATGGGGCTTGGCCACCAGATCGGCTACAACAACATCCTGCCGATGTATGGCGCGCTGATGTTGATGATCCCCCTCATCCTCCTGCTGGAAAGCAAGAGCCCCCTGCTCGCGTTGACGGTTTCTGGTTCGGTCTGGCTTTTCTCCGGGATTTACGAAATAGCGCCGCACAACACGCTGCTTGAGGGCTACTGGTTCCTCAATCCGCTGTCCTGGCAGTTCCTGTTCACGATCGGCATCGTCGGCATGATGCACGTGCGCCGTGGTGGCAAGCTACCGCACCACCCGATGCTGATGGCCCTGGCCGCCGGCTATGTCGCCTTGTCCTTCGTGTGGGTCGTCGGCCAGCTCTGGGGCATCGGCAACGCGCTGGCCTCGCTTGGCCTGCCGCCAGTCATCACCGGCTTCGACAAGACCTTCCTGTCCCTGCCGCGCCTGCTGCACGTTCTCGCGCTCACCTATCTGGTGCTCAACATTAGCGCACTCTCCAACCTGCTGCGCCGCCCCGAGGACAATCCGCTGGTCATCTTCGGCCGCCATTCGCTGAACATCTTCGTCGCCGGCACGATCCTGGCGATGATCGGCCAGGTACTGCTTTACATCAACAACGGTGACCAGGTCGTCGGCCCGATCTTCGTGGTTCTCGGTATCGTGATCCAGTTCGTCTACGCCTATCATCTGGAGCGCAAGAGAAAGCTGGGTCGCGCCGCTTCCGCCAAGCTGAAGGCGCCCCAGGGCCGGTCACTCCAGACAGTCTCCGTACGCTCCGATAACGGCCGTGGCATCAATCGGAAGTGACACCGCAAGGGCCGCGCCAGCGCTATCAGCACAGCGCGGCCCCTAGCAAAAACCTTGACTCCTGTGGAAAACCTTTTAAGAGCAGCGGTGGAAAAGGAATATCCATGGTTCGCCAAGAACACGCCATTGCTGCACGCAGTGACCGGGCACGAGTTGCCGGGATGGTTATGATTTTTCCGGTTTCTTCCAAAACCAAGGCCAAAACGACGACGAAAACCGTCTGACGTCTCTGGCCTGCCGCTCTCTCCCCGGCTCGGCTGGGGACAGAAAGCCGCAATCGTTGCGCGCTTTCCCCCTCACCGAACAAGAGGAGAGATGAGAAAGAGAGCTTGAAAATGGGTTTTAAAGTTGCAGTTGCGGGAGCCACCGGAAATGTCGGCCGGGAGATGCTCAACATCCTTTCCGAACGCGGTTTTCCCGCTGACGAAGTCGTAGCGCTCGCCTCCGCGCGCTCGCAGGGTCTTGAAGTGTCTTACGGCGACAAGACGCTGAAGGTCATGAACCTCGAAAACTACGATTTTTCCGACACCGATATCTGCCTGATGTCTGCCGGCGGCGACGTCTCGAAGAAGTGGTCGCCGAAGATCGGCGCGCAGGGCTGCGTCGTCATCGACAACTCGTCGGCATGGCGCTACGACCAGGACGTTCCGCTGATCGTGCCGGAAGTGAACCCTGACGCCATCGAGCAGTTCACCAAGCGCAACATCATCGCCAACCCGAATTGCTCGACCGCCCAGCTCGTCGTGGCTCTGAAGCCGCTTCACGAAGCCGCCACCATCAAGCGCGTCGTCGTCTCGACCTACCAGTCCGTTTCCGGCGCCGGCAAGGACGGCATGGACGAACTCTTCAATCAGACGCGCGCGGTCTTCGTCGCCGATCCGATCGAGAACAAGAAGTTCACCAAGCGCATCGCCTTCAACGTCATTCCGCACATCGATAGCTTCATGGAAGATGGCTACACGAAGGAAGAGTGGAAGGTTCTGGCTGAAACCAAGAAGATGCTCGACCCGAAGATCAAGGTGACCTGCACGGCCGTGCGCGTTCCGGTCTTCATCGGCCACTCGGAATCGGTCAACATCGAGTTCGAGAAGGAAATCACTGCCGATCAGGCTCGCGATATCCTGCGCGATGCGCCGGGCTGCCAGGTGATCGACAAGCACGAGAACGGCGGCTACATCACGCCTTACGAATCCGCTGGTGAAGACGCGACCTTCATCTCGCGCATCCGCGAGGACGCAACCGTCGAGAACGGCCTCAACATGTGGGTGGTTTCCGACAACCTGCGCAAGGGCGCAGCACTGAACGCGATCCAGATCGCCGAGCTGCTGGTCAATCGCGGACTTGTGAAGCCGCGCAAGCAGGCCGCTTGAATATTTTCTTAACCATGTCTTGTTAAGCCCGTTACTTAAGTTAAGGCTTATTCTCAAAGGCGCGGGGTGCCGAAAGGCTTCCCGCGCTTAATCAACGGATGGTCGGGACAATATCGCCGATAGCGGGCTGCAGCCCGGCTGAAGGCTAGGCTGATCGGGATCGGGGTATTCGATGCGCAAGACAAGACTTTTGCTGGCAGCGGCGGCAGTGTTCGCCATGTTCCAGGCACTTCCGGCAACGGCTGAAGCGGCACCACAGTGCAGCAACACCAGCGCGGGCTTCGACCAGTGGGTAGTTGCCTTCAAGCAGGAAGCAGCGGCCAACGGCGTCAGCCGTTCCGTTCTCGACAAGGCATTCGCCAACGTCGTCTACAACAGACCCACCATCTCCGCCGACCGTGGCCAGAAGAGCTTCAAGCTCTCCTTCGACGCCTTCATGCAGAAGCGCGGCGGCCAGGCCATCATCTCGCGCGGCAAGGGCATGAAGCGCTCCAACGCAGCGCTCTTTGCCAACATCGAACGCAAGTACGGCGTTCCGGCCGGCCCGCTGATCGCGATCTGGGGTATGGAAACAGGCTTCGGCAGCTACATGGGCACCCAGCACACCATGTCCGCCGTCTCCACGCTCGCCTTCGATTGCCGCCGCACCGCCTATTTTACTGACCAGCTCTACGCCGCGCTTCAGCTCGTCGGCGAAGGTTTCCTCAGCCCGCAGGCGCGCGGCGCCGCCCACGGCGAAATCGGTCAGACACAGTTTCTCCCGCGCAACGTCGTGCTCTACGGTGCGGATGGCGATGGTGACGGCCGGGTCGACATGGTCGGCTCACGCGCCGATGCGCTGGCCTCGACCGCAAACTTCCTGAAGGGCCACGGCTGGCGTCCGGGCGCCGGCTACCAGCCCGGAGAGCCGAACTTCGCAGCCATCTCCGGCTGGAACGCGGCAACGGTCTACCAGCAGGCAATCGCCTACATCGGTCAGCAGATCGACGCGAACTGATTCAGACCTGATGATGAAACGAAAAAGGCGCCGCGGGAAACCGCGGCGCCTTTTTCTTGTCTCGGATTATGGTGTCAGACGTCAGGGCGAATGAAGTCGCGTGTCTCTGCGTCCATAACCCAGAGCTCGCCGGTCGAAATATCGAACCAGGCGCCATGAAGCTGTATGTCACCAGCCTCTTCGCGCGCCTTGATCTCCGGAAATGTGCGGAGATTGTCGATCGAGTTGCGGATCGACACGCGCTCCAGCGCCGTCTGGCGTTCGCCGGGTGTCATCACGTCGTTGCTCTGGATCTGCTCTGCCGCCGGCCGCACCAGCGACATCCAGCGACCGATGAAGTCACCGGGCGACAATGGCTCGGCATCGGGATCGAGCGCCGCGCGGATACCGCCGCAGCGACCATGCCCCATGACGACGATATCGGTAACCTTCAGGGCCAGAACCGCGAACTCGAGCGCAGCCGAGGTCGCATGGAAATTGCTGTCAGGCTCGTAGGGCGGCACCATGTTGGCGACGTTGCGGACGACGAAGAGCTCGCCGGGCCCGGAATCGAAGATGAGTTCCGGCGCTGCGCGAGAGTCCGAACAGGCGATGACCAGCGTGCTCGGGCTCTGCCCGTGCTCCGCCAACGTCCTGTACCGGTCACGTGCGTCGGCATAACGCCCGCTCATGAAGTTGCGATAGCCGTCGAGAAGTGTATCTGGAAAACGCTGCATGATCTTCGATTACAGCGTGAGCGATGCAAGATCAATATCGCAGCGCCAAATGCGTTAACGGCGCGGCCGCTAGCTCTTTCGCCGCTGCGCCGGGTGCATCAGATGCCGCATCTGCACCATCGCCATCGGCGTCGACAGGCTGGAGGCGTCGTTTGCGAGCGTCAGCTCGTCGCTGCCGCGCTTCACCGCCCGTGCCAGCACCTCGTAGACGCTGGCCGTCGCCAGCTGCAGCGCCTTCTCATCTTCCATGTCGGACTGTAGTCGCGACAGGAAAAGCGCGGCAAGAAGATCGCCCAACCCGTTTGGCGGATTGTCGATCAGCCGGTGCTCGGCAAGCAGCGCGTGGCGCCCGGAGAGATAGAGGTTGCCCGTTCCACCAGCCATCATCGGCACCGCCGAGGTCACCAGCATGCGCGCGGGACCGAGCGCGAGCGCCGCCTCCATGATCTCGGTGTTGCTCTCCAGCGGCGCGCCGGAGAGCCAGGCAAGTTCATAACGATTTGGGGTTGCCAACGATGCCAGCGGGATCAGATTGTCCCGGATAGCTTCAGCGGTCGCCTCGGGAACATAGAGCCCACCGAGATCACCCATGACGGGATCGCAAACGTAAAACAGATCGGGATTCTGCTCCCTGAGCGCGGTGATCAGCCGGCCGACGGAGCGGGCCTGCGCTGCATTGCCGAAATAGCCCGAAAGCACCGCCTTGACCTCGCCGATCCACGGCGCGCGAATGAGATCGTCGATCGCCGCGTCGAAATCGGCCTCCGCGAAGGTCAGCCGCGTCGAACGACCGTGGCCCGGATGCCAGGGCAGAACGATGGTCGGCAGCGCCCATACCTGGTGGCCGAGCGTCTCGAGCGCGAAAACCGCCGCCCGATTGCCGACCGATCCACGAACGACGTGGCTCGATATGACGATGACCGTGCCTGCTGCATTCTGCGACATGTTTATCCGATCCGGGTTCCGATCCTCAGTTGATCGTCTTTTTGCTGCGCGACTGTCAACAACTCTTCATTCGGACGTGATCAAAGTTCTGGCGAAGAAAATCATATTCGGATCACTTTTTACAGAATTGACGACATGCCGGCTAAATTCGCACGAAAACTGCGATCGACGTCCCTATTTTAGCAATTTTTCTGTCAAACCTTCTGCTAACCTGCGCGCAATCGAGAAAATGGGGGACACAGTCAATGGCTGCTCGAAACAATCCGAAACGGGAAAAGCAGATCGAGAGCGCGAACAAGATCGCGACGGCGATGGGCGAGCACTATCTCGCGCCGGATATCCTCTTCGGACGCGCCAGCGGCGACGACCTCGAATCCTACACGCCTGAAATGCTGGCGATTTCCGCCGTCCACTGCGCGGCCGAGCTCGCCGCCTGGACCGGCAACGCGCCGCGCGTCACCATCACCTCGCTCGACAACGTCGAGCCGGATGGCGTGGCGGTATCGGTCCTGTCGGTGACCGATCACAACATGCCTTTCCTCTACGAATCGGTCATGGGAGAGGTGACGAGCAGCTACCGCGATCTCTTCATGGCGGTTCATCCCATTCTCGTCATGCAGCCAGGTCGCCCGCCGGAACTCTATTCGCCGGATATGCCGGGCGAGCCGGCAAACCGCGTCAGCCACATTCAGCTTCACCTCGCGCCGCTCACCCCGGCGCAGTCCGCAGACCTGATCGAGCGGATCGAGATCGTCCTCGAACAGGTGCGCCTGTCAGTCTCCGACTGGAAGCCGATGCTGGACAAGCTCGGCACCGCCATCGACGAACTGTCGTCGCGCAATGTCGGCCGCCGCAAGGCGGATCGCGACGAAGCGGTCGCGTTCCTCACATGGCTGCGCGATGCCAATTTCACCCTTCTGGGGATGCGCGAATATGTCTATTCCGGCAAGGGCTCGGATGCGAAGGTCGAGCGCGACAAGGGCACGGGGCTCGGCATCCTTTCCAACCCGGATGTCCTGGTGCTCCGGACCGGCCGCGATGCCGTCACCACGACGCCGGAAATCCTCGCCTTCCTCGACGGCCCGGAGTTCCTGATCGTCACCAAGGCCAACGTCAAATCGGTCGTCCACCGCCGCGCCTACATGGACTATGTCGGCGTGAAACGCTTCGACGAGAACGGCAATGTCACCGGCGAGCTGCGCATCGTCGGCCTCTTCACCTCGACCGCCTACACGTCGCTCGCAACGGATATTCCGCTGCTGCGTTCGAAGGTGGAGAAGGTGAAGGAGCATTTCGGCTTCGATCCGATGAGCCATTCCGGCCGCATGCTCGACAATACGCTTGAATCCTACCCGCGCGACGATCTCTTCCAGATCGACACCGCCCTGCTTGCCACCTTCGCCGAGCAGATCAACGATCTGACCGACAGGCCCCGCGTACGGGTGCTGCCGCGCATCGATCACTTCGATCGTTTCGTCTCCGTTATCGTCTATGTGCCGCGCGAGGAATATGATTCGATCGTCCGCGAGAAGATCGGCACCTATCTCAAGACCATCTATGATGGCCGCGTCTCGGCCTATTACCCGGCTTTCCCCGAAGGCGGCGTCGCCCGCGTCCATTTCATCATCGGCCGCTCCGGCGGAAAGACCCCGCGTATCCCTCAGGCAAAGCTCGAAGAAGCAATCCGAGCGATCACGGCCCGCTGGGACGACCGCTTCGAAATGCTTGCCGGTCCGAAGGCGCCCAAGATCAAGGTCAGCAACGCCTACCAGGATCTCTTCCCGCCGGAAGAAACCTTCGCCGACTTCGCCGACATCGTCGCCTGCGCGACGGGCGAGCAGATCCGCATCGAATTCTACACACGCATTAAGGATGGCGTGTCGCTGCTCTGCCTGAAAATCTTCCACTTCAATGGCCAGCTCGCGCTCTCCCGCCGCGTGCCTCTGCTAGAGAATCTCGGCTTCAGCGTCATCAGCGAAGGTACCTTCGACATCAACGTGACGCTGGCTGACGGCAGCGAGAAGCTGGTGGTACTGCATGACATGGAACTCGAAGCCCAAAGCGGCGCCGAGATCGATCTGCAGCAGCATGGAGCCGCACTTGAAGAAGCTTTCCTTTTCGCCTTTGCCGGTGTCATCGACAACGACAACTTCAACCGCCTGATCATTTCGGCCGGGCTGTCGGCCCGCGAGACGAGCGTGTTGCGCGCCTACTCGCGCTATCTGCGCCAAGCCGGCATCGCCTATTCGCAGGATTACATCGCGACGACGCTGGATAAATACCCGGCTATCTCGTCGCTCATCTTCCGCCTGTTCCACGATGGCCTCGACCCGAAGCTGACGGAGAAGAACAGGATCAAGAAGGCGACCGATCTTCACGCCAAGATCGAGACCGCGCTGTCGGACGTTCCAAGCCTTGATGACGACCGTATCCTGCGCCGTTACGTCAACGTGGTCGACTCGACGCTGCGCACCAACTACTTCCAGCGCAATCCCGATGGTTCCGCAAAGGCGATGCTGGCCTTCAAGCTCGATCCGCATCTGATCGACGGCCTGCCGGCGCCGAAGCCGTTCCGCGAGATGTTCGTCTATGGCGTCGAGGTCGAGGGCGTCCACCTGCGCTTCGGCCGGGTGGCGCGCGGCGGGCTTCGCTGGTCGGATCGCGCCGAGGATTATCGCACCGAGGTGCTGGGTCTGGTGAAGGCACAACAGGTCAAGAACGCCGTGATCGTACCCGTCGGCGCCAAGGGCGGCTTCTATCCGAAGAAGCTTCCTGTCGGCGGCAATCGCGACGAGATCTTCAATGCCGGACGCGAAGCCTACAAGACCTACATCCGCACGCTGCTCTCGATCACCGACAACATTTCCGGCACCGAAATCATTCCCCCTGAAAACACCGTGCGGCTTGATGGCGACGACCCCTATTTCGTTGTCGCCGCCGACAAGGGGACGGCAACCTTCTCCGACACCGCAAATGCGCTGGCGCAGGAAGCCGGCTTCTGGCTCGACGACGCCTTCGCATCGGGCGGCTCCGCCGGCTACGATCACAAGAAGATGGGCATCACCGCACGCGGCGCCTGGGAGACGGTGAAGCGCCATTTCCGCGAAATGGACATCGACATCCAGACGACACCGTTCACGGTCGCGGGCGTTGGCGATATGTCGGGCGACGTCTTCGGCAATGGCATGCTCTTGTCACCGAAGATCCGGCTTTTGGCCGCCTTCGACCACCGCGACATCTTCATCGATCCCGACCCTGACATGGCCAAGACCCTGGCGGAACGTCAGCGGCTGTTCAATCTGCCGCGCTCAAGCTGGCAGGACTTCGACAAGAATCTGCTTTCGAAGGGCGGCATGATCATCTCGCGCTCGGCGAAATCGGTGACGCTGACCGCGCAAGCCGCAGCCGCGATCGGCATGGACAAGACGGTCGCGACACCGTTCGAAGTCATAACCGCGATCCTGAAAAGCCCTGTCGACCTGCTCTGGTTCGGCGGCATCGGCACCTATGTGAAGGCGACATCGGAAACCGATCCCGATGTCGGCGACCGCGCCAACGATCCGATCCGCGTCAGCGCCGACGAGGTACGCGCCAAGGTGATCGGCGAGGGCGCGAACCTCGGCGTCACACAGCGCGGCCGCATCGCCTACGGCCTGAAGGGCGGTCGCTGCAATTCCGACGCGATCGACAACTCCGCCGGCGTCAACACCTCCGACGTCGAAGTAAACATCAAGATCGCGCTTGCGGCGGCCATGCATGACGACCGTCTGACGCGACAGAAGCGCGACCAGCTGCTGTCCTCGATGACCGATGAAGTCAGCAAGCTGGTGCTGCGCAACAACTACCTGCAGTCGCTCGCCATCTCGCTGACCGAGCGCAAGGGCACCGCGAACGGCCTCGAGCTCACCCGCTTCATGGGCGTGCTGGAGACCGCCAAGCAGCTCAACCGCAAGGTCGAGACGCTCCCCGACGATACCGCCATGGCCGAACGCTACGCCGCCAACAGACCGCTGACGCGGCCGGAGATCGGGGTTCTGCTGTCCTACGCCAAGATCGTTCTCTTCGACGCGCTCGCGGCCAGCGACCTGCCGGATGATCCCTATTTCGAGGCGACGCTTTCGCAATACTTCCCGGCCAAGATGCGCAAGTCCAACGCGTCGGATATAGCCAACCACCGCCTGAAGCGCGAGATCGTGGCGACCGTGTTGGCCAACGAGGCCATCAACCGCGGCGGCCCGAGCTTTGCCGTCAGCATGATGGACGCGACGGCCGCATCGGCGCCCGAAGTGGTGCGCGCCGCCATCATCGCCCGCGACGGCTTCGATCTGAGCCGGCTCTGGGGCGAGACCGATGCGCTTGACGGCCGGATTTCCGGCCAGATGCAGAACCGCATCTACGAGGAGATCAGCCATATCTTCACCGTGCTGACGCGTCTCCTGTTGAAGATGCAGATGGCCAAGGGTGACATCGCCGAGACTATCGACAGGCTTCGTGCGGCCTTCAAGAAGCTGCAGCCGGTCTTCGCCAACCAGGTCGTTCCCGAACTCGAGGCGCGCCAAGCTGAATATCAAGCCGCCGGCGTGCCGGACAAGCTTGCAGCCGAGATCGCGCATCTGATCGGCTTCGCGCTCGTGCCTGAGATCATGCAGATCGCGGAACGCACGGGCGAGCCGCTGATCCGCGCCGCCGAGAGCTATTTCGCGGTGAGCCAGACCTTCCGCATCGGCCGGCTGTTGGCAGCCGGTAGCCGCATCACCACTTCGGATCACTACGAAAACCTGGCCCTGGCGCGAAGCCTCGACCAGATCGCGACCGCGCGCCGCGATATCGTCAGCTCCGCGCTATCAAACAACGGCAAGGAAAAGCTGCCGGTGCAGGCATGGCATGCGAGCGACCGGATCCGGATCAACCGCATCGCCGAGGAACTGGCGGGTCTCAGCGAGGGTGGCGATCCGAATCTCGCCCGCATCACCGTCGCCGCCGGCCTGCTGACCGATCTTGCCAGAGACGGGACGAGGTGAGACAGTCCGCTCCCAAATCAGGAGCAGGCCGGTGAATCGCATTGACTGGACGGGAACACAGCCCCAGCGGGCGTCACGCAGGGGCATCTGGGGCTGGATGTTCTTCGACTGGGCGGCGCAACCGTTCTTCACCGTCGTCACCACCTTCATCTTCGGCCCCTACTTCGTGGCCAGGCTGACGGCCGATCCGGTCTCCGCGCAAACGCTCTGGAGCAACATGGCGACGATCTCCTCGGTGATCATCGCCATTCTCTCGCCGATTCTCGGCTCGATCGCCGACCAGTCCGGCGGACGAAAGCCATGGATCGGCTTCTTCGCCGTCATCAAGATCGCCAGCCTCTGCTGCCTCTGGTTCGCGGCGCCCGGTTCGCCAGTGATATACCCCGTGATCTTCATGATCCTGGCGTCGATCGCCGCGGAATTCTCGATCGTCTTCAACGATTCCATGATGCCGCGCCTCGTCGGAAAGGATGAAGTCGGCCGGCTGTCCAACACCGCCTGGGGCCTCGGCTATCTTGGCGGGATGATCGTGCTGATCGCGGTGGTGGCACTTCTTGCCGGAAGTCCCGAGACAGGCAAGACCATCCTGGGCCTCGACCCGCTCTTCGGCCTTGATCCGCACACCGGCGAGGATGCGCGCATCACCGGCCCGATCTCGGCCGTCTGGTATCTGATTTTTGTCTTGCCGATGTTTCTGTTCACGCCAGATGTAAAAGGCGGCCTTCCCTTCGCCGCCGCCGTGCGGTCCGGGCTGCGTGAAGTCAGGCACACGCTAGCGGAACTGAAGGAGCGCCGGCCGCTACTGCGCTTCCTCGTCGCCCGCATGATCTACCAGGACGGCGTCAACGGCCTGCTGATCCTCGGCGGCGCCTTTGCGGCCGGCATGTTCGGCTGGGCAACCATCGAGATCGGCATCTACGGTATCATTCTCAATGTGGTGGCGATTTTCGGCTGCATCATCGCCGGGCGGATCGATGCCCGCATCGGCTCAAAGGCGACGATTGTCATCAGCCTGACCATGCTGCTTCTCGCGACCTTCGGCATCGTATCCACCGAACCCGGCTATACGCTCTTCGGGCTCGTGCCACTTCCGACAGTGGATTCTGGCGGTCTGTTCGGCACGGCTGCGGAGAAAGCCTATATCGGCTACGGCCTGTTAATCGGCCTTGCCTTCGGCCCTGTGCAGGCCTCGTCGCGCTCTTATCTGGCGCGCAGCGTCAGCCTTGATGAGGCCGGCCGCTATTTCGGCATCTACGCTCTGTCAGGCCGGGCAACCAGCTTCATGGCGACGCTTCTCTTTTCGATCGTAACTTATGCGACAGGCTCGTCGCATCTCGGCATGGCCACGCTCGTCCTGTTTCTGGCCGGCGGGCTGGTCCTGTTGGTCCGGACGCCCTATCCGGCGGATAGGGCGTAGCCGTTTTCATCGATGTTTAGTGGCGGAAGTGGCGCATGCCGGTGAAGACCATCGCCACATTGTGCTCGTTCGCCGCGTCGATCACTTCCTGGTCGCGCATCGAGCCGCCCGGCTGAACAACAGCCGTGGCACCGGCGGCAATCGCCGATAGCAGCCCGTCCGCGAACGGGAAGAAGGCTTCCGACGCAACGGCGGATCCATTGGTCATCGGCTGGGCCCAGCCCATCGCCTTGGCGGCATCCTCGGCCTTCAGCGCGGCGATGCGGGCGGAATCGATGCGGCTCATCTGGCCGGCGCCTATACCCGCCGTCTGGCCGTCCTTGGCATAGACGATGGCGTTCGACTTGACGTGCTTGGCAACCGTATAGGCGAACTTCAGATCCACCAGTTCCTGCGCCGTCGGCTGGCGATTGGTGACGACCTTGAGCTCGATATCATCAATCATGCCGTTGTCGCGGCTCTGCACCAGCAGGCCACCGGCAACGGTCTTCGCCGTGATGCCACGCGAGCGCGGGTCGGGCAGGCCGCCGGTCACGAGCAGGCGCAGGTTCTTCTTGGCGGCGATAACCGCCTTGGCCTCTTCCGTCACCTCAGGCGCGATGATGACTTCGGTGAACAGCTTGACGATCTCTTCCGCCGTCTCGGCATCGAGCAGTTGGTTTAGCGCGATGATGCCGCCGAAAGCGGATGTGCTGTCGCAGGCGAGCGCCCGAAGATAGGCGTCCTTCAGCGTTGGGCCGGTGGCGACGCCGCACGGATTGGCATGCTTGATGATCGCGCAGGCCGGGCCGGTCTTCTCGGGCGAAAACTCGCCGATCAACTCGAAGGCGCCGTCCGTGTCGTTAATATTGTTGTAGGAGAGCTGCTTGCCCTGCAGAAGCGTAGCCGTGGCAACACCCGGGCGGTTCTCGCCGGTCACGTAGAAGCCGGCCGTCTGGTGCGGGTTTTCGCCGTAGCGCATCTCTTCCTTCAACACGCCGCCGATGACCCGGTGACGCGGCGTGTCGATCGACAGCGCCTCGGCGAACCAGTTGGAGATCATCGCGTCGTAGGCGGCCGTGCGCGCATAGGCCTTGGCGGCGAGGCGCTGGCGGAAGTCATAGCTGGTCTGGCCGGCATCGGCCGAAAGCTGCTCAAGAAGTTCCGGATAGTCAGCCGGATCGGTCAGGATGGCTACATAGGCGTGGTTCTTGGCCGATGCGCGGATCATCGCCGGGCCGCCGATATCGATATTCTCAACGGTCGTCGGATAATCGCCACCCGCCGCGCGCACATCCTCAAAGGGATAAAGATTGATGACCGCGAGATCGATGCCATCGATGCCATGCGCCTTCATCGCTTCCTGATGCTCGGCGTCGTCGCGGATCGCCAGCAGACCGCCGTGAACCCTCGGATGCAGCGTCTTCACGCGGCCGTCCATGATCTCCGGAAAGCCCGTGACGTCTGAAACGTCGGTGACATCGAGGCCGGCGGCGGCGATCGCCTTATGAGTGCCGCCGGTCGACAGCAGCCGGACGCCCTTTTCGGCAAGCGCACGCGCGAGGTCTACGATCCCGGTCTTGTCGGACACGGAGAGCAAGGCGGTCTTGACGGCAACCTTGTCGGGGGCGGGGATTTTCTTGGAAACAACGGCCATGTGGCTTCTCCGTTCGATCTTCGGGAGACATCCGGCGAGGTGCGCGGAATATGGCGCCGCGTTAGCACAGCTTTGCGCCGGCGAAAACAGCCGCTAGCTTCTACGAGACAAAAACCACCGTATTTCCGGCTTTTCCGGATATGCGAAGCTGATTTCCATCTGATCGGACGCGCAGATGCCGGAGGCATCGGCAAAGAACACGTCCTCGGCGATTTCGACCGTATTGCCCGGCGAGGAGAACAGCCAACTCTCGCCATCCGGCGCCGTCATCAGGATGGACTCCCGGTCCATCTGCTTCAGATTGATAGACGGATGGGCGTGAAAACGCGCGACAGCCCGCAGTTCGCCCTCGCCCTTGCGCTCCTCGGAAACGGCAAGGCGATCGAGCCCGGTCATGATCGACCCCGTGGCGTTCAACGTGAGCTCACGCTCGTGCAGGACGCCGAACTCTTTCAGATAGCCGTCGTGGCTGGCCTTGACGACATCGCGGCCATCATCCGCCACCACACGATCGACCTGCACCGTTTTCACCGGGTCGGTGATCAGATGGGCAAGGAAATCGGAAGACGCGAAACGGCTGGAGGACGTGTCGTTGAGCGTCACGGTCGTATGCGCCGCCGTGGTGCGCGCGACCTGCACATAACGGTTGCCGGCGAATTTCGGCGATCCCGAATTCACGATAAAGCGGTGCCGGCCTGATGACATCTCGAAGGACAGGCATCCGGCATGAACAGTACGCGAAAGGTTACCAGCAGGCGGAAGGCCGGTATCGGCGATAACGACGGTGCGCCCGGCCGCCAGACGTTGGTAACGCGAATGCGGCATCGCCTTGAACGGCTCGCCCGCAGTCTCGTCGTAGCGCAGTAGCGAAACGATTTCATTCGCCGAGGTCGAGGTCGCGCCGTTGAACAGAGCGAGATCGCCGTCCTGGTGGCGGAAGAAGCGCAGCGCCGGATACATGCGATCGATGCCGGATATCAACTTCTGCGGCAGATCGTGGCCGAGATTGATATAGGTCTGCCGTAAGGGCAACAGATCGAGCAGAAGCTCGAGCGCGACGCGCGGATTGCGCGACACGTGCCCGCCATCCGGCAGAATCTGGCTATCGAACTCGACATCGAGTGCTTCGGAGGATTTGCGGATCACGCTGGCGCGCACCGGCATCGAGATCGACGCCATGGCGAGCGCAAGGCGCACCCGAAAACGGACCTCGCCGGGCGGCGCATAGCGTGCCATGCGGCGCAGAAAGCGGACCTGAAACGCAAGCGAGCGCACGAAGCGGCGATAAAAGCCGCGATCGGCATTCTGCAGCACCACGGGCGAATGCGAGAGCCAGGCAATGACGCGCGTCGCCGTGACATCGATCTCCCAGGCAATGCCTTCCATCCGTCCACCGTGAATGGAAAGCCAGCTATTGACGATCGCGCGGGCGACGTTGGAATGCAGATCGTTCTTCTTGGAGCGCATGTGGCGCAGCCAGCCGAAGCCGTGCAGCCTGATGGCGAAGGAGCGCGAGGGGAGGCTCAGCGTGAACGGGGATTTTCCGCCCGTCTCCAGCATGCGGCCGGCAAGCGGGAAGCGACCGTTGATGATTTCCTCGGCGACATGCGAATCGACGGGCCTCAGATCCGTCGGCGCCACGATCAGCCGCTCGGGCACATAGACCGTGTGGCGAAACAACTTGAGGCGCAGAAGCTCAGCACGGCAAAGTACCCGCCGCCAAGCCTCCCGCAGGTAAAGACCTGAAAACCGTCCGGACCGCATTTCGATTGTCTATTGACCCATATCGTTAGGATTGGATGGACAAGTCCGGAAACGGCACTGACCGTCGATGATTCTGCAACAATGCTTAACTATGCCAGTTGCTCTTCGATCAGGCAACACGGCGCAACACGGCCGCATAAAAACCGTCAAGACCCGGCGCGAAACCTGATGGTAGCTTCAGCATGTCGGGTGTGGTGCGGAATTCTCCGAGTGGGCTGATCGCCTCTTCCAGCCCAGGCCAACGGCTCGGCTCGATCGCCACGCGCTCAAGCCCTGCTGTATCATTGAGCACCCGCGCCACGACCTCTTCACCCTCGCTCGGATCAAGCGAGCAGTTGGAAAACACGATCGTGCCTTCAGGCTTCAACAGCCGCAGCGCATGGCGTAACAGGCGCTCCTGCAGCGCGGCGAGCTTTGCAATGTCTTCCGGCCCCTTGGTCCAGAGCACGTCGGGATGCCGGCGCGTCGTGCCGGTGGAAGAGCAGGGCGCGTCGAGCAGGATAGCGTCGAAGAGCTCATCAGGGGTGAACTTGGTCAGATCCTGCGCTATCGTTTCCGCCGACAGCTGGAGACGATCAAGGTTCGAACGCAGGCGTTTGATGCGGTTTTCGGACTGCTCGACGGCGGTCACGTTGCCGCCCGCCAGGATCAGCTGCGCAGTCTTGCCACCGGGAGCGGCGCAGAGATCGGCGACGCGCTTACCAGACAGATCGCCGAAGAGCTGCGCCGGAATGCTCGCCGCCGCGTCCTGTACCCACCATAATCCCTCGTCGAAACCTTCCAGAGACGGAATGGAGCCATCGAATGCGGCAAGCCTGACGCCGCCGGTCGGCAGCACTACGCCATTGAGCTTTTCCGCCCAAGCCTGTGGATCCGATTTTACCGTCAGGTCGATGGCAGCGGGCTGCAGCTGGGAATCCGAAATCGCCCGCGCCGCTTCACGGCCGTAGGCTTTTTCCAACCGCTCGAGAAACCAAGCGGGCATCGAAGGAATGTCGTCGATCTCTCGAAGAATCTCTTCCTTCTCGCGCCCAAGGCGACGCAGCACAGCATTCACCAGCTTGGCGAAGCGCCGGTTTCTCGGGTCGAGATTGGCCTGCTCGACGGCAATGTCGACGGCGGCATGATCGGGAACATCGAGATAGAGGATCTGCGCCGCGGCGATCGAAAGCACGTGCTGCAGCGAGCGAGCGCCCTCGGGCAAGGGCGATTCCAGCAGGGAGGAGACGGCCGCCTCGATGCGGGGCAAGTGACGCAGCGTCGTGTTCAGGATAGCGCGGACGAGACCACGATCGTCGTCGGCCAACGCCTTGTAAGCCGGATTTCCATGTTCGTGGTCAAGCGCGCCATCAAGCGAGAGCTTGCGGTCGATAACGGCAGCCAAAATCTTGGAGGCCGCAGCACGCGCCTGAAGACCCGGCTTCGCGGAAGCGTACGATTCCGCCGACGCCGACGACTTCTGTTTGCGAAATGGCTTTTTCTTACCGTCTGAACTCAAGACCAGGGACCCTTTGGCGGTTGCGAGCCACCGCGGCCAAGGCCGGCATCCGGAACTGAGCGCGATTTGCGCACGGGATTAGCAGCACGAGCCGACGGCGTCGAGTTATTCATGCCGCCCCGTGCCATTTCCTGCAGCGCCGCGATACGGTTTTCCGTATTCGGGTGGGTCGAAAACAGGTTGTCCATGCCCGCACCCGTCAACGGATTGATGATGAACATGTGCGCTGTCGCCGGATTGCGCTCCGCATCGTAGTTCGGAATGTTCGAGGCGCCACGGGCGATCTTGCCGAGTGCGGAAGCCAGCCAAAGCGGGTTGCCGCAGATCTCGGCGCCGCGCCGGTCGGCGGAATACTCGCGCGTCCGGCTGATTGCCATTTGCACCAGCATGGCGGCCATCGGCGCGACGATCATCGCCAGCAGAACGCCAACGAAACCGAGTGGATTGTTGTTGTTCTCGCGGTTGCCGCCGAAGAAGAAGGCAAAATTGCCGAGCATCGAGATGGCGCCGGCAAGCGTCGCCGTGATCGTCATCGTCAGCGTGTCGCGGTTTTGGACGTGCGCGAGCTCATGCGCCATGACGCCGGCGACCTCTTCCGGCGATAGCGTGCTCAACAGACCCGTCGATGCCGCCACCGCGGCATTCTCCGGATTGCGGCCCGTCGCGAAAGCGTTCGGCTGCGGGCTATCATAGAGATAGACCTTCGGCATCGGCAGGCCCGCATTGTGCGAGAGATCGCGGATGATGTTGAAGAACTCCGGCGCGTTTCGCTCGTCGATCTCCTGCGCACGGTAGGCCGAAAGCACCATCCGATCGGAATTCCAGTAGGAGAAGAAGTTCATGCCGGCCGCAACCAGGAACGCGATCATCATGCCGCTGCGGCCACCGATCATGAACCCGACGACCATGAACAGTGCCGTCATGAAGGCAAGCAACATGGCAGTACGGACAAGGTTCATCATCATCTCCATTTCAGGCGAGCGCCGTTTGCGCTCAAAGGGTTTCAATCGCCGCGTCGGCGTCCTATAATCTGGTTATTCATCGGCCATTTTCAATATTTTCAAGCGGGCGTGCGTGATGCAGGAAGCGGACAACGACAATATCGAGGCTCTGGCCGAAGAAGGCACCGAGCGTCCGCGCAAGATGCTCTCGCCCGCCGCCAAGCGTGCGCTTGCCGAAGCCGAGGAGCGCCGCCGCAACGAACAGCCGAGCGACATGCCAACCGAGATCGGTGGGCGAGGGGGTGCCGATCCGGCCCGCTTCGGCGATTGGGAAATCAACGGTCGCGCGATCGATTTCTAAGTAAATATTCCTATTGACTTCACGTGAATATCGGAATTTATTCCTTGTATGTTCACGCGCGCCCTCATATCGCTAGCGATCCTTGCGGCAATTTCGATGCCTGCTTTCGCACGCGATGAGATCGCCGGACCCGTCTCGGCTGAAATCCTGCGTGTGATCGATGGAGACACCTTGCTGGTCGCGGCCCGTCCATGGCCGCAGCAGACCGTGGAGGTCTATGTCCGCATTCGCGGCATCGATACGCCTGAGATGCACTCGAAATGCGACGCAGTCAGGCGCGCGGCAATGGATGCCCGTCAAATGTTGGAAAACTTGACCGATGGTTCGCCTCAAGTGCAGCTGACCCGAATTTCCGGCGACAAATATTTCGGCCGCATCCTGGCCGACGTCACGCTCTCCGATGGACGGAATCCGGCTCAGTATATGCTGGGCGAGGGGATCGCCGTTGCCTATGACGGCGGTCGGAAGCCGAAGACGCCATGCCGCGATCAAGATTAAGGCCGCTTCGGTTTCCCGAAGCGGCCTCTCGTTAGCAGGCAGCCGGTATTAAGCAGCTGCCTTGTTCTGCCTGTTGGCGATCAGGTCATCGACGACAGCCGGATCGGCAAGCGTCGACGTATCGCCCAACGAGCCGAAATCATCTTCGGCAATCTTGCGCAGAATGCGGCGCATGATCTTGCCTGATCGGGTCTTCGGCAGCCCGGGCGAGAACTGGATCTTGTCGGGTGCTGCGATCGGGCCGATCTCGTTGCGAACATGCTTGATCAGCTGCTGGCGCAGCTCGTCCGAACCCTCATTGCCAGCCATCAGCGTCACATAGCAATAGATGCCCTGACCCTTGATCGCATGCGGATAGCCGACGACCGCCGCCTCGGAGACGAGGCTGTGCGACACCAGCGCCGATTCGACCTCGGCCGTGCCAAGGCGATGGCCGGAGACATTGAGCACGTCGTCGACGCGACCGGTAATCCAGTAATAGCCGTCCTCATCCCGCCGGCAGCCGTCGCCGGTGAAATACTTGCCCTTGTAGGTCGAGAAGTAGGTCTGGATGAAACGCTCGTGGTCGCCGTAGACCGTGCGCATCTGCCCCGGCCAGCTATCGGTGATGCAGAGATTTCCGTCCGCCGCGCCCTCGAGCACGTTACCTTCATTATCCACCAGCTGCGGCTTCACGCCGAAGAACGGTTTGGTCGCCGATCCCGGCTTCAGGTCGGTCGCACCAGGCAGCGGCGTGATCATGTGGCCGCCCGTCTCCGTTTGCCACCAGGTGTCGATGACAGGGCAACGCTTGTCGCCGACGACGTTATAGTACCATTCCCAGGCTTCGGGATTGATGGGCTCGCCTACCGTGCCGAGCAGACGCAGGCTGGACCGCGACGAACGTGTCACGAAATGATCGCCGGCGCCCATCAGCGAGCGGATGGCGGTCGGCGCGGTGTAGAAGATGTTGACCTTGTGCTTGTCGATCACCTCCCAGAAGCGGCCCTGATCCGGAAAGTTGGGAACGCCCTCGAACATCAGCGTCGTCGCGCAGTTCGCAAGCGGGCCATAGACGATATAGGAATGGCCGGTCACCCAGCCGACATCGGCCGTGCACCAGTAGATATCGCCGGGATGATAGTCGAACACATATTCGTGCGTCATCGCCGCGTAGACGAGGTAGCCGCCGGTGGTATGAAGCACCCCCTTCGGCTTGCCGGTCGAACCCGACGTGTAGAGAATGAAGAGCGGATCTTCCGCCTTCATCTTGGCGGGCGGGCACTCCGGCTTCACCGTCGCCATTTCCTGGTGATACCAGAGGTCGCGACCCGGCGCCCAGCCGGTCTTGCCGCCGGTGCGACGAACCACCAGAACCTTCTCCACGATCACATGCTGACGCGCGGCGATATGGATCGCCGTGTCGGTGTTCTCTTTCAGCGGAACCGGCTTGCCGCCGCGCACGCCCTCATCGCAGGTGATGACGAAGGTTGATTCGCAGTCGACAATCCGCCCCGCCAGTGCTTCCGGCGAAAAGCCGCCAAAGACGATCGAATGCACGGCGCCGATGCGGGCGCAGGCGAGCATCGCATAGGCTGCCTCCGGGATCATCGGCATATAGATGGTGACGCGATCGCCCTTCTTGACACCATGCTTCTTCAACACGTTCGCCATACGGCAGACATGCTCGTAGAGCTCGTTATAGGTGATCTTCTTGTCGATATAGGGGTTGTCGCCCTCGAAGATGATCGCAACCTGATTGCCGTTGGTCTTCAGGTGCCTGTCGATACAGTTGTAGGAGACGTTCGTCTGGCCGTCTTCGAACCACTTGATCTTCACATTGCCGGTGAAAGAGGTGTTCTTCACCTTCGTATAAGGCTTGAACCAGTCGATCCGCTTGCCATGCTTGCCCCAGAATTTATCCGGGTTTTCGACGCTCTCCTCGTACCATTTCTCGTACTTGGCCTTGTCGATCAGCGCATGGTTCTGAACCGGTTTTTGCACCGGGTAGATCTTCTCCGACATCGATTTCCTCCTCACTCGGACGCCGGCGGCAGGAGTACGCCACAGGCGGTTTTGTGCATTCATAACAGGTCAGATCGACCCGGCAATTAGACAAAGGTCATTTCATTCGTGATCAATTGCAATTATGCGTCACTCCGGTTATATAGCGACATAATTTCCCGGACATAGTGGTGACAACCCACGGACCGCGACACCGGCGCGGACGACAGAAGGACTATATCCATGGCTCAACAACTGCTTATGCCGAAGGCGACCGCTATTTGGCTCGTCGACAACACAGCTCTGTCTTTCGACCAGATCGCTCAGTTCTGCAAATTGCACCCTCTGGAAGTGAAGGCGATCGCTGACGGCGAAGCTGCTCAGGGCATCAAGGGCCTGGATCCGATCTCCACCGGTCAGCTGTCGCGCGACGAAATCGAACGCGCCGAGAAGAACCCGGCCCACAAGCTGAAGCTTTCCGAGCCGAAGGTACGTGTTCCTGAATCCAAGCGTCGTGGCCCGCGCTACACCCCGGTCTCCAAGCGCCAGGACCGCCCGAACGCCATCCTGTGGCTTGTTCGCAATCACCCGGAACTGAAGGACGCCCAGATCTCGCGTCTCGTCGGCACGACCAAGTCGACCATCGAACAGATCCGCGAGCGCACCCACTGGAACGCCGCCAACCTGACGCCGATGGATCCGGTTACGCTCGGCCTCTGCAGCCAAATCGACCTCGACATGGAAGTCGAAAAGGCAGCCAAGGGCCGTCCGCTGCCGACCGCTGCCGAACTCGGCGAAACGCTGCAGTCCGCGCACGAAACCGAACGCCTGGCTCCGAGCTACGAGCGTGAGGAAGAGAAGGAAATCGACGCCGACGCCGTCTTCGCGAAGCTGAAGTCGCTGAAGTCCTCGACGCCGGATGAGGACGAAGACGACCGCTACTAAGCGGTTGGACAGATTGATAAAACCTCGCTTCGGCGGGGTTTTTTATTGCCGGTTCGCAGTTGCGCCGTAACGCGGATCGCAAATGTTTCCCGTGAAACATTCACGCCGACCACGAGAGCAAGACACGGTGATTAGCGGGTGCCGAAAATGGCGGACCCCACCCGGACGCTAGTGGCGCCAAAGGCGACCGCAGTCTCGTAATCGCCCGACATGCCCATCGACAGCTTCTCGACACCGCAAGCCTTCGCCAGTTTCGCCAACAGGGCGAAATGCGGGCCCGGGTTTTCATCCGCCGGCGGAATGCACATCAACCCTTCGACGGAAAGACCGAGCTCATCACGGCAGAGCGCTACGAAGGCCGCCGTGTCATCAGGCGCAATGCCGGCCTTCTGCGGCTCAAGGCCTGTATTGACCTGAACGTAGAGACGAGGGGCCTTGCCCTGGCGCTTCATTTCATCGGCGAGCGCGCGTGCGATCTTCTCGCGATCGACCGTCTCGATGACATCGAAGAGCGCGACCGCTTCGCCAGCCTTATTCGACTGCAGCGGTCCGATCAGATGAAGCTCGATGCCAGCCGTCTCGCTCTTCAGCTCCGGCCACTTGCCTTGGCTCTCCTGCACGCGATTTTCACCGAACACGCGCTGACCAGCCTCGATGGCCGGGCGGATCTGATCCGCGTCGAATGTCTTGGACACGGCCACGAGCTGCACCGTGCCATCCGCTCTTCCCGTTTCGCGGGCCGCAGCCGCGATCCGGCCGCGAACCTCTTCCAGTCGCTCTTGAAGTTCCATGTTGCGCCTCGGTCCATCATCGAAAACAATGAAAATGCACTAAACACCCGATCTTGGCTTGCCAAGGTCCGAAGCCTCGAAATTATCGCAGCTAGGCGCCGATTGGCCCCAAACCATGTCGGCAAAACTTGACGCTACGGTGGTTTCATGGTGAAGGTCACCACCAACTTCCCTTGATTTTCCGGAAATACGAATACCATGGCTACCGAACGTTATAATCCGCGCGATGCCGAGCCTCGCTGGCAGAAAAAATGGAACGAAGCGAAGGTCTTCGAGACCGACAACGCTGATCCGCGCGAGAAATACTACGTGCTGGAGATGTTCCCGTATCCGTCCGGCCGCATCCACATGGGCCATGTCCGCAACTATGCGATGGGCGACGTCGTCGCGCGCTACAAGCGTGCCCGTGGCTACAACGTGCTGCACCCGATGGGCTGGGACGCTTTCGGCATGCCGGCTGAAAACGCCGCCATGGAGCGCAACGTTCATCCCGCGGCCTGGACCTACCAGAATATCGCATCGATGAAGTCGCAGCTGAAGGCCATGGGCCTGTCGCTCGACTGGAGCCGCGAATTCGCGACCTGCGATGTCGAATACTACCAGCACCAGCAGCATATGTTCGTGGACTTCCTGGAAAAGGGTCTCGTCTACCGCAAGCAGTCCAAGGTCAACTGGGACCCGGTTGATAACACCGTTCTCGCCAACGAGCAGGTTATCGACGGTCGCGGCTGGCGCTCCGGCGCGCTTGTCGAGCAGCGCGAGCTGACTCAGTGGTTCTTCAAGATCACCGACTTCAGCCAGGATCTGCTGGACGCCTTGGATGGCCTCGATCAGTGGCCTGAGAAGGTCCGCCTGATGCAGAAGAACTGGATCGGCCGCTCCGAAGGCATGACGATCCGCTGGGAAATCGTCGGCGAAACCGCGCCTGCCGGCGAGACCGAGGTTACGGTCTACACCACGCGCCCGGACACGCTGTTTGGCGCCTCCTTCCTCGCCATTTCCGCCGATCACCCGCTGGCCAAGGATGCGGCGGCCAAGAACGCCGAGATCGACGCCTTCTGCGAAGACGTCCGCCGCGCCGGCACGTCGCTGGCAGCGCTCGAAACCGCCGAAAAGCGGGGCATCGACACGGGCATCCGTGTCCGCCACCCGCTGGACCCTTCCTGGGAGTTGCCGGTCTACATCGCCAACTTCGTGCTGATGGACTACGGCACGGGCGCCATCTTCGGCTGCCCGGCAGGCGATCAGCGCGACCTCGATTTCGCCCGCAAATACGGCCTTCCGGTCATACCCGTTGTCATGCCGCGTGATGGTGACGTCGCGACCTTCGCTGTCGGCGACACCGCCTATGATGGCGACGGCATCATGATCAACTCACGCTTCCTGGACGGCAAGTCGACGGACGAAGCCTTCAATATCGTGGCCGACCGTCTGTCGTCCGCATCGTTGGGCAACGCGCCACAGGGCGAACGCAAGGTCAACTTCCGCCTGCGCGACTGGGGTATTTCCCGCCAGCGCTACTGGGGTTGCCCGATCCCGGTCATTCACTGCCAGGATTGCGGTGTCGTGCCGGTGCCGAAGAAGGATCTCCCGGTCAAGCTGCCGGAGGATGTTACCTTCGATCAGCCGGGCAATCCGCTCGACCGGCACCCGACCTGGCGCCACGTCGCCTGCCCGCATTGCGGCAAGGATGCTCGTCGCGAAACCGACACGATGGACACCTTCGTCGATTCCAGCTGGTATTTCACGCGCTTCACAGCGCCTTGGGAGAGCAAGCCGACGGATTTCGCGGCCGCCAATCGCTGGCTGCCTGTCGATCAGTATATCGGCGGTATCGAGCATGCGATCCTGCATCTGCTCTATTCGCGCTTCTTCACCCGCGCCATGCGCGAAACCGGCCATGTCGATGTAAAGGAGCCGTTCAAGGGCCTGTTCACGCAGGGCATGGTGGTGCACGAGACCTATAGCCGCGGCTCCGGTATGACCCGCGAATGGGTCGCACCGGCCGACATCAAGATCGAGGAACTGGATGGCAAACGCCGTGCTTTCCTGCTCTCCAACAACGAAGAGATTGCCATCGGCTCGATCGAGAAGATGTCGAAGTCGAAGAAGAACGTCGTCGATCCCGATGACATCATCGCTTCCTACGGCGCCGATACGGCCCGTTTCTTCGTTCTCTCGGACTCCCCGCCCGAGCGCGATGTGATCTGGTCGGAAGCAGGCGTCGAAGGCGCCCACCGCTTCACCCAACGCCTGTGGCGCCTCATCTCGGAAGCGGCAGAAGCGCTGAGTGACGTGACTGCGACTCCGGCTAAGGATGGAGAGGCCCTTGCCATCTCCCAGCTGGCACACAAGACGCTGAAGGCCGTTCAGAACGACTACGACAAGCTATGGTTCAACAAGGCCGTCGCGCGCATCTATGAGCTTGTGAACGCCATTGCCGGGCCGCTGACCACCGTTGCATCAGGCAAGGCCGATGCCGCCTATCGCGCCGCCGTGCGCGATGCAGCCGAAATCCTCGTGCAGCTAGTGGCACCGATGACGCCGCACCTGGCGGAAGAGTGCTGGTCGGTACTCGGTCACAACACGCTGCTCTCGCAGACGGCTTGGCCGAAGTACGACGACGCCCTCGTTGTCGAAAACGACGTCGTCCTGCCGGTGCAGATCAACGGCAAGAAGCGCGCCGAATTGACAATCTCGCGCGACGCAGATCAAACTACGGTCAGCGATGCCGCCCTTGCGTTGGAGGATGTCAAGCGCGTGCTCAACGGCCAGGCGCCGAAGAAGATTATCGTGGTTCCGCAAAGGATTGTGAACATTGTCGTTTAATATCGCTTCCAGGCTGGCCAGCCGCGCGGGGATTGCCGCGGTGCTGGCAACCACGGTTCTTCTCGCCTCGTGCCAGGTTCGGCCGCTCTATTCCGAAACGTCGGGCGTTGCCGGCAAGCTGTCATCCGTCGCCTTCTCCGAGGCCACATCGCGCGTCGGGCAGGAAGTTCGCAACCGGCTGATCTTCCTTGCCTCCCGTGGCGCCGGTGAGCCGGACAAAGCCGATTACAAGGTCGAGATGAACGCTCGTTCGAACGTCATCGATACCCTGCTGGTCGCTTCCTCGGATGAGTCACGCGCGGGCCGCGCCACCGTCAGCGTCGACTATACGCTGAAATCGAACAAGGACGGCCATGTGATCCGTGCCGGCCATCAGTCGGCAACGGCACTTGTCGACTTCCCGGCGCAGGAATTTGCCAAGCAGCGCGCCATTCGCGACGCTGAGGATCGCGCAGCACGCCAGGTGGCTGAATTCGTGGCCGCTGATATCGCTGCGGCGCTTGGCCGCTAAGGAGCGGCTAAGTGGCGGAGATAAAGTCGCATGAGTTCGAGGGGTTTCTGGAGAAATCCGCCCGCCACTACCAGCTCTTCGTCATCTATGGCCCGGATCGCGGGCTGGTGTCTGAGCGCGCCAGCCTGCTCGCCGGCAAGACCGGCGTCGATCTGACCGACCCGTTTTCCCTGATCAAACTTGACATTAGCGACCTGCAAAAAGACCAGGGACGTCTACTGGACGAGGCAGGCGCGATCGGCCTCTTCGGCGGTCAAAAACTGATCTGGATTCGCGGCGCGGCAAACGAGAAGTACCTCGTTGACGCTCTTCAGGTTCTGGCGCAGAAGCCTCCCGAGGCGACCTTCATCATCATCGAGGCCGGTGATCTCAAGAAGGGATCGCTGCTGCGCAAGACAAGCGAAGCCGCTCGCAGCGTCGCGACCATACCATGCTACGCAGACGACGCGCGTGCGCTTAATAGCCTGATAGACGCCGAACTCGCGGGCGCGGACCTACGCATCACGACTGGAGCGCGCCAGGCGCTGTTGGAGTTGATAGGGGGCGACCGGATAGCTTCACGCAACGAGGTGAGAAAACTCGCGCTTTACTGCCTCAATCTTGAGGTTATCGAGGAGCATCACGTCACGGAGATCATCGGTGACGCCAGCGCGATTTCCGTCGACGACGCCGTCGACGCGATCCTGACCGGAAATTCCGGAAACTTCCTGCATGCCATGCAGAAGATCACGGCGTCGAAGACGTCCGTCTTCCTGGTCATACAGGCATGCCTTCGGCAGTTTCAGCTAATGGATGCCATGCGCGCCGAGATGGACGAGAAGCGCACGCCGGCGTCTCAGGTGATGCAGACGCTCGGACGGCATCTTCATTTCAAGCGCAAGCCGATCATCGAGCAGGCCTTGAGAACATGGTCGGCGGACGCGCTGGCCCGTGAAACGAGCCGTTTGCAGGCGGCCATCCTGCAGACTAGGCGTCGCGCCTCTCTGGAGGACACGATCGCCATGCAGACACTTCTATCGACCACACTTCAGTCCGGCCGAAAATAAGGCCGGATCAGCGCCGTTCCAGAAGCCGGCAGATTTCTTCCAATTGATCCAATGACTTATAAGAAATCCGGATCTGCCCGCCATTTGCCTTGTGATTGATGACGACGTCCAATCCAAGCGTATCGGAGAGAGTACGCTCAAGCGCGATCGTATCGGAATCCTTCTGATCCCGCGGATTGACTGCTGGCTTCGGCTCAGATTGCGCCTTGATGTCGTTCTGCGCAAGCCGCTCCGCATCGCGCACTGACATGCCCTTGGAAACGATCGTTCGGGCCAGGACCGTTGGGTCCGACGTGGACACCAGCGCGCGCGCATGGCCGGCAGACAGACTGCCAGCGGCGAGCAAGTCGCGAACAGGCTCCGGCAATTTCAGAAGTCGCAGCGAGTTCGCGACGTGGCTGCGGCTCTTGCCAATGATCTCGCCGAGATCGTTCTGCGTGTAACCGTAGTCCGCAATCAACTGCTCGTAGCCGAGCGCTTCTTCCAACGCATTGAGATCAGATCGCTGAACGTTTTCGACGATCGCGATCTCCAGCGCGGTCTTGTCATCGACATCGCGCACGATGACAGGAATCTCAACCAGGCCTGCCAACTGCGCAGCCCGCCAACGTCTTTCGCCGGCTATGATTTCATATTGGCTTGTTGAAAGTGTACGTACAACAACCGGCTGCACAATACCATGCTGGCGGATTGAGCTTGCAAGATCATGAAGCTCGCCGTCATCGAAGAAGCGGCGAGGGTTGCGCGGATTACGCGTGATGAACTCGATTGGCACCAGACGATCGGCGCTGACCGCACGCTGGCCTGCATCGACGGGCGCAGGCTGGTCCATTTCGCCAATCAGCGCAGCAAGGCCGCGTCCCAGTCTTCTCTTCGAGACATCATCGTTCATATCGGTACTCACCACTTATTCGAGAGCTTGTTCAGGCAGCCAGACGCTGGCGCTCGCGCTGAATGACTTCGGACGCCAACTGCAGATAGGCCTGGCTTCCAGCACATTTAAGATCGTAGAGAATGGCAGGCTTGCCGTAAGAAGGCGCCTCGGACACCCGCACGTTGCGCGGAATTAACGTATGGTAAACCTTTTCACCGAGATGGGTGCGCACATCGTTCACGACCTGCTGCGCAAGATTGTTTCTCGAATCGAACATCGTCAGCACGATACCCTGGATATCGAGCTGCGGATTTACGCTCCTGCGAACCTGGTCGACAGTCTCCAGCAACTGGCTCAACCCCTCAAGCGCGAAGAACTCGCACTGCAAGGGAACCAGCACCGAATGCGCGGCCGCCATTGCATTCATCGTCAGCAGATTGAAGGACGGCGGGCAGTCGACGAGGATATAGGAAAACTGAAATGCATCGCGCTCGGCAAGCGCCTTCTTCAGCTTGAAGACACGATCGCTCTGCTGCGCGATCTCCATCTCGATCCCGAGAAGATCCATAGTGGAGGGGACAATATAAAGGTTGGGCACCGCGGTTTCCTGAACAACATCAAGAATGCCATGATCGCCGATCAAGAGGTCGTAGGAGGATCGGCTGCGGTTCTTGCGATCAATACCTAAGCCCGTGCTTGCGTTACCCTGAGGATCAAGATCTACGATAAGAACGCGCTCGCCGATCGCCGCTAGTGCGGTTGCCAGATTGATAGCCGTCGTCGTCTTGCCGACGCCACCCTTCTGATTTGCGATCGTGATAATCCGATTCCGTCCAGCAACCATTGTCGCAACGCCCGATTTGTTAGACCAAATGCCGTAAATTGGAAATTTCGAGAACGACTGAGTCCATCTCGACGGCACTCTTGTGTTCTACCAGATCAAATGCCCACCGACCATGTGCATTTGCCACCTCTGATCGGTAATCCCGGCCTTTATGGAAATACGCGCGGATTTTTTCGTTACGGATCGCGAATGGATCGACGAACTCCAGAAGTTTATCCAGGTCCGCAAGCGCCCTGGCGGACACGAAATCGCAGACGGGGAGGTCCGCAACCGCGTCCTCAATCCGCACGGGATGCACGGAACCACGGGCGCCCGTTTCCCTCAGCGCCGTGCGCAAGAAGGCAGCCTTCTTGTTGTTGCTCTCAACCAGATGCACCCAGCCGTCTTTGAGCTCCGCGAGGAAGATCGCTGTTACTACGCCGGGAAAGCCGCCGCCGCTACCGAGATCCACCCAGTTGCCCGCGTGCGGCTGAAGCTGGAAGATCTGTGCACTATCAGCAATATGCCTTTCCCACGCGTCCTTGAGAGTGGAGGGAGCGGAGAGGTTGATAGCCTTGCTCCATTTCTGAAATAGACCCAAAAAATGCTCAAGTCGTTCCTGTGTTTCACGTGAAACACGCCGGCCGTTCAATTCCATATGAGGACTCTCAAATAGTGTAGGTTGCAGTCTATGCCGCGACTTCGCCACGTCGCAAATGCACGAGCAAGAGCGAAATCGCCGCCGGCGTCATCCCATCAACTCGCGAAGCTTGCGCGACGTCATAGGGGCGAGCCTTCGCCAACTTCTGCTTGAGCTCGTTGGATAGGCCGGACAAGCGATCAAAATCAAAATCGGCAGGGATAAGACGCTCTTCATCTCGCTTGATATGGGCCACGTCAGCCTGCTGCCGGTCCATATAGACCGCATAGTTTGCCTCGATCTCCAGCGCGGCACCCGCCTTGGAGTCGATCGCATCCAACTCCGGCCACACCGGTCGAAGTGTCTCAAGATCGAAATCAGGGAACGCCAGCAACTCATAAGCCGTGCGGCGTTGGCCATCGAGGTTGAGCTTAAGCCCAAATCGACGCGCCTCGGTTGGCGTGACCGACAGGGACGTCAAAAGTGCCCGGCCCGCCTCGATCTCCGACGCATACTGCTCAAACCGATCAGAGCGGGCGTGAGATGAGATCCCCAGCGAGATCGCAAGCGGCGTAAGGCGAACATCCGCATTGTCTGCGCGGAGCGAAAGACGGTACTCAGCTCTCGACGTAAACATACGGTACGGCTCGGCCACACCGCGTGATGTGAGGTCATCGATCATCACGCCAATGTAGGAATCGGTCCGGCTGAAACGCACCGCGTCTTGCTGACCAGCCAGGCGCGCTGCATTGAGTCCGGCAACCAATCCCTGCGCCGCAGCTTCCTCGTATCCGGTCGTGCCATTGATCTGCCCCGCCAAGAACAATCCAGGCTGCTTCTTCACTTCGAGTGAAGGCTTGAGCTCTCGTGGATCGACGTGGTCGTATTCAATCGCATAGCCTGGTTGCAGAATGGTGACTTGCTCAAGGCCCGGTATCGTACGAATAAAGGCGTCTTGAACCTCGGCTGGAAGCGATGTCGAGATCCCGTTGGGATAGACGGTGTCATCATCAAGACCTTCAGGCTCCAGAAACACCTGGTGGCCATCTCTCTCGCCGAACTTGACCAGCTTATCCTCGATCGAGGGGCAATAGCGCGGGCCGACGCCTTCAATCTGGCCGGAATACATTGCCGACCGCTTGAGATTATCGACGATGATGCGATGTGTCGCTTCCGTTGTGCGCGTAACGCCGCAGTCGATCTGCGGGTTCGCGATGTGATCGGTCATGAAAGAGAAGGGGACCGCATCGTCATCCGCTCCCTGCCGGCCAACGCCGGCCCAATCGATGGTCTTTCCGTCCAGTCGAGCGGGGGTGCCGGTCTTCAAGCGACCGAGCTGTAAGCTCATACCCAACAAGGTCTTCGACAGTCCCATCGACGGCTCTTCACCGGCGCGGCCAGCCGGAATCTTCTTGTCGCCGATATGGATGAGGCCGCGCAGGAAGGTCCCCGTCGTCAACACCACCGCACCGGAATACAGAATCCGGCTATCTTTCATAATGACGCCAGAGACGCGGCCATCCTTGATCGACAGATCGAAGGCATCGCCCTCGACAATCGTGAGGTTGGGGATCGAAGATATCTCGGCATGCATCGCCTGGCGATAGAGCTTGCGATCTGCCTGCGTGCGAGGGCCGCGCACGGCCGGACCCTTCTTGCGATTGAGCATACGAAACTGGATACCCCCAGCATCAGCCACGCGTCCCATCAGCCCGTCCAACGCATCGATCTCGCGGACCAGATGACCCTTCCCGAGGCCACCGATTGCAGGATTGCACGACATCACGCCGATGGTCTCACGCTTATGCGTCACAAGCGCCGTCTTGGCACCAGCGCGCGCAGCCGCGGAAGCGGCTTCGCATCCAGCGTGCCCGCCACCAATGACGATGACATCGAACCGTGAGGTATTCATAACAATGCTCCTGAGATCGCTCGGTGATGCGGCAAGCCGTCCCGCGAGTCAAGACGTTTCACGTGAAACCACGTTTTTCAGCGTCGTCGCAGTGTTTCACGTGAATCATTTGCCAATACAGAATTCGCCGAAGATCACGTCGAGCAAATTCTCCACATCGACCCGACCGGTGATGTGGCCAAGCGCGACACCGGCCATGCGGAGCTCCTCCGCTCTAATGTCCAGGTCAACATGCTCGTTAGCGATGGCTCGCTCGATAGCTGCGATACATTCCGCTAACGAATCGTTGTGGCGCGTGCGGGTAGGGATAGCAAACAAATGCGGAGGTACCATCTCGCGCAACCGATCTCCGATCGCCTGCCGCAGTTGGTCCAAGCCGGCGCCGGTTTCCACAGAGATCCTCACATCGTATGGATTCGATGAGATGCTGGGCAAGTCCGCCTTCGTTCCAACGCGCAACGCAGACGACGGGGCAGTGCTGTCGTCTGAAAGAACGGACATGTCCTCTATATAGATAACGAGATCCGCGGCCTCCATTGCGGTGCGTGCGCGCCGAATGCCCTCCCGTTCGACGACCTCTTCTGTCTCACGCAATCCCGCAGTATCGTAGAGCTTGACGAGAAATCCATCGATATCGAGGTCGGTGGATAATACATCGCGCGTCGTTCCGGCGATATCCGTAACGATCGCAATGTCGCGCCTCACAAGTGCATTCATCAGGCTCGATTTTCCCGCATTGGGCAGTCCGGCGATAACAACCTTGAAGCCGTCTCTGATGATCTCGCCTGTCTTCGCCATACCAAGATGCTGACGAATCTTGTTGGCAAGCTCGGTCATGTCCGACCAGACCTGGTCCGACACCGAGCCAGGAACGTCGTCCTCGTCAGGAAAATCAAGTTCAGCCTCGATCAACGCACGGCCGCGCGTCAATCGCTGTGCCCAAGCTTCATAGACGGCCGAGAGTCCGCCGGAACTCTGTTCAAGAGCGAGGCGACGCTGCATCTCTGTCTCTGCGGAGATCAAATCCGCAAGACCTTCGATCTCCAGTAGGTCAAGCTTCCCGTTTTCGAAAGCACGTCGGGAGAACTCGCCAGCCAAGGCTTGTCGCAGCCCATCAAACGAGTTCAGCTCCCGATAAACCGCACTTACGACAGCGCGGCCGCCATGAAGGTGAAACTCGACGACGTCTTCCCCGGTAAAGGAGTTAGGTCCGGGGAAGAACAGCACAAGGCCATTGTCGAGTGCCTCACCGTTACGGGTTCGAATCGTTCGCAGGGAGGTGGTACGGGCAGGGACGGTACCTGAGACCATGCTACCCATCACATCCACGGCCCGTGGACCGCTTATACGGATGACGGCCAAGCCGGCGGGAACGGCGCCGCTGGAAAGCGCATAGATCGTCTCTGTGAATTCCGCCACGGACACACTCCAATTGATACGATACCGAATCGATCGTTTATCCGCCTGAGTGAGTGTCGTCGGTCTACTTCAGTCAGGCTCATAGAAACAGAAAAGCCGGCCAAGACAGCGGCCGGCTTTAGTTGATTGAATCCGGCTAAGGATAAATCAGGTGTTCATCGATTCGAAGAAATCGGAATTACTCTTCGTCTGCTTCAGCTTGTCGATGAGGAACTCGATCGCATCGGTCGTGCCCATCGGCGCCAGGATGCGGCGGAGAACGAAGATCTTCTGCAGATCCTGGCGTGGAACAAGCAGGTCTTCCTTACGCGTGCCGGACTTGAGAATGTCCATCGACGGGAAGATGCGCTTGTCGGCGACCTTGCGGTCGAGAACGATTTCCGAGTTACCGGTACCCTTGAACTCTTCGAAGATGACTTCGTCCATACGGCTGCCAGTATCGATCAGCGCGGTCGCGATAATGGTCAGCGAACCACCTTCTTCGATGTTACGCGCCGCGCCAAAGAAGCGCTTCGGGCGCTGCAGTGCGTTGGCATCAACACCACCGGTCAGAACCTTACCGGAAGAAGGAACAACCGTGTTGTAAGCGCGGCCGAGGCGCGTGATCGAATCGAGAAGGATCACGACATCGCGACCATGTTCGACAAGGCGCTTGGCCTTCTCGATGACCATCTCGGCGACTTGCACGTGGCGGGTTGCCGGCTCGTCGAATGTCGAAGAAACGACTTCACCCTTAACCGAGCGCTGCATGTCCGTCACTTCTTCGGGACGCTCGTCGATCAGGAGAACGATGAGATAGCATTCCGGGTGATTGGCAGTGATCGAGTGCGCGATGTTCTGCAGGAGAACCGTCTTACCCGTACGCGGCGGTGCGACGATCAGACCACGCTGGCCCTTACCAAGCGGCGCGACGAGATCGATCACGCGCGACGAGAGATCCTTGTTGGTGGGAATCTCAAGTTCCATCTTGAAGCGCTCGTTCGGATAGAGCGGCGTCAGGTTGTCGAAGTGAACCTTGTGACGGATCTTTTCCGGATCGTCGAAGTTGATCGTGTTGACCTTCAGCAGCGCGAAATAGCGCTCGCCTTCCTTCGGTCCGCGGATCGGGCCTTCAACCGTATCGCCAGTCTTCAGCGAGAAGCGGCGAATCTGGGAGGGGGAGATGTAGATGTCGTCGGGACCGGGGAGGTAGTTAGCGTTGGCAGACCGCAGGAAGCCGAAGCCGTCCTGCAGAACTTCGACCACGCCTTCGCCGATAATCTCGACGTCCTGGCTGGCAAGAACCTTGAGTATTGCGAACATCAGCTCCTGCTTGCGCATCGTGCTGGCATTCTCGACCTCGAGCGATTCGGCGAATGCCAGAAGATCGGTCGGGGATTTACTCTTAAGTTCCTGAAGCTTCATTTCAGACATGAAGTGTCCATTACTCTATAATTTTGAGGGGAAAGGCGATGTCGAGACAGTAACCGGTCCTGCGAGGAGCCCGCAGACGATCGAACTTTACATACATGCCACAAGGATGAGGTGGACGGAAAATAGCGAGTCAGTTCCCCCGCCGCAAGGGGGCTGCTTAAAATGAAGCAAATTTAACCCATCAGCCGGCTGCGTCAAAATGGCTTGACGACGACAAGGATGACGATAGCGATCATCAAAACGGTCGGCGCCTCGTTCATGAATCGCCAGTAGCGCGCCGAACGCCGGTTCTCGTCACGCTCGAATGCCTTTGCCGCACGGCTGAAAAACACGTGCACGCCGGTCAAGAGAACGACAAGCCCGATCTTCGCGTGCAGCCATCCGCCCTGGAACCCATAAACCGACCACGAGAGATACAGCCCGAAGATCCAGGTCAGCATCATCGCCGGGTTCATGATCACCTTCAGCAGACGGCGTTCCATGACCTTGAAGGTTTCCGACTGCACCGAGCCGGGCTCGGCATCGGTGTGGTAGATGAACAATCGCGGCATGTAGAACAGCCCGGCCATCCACGAGATCACGGCGATGATGTGAAGCGCCTTGATCCAGAGATAGAGCGTATCCGGATTCCAGACGAAGAGACCGACCGCCAGCGCCACGAAGAAGGCGATGGCGATAAAGGCGCGCCGGCGCGCATAGGAACCGGGTCTCTCGTCGATCTGGCGTTCCATGGTCAAACCCTTCCGCCGCGAACACGCTCGACAAGCAGCCGAACATTTTCAGGATCGGCCTGCGGGGTAATTCCATGCCCGAGGTTGAAGATCAGCGGACCGTTCCCCAGCCGCTGCAGGATATCATCGATACCCTCTTCAAGCGCGGCGCCGCCAGCAACCATCCGCATCGGATCGAGGTTACCCTGCACCGGACCATCCTTCTGCAGCTCGGCCGCGAAGTCGAGGGGGACGGACCAATCAAGGCCGATCGCATCCGCCTTCGTCTTCTGGCGATAGGTCTTCAAGAGATAGCCCGCGCCCTTAGCAAAAGCGATGATCTTGGCATTCGGTCGACGCGCCTTGATCAAGGCGATCATCCGCGCCACGGGTTTCACGGCAAATGCTTCGAACTCACGCTCGCCGAGCACGCCCGCCCAGGAATCGAAAATCTGCACGGCATCGGCGCCGGCATCGATCTGCGCGACGAGATAATCTGCCGAAACATCCGCCAGCAACATCAGTAGCTTTTCGAAAGCCTTCGGATGCCGATAGGCGAACAGACGGGCAGGGGCCTGGTCGGGGGTACCATGGCCGGCGATCATATAGGTCGCAACGGTCCAGGGAGCGCCACAGAAGCCGAGCAGCGTCGTTTCGGTTGGCAGATCACTCCTGAGACGTCGAACAGTCTCCAGCACAGGTTCCAGATGCTGCAGCATGCGGCTGCCATCCAGACCATCGATACCATCGACGTCAATCGGATCCATCTCCGGCCCATGCCCCTCGGTGAAACGCACATTGCGCTTCATCGCATCGGGAATGACGAGAATGTCGGAGAATAGAATGGCAGCATCAAAGCCATAGCGCCGGATCGGCTGCAGCGTGACCTCGACTGCGTGATCCGGGGTGTAACAGAGATCGAGGAAGCTTCCAGCCTTGGCTCGCACCTCTCGATACTCCGGCAGGTATCGCCCTGCCTGCCGCATCAGCCAGATGGGGGGAGGGCTCAATGTTTCCCCGTCCAGAACCCGCATGATCTTCCGGCGCATTTCACTCAAGCGCTTCTTCCCTATAAAAAATCAAAGATATTTATAAGGTTTCTATTTCTTAGAGTCGGTGACTATCAAGGATTAAAATCCATCCACGTCCGATACCAATTGTCACTGTTTCGCGAGCTGCTCGGGAAGAAAATCGCGCAATTCGATGTCAGAAACAGGATTGGCACGAAATCCGATACAATTTCAATGAGATATAGGCTTAGATGAAATTCGCCAAGCTGTGGACAAGCTGTGGCTATCCGACGAACAGCCGCAGACTTTCCACAAAACCAACAGCCCATCTTTCCCGGCCTCCAAAGAATCCGAAATGTGGAAAACCAGGCATGTTTTCCCTTGCCTAACCCCCGGCGCGTCTCGTAGCTCTCCGTCATCCAGTGTTTTCAACAGGCAGCGGAAAATAGCGTGGAGAACCGTACGAACTTCTTCCATCTGCATCTCATTTCTGACTCGACGGGCGAAACGCTGATTTCGGCCGGCCGCGCGGCATCGGCGCAATTCAAGTCGGCGCAGCCGATCGAGCATGTCTATCCGCTGATCCGCAATCGCAAGCAGTTGCTGACAGTCCTGCAGGCGATCGATGGTGAACCGGGCATCGTGCTCTACACGATCGTGGACCGCGAGCTCGCCACGTTGATCGACGAGCGTTGCCTCGAAATGGGCGTCGCCTCGGTCAATGTGCTCGAGCCCGTTCTCAATGCGTTTCAGATCTACCTCGGCGCACCGTCGCGCCGCCGGGTCGGCGCCCAGCATGTCATGAACGCCGGATACTTCGCGCGCATCGAAGCGCTGAACTTCACGATGGATCATGACGACGGCCAGATGCCGGACGATTATAATGACGCCGACGTCGTCATTATCGGCATCAGCCGTACATCGAAAACGCCGACCAGCATCTATCTCGCCAATCGCGGCATCAAGACCGCCAACATTCCGATCGTCTATGGCGTGCCCCTGCCGGAAAGCCTCTTCGAAGCGACCAAGCCCCTGATTGTCTGCCTGATCGCCACCACCGATCGCATCTCCCAGGTCCGCGAAAATCGCGACCTCGGCGCGACGCCCGGCTTTGATCGTGGCGACTACACTGATCGAGCCGCCATATCGGAAGAGCTGAAATATGCCCGCTCGCTTTGCGCCCGCCACAACTGGCCGCTCATCGACGTGACCCGCCGTTCCATCGAGGAGACGGCGGCGGCAATCGTTGCCCTGCGTCCCAAGCTGCGCTAAGCGCTGTCCCTAGCCAACCGCGCCGAGAGCAAAGATGATACCGAAACTCATACTCGCCTCCTCCAGCCCCTTCCGTCGCATGCTGATGGAAAATGCCGGCTTGTCCTTTGAGGCTCATCCCGCGAAGGTTGATGAGCGCGCCATCGAAGCGCCGCTCGAACGGGATGGCGCAACGCCTGACGCGATCGCGCTGGTCCTCGCCAAGGCCAAAGCCAGGGAGGTGAGTGATCGCTCGCCGGGCGCGATTGTGATCGGTTCAGATCAGACCATGTCGCTGGGGCAGCGCACATTTCACAAGCCGAAGAGCATGCAAGATGCGGTCAGCCATCTCACCGCGCTATCCGCGCAGACCCATCGGCTGAACAGTGGGGTCGCGCTCGCCTATAACGGCGACATCATCTGGGAGCATGTCTCGCGTGCCGAACTGACGATGCGTCCGCTCACCGATGATTTCATCAAACGGCACCTGAAGCGGGTCGGCGAGCGCGCCTTGAGCAGCGTCGGCGCCTACCAGCTCGAAGGGGAGGGCCTGCAGCTCTTCTCGAAAATCGATGGCGACTACTTCACCATCTTGGGGCTGCCGATGCTGCCGCTTCTGGAAAAACTGAGAGAATTGGGTGCGATCGATGGATGATTCACGTGAAACAATCGGCCCGCGCGCCTTCGTCACCGGCTTTCCCGTCAAGCATTCGCGCTCGCCGATCATCCATGGATATTGGCTGAAGTCGCTGTCGCTCGAGGGAAACTACCGCACCCATGAAGTCGCACCAGATGACTTTCCGGCTTTCATCCAATCTTTGAAATCAGGCGCTTCGGGTTTTGTCGGCGGCAACGTAACGATCCCGCATAAGGAAATCGCATTCAAGCTGGCTGACGAGCCGGACGATCTCTCGCGCGAGCTTGGCGCCTCCAACACGCTCTGGCTCGAGGACGGCAAGCTGAAGGCCACGAACACCGATGGCCGTGGCTTCACCGCAAATCTGGATGAACGCCATCCCGGCTGGGACAAGGTACGATCGGCGGTCATCCTGGGTGCCGGCGGCGCCAGCCGTGCCGTCATCCAGGCCGTTCGCGATCGCGGGATCAAGGAGATCCACCTCGTCAACCGTACCGTCACCCGCGCGGTCGAGCTCGCCGATCGTTTTGGAGAAGCCGTGCATCCGCATCCGATGACGGCTCTGTCCGAAGTAATGAAGGGTGCAGGCCTCTTTATCAACACCACCTCGCTCGGCATGGAAGGGGAGGCCGCGCCCGAAATCGACTTCTCGCCGTTGCAGCCGGACGCCGTTGTCACCGACATTGTCTACGTACCGCTGAAGACGCCCATTCTAGCGCAGGCTGAGGAACAGGGTTTCGCGACCGTCGATGGTTTGGGTATGTTGCTGCACCAGGCCGTACCCGGTTTCGAGAAATGGTTCGGCAAGCGGCCCGTTGTCGATGAAACGCTTCGCGCCCTGATCATCGCGGATATGGAAAAGCATTGATGCTGAAAATCGGACTGACCGGCTCGATCGGGATGGGCAAGTCGACCACGGCAAAGCTGTTTGCCGATGCCGGTCTGCCGGTCAATGATGCCGACGCCGTCGTCCATGATCTTTATGCCGGCGCCGCGGCACCGCTCATCGATGCGGCTTTTCCAGGCTCCGTGAAAACTGGCACGGTCGATCGCCAGGAATTGGGCCGGCAGCTTGCGTTGCGCCCAGAAGGCTTCAAGCAGCTGGAGCAGATCGTCCATCCTCTTGTCCGCGAGCGCGAGGCGATGTTCCTCGACGCGCAGCGCGGGCAGGGCACAATGATGGTCATTCTCGACATACCGCTGCTTTTCGAGACTGGCGCCGCCGATCGCGTCGATGTCGTCGTCGTCGTCAGCTGTGATCCACAGATTCAGCGTGAGCGGGTACTTGCGCGTCCGAACATGACGGAAGAGAAATTCAATATGATTCTCTCGCGCCAGACACCCGATGCTGAAAAGCGCCGGCGCGCGGATTATGTGATCGACACCGGTCACGGCATCGATGAGGCGCGCGAACGGGTTGGCGCCATCATCGCGGACTTGAGACAGCGGATAGCGAATGGAGATTTCCCGAATGCGTGAAATCATTTTCGATACGGAAACCACCGGGCTTGATAACCGCACCGATCGCATCATCGAAATCGGCGGCATCGAACTCTTTAATCACTTTCCGACCGGAAAGACGCTGCACATCTATATCAATCCGGGTGACCAGAAGGTCCATCCGGACGCGCTCGCCGTTCACGGGATCACCGACGAGTTCCTGAAGGACAAGCAGCCCTTCGCGGCGGTGGTCCAGGAAATTCTGGACTTCTTCGGCGAAGGAAAGTGGATCGCCCACAACGCCACCTTCGACATGGGCTTCATCAATGCCGAGTTGGCGCGGCTTTCGCTGCCGCCGATCTCTCCTGAAAATGTGATCGATACATTGTCGATGGCCCGGCGCAAGAATCCGATGGGCCCGAACTCGCTCGATGCGCTTTGCCGTCGCTATGGGATTGATAACTCACATCGCGCCAAACACGGCGCCTTGCTCGACTCCGAACTGCTTGCTGAAGTCTATATCGAGATGATCGGCGGTCGCCAGACGGCGCTTGGTCTTGGTGTGGCGCAGAACAACGGCGCCTCGGAACGCAATGACAGCGATGACGATATTGTTCTGGTCGCGCTAGAGCGGCCGCGGCCGCTTGCACCGCGCCTCAGCGTAACCGAAGCCGAGCAGCATGATGCGTTGATTGCCAAGCTCGGCCAGAAGGGCATCTGGGCCAAATACGATCGCCCAAACTAAAATGCCCGGGCGCTGGCCCGGGCATCTCGGTGGTCATTTTATCAGCAATTAGTTCGCCTGAACCTTTGCACGGGCCTGCTCTTCGGCAACGCGCTGGGCAAACATCTGCGAGAAATCGATCGGATCGATCATCAGCGGCGGGAAGCCACCGTTGCGGGTGACGTCCGCGATGATCTGGCGTGCGAACGGGAAGAGCATGCGCGGGCACTCGATGAAGAGAACCGGCAGCATGTGTTCCTGCGGGAAACCAGCGATCCGGAAAACGCCGCCATAGACGAGCTCCGTGTGGAATACCGTCTTGTCGCCTTCCTTGGCTTCGGCGTTCAACGAGAGAACGACGTCGAAGTCCGTGTCGGAAAGCGGGTTAGCGTTGACGTTGACATTGATGTTGATGGCCGGTGCCTTGTCGCGGGCCTGCAGCGAACGCGGTGCACCAGGATTTTCGAAGGAAAGGTCCTTGGTGTACTGTGCTAGAATGGTAAGGCTCGGGCTCGTTGCGCCGTTATTGCTGTTTTCGCTGTCCATTGGCTTTTCCTCGAGGGCATTGGATTTCGCCGCATCTATCATTTCGACGATGTCGTTACAACCCTAGGCCAGCCAGCGCTAATCTAGCAAGAGCCTCATTCGCCAAGGCTTTTACCGGACCAGGGCGACTTGCCGTTCGGGTCGCGCTGATAATCGTCCGCATCGATATCGACGACGGTTGCGTTGTTGTCCCGATAAGGCGAGTGCGCCGACGTGCGGGACGGTCCGGATGCACCCACCACCACGAAACGGCGGCTCACATAATTCCACGCGAGATCCCGCACCGCGGGGATGAAGATGAGCAGCGCAACGATATCGCTGATGAAGCCTGGAATGATCAGGAGCAGCGCGGCGATGACGAACATTGCCGGCCGCAGCAGCTCGCGGCCGGGCACAGCGCCGGCCCGTCCTTCCATCGACATGCGCTGCAGGATGCCGATACCCTGCCGGCGCAAGAGCATCATGCCAGCCACGAAACTCAGCATGACCAGTCCGAGCGTTGCCCAAAGGCCGATCGCCTTGCCGACAATCACGAAGCCCGCGATCTCGGCCAAAGGCATGAGCAGCAGAAAACCAGGCAGCATTGTAAGGCGCATTATTTCTCTCCGGCTCTCACCGGTCTCCATTGAAATCGGCCCAACGTACCGGACCCATTTGAATCATCTGTATATGCAGACTATATGGGTATACAAATTCTAGATGTTAACAGATTGCGGCGGGATATGGGTTCAAACGACTTCATCACTTTGTTTTTTCTCGTGGCGGCGGTGCTGATATTTTTGCAGCTGCGCAATGTCCTTGGCCGACGCACGGGAAATGAGAAGCCGCCACGCGATCTCTATACGCCGCGCGATGCCGCCGGTCCCGAGACGCCGGATGCCGGAAAGGTCGTAACCCTGCCGCGCCGCGATGCGGCAGGCGAGGAAGAAGACCGCTTCGCGGCCATCGACGCCTTCGCGCCAGCCGGCACGCCGCTCAATGAATCGCTGCGGGAGATGAACAAGGCCGATCCTTCCTTCAACCCGAAGGAATTCGTCAACGGCGCCCGCATGGCTTATGAAATGATCGTGATGGCCTTTGCCGATGGCGATCGCAAGACGCTCAAGAATCTGCTGTCCAAGGAAGTCTACGAAGGCTTCGATGCGGCGATCGCAGATCGTGAGAGCAAGGGCGAGAAGGTCAAGTCCACCTTCGTCGGCATCGACAAGGCTGAAATCAAGAATGTCGAGGTCAATGGCAGCGAAGCGCAGATCACCTTGCGCATAATCAGCCAGATGATTTCCGCGACCTACGACAAGGCCGACGTACTCGTTGACGGTGACGCCGAAACCGTTGCGGAGATCAACGACCTCTGGACATTCGCGCGCGACACCCGCTCGCGCGATCCGAACTGGAAACTCGTGGCCACCGAATCGGAACATGAGTGATGATGAACGAGGCTTTGCCCTCGAGGCGATAGCATTTGACGATCTGGAGGGCTGGCGGGATGATGATCCCTCCAGCCTTTTCGAGGCTATGGAAGCCTGTCGTCAACATATCGAACAGACCAAGCCTTACCGCACCGGATTGCTAGGCCTGACCAGCGCCGATCTCCTGGATCTGTTGCAGGCCGCGCGCGATGTACGACCAACATCGGCGAGCGAGGCGCGCGCCTTCTTCGAAGCGCACTGTCGACCCTTCAGGATCAAGCGAACCGACGGCCGACCCGGTTTCGTCACCGCCTTTTACGAGCCCGAGATAACCGTCTCAGCCAGTCCCGACGACGAATACCGCTTCCCATTTTACCGCCGCCCCGACGATCTGATCGACCTCGACGATCACAACCGCCCCGCCGAATTGGACCCCAGCTACATGTTCGGCCGCCTGCGCGCAGGAACGATTGAGCCCTATCTCGACCGCGCCGCCATCGACAAAGGCGCGCTGGAGGGGCAGGGGCTGGAAATTTGCTGGGCAAAATCCAAGGTCGACGTCTTCTTCGTGCATGTCCAGGGCGCCGCACGCCTGCGCTATCCCGACGGGCGCACGGGGCGCATCACCTATGCCGCCAAGGCTGGCCATCCGTTTTCAGCGATCGGCAAACTGCTGATCGATCTCGGCGAGATCGACCGGGCGAACATCTCGATGCAATCGATCCGGCATTGGCTCGCGATCAATCCGGACCGTGTCGATGACATCCTCGCGCTCAATCGCTCCTACATTTTCTTCCGCGAAGTCGAGATCGACAACGTGTCTGTCGGTCCCATCGCGGCCGCCAAGGTGCCGCTTATCGCAGGACGGTCGCTTGCCGTCGATCGCCTGATCCACACCTTCGGCTTTCCGTTCTACATCCACTCGCAAAGCCTGCTGCATCTGCAGGGTGGGAAGCCCTTCCAGCGCCTGATGCTGGCGCTCGATACCGGCTCGGCCATCGTTGGCCCGGCGCGGGGCGACATCTTCACCGGCTCCGGCGACGCGGCCGGCGAGCTTGCCGGCACCGTGCGCCATGACGCCGATTTCACCATCCTGATCCCGAATAATGCCGCCGTGAGGTTTGCGTGATGGCGAAGGATCGCAAGCTCAGCTCCGATGAACGCATCCTTTGGGGCAAGGTCGCGCGCAGCACGCGCCCCATGCCCGGCAACGCCGGCGCAATGAACGAGTTCGATGCCTTCCTGGTGGAGGCCGAAAAGGAAGCGGACGCCGCCAACCTGAAAACCGCTACCGCACCGAAATCGGTCGCCGGCGCCGGCGGCCAGCAGGAACCTGCAGCCTCGCCGAAGCCCACGGGCGGCATCCATCACCCGCTGGAGCGCCCGGTCAAGCGCAAGATCGCCAAGGGCCGCCTCGCGCTCGAGGCCCGCATCGATCTCCATGGCCTCGTTCAGAGCGAAGCGCACATCATGCTGCTTGAGTTCCTGATGCGGGCCCATGATCGCGGCATGCGCCATGTTCTCGTCATCACCGGCAAGGGCAGTTCGCTCGGCAGTGATGGCGCGTTGAAGCGCGCCGTGCCGATGTGGTTCTCCAAGCCCGAATTTCGCTATCTCATCTCGTCTTACGAGGCGGCGGCGCAGCACCATGGCGGCGAGGGCGCGCTCTACATCCGCTTGTCTCGTCGCGTGGGCGATCGGCTATGACGCCGTTCGGGGAGGCGATCCGCAAGCTGAGAGAGCGCAAGGGGGTGTCGCAGAAGCAGATGGCCGAGGCCTTGAACGTCTCTCCCGCCTATCTCTCGGCACTCGAACATGGAAAGCGCGGCGTCCCGACGTTCGATCTTCTGCAGCGCATCGCCGGCTACTTCAACATCATCTGGGATGAGGCTGACGATCTGTTCCTGATCGCGCGCTTTTCCGATCCGCGAATTGTCATAGATACGTCAGGTTTGGCGGCCGAATACACGACCTTCGCCAACCGTTTGGCGGGGTCTATTCGCCATCTGGATGAGGCGACCCTGGCAAAACTGTCGGAGGTTCTCGAAAATGCGGAAAACGCTGACGGAAAACGGTCATAATCCCCTGTTTTATGCGCTCTTGGCGACCGCTGGCATTGGGAACTTCATGCAAAAACCCTATATTCAACGTGATTAAGGCCGGTGATTCGCCCGCGTGTCACCACGGCATCGACAACAGGGAATTCTCGACAATATGACCGATACACCCGCGACGGAAAACGGCGTTAGCACCGAGTATGGCGCAGACTCGATCAAGGTCCTGAAAGGTCTTGACGCCGTGCGCAAGCGCCCCGGAATGTATATCGGTGATACCGATGACGGCTCCGGCCTACATCACATGGTCTACGAAGTCGTCGACAACGCCATCGACGAAGCCTTGGCCGGTCATGCCGACATCGTCACCGTCACGCTCAATGCCGATGGTTCGGTCACCGTGACCGACAACGGCCGTGGCATCCCGACGGACATTCACAGCGGCGAAGGCATTTCGGCTGCCGAAGTCATCATGACCCAGCTGCATGCCGGTGGTAAGTTCGACCAGAATTCCTACAAGGTCTCCGGCGGTCTGCACGGCGTCGGCGTTTCCGTCGTCAACGCGCTATCCGTCTGGCTGAAGCTGAAGATCCGCCGCCAGGGCAAGATCCACGAGATGAGCTTCACGCATGGCGTGTCGGATGCCCCGCTCAAGGAGACCGGCGATTCCGGTGGCCTGACCGGCACCGAAGTCAGCTTCATGCCGAGCTCCGAAACCTTCACGATGATCGAGTTCGATTTCAACACGCTCGAGCACCGCCTGCGCGAACTTGCCTTCCTCAATTCCGGCGTTCGCATCCTCCTGACCGACAAGCGCCATTCCGACGTGCGCCAGGAAGAGCTGCTTTATGACGGCGGTCTCGAAGCCTTCGTCTCCTATCTCGATCGCGCCAAGAAGCCGCTGGTCGAGCGTCCGGTCGCCATTCGCGGCGACAAGGATGGGATCACCGTCGAAGTCGCGATGTGGTGGAACGACAGCTACCACGAGAACGTGCTCTGCTTCACCAACAACATCCCGCAGCGTGACGGCGGCACCCATATGGCCGGCTTCCGCGCCGCGCTGACCCGCCAGATCACCTCTTATGCCGATACCTCGGGCATCACCAAGAAAGAGAAGGTTTCTCTGACGGGTGACGATTGCCGCGAAGGCCTGACGGCTGTTCTCTCGGTCAAGGTGCCGGACCCCAAGTTCTCGTCGCAGACCAAGGACAAGCTCGTCTCGTCCGAAGTTCGCCCAGTTGTCGAAAATCTCGTCAGCGAAGCGCTGAGCACCTGGCTGGAAGAACATCCGGCTGACGCCAAGATCCTCGTCGGCAAGGTTGTCGAAGCCGCGGCCGCGCGCGAAGCCGCCCGCAAGGCGCGCGAACTGACGCGCCGCAAGGGCGCGCTCGATATCGCCTCGCTTCCCGGCAAGCTTGCTGATTGCTCCGAGCGCGATCCATCCAAGTCCGAAGTCTTCCTCGTCGAGGGTGACTCCGCAGGCGGTTCGGCCAAGCAGGGTCGCTCGCGCGAAAACCAGGCCATCCTGCCGCTGCGCGGTAAGATCCTGAACGTCGAGCGCGCGCGCTTCGATAAAATGCTGTCGAGCCAGGAAATAGGCACGCTGATCACCGCGCTCGGCGCCGGTATCGGTAAGGACGAATTCAACGCCGACAAGCTGCGCTATCACAAGATCATCATCATGACGGACGCTGACGTCGACGGCGCGCACATCAGAACGCTGCTCTTGACCTTCTTCTTCCGCCAGATGCCGGAACTGATCGAGCGCGGCCACATCTACATCGCCCAGCCGCCGCTCTATAAGGTGTCGCGCGGCAAGTCGATCCAGTATCTGAAGGACGAAAAGGCGCTCGAGGAATACCTCATCGCTCAGGGTCTCGATGACGCTGCGCTGACGCTCGGCAGCGGCGAAGTCCGCGTCGGTCAGGATCTGCGCGAAGTCATCGTCGATGCGCTGCGCCTGCGCGCGCTGCTCGATAATCTGCATTCGCGCTACAATCGTGGGGTCGTTGAACAGGCAGCCATCGCCGGCGCGCTCAACGCCGAAGCGATCAGCGATGGTGCCCGCGCCCAGGAACTGGTGGCCGAAGTTGCACGTCGCCTCGACGTGATCGCCGAGGAAACCGAGCGTGGCTGGGAAGGTGGCCTGACGAGCGAAGGCGGTCTGCGTCTCGAGCGCATGGTTCGCGGCGTAAAGGAAGTCGTGATCCTCGACATGGCGTTGATCGGTTCGCAGGATGCACGCCTGATCGACCAGATGTCGGCTCGGCTGAAAGAAATCTACCAGACGCCGCCGAAGCTGACGCGACGCGACGGAAACCTGGAACTGTCGGGTGCGCGCGAACTGCTGGAAGCCGTTTTCGCAAGCGGCCGCAAGGGCTTGACCATGCAGCGCTACAAGGGCCTTGGCGAAATGAACGCCGAGCAGCTTTGGGAAACCACGCTCGATCCGAACGTCCGCTCGCTGCTGCAGGTGCGAGTCAGCGATGCCACGGACGCCGATGGTCTCTTCGCCCGCCTGATGGGCGATGAGGTCGAGCCGCGCCGCGAATTTATCCAGGAAAACGCACTCAACGTCGCCAATCTCGACATCTGATCGCTGGCATTTATCGAAATAACGGCCCTGCAGCTCCAGCTGCCGGGCCGTTTTTTATTGCACCATTATCCGGCTACGAATTTACCCTTGAAGGCGACTTCGGCGAGCGGCTTGCGCTGGCTGGGGAATTCACGCTCCTGGTTGCGCTCAGAAAGCACACTCTTGTCGGCAAGGCGCCCAAAGGCAATGCCCGCCTCCACCCGGTAGCCTTCCGGGATGGCGAATGTGTCGCGGATCTCATCATGCTTGATGCCGCCCATCCCATGGGCATAAAAGCCTGAGAGCTTGGCCTGCAGCGCGAGATAGCCCCAGGCGGTGCCGGCGTCGAAGGAGTGCGTATAGCTCTTGCGCCCCTCGGAAAAGTCGCCGCTGAAGCCCTTTGACACGACGAAGATCAGCGCTGACGCATTCTTCGCCCATTCCTGATTGGACTCGACCAGCAGCGATACGAATGCGTCCCAGTCGTCGGAGCCCTTCAGCGTGTAGATGAAGCGCCACGGCTGCTGGTTGGCGGAGGAGGGCGCCCAATGCGCGGCGTCCAGCACGGTCATGAGATCGGCTTCGTCGATGATCTCGCCGGTAAAGGCGCGGGGCGACCAGCGGTCGAGAAAGATCGGCTCGATCGGGTATTGGGATTCGCGGCTGTTGCTCTTTGTCATGATCTTTCCGATGGTTGGTGGCGCGGTGCCGGGGTCTCCTCGGCAAACGCAGTCTTGTCACTCTTATGCGTCCGTCAAGATATGTGGGCACCACGCGCCGGAAAGACAGTGGCCCATCGCCCGGATTTTTGCCGGACTTTTAAACGAGCGTACCGCTCGCACGAAAAGCCGTAATGACACCGGTGAATAATTCGTTCATAGGTGATGGAAACATGGTTCACGCTGAGGAGGATATTCGATGAAGCTCATGCGCGTTGGAGAGATCGGCCAGGAAAAGCCGGCAATGCTGGATGCGGACGGCAAGATCAGGGATCTGTCCGGCCATGTATCCGATATCGCGGGCGCGTCGATCTCGCCTGAGGGCTTGGCCAAGCTGGCGGCGATCGACCCGAAAACCCTTCCCGAGCTTCAGCCCGGCCGCATCGGCGCCTGCGTCGCCGGCACCGGCAAGTTCATCTGCATCGGCCTCAATTTCTCCGACCACGCCGCCGAAACCGGCGCCGCTGTGCCGCCGGAACCCGTCATCTTCATGAAGGCTACCTCGGCCATCGTCGGCCCGAACGACAACGTTCTCATCCCGCGCGGCTCCGAGAAGACCGATTGGGAAGTCGAGCTTGGCGTCGTCATCGGCAAGACCGCGAAATATGTCAGTGAAGCCGACGCGCTCGACTATGTGGCGGGCTATTGCGTCTCGCATGACGTCTCCGAGCGCGCCTTCCAGACGGAGCGCGCCGGACAATGGACGAAGGGCAAGTCCTGCGACACCTTCGGCCCGATCGGCCCATGGCTGGTGACCAAGGACGAGATCGCCGATCCGCAGAACCTCGGCATGTGGCTGAAGGTCAATGGGGAGACGATGCAGAACGGCTCGTCGAAGACCATGGTCTATGGCGTCGCCTTCGTCGTTTCCTATCTTAGCCAGTTCATGTCGCTGCATCCCGGCGATGTCATCTCTACCGGCACCCCTCCCGGCGTTGGCATGGGCATGAAGCCGCCGCGTTTCTTGCGCGCAGGCGACGTTGTCGAGCTCGGCATCGACGGTCTCGGCACGCAGAAGCAGACATTTCAGGCCGATCTCTAGGCGTTTGATGAGTGTTAAGCATTTGAGCGCAGCATCATGCCGGGGAGAGAATCCCCGGCATTTCTTTATTGCGGTGCGGATCGCTCATGTTGCTGTGCAACAAAAACCTGTTACTGTGCGTTGAGATGCCAGCACATCGTTGGAAAGAGTCCGATGCCTTTCAGCAGGCGTCATCTTCCAGATGAAAGAAAGGTGATGCATCTCATGTTTTACCAGCTTTATGAAATGAACCATGCCGCGATGGCGCCTTACCGCGCCGTGGCCGATATCATGCGGCTTGCCTATGCCAACCCGCTCAATCCGCTGTCCCAAACCCCCTGGGGCCGGACAATGGCCGCAGCGCTCGAGATGTTCGAGCGCACGACGCGCCGCTACGGCAAGCCGTCCTTCGATCTGCCGGAGACCGTTGTCGGCGACAAGAAGGTCGCGGTTCGAGAAGAAGTCGTCTGGGCACGGCCCTTCTGCAATCTGCTGCATTTCTCGCGCAATCTGCCGGCCGCTCACGCTCCGGACCCGCGCATCCTGATCGTCGCCCCCATGTCCGGGCACTACGCGACATTGTTGCGCGGCACGGTCGAGGCACTGCTGCCGAGCGCGGATATCTACATCACCGATTGGATCGACGCCCGCATGGTGCCGATGACCGACGGGACCTTCGATTTCAACGATTATGTCGATTACGTCATCGAGATGCTGCACTTCCTCGGGCCGGACACGCACGTGATCGCGGTCTGTCAGCCCTCCGTGCCGGTACTCGCTGCCGCAGCCGTCATGGAAGAGGCCAACGATCCGCTGGCGCCGGCGTCGATGACGCTGATGGGCGGCCCGATCGATACCCGCATCAATCCGACCGCCGTCAACCAGCTGGCCAAGGACAAGCCGCTGGAATGGTTCGCCGAAAACGTGATCATGAACGTCCCCTGGCCGCAGCCGGGCTTCATGCGCCCGGTCTATCCGGGCTTCCTGCAGCTCTCCGGCTTCATGTCGATGAACCTCGATCGGCATCTTGTCGCCCACAAGGAGTTCTTCATGCATCTGGTGAAGAACGACGGCGAGCCGGCCGAAAAGCATCGCGACTTCTACGACGAATATCTCGCCGTCATGGATCTGACTGCCGAGTTCTACCTGCAGACCGTCGATCAGGTCTTCATCAGGCACGCGCTTCCGAAGGGTGAACTCGAACACCGCGGCAAGTTGGTCGACCCCACGGCGATCCGCAACGTGGCGCTTCTGACTGTCGAGGGCGAGAACGACGACATCTCGGGCGTCGGCCAGACCAAGGCCGCGCAGACCATCTGCACCAACATTCCCGACCACATGCGCATGCACTACCTGCAGCCGGATGTCGGCCACTACGGCGTCTTCAACGGCTCGCGTTTCCGCCGCGAAATCGCGCCGCGCATCGTCAATTTCGTCCGCGAGCATGGCCGCGCCGGAAAGCCGGCGGTCAAGCGCGTGATCAAGGGCGGCAAATCAACCTGATTTAGCATAAGCTGAATTAGTGTTTTGGTTTCAAGGCCTTGTCCGATTTGAGCGGAAATCGTCTTGAAGCGGTGTCAAACGGTAACCACATCGATTTCCAGCGTTCGGCATTTCGCCGGGCGCGGAAATGCGAGGACACCGTACGATGAACCAGTCAGCATTGCTTCGCCCGGATTGGACTCCGGCTACCATTGCCCTGATGATCCTCGGCTTCGTGGTTTTCTGGCCTCTGGGTCTCGCCATGCTCGCCTACATCATCTTCGGGGAGCGCCTGCGCGGCTTCAAGCGCGACGCCAATAGTGCCGCCGATGGATTCTTCGCCGGCTGCCGACGCTCTCATGGCCGCTATCGCCCGCACTTCACCACGGGCAACGTCGCCTTCGACGATTGGCGCAAGGCCGAGCTCGACAGGCTCGAGGAAGAACGCCGCAAGCTCGATGAAATGCGCGAGGACTTCGAAACCTATGTGCGCGAGCTCCGCCGCGCCAAGGACCAGGACGAGTTCGACCGCTACATGCGCGATCGCAAGAACACCAGGCGCGACGATAACGGCCCGGTTGCCGAATATCAGGCGCCGTAACCGCGATCGACATCAAAACATCAGCCGGCACCATCAGGTGCCGGTTTTTCTTTGACCGGAATTGCGACGAATCATATAGAAAATGCCGATGTTCCCGCTCTTGTCCAAGCCACGACGCAGTGTCCGCAAACCGGCTCCGCCGGAGACCCGTACGCTCGACGTTGCCGGACGACTGATGCCGCTGACGATCAAGCAGCACGAGCGCGCAACCCGCATCACGCTGCGCATCGAGCCCGGAGGTCGCGCCCTGAAGATGACGATCCCGAGCGGCCTGGCGCGACGCGACGTCGACGCCTTCCTCGACCGGCATCAGGGCTGGCTCATGACCAAGCTCGCGAAATTCTCGGCCGATACCGGCCTTCACGATGGCGGCACTATCCTGTTTCGCGGCGTGTCCCATCGCATCCAGCACACGGGCAGCTTGCGCGGGCTGACCGAGGCGACCACTGTTGATGGCAAGCCGGTGCTGCGGGTGAGCGGCATGCCGGAGCATCTCGGCCGCCGCATCGCGACATTTTTGAAGAAGGAAGCACGAGCCGATCTCGAGCGGCTCGCAAAGTTCCATGCGCATTCGATCCGGGCGCCGATCAAGTCGATCTCGATGAAGGACACCCGCAGCCGCTGGGGCTCCTGTTCGGCCGAGGGAAACCTCAGCTTCTCCTGGCGCATCATCATGGCGCCACCCGCTGTTGTCGATTATCTCGCCGCTCACGAAGTCGCCCATCTCAAGGAGATGAACCACGGTCCCCACTTCTGGGCGCTGTGCAAGAAGCTCTGCCCTGGCATGGAAGATGCGAAATCCTGGCTGAAGCGGCACGGCAGCCTGCTGCACGCGATCGACTTCGACTGATAAGCCCCCGCCAATAAACCATCGTCCAAAATATCGCAGCACTCGGAATTGGCTCGACTCACGGCCTTTTTCGTGTCACTTCGCTGCCATGAAACCGGATATCAAAATCTGCGGCCTGAAAACGGCCGAAGCGATCGATCGCGCGGTGACGCGCGGCGCGACCCATATCGGCTTCATCTTCTTCGAAAAGAGCCCGCGCTATATCGAGCCCGATGATGCCGCCAAGCTGGCCGATCGGGTGCGTGGCCGCGCCAAGATCGTTGCCGTGGTGGTCAATCCGACGAATGACGATCTCGACGAGATTGTCGCCACCTTGAGGCCGGATATCCTCCAGCTTCACGGTGACGAGAGCCCCGAGCGCGTTTTGACCATAAAGGCCGTGTACGCTTTGCCTGTTATGAAGGCGTTTTCGATCCGCACGGCCGATGATCTGAAGCGCGTAGAGGCCTATATTGGTATCGCTGATCGTTTCCTCTTCGATGCGAAGCCGCCGAAGGGATCGGAATTGCCCGGCGGCAATGGTGTTTCCTTTGACTGGACGTTGCTCAGCTGGCTTGACGGCACCGTGGATTACATGCTTTCCGGTGGCCTGAACAAGGACAACATCGCCGAAGCCCTTGCCATCACCAAGGCGCCGGGGCTCGATGCGTCCTCGGGCCTGGAAAGCGCGCCCGGCGTGAAAAGCGTCGCACTGATTGATGAGTTTTTCGATGCGGTCGAGCAGGCTTGCCGGCCTGAAATGGCCTCAGGGAGTTGATAGTGAACGAGACCCCAAAACCCAATTCATTCCGCTCTGGTCCCGATGAGGATGGCCGCTTCGGCATTTACGGCGGCCGCTTCGTCGCCGAAACGCTGATGCCGCTGATCCTGGAACTGCAGGACGAGTGGGACAAGGCCAAGACCGATCCGGAATTCCAGGCGGAGTTGAAGCATCTTGGCACGCATTATATCGGCCGCCCGAGCCCGCTCTATTTCGCCGAGCGCCTGACCGCCGAACTCGGCGGCGCCAAGATCTATTTCAAGCGCGAAGAGCTGAACCACACCGGTTCGCACAAGATCAACAACTGCATCGGCCAGATACTGCTGGCCAAGCGCATGGGCAAGACCCGCATCATCGCCGAAACCGGTGCCGGCCAGCACGGCGTTGCCTCGGCAACTGTTGCCGCCCGTTTCGGTCTTCCCTGCGTCGTCTACATGGGCGCGACCGATGTCGAGCGCCAGGCGCCGAACGTGTTCCGCATGAAGCTCCTGGGCGCCGAAGTGAAGCCGGTCACCGCCGGCCACGGCACGCTGAAGGACGCCATGAACGAGGCGCTGCGCGACTGGGTTACCAATGTCGACGACACCTATTACCTGATCGGCACGGCCGCCGGCCCGCATCCCTATCCCGAAATGGTCCGCGATTTCCAGGCCGTGATCGGCGCCGAAGCCAAGGAGCAGATGCTCGAAGCCGAAGGCCGTCTGCCGGATCTCGTGGTCGCGGCCGTCGGTGGCGGCTCGAATGCGATCGGTATCTTCCATTCGTTCCTGGATGACGCCAGCGTCAAGATCGTCGGCGTCGAAGCCGGCGGCAAGGGCCTTCAGGGCGACGAGCATTGCGCGTCGATCACCGCGGGCTCGCCCGGCGTTCTCCACGGCAACCGCACCTATCTGCTGCAGGATAGCGACGGCCAGATCAAGGAAGGCCATTCGATTTCGGCCGGTCTCGATTATCCCGGCATCGGCCCCGAGCACTCCTATCTGAACGATATCGGCCGCGTCGAATACGTGCCGATCATGGACCACGAAGCGCTCGAAGCCTTCCAGACGCTGACGCGCCTCGAGGGCATCATCCCGGCGCTCGAGCCCTCGCACGCGCTGGCTGAAGTCATCAAGCGCGCGCCGAAGATGGGCAAGGATGAGATCATCCTGATGAACCTGTCCGGTCGCGGCGACAAGGACATCTTCACCGTCGGCAAGATTCTGGGAATGGGTGCATAAGTCATGACCGCACGTATGGACAAACGCTTTGCCGCTCTGAAGGCAGAAGGCCGCCCGGCGCTGGTCACCTATTTCATGGGCGGTGATCCCGATTACGACACCTCGCTCGGCATCATGAAGGCGCTGCCCGAAGCAGGTTCCGATATCATCGAGCTCGGCATGCCCTTCTCCGATCCGATGGCCGATGGCCCGGCGATCCAGATGGCCGGTCAGCGCGCGCTGAAGGCCGGACAGACGCTGAAGAAGACGCTGCAGCTCGCAGCCGATTTCCGCAAGACCGACAACGATACGCCGATCGTTCTGATGGGTTACTACAACCCGATCTATGTGCACGGCGTCGAACAGTTTCTCGGCGACGCGCTGGAAGCAGGTATTGACGGCCTGATCGTGGTCGACCTGCCGCCGGAGATGGATGACGAGCTCTGCATCCCGGCGCTGCGCAAGGGCATCAATTTCATTCGGCTCGCCACCCCGACCACCGATGAAAAGCGTCTGCCGGTCGTTCTGAAGAACACCTCCGGCTTTGTCTATTATGTCTCGATGAACGGCATCACCGGCTCGGCGCTGCCGGATCCGACGCTGGTCGCCGGCGCCGTCAAGCGCATCAAGAACCACACCGATCTGCCTGTCTGCGTCGGCTTCGGCGTCAAGACGGCCGACCATGCGAAGGTCATCGGCGCGTCCGCCGATGGCGTCGTCGTCGGCACGGCAATCGTCAATCAGGTAGCCCTCAGCCTGACCAAGGACGGCAAGGCGACAGCCGATACCGTACAGGCTGTCGCAACGCTCGTTCGCGGGCTGTCATCGGGAACACGTTCGGCGCGCCTTGTTGCTGCCGAATAGTTTTCCCACATTGGCAAGAGTTAATCAGGAGTTTTCGACTTGAACTGGATCACCAACTACGTTCGCCCCCGCATCAATTCCATGCTGGGCCGCCGCGAAGTGCCGGAGAACCTCTGGATCAAGTGCCCGGAAACGGGCGAAATGGTCTTCCATAAGGATCTCGAAGACAACAAGTGGGTCATCCCTGCTTCCGGCTATCACATGAAGATGCCGGCCAAGGCTCGTCTCACCGATCTCTTCGACGACGGCGCCTATGAAGCGCTGATCCAGCCGAAGGTCGCCCAGGATCCGCTGAAGTTCCGCGATTCCAAGAAGTACACGGACCGCCTGCGCGATAGCCGCATCAAGACCGACCAGGAAGACACGATCGTTGCCGGCGTCGGCAAGGTTCGCGGCCTGAAGCTCGTCGCCGTCGTGCACGAGTTCAACTTCATGGGTGGCTCGCTCGGCATCGCCGCCGGCGAAGCGATCGTCAAGGCCTTCGAGCGTGCCATCGCCGAGAAGTGCCCGCTCGTCATGTTCCCGGCATCGGGCGGCGCCCGCATGCAGGAAGGCATTCTGTCGCTGATGCAGCTGCCGCGCACCACCGTTGCCGTTGACATGCTGAAGGAAGCCGGCCAGCCATACATCGTCGTGCTGACAAACCCGACGACCGGCGGCGTCACCGCCTCCTACGCCATGCTCGGCGATATCCACATGGCTGAGCCCGGCGCCGAAATCTGCTTTGCAGGCAAGCGCGTCATCGAGCAGACCATTCGCGAAAAGCTGCCGGAAGGCTTCCAGACGTCGGAATACCTGCTTGAGCACGGCATGGTCGACATGGTCGTCAAGCGCCATGACATTCCCGACACGCTCGCGCGTGTCCTGAAGATCCTGACGAAGAAGCCGGCTGCCGTTGCCAACGAAAACACCGGCACGCTTGCGATCGCCGCAAGCGCCTGACCGCAAACATCACAGGCGGGTTGAGCGATGATACCCAGAGGTCAGACCGCGGTGAGCGAAGCAGCACAGGAAATCGACAAGCTCATGGGGTTGCACCCCAAGGGCTTCGATCTGTCACTGGATCGCATTACCCGCCTGCTTGCCGTTCTCGGCGATCCGCAAAAGAAGCTGCCGCCGGTCATCCATGTGGCGGGCACCAACGGCAAGGGCTCCGTCACCGCCTTCTGCCGCGCGCTTCTGGAAGCGGGCGGCTATAGCGCCCACGTCCACACCTCGCCGCATCTCGTCAATTGGCACGAGCGCTACCGCATCGGCGTCGAAGGCGGCCGCGGAAAGCTCGTCGATGACGCGGTCTTTGCCGATGCGCTGCGCCGTGTCGCTGCCGCCAATGCGGGCCAGAAGATCACCGTCTTCGAAATCCTGACGGCGGTCACCTTCATCCTGTTCTCCGAGCATCCGGCCGACGCGGCCATCATCGAGGTCGGCCTTGGCGGCCGTTTCGATGCCACCAACGTCATTTCCGATCCCGCCGTCTCGGTCATCATGCCGATCTCGCTCGATCATCAGCCCTATCTTGGCGACAGCGTCGAACTGATCGCCGCCGAAAAGGCCGGCATCATGAAGCGCAAGCGCCCAGTCGTTATCGGCAAGCAGGAATATGATGCGGCACTCGACGTGCTGATCTCCACCGCCGAGCGTCTCGGTTGCCCGACCGCAGCATTTGGCCAGGATTTCATGGCGCATGAGGAATACGGCCGGCTTGTCTATCAGGACGAATTCGGCCTCGCCGACCTGCCGCTGCCGAGGCTCCCCGGCCGCCACCAATATGCCAATGCTGCAGCCGCCATCCGCGCCGTCAAGGCCGCGGGCTTCACCGTCACCGAAGCGATGATGGAAAAGGCGATGGCTTCGGTCGAGTGGCCGGGCCGTTTGCAGAAGCTGAGCGACGGCAATCTGATGGCAAGCGCGCCCTCAGGTGCGGAGATCTGGGTCGATGGCGGTCATAATCCCGGTGCCGGCGAAGTTATCGCCGAAGCCATGGCCAATTTCGAGGAAAAGCAGCCGCGCCCGCTCTTCCTCATTATCGGCATGATCAACACCAAGGACCCGATCGGCTATTTCAACGCCTTCAAGGGGCTGGCGGAAAAGGTTTATTGCGTGCCCATTCGCGGCAGCGATGCGATGATCGACCCCGTCATCCTCGCCAACGCCGCCTATGACGCCGGTCTTGTCGCCGAGCCAATGTCCACGGTCGGCGATGCACTGGAAGCGATCCGGGACACCGCCTTCGAGCGGGAACAGCCGCCACGCATCCTGATCGGCGGATCGCTCTATCTGGTTGGCGACGTGCTTGCCGACAATGGCACTCCGCCCAAATGAGACGCTGACCAAATTGGAAGCTGAAATGAAAAAAGCCCGGCATCGACCGGGCTTTCTTCATTCTATCGTCCTGAAAAATCAGGCTGCGCTGGAAATCCAGCTCGAAAGAGCGGTCTTTGGAGCAGCGCCAACCTTGATGTCGGCCACTTCGCCGGCCTTGAACATGGCAAGCGTCGGGATCGAGCGCACACCGAACTGGGCGGCCAGCTCGGGATTTTCGTCGATGTTGAGCTTGGCGACCTTTACCTTGCCCTGGAACTCGACGGCGAGTTCTTCGAGGCTCGGAGCGATCATCTTGCACGGGCCGCACCATTCAGCCCAGAAATCGACAACGACGGGTTCTGCGGATTCCAGAACTTCAGCCTGGAAATTATTGATATCGACTTTCACGGTAGCCATAAGGCCGCTCCTTTAAAGGATTCCTGTTGAAGCACATGTGATGGTGCGCCGGCGGGATTTCAATGACCGGTATTTCACTTTGTTTTGAGCTGTGCAAGCGCCAATGCCATGGCCTCGGGCGTCAGCGTGTGCACGGAGCCGTTCTCGGTATAGACGAGCACGCAATCGATCCGCTTGCCGGGATAGAGCGGCGCCATGATCGTCTCGTAGATGGCAAGCTGCGCCCGATGCGCGAAGGGAATGGCCGCAGCCGTCTCCGGCGGCACGCGATTGGTCTTGTAATCGAGGATGACCACCCGGTCGTCGAGCACCGCCAGCCGGTCGACGCGGCCCGAGACCGCGTAATCGCGCCCGTCGAGCGTAAGCGTCCCCATGATCGACACTTCGGCCTGTGCATGGGCCTCGAACACCGGCTGCAGATCCGGTACGTCCAATAGTTTCAGAACCGAATCGATCAGCCTGTCGCGCTCGTCCTGCGGCCAGAAGCGTGCGGCGCGCTCGGCATAGCGCCTTGCCGCGTCCGCGCGCTCCGCCAGCGGTATCTCGGGCAAGGTCTGCAGCATCCGGTGCAAAAGCCGGCCTTTTTGCAGCGCCCGATCGGATTTCGGCTTGTCTGTAAACAGCGGCGAGGCCACGAGAAGATTGTCTGCCTCCTCGTCGATGATCGTTCCGGCTCCGGAAGGGCTCAGCGGGCGAGGGAGCTTCTTTTGTGGTGGCAGCGGGCGATTGAGGTCGAACGGCAGCGCGTCGCGGGCAGCAGCCTGCTCGACATGGTCGGCGCGCTCGAACATCCGCTCCATCGTCGGCACGCGCCATTCGACACCCTGCCAGTCGCCATCGGGCCCGGAGAAGGTGGCGGCTTCGACATGCGGATGGCTGTCGTCCATCGCAGCCGTTATCATCGCATGCCAGGTATCGGTATTGAGCCGCACGCCCCTGTAGCCGCAGACGATCAGCTGATCGGCCGCGCGCGTCATCGCCACGTAGAGAAGCCGGCGATATTCCTCTTCCGCCAGCACCTGGATACGCGCGGCGTCGGCCTGCGTCAGCGAATTGCTGAGATCGCCGAGCGGCACCCAGACCGGCAGCGGCGGTCGCTCGCCGCTTTGCTCCAGCAGCCGCAGTTTCGGCATATGCGAAGACGTGAACGCTTTCGAGCCGCCATCGACCAGAAACACGATCGGCGCCTCAAGCCCCTTCGAGGCGTGCACGGTCATGATCCGAACTTCGTTGCGGCCCTTGTCCTGCTCGCGCTTGACGACCGGAGCCTCGAGCTCGAGCGTCGAGATGAAGGACTGCAGGCCGGGCAGGGCGGCGGTCTCGTGGTCGAGCGTGAAGGTGAGAAACTCGTCCAGAATATCGCTCGCCTCGGTCCCCAGCCGCGCCAGAAACTGTCGCCGACCACCATGGACCCCAAGCACCCGGGCATAGAAGTCGTGAACCGGAAGGCTTTTCGATTCCTCGAGAAACAGCCGCAGTCGCTGCACCACCGCGCCAAGGCGTTCATTGCCATCCGCCGCATAGGCCTGCAGATGCGCCCACACGCTTTGGCCGTCGCCACGCATCGCCGCCACGGCGAAGATGTCGTCTTCGTTGAGATCAAAGAGCGGGCTCTTCATCACGGCGGCCAGCGAAAGGTCGTCTTCCGGCAAGAGCAGAAAGCGACCCAGCGCAACCAGATCCTGGATCGCGATATGGCTGGTCAGCCGCAGACGGTCGGCGCCCGCAACGGGAATATTACCGCGCCGTTTCAAAGCGCGCGTGAGCGCATTAACGAAGGCATCGCGCTTGCGCACGAGGACCAGAATATCGCCGGCCTCGATCAGCCGCTCCTTGCCCTTCTCGATGATCGTCTTCTTGCCGACCATCATGTCGATCGTATGCGCCATGCGCCGCGCCAGAATGGCGGCGGGTGCGCTTTCCGGCGTCGCGTCGAACGGCGCCGTCCAGTCCTCGTCCTTGATCGCGACTTCAGGCGCAATCATCTCCCACAGGTCGACGGCGCCGGGGTGGCCGATACGGTTGGAGCGATGCACCACCGGCTCTCCACCGGCGCTCAAGCCGCGCGCATTGTCTGGCGGCGTGAAGATGTGGTCGACGGCGGCAAGCACGTCGGAGGTCGACCGGAACGAGAGCGGCAATCGAACCGAGGAGAAATCCCGACCGCTCCGCGATACACGCTGCCGCGTGCGCCGGCTTTCTTCCGAGAAACGTTCGGGCCGCGCACCCTGAAACGAATAGATCGACTGCTTCTCGTCGCCCACCGCAAACAGCGTGCGCACCACGTCGCGCGCGCTTTCGCCGGAGAAGAAATCCTCCGCCAGCGATTGGATCACGCTCCACTGGATCGGGCTGGTATCCTGCGCCTCGTCGACGAGAATGTGGTCGATACCCTGATCCAGCTTGTAGTGGATCCATGGCCCGACATCGCTTTTGTTCAGAAGATCGGCGGTGCGGGTAATCAGATCCTCGAAGTCGAGCTGGCTACGCTGCTTCTTGAGATCGTCGTAGTCCCGATTGAGTCTGTCGGCGAGCACAAGGGCAGCGCGTGTGGCGTCGAACATCCGCACGATCTTAAGCCGGTCCCGGCAGGCGATCACATGCGCGCGTGCCGCGGCAATGGCGTCGGTAAGCTCCGGCGCCTGGGCGAGCATCGCCTTCACGGTGAACTGCCCATCCGCTTTCGGTTCGCCCTTGGCGGTGAGAAAGATCTTTTCCAGTGTCGGAATCCGGCGAAGGATGTCCGTTTCCCGCACCACGTTCTTCAGCGCTGAAGCGACTTCCTGCGCCTTGGCCCCGCCCTTGCTGTCCGCGAGCTCCAGATAGAGGCTGAGCGTACCGCCAGCCAAGCCGGGCAGCGGCCAGTATTGCCCGGCGATCGCAAGCTCGGTGTCGTCTTCTGCAAGCCCGAGCTCCGCCCGCAAGACGTTGTCGAGGCCGCCATTCCGGTCGGCGGCCTGGGTGAAAGCCTTGATCGCATTGCGGTTTGCAACGATCTCGCCAAGCAGCGTTTCCAGCCCGGATTCGTCGCCGAGGTTGAGGACATAGGAGAAGGCGTCCGCCAGCGCCTTGTCTTCCTCGGGCGTCGTCGCCGTCAGCAGCGAGCGCCGCGCGTCGGCAAGCAGCGTCGCGGCTGCCCGGTCGTCGAGCACGGAAAAGTGCCCGGCCACGTTCGCTTCCAGCGGAAACTGATGCAGCAGCGCTTCGCAAAAGGCGTGGATGGTCTGGATCTTCAGCCCGCCCGGGGTCTCCAGCGCCTTGGCAAAAAGCCTGCGCGCCTCCGCGAGCTTGAGGAAGTCAGGCGGCGTTCCCTCGATCTGGGCAATGCGGCGGCTGAGTTCCTCGTCCGAAAGCACAGCCCATTCGGCCAGCCGATCGAACACGCGGTTCGACATCTCGGAGGCCGCCGCCTTCGTATAGGTCAGGCACAGGATCGCCGAGGGCCGCGCACCTGATAGCAGCAGCCGGATCACCCGTTGCGTCAGGACGTGCGTCTTTCCCGATCCGGCATTGGCCGAAACCCAGGCCGATCGACGCGGATCGGATGCGATCGATTGCTGCACCGTCGTCCAGCTGGTCCAGTCGTGGGGGTCGTCGCCCTCGGGCAGTGCCGTTTCGTCACTCATCATTGCTGGCCTCATCGCTTTCGGCCGTCGACCATTCCGAGACGCGGGCAAGGTGATCGTAATCGCCGCCGAACTCGAATTGCTGGGCGGGAATGAGCCGCGAAGTGAAACCCTTCTCGCCGGATTGCAGCAGCGCCACGAATTTCACCAGCTGATCGATGGAATCGCCGGCAAGTTCGATCGCTGATTTCGCCTTGTCGCTGCGTGCCGAGAATTCGTTGTTGACGGTGTCGACCTGGAACCGGCTTCCCGGCCGTAGCCGCACATAAAGCAGGTCCTGCGGCACCAGCTTGCCGGTATCCATGAATCCACCGGCCTTGAGCACCTCGGCCTCCAGCGCCAGCTGCGGATCGAGCAGCGCGCGTGCCTGCGCGGGCGAGGGGTTGTAGCCCGTCTTATAGTCGATCAGATCGGCGGAGTGCGGCCCGGTGATATCGATCCGGTCGGCAACGCCGCTAAGCCGGATATCGACCTGCTCGAGCTGCATGGCGCCGCGGACTTCAGTGAGCGTGCGCTGGAGCCCCGGCCGCCGCTCCGCTTCCCAGGCGAGGAACGAGCGCGCCACTTCGCGGAAGCGCGGCCGCCAGACGGCATCGATATGCGCCGGCAGCTGCTCCATGTCGAACAGTTCGGTGAGGATGCGCTCCATCGCCGCCGTGCCGTCGGGCGTTCCGGCGATGTTGCCCTCGCGCACGAACCTGTCGATGATCTTGTGATAGAGCGTCCCGCGCTCGGCAGCCCCGGGGTCGCGGTTGAAGGCATCGACGGCGTCGAGCTTCAGAACGCGCCGCGCATAGATCGCATAGGGGTCGCGCCGGAGCCGGCCGACCTCGCTGAACGAGTAGGATTTCGGCTGCACCTCGCGCGGTGGCGTCGGGCTCGGTCGCTGCGCCGGCGCTTGCCGTTGCCCCTCGTCGAGCAGGCTGGCCCAGTGTACGAACTGCTCACCCCGATCCTTCAGCGTCGCTTCGAAACTCTTCCCGCAAAAGGCCATCAGCCGCTGCAGCCAGCGCGAGGCGACGGTGGGTGTCGAGCCCTTGCGGAGTGCGCGCGTGTAGACGAGATGCCGCGTCCCGTTGGCCATCTCGAAGTCGTGCGCCAGCTGCCCGATACGGCGCTCCGGGGGCTCCAACCCGATCTCGGTCTTCATCGATCGCGAGATGAAGGGATTGTTGGCCGTCTGGCCCGGCCACGAACCCTCGTTCAAGCCGCCGAGGATCAGCGTATCGACGCTCTGCAGGCGGGCTTCCAGCGTACCGAAGATGAACAGCCGCGGATGGCTGAGCGCTTGCGGCTTCACCGCCTGTCCGGCCGAGAGCGCTGCCATGATATCGATCCACTGCGCCCCATCCGCCTCGATCTGGCCGTCAGTCCCGATCACCTCGCCAAGCAAGGTCGCCAGCGTGTCGCCTGCCTCGCCAGACCACAGCCCGGAGAGATCACCCTTCTCGTCGCGCGCGACCGCCTCGATGGCGCGGCCGGTGCGATCGGCCCAGTCGGAGAGTGTGAAGCGCGTGGTCAGTCCGCGACTACCCGTTTCGTGGCGCACGAGCGCGGAAGCGAGCGGCTCGGTTGCTTCACCCACCCGGCGGGCGAGATCGCGTGCCAGATCGATCGCGTGGACGGGAAGCGCCTTGCGCCAATGCGGTGTATGTCGGTCGAGCGCCTGTTCGGAAAGCTGGTGTTCGAGCAGCGGCCCAAGCGCGCTGATATCGACCTCCGCGACGCCGCCGCGCAAGGCCAGCAATTCGAGCGCGGCCACCGCCTCGGAAAGCGCGCCGCGCTCCAGCCCGAAGCGTGCCAAGGGGTGCTTGAGAAGGCTGACTATCGCCACTGGATCGCCCGGTCGCAGCGCCGCTTCGAGCAGGAGTTGCAGCAGAGTTCCCTGCGGCATCGCTGCAAGCGGCGTACCGGCCGAATCGTCGGCAATGATGCCGAAGCGCGAAAGCTCCGCCATCACGCGGCGGGCAAGGTTGCGGTCCGGCGTAATCAGCGCCGCGCGGCTTTCGCCGTCCTTGCCTGGCTGCTCCAATGCCAACCGAAGCGCGATTGCGATCGCGGTCGCCTCTTCGCGCTCATTGCCGGCTTCTATCAGCGATACATCGGCAAAGGCCGCTGCGATATCGCTCTCCGGAAGCGTCGTCTTCCACCGGCTCCAGTTGCTGGTCGCCTCGGATGGTGACAGCGCATGCGAGAGGATTTGTGCGCGGACGGCAAGCGCGTCGGGTGCGCTAGCAAGTGTCGAAACATCGTCGCGCGTCAGGCTCAGGCGCTTCAAAAGCTGCGCCAGGCCATATTGCGAGTGGCTGCGGCTTGCGGCATCGGCCATATCGGGGGCGACCATCCGCCAGTGCTCATCGGGCATGCCGACATCGAGACCCGGCAGAACGATGACGCCCTCGCGCCGCGCTGCCACCGCCGCGATCAGATCGGCCGTTGCCGGCACCGAACCGGTCGATCCGGCGATGATGATCGGTCCGCTTTCCGGCATGGTCGCGATGCGGTTGGCCTCGGCTCTCAGGATCGCGTTGCGGTGCCGCGCCGGCGAGGATTTGCCGAGCTCGTTCAGGCGTTCCGGCCAGAAGGCGCTGGCGATCTGCAGAAACTCCGCCGTCAGCTGCCACCACAGCGCATGATCCCTCGCGCTCAGCGTCGCAAGTTCGCTCCAGTCACGATCCTCGGTCTCGATGGAATCGATCAGTTCGGCCAGGTTTCTGGCAAGCCAGATCGCGTCCGCCGGGCTGGCGGGCGCGACGAGCGGCGAATCGGAATGGATGCTGCGCACGATCTCGGGCAGCTTGTTACGCCAGGCGAGGATCAGCCGCGCCAGCTCCAGCAGCCGCGCGGTGTTGGAAAGCGGTTGCGCGAGATCGAGCGTTGCCGGCAGCGCTTCATCGAAATAGCCGCCATCGTCATCCGTCTCACCAAGCGGCCGGATGATCGGCAGGATCGCGGAGCGCCCGCCGAGCAGATCGACGAACTCCGAACGCAGCACGCGCACCGCGCGCCGCGTCGGCAGATAGATCGTCACCTTGGAGAGCGACAACGGATCGGCTGGGTCATGGCGAAACAGCGGCGTCAGCCGTCCGTCGCAGAGCGTCTCGGCCAAGGTCGCGAGAAAGGGCAGCCCTGCCGGTATTGTCAGAACCCTGGGCTGGTGCCGCTCGCTCATGGCCTATCCCAACGCCCGGTAACGCCGGATCGTCTCTTCCGCGTCGCCGATCGCCTCGGGCGTGCCGACGGTCAGCCAATGTCCCTCGAGCATCATGCCGTAGAGCCGGCCGCGCGCGATCGCCTTGTCGAAATAGATGTTGAGATTGAAGGCGTCGGCAGGCGCGTCGTCGAGAAATGCGGTCTGCATGGCAATCGCCCCGGCATAGACCACCGGGTCGGGACCATCGGCGCGAACGCGGCTCAGCCGGCCGGCCTCATCGCGGTTGAAGTCGTTCTTGCCGTTATGCCCGGTCGTGTCGTCGAGATTGACGCAGAGCATCGCCATGTCCATCCGATCCGCATCGAAGAATCCGGCTAAGCGCCGCAGATTGCTCGGGCGATCCGGCCGCTCGCCGATCCAGAAGAGATCGGCATTGGTGACGAAAACAGGGCCGCGATCGAGCAGCTTCAAGCCCTTCGCCAGGCCGCCGCCGTTGTTCATCAGCCCAGCGCGCTCGTCGGAGATGATGATCTCGAGCGCCTTGTAGCGGCTGAGATGGTCGAGCATCTGGTCGGCGTGATGGTGGACGTTGACCACCGCCTTCTCGACGCCCGCTTCGGCGAGCGAATCCAGCGCATAGTCGATCATCGCCTTGCCGTCGATTTTCACCAGCGGCTTGGGGATCGTATCGGTAATCGGGCGCATGCGGGTGCCGAGACCGGCAGCCAGCACCATGGCTTGTTTGATGGTCATATCGTCCGAAACTTATGATTCGCTGGTGACTATTCCAGTCCTTACGCACCACTCGCGCAAGGGGGCAAGCGTTTCATGCTGAAGCGCCACGCTCAAATAGGAGAGCGTGCGCGGCATGTGCTTCATATAGCCAGGTTTTCCGTCGCGCCGCATCAGCCGAACCCATAGGCCGGCCAGCTTGCAATTGCGCTGCGCTGACATGATCGCCCAGCTTTTCAGGAAGCCGGCCTCGTCGAAGCCGCCTTGCGCGCGGCGCAGCGACAGGTAGTGCCCCATCAGCCGGTCGAAGAGATCGGGCTCGATGGTCACGCGCGCATCCTGGGCGATCGAGGCGAGATCGTAGGCCGTCGGCCCGATCATCGCATCCTGGAAGTCGATCAGGCCGACCCGCTTTACGCCGTTCTCGGCTTCCCGCCAGATGATATTGGGCGAGTGAAAATCGCGCAGCAGCAGGTTCTTCTCGGCCGCATCAAGCTGGTCGATCAGCGCGTCCCAGATCGCGAGGTATTCGTTGCGCTCCGCATCGGTCACCGGCGCCCCATCGCGTTTCCACGGCAGATGCCAGTCAAGCACGAGGCGCACTTCCATCTTCATGGCGGTGCGGTCGAAATCCGGGATGTGGTGCACGTGGCTGTCGGTGACGCGGATATCCTGCGGGATCGCCTGCGCATGCAAGGCCGCCAGGCAGGCGATGCTTTCGAGGTAGCGCTCGGCGATCGGCTGGCCGTTCTCATCGAGAACCCCATCGCTGCCGAGATCTTCGATCAGCAGGATTCCCTGTTCGTAATCGACCTTATGGATCAGCGGCGTCGCGAAGCCGCGATCGCGCAACACGTCGGCGATGGCGACGAACGGATAGGCGTTCTCGGCAATATGCGCCACCTTCGGATAGGGCTTGCCGTCAAGCACTGGCGGCCCTTCCGGCAGCGGCGGCCAGTCCATCAGGATGCGGCGCACACCGTCGTCTGGATAGATTGCCTCATAGGCCCTAAGCGACGCGTCGCCCGTGAGAAACCGGCGCTTGGCAAGCGGGTAGCCGGCCTCTGCCAGAAAGGCGCGAATGGCGAGCACGCGGTTGATCCGCGCCGCCTGCTTCTCGGGCGCCGCAATCGTCGCCCGGCGACCGGCGCCCTCATGCGTCAGCGTCAGCACGATCCGGTCATCAGGCAGCTCGCTCTCGGCCATCTCCGGCCATTCGACCAGACAGATGCCGTTCTGCAGCGCCTCGTCGAAGCCGAGCTCGGTCAGTTCGGCGGCATCGCCGAGCCGGTAGAGATCGAAATGCGCAACGGGAATGCGCAGCTCGTAGGACTGCACAAGCGTGAAGGTCGGGCTCGGCACTTCGAGCTCAGCGTCGTCGGCAATCGCGCGGATCAGCGCCCGCGACAGCGAGGATTTTCCGGCGCCAAGATCACCCGACAGCGCCAGGCAGTCGCCCGGCTTCAGCGCCAGCGCCAAATCTTCGCCGAGACGGTCGGTAGCTGCCTCGTCTTCCAGGAAAAGCGAGATGACAGGCGCGCTTGTCGTCATTCGGCGGCGGCGTAGGAGGGGAGGTTGGCCGAAGGAATCCGGCAAATGACCGTCGTTCCCTTGCCCGGCTGGCTGTCGATGACGACCTGGCCGTTATGAAGGTTGACGAAGCTGTCGACGATCGACAGGCCAAGGCCTGCACCACCGCGCTTGCCGCTTTTCGCGCCCGTCGCGAAGCGATCGAAGACGGTCGAGATCATCTCTTGCGAGATGCCCGGGCCTTGATCGGTCACGCTGAAGACGAAGTCCGTTCCCTCGCGCTGGCAGGCCAGCGCTATCGAGGCGCCCTCCGGCGAGAAATTCGCGGCATTGGACAAAAGCTTGACTAGGATCTGCTTCAGCCGCTGCGGGTCGGCGATGATCGATCCGAGCCGTGCCGGCGCGGTGATCTCCAGCGTCACGCCGCTTTCCTGCAGCCGGTCGGCGATCTGGATCGAGACGTCGTCGAGCAGGTCGCCGAGGTCGATCTCCGAATAGTTCAGCCGCATGATGCCGGCATCGACGGTCGCAAGGTCGAGAATGTCGTTCACCAGCGTCAGCAGGACCGACGAGGAGGTGGAGATGTGGTCGATATACTCCGCCTGTCGTTCGTTGAGATCGCCAAGCCCCGGCGTGCGCAACAGGTCGGTAAAGCCGATGATGTTGGTCAGCGGCGAGCGCAGCTCGTAGGACACGTGCTGGACGAAATCGTTCTTCAGCTCGTCGGCCTTGCGTAGCGCGTCGTTCTTTTCCGTCAGTGCGCGTTCGGCGCGAACGCTGTCCGTCATGTTGACGAAGGTCAGCATCGTCTGCGCGTTCGGCAGCGGAATGACGGCGTAGTCGAGCACGAGGCCAGAGAACAGCTCCAGCGTCCCCTGGCTCGAGCGACGCTCGTCATCGAAGCTGGTGATCAGCTCGGCGAAGGTCTTCCAGCCATCGGGCCTGTCGTAGGACGGCGCGCATGCGTCGCCCAGCGCCCGGATATGCGTACCCGGCTTGGCTTCCGCTTCGGTAATGCCCCAGAGCGCGCGGAACGCAGGGTTCGACAGGCGAATGCGGCCATCCGGACCGAACACTGCCACACCTTCGGAAAGATGGTCGATAGTTTCGCCCTGAACCTTCACCAGCGTGTTGTAACGCGTTTCGAGATCGACCTGTTCGGTCAGGTTCTCGAACACCCAGGTGGCGCCGCCCTGTGGATGCGCGGTCGCGAAGACGCGCAGTGTCTGGCCGTTAGGCAGGTGCCAGAGGTCGGATTGCGTATCGAGCGCCCGGTAGACTGAAAGCGCCGTCTCTTTCCAGGTCTTCCAGTTCAGCTGGTCCGGCAGCTTCTTGGCGGCGCGCAGGCGCTCCAGAAGCTCGGCATTGTCAGGCTTGCTCTCAAGGAATGCGATATCGAGCTGCCACAGCGTCACGAAAGCCTGGTTGTAGAACTGCAGGCGCTGGTCGCCGTCGAAGATCGCGACCGGCGTCGCCAGGTGGTCGAGCGTCTCGGCGTGGCTCTTCAGCGTGCGCTCCAACTCGGCGCGAACGGTCTCGACGCCGGAGACGTCGACCGCGATGCCGGCCGAACCGCTCGGAACCTTCACGTCGACAACGTCGAGGAAGGTGCGGTTGCCGTGGATGACGGTCGAGATCTTGTCGTGAAACGGTGATTCCGGCGTTGCGACGGCGCGGATGCGCTCGCGCGCGATGGTCGTCAGAATTTCACGGCCCTCAGAGATCGCCTCGTCGGGTGATGCAGCGTCGACGGCCGCGCCATAGGCGTGGTTCACCCAGGTTAGCCGGCCTTCGGTGTCGCGCTGCCAAGCCGGCAGGTCGATGGAGTCAAGCAGGCCCTGGAACGCCGAGATCGACGACATCAGCCGGTCGCGCTCGATCTTCAGTTCGGCAAGCTCGGCGCGCAGATTGTTAAGCGCCACGAAGCGAACGAAGGCGCGGCCGCCGGAAACCCGACCCTGCGCTTCCAGCACCTCTTCGCGGTGGGTCTCGACGACGATGTCGAAGCTCTTGGCCGACTGCCGCAAGCCGTCGATGGCGCGGTCGAGTTCCGATGCAGAGCGTGGCTTCAGCCAGAGGCCGAACGCCAGAAATTCATTGTCCTGCGGTGCGCCCGTCTCGGCCGGCAGCTGTCCCAGCAGTTCGGGGCGCTCATCGCCGTCCCAGATCACGATGCGCCGGTTCTTGTCTGCGATCAGCGCTTGGTATTGCGAAATGCGCTGCTGCGCATCCGATAGAGCGGAGCGGATCTCGCGGCCTTCGCTCTCGAGATTGCCGCGCTGGCGCACGACCCAAAGCGTGGAGAGAAGGGCTGCCGAGATGACGCCGATCACGACGGAGAAACCGACGACCTGCGTGGAGGTGAAAAGATGCGGAGACGCGGCAGCCTCTGCCGCTGCCTGTGCGAAAACCGGCTCGGCGATCGACGCCATTGCAGTCCCCGCGGCAAATATCCTTGCCACCTGAGCCAACAAGCCTGATCGCTGTGTCGAAGCCTTGGGGGCATCGACCGGTTTTCCATTGCCCGGGTGACCAGTGCAGCAAGACGGGTAAACGCCGTCTTCTGCCTGTTTGACCAGGCGGTGCATCATTTCCGACATGCGCGGTATGTCTCCGTCCTTTTGTGCCGCATTACGACAAGACATCCCATTTTCGAAGCAAACGGACGCGTCCGTCTCCACGAATCGAGTGTTAAAACAATACTTCGGATAGGATTCGTCGGGAAGATGTGTGCCAAAAAATAAGGGTGCGGCATTTGTCAATGCCGCACCCTCTAGATGTTGTGGATATCAAATCCGCTATTAGTATCTGTAGTGGTCAGCCTTGAACGGACCCTGCGGCGTGACGCCGATGTAGGATGCCTGTTCTTCCGAAAGCTGCGTCAGCTTGACGCCGAGCTTGGCGAGATGCAGGCGCGCGACCTTCTCGTCGAGGTGCTTCGGCAGGATGTAGACCTGGTTCTGGTACTGGCCGGGCTTGGTGAAGAGCTCGATCTGCGCCAGCGTCTGGTTCGTGAACGAAGCCGACATAACGAAGGACGGATGGCCCGTTGCGTTGCCGAGGTTCAGCAGGCGGCCTTCCGAGAGCAGGATGATGCGGTTGCCCTTCGGGAATTCGATCAGGTCGACCTGCGGCTTGATGTTGGTCCACTTCAGGTTACGCAGCGCGGCAACTTCGATTTCGTTGTCGAAGTGGCCGATGTTGCCGACGATCGCCATGTCCTTCATCGCGCGCATGTGGTCGATGCGGATGACGTCCTTGTTGCCGGTCGTGGTGATGAAGATGTCGGCGGTCGAGACGACGTCTTCGAGCGTGACGACTTCGAAGCCGTCCATGGCGGCCTGCAGGGCGCAGATAGGGTCGACTTCCGTGACCTTGACGCGTGCGCCGGCGCCGAGCAGCGAAGCAGCCGAGCCCTTGCCGACATCGCCGTAACCGCAGACGACGGCAACCTTGCCGGCCATCATCACGTCGGTGCCGCGGCGGATGCCGTCAACCAGCGATTCTTTGCAGCCGTACTTGTTGTCGAACTTCGACTTGGTGACCGAGTCGTTGACGTTGATGGCAGGGAAGGGCAGCAGGCCCTTCTGGGAGAGCTGGTACAGACGGTTGACACCAGTGGTGGTTTCTTCGGTGACACCCTTGATCGCGTCGCGCTGCTTGGTGAACCAGCCGGGCGTTGCGGCGAGGCGCTTCTTGATCTGCGCGAAGAGGATCTCTTCTTCTTCCGAATGCGGGTTGGACAGGACGTCTTCGCCGGCTTCGGCGCGGGCGCCGAGCAGGATGTACATGGTGGCGTCGCCGCCGTCATCGAGGATCATGTTGGAGAGGCCGCCATCGGCCCACTGGAAAATCTGGTCGGTGTAGACCCAGTAGTCGTGCAGTGACTCGCCCTTGACGGCGAAGACAGGAACGCCCGAAGCGGCGATCGCGGCAGCGGCGTGGTCCTGCGTCGAGAAGATGTTGCACGATGCCCAGCGCACTTCGGCGCCGAGAGCGACCAGCGTCTCGATGAGCACCGCCGTCTGGATCGTCATGTGCAGCGAGCCGGTGATCCGTGCGCCCTTGAGCGGCTTCGATGCGCCGAACTCTTCGCGGCAGGACATCAGGCCCGGCATTTCGGTTTCAGCGATCGTGATTTCCTTGCGGCCGAAGTCTGCGAGGCCGATATCGGCGACGACGTAATCTTTTTCAGTGCTCATTGGGTTCTCCATGCTGAAAGCGTCTCAGATGCGAAGGCGCGAAACGAGGTCGCGCGACGAAAAGCTCCGCGCAGGCGCGGTCATGCCAGCCGTTTAGCAGGCTTCTATGACGAAGGCAATAATGATATAAAGAAGTCTTTATATGTTTATATGGTCCGACGGACCGTTACATATCTTCGCCGAACTTGTTCTGGATCAGCTGGTCCAGCGCGTCGAGCGCCTGTTCGGCCTGGTTGCCGCTGGCCGAAACCAGAACGCTCGAGCCCGGGCTTGCTGCCAGCATCATCAACCCCATGATCGAGTTGCCGCCAACGGTCATCCCATCCTTCGAGACTGTGATCGAAGCGTCGAAGGTTTCGACCGTCTGCACGAATTTCGCCGAAGCGCGCGCATGCAGGCCACGCTTGTTGATGATGAGAATTTCGCGGGAGAGCTGGACGGTCATCTGGGGCTCGTTATTTGCCGCTCAAGACGCGGCTGGCGACATTGATGTATTTGCGGCCGGCTTCGGATGCCTCGGCGAGCGCCTTTTCCATGTTGTCTTCGCCGCGCACGCCGGCGAGCTTGATCAGCATTGGCAGGTTCATGCCGGCGATCACTTCGGTATGTCCGCTGCTCATCACGGAGATCGCCAGATTGGAAGGAGTGCCACCGAACATGTCGGTCAGGATGACCACGCCATGGCCGTCATCGGCGTTTGCAACAGCGCCCAGAATATCCTGGCGTCGCTGATCCATGTCGTCTTCGGGGCCGATACAGACCGTCTCGATGAATTTCTGAGGACCGACAACATGTTCGACCGCATGACGAAACTCTTCAGCCAGCTTGCCGTGAGTGACAAGCACAAGTCCGATCATGATACTACTGCTCCCAATGGCGTATGCAAACGGTAGGCCCAATATCGCAATGCAGCAATCGCGTCCACCGTGGGGGCACATCTTGGCTATGAAAAGCCGAATGGCAAGACAAAAATGCACGGTTTCGCGCGCCAGCTGCCGGTTTCGTGGGCATTAGCGCCCGATTTCAGGTGCTTTGGCCATCAATACCGCCAGTGGAAGCGGCACATTAGCCAGCAACCGAATGACGGGCAGCGTAATACCCTGCGAAACCACGGTCGTCTCACCCTCCGGCGGCACCCTGTCTTCCCCAGAAACATGGCCGGGGAGCACCGCATAATGCATGGGGGCTTCCTGGATAAAGGGGAGGCGAACGATTCCGGTTCCGCGCAGCTCGAGCATCCCTTGTATGGAGGGCGGGCAGGCCGCGATCGCGATGTTGTCCCGAACTGAGATCATCACTTGATCGTCGGCGACCAAGGCGGCATCGAGCCCGATCCTCTTCGCCTCGGTAAGACACGCAAAGGCGAGCATCGATTTGCCCCAGCCCGACGGCCCCATAAAAAGAAGCCCGGTCTTGCCGACGACGATCGCCGTCGCGTGAATATTGACCGGGGCCGCGGTCATGCGTTGGGATCTGCTGGAAGCGCAAGCGTGAAGCGGGCGCCGACCACCTCTTCGGTCTCGGCGTCGATGATGTTTTCGGCCCGCAGCGAGCCGCCATGCGCTTCAGCGATCTGCCGGCTGATGGAAAGGCCGAGGCCGGAATTCTGCCCAAAGCCTTCGGACTCAGGCCTGTCGGTATAAAAGCGCTCGAAGATGCGGTCGATGTTCTCCGCCTGAATGCCGGGGCCGTTATCCTCGATATAGACGATACAGCGCGAGCGGGTGCGCACCAGACGAACGGTGATTTTCCCGTCCTGGTCGGAGACGAAGGAGCGTGCGTTTTCGATCAGGTTGGTCACGATCTGGCCGATGCGCAGGTCGTGGCCGTTGACGAGGAAGCGCGTCTTCACGCCGGGCTTTCGCTCGATCGCGAATTCGATCTGTACTTCCTTCTTGCGGTTGCGGATCTGCCGCGAGATTTCCACGAGGTCACGAAGCAGAACCTCCAGATCCACCGATCCCGCATCGACGCGGGCAAGCTCGGCATCGAGGCGCGAGGCGTCGGAGATATCGCTGATCAGGCGGTCGAGACGGCGCACGTCATGCTGGATGACATCCATAAGCCGCTTCTTGGAATCGTCGGATTTCGCCAGCGGCAGCGTCTCGACGGCGCTGCGCAGCGAGGTCAGCGGGTTCTTCAATTCGTGGCTGACGTCGGCCGCGAAACTCTCGATCGCGTCGATCCGGTCATAAAGCGCGGTCGTCATGTCGCGCAGCGCGATGGAGAGGTTGCCGATCTCGTCCTGGCGAACGGAGAAATCAGGGATCTCCTCACGCTCCTTGGAGCCGCGGCGCACGCGGATCGCCGCAGCCGAAAGGCGGCGCAGTGGATTGGCGATCGTCGACGACAGCACCAGCGACAGGAGCACGTTGACCAGCGTCGCGACGCCGAAGACGCGCATGATGCCAAGGCGCTCGGCATGAACGATGTTGTCGATGTCGCCGGCCTGCGTCGATAGCAGCAGCACGCCGAGCACAGCACGAAAACGCTGGATCGGCACCGCGACGGAAACGATCAGCTCGCCCTTTTCCGTGGTGCGGACGACAGCGCCGCGCACACCGGTCAGCGCGTTCATGACTTCAGGGTAGATCGAGCCGTCGCCGCCGGGCGCTTCCTTGTAAAGCGGCAGGTTGCCCGGCTGCAGAACCTTGTTGAAGATCGTCGTAAACCACTCGCCCCAGGTCTGCTCCTCATCGGCAACCGGCGGAAGGTCGAAGCGCAGCACCTGGCCGCGCGAGTAGAGATGGCGCGAATCGAGCAGCAGATTTGCGTCGGCATCGAAGATGCGCGCGCGCGTGCGGGTCGGCGAGATCAGGCGACGCAGAACCGGCGCGACCTTTTCCGGATCGATGGGAAACTCCAGGTCCTCGTCGTTCGGGACCGGCGTGATGCTCTGACCGGCCTGCAGCTCCAAGAGCTTTTCGGGATCGATGGTGATCGAGTTGGTATCGACCGAGGCCGAAGCCGAGACGGCGCCGGCGATGATCTCGCCCTGCGTCAACAGGCTCTCGACACGGGCGTCGATCAGCCCCTCGCGAAACTGGTTGAGGTAGAGAATGCCGCCGACGAGAACGACGAGCGCTGCGAGATTGAAGAAGAGGATGCGACGCGTCAGGCTGGAAAAGACGGCGTTGCCGAAGATACGGCGAATGATCGTGAAAGGATGCGACCAGCGTCGTCCCCTGACGCGTCGGCCTACGCCGTCTGCGTCATCCAGATCCTTCTCCTGCACCAACTGTGCCAACGACAGCCCTTTCGAAGAGCGGGCCGCGTCCGCGGCGCCGGCTCTCATATATTCCTATCCGCCGCGCCCTTAGGCGTCAGGCTGCTTCGCGGAAGCGGTATCCCACTCCGTAGAGCGTTTCAATCATATCAAAGTCGTTGTCGACCATCTTGAATTTCTTGCGCAGCCGCTTGATGTGGCTGTCGATGGTGCGGTCGTCGACATAGACCTGCTCGTCATAGGCCGCATCCATCAGCGCGTCACGGCTTTTCACGACGCCGGGGCGCTGCGCCAGCGAGTGCAGGATCAGGAATTCGGTGACGGTCAGCGTCACAGGTTCGCTCTTCCAGGTGCAGGTGTGGCGTTCCTGGTCCATCACAAGCTGGCCGCGCTCAAGCGAGCGCGCGAGCTGTGCGGCACCGGGCTTGGGTGCTGCACCCGTCGCGGCAGCTGCCGCGGCTTCACGGCCGGCGGCGCGGCGCAGGACGGCGCGAACGCGCTCGACCAGCAGTCGCTGTGAGAACGGCTTGGTGATGAAGTCGTCGGCGCCCATCTTCAGGCCGAAAAGTTCGTCGATCTCTTCATCCTTGGAGGTAAGGAAAATCACCGGCATGTCGGATTTCTGGCGCAGACGGCGCAGCAGTTCCATTCCGTCCATGCGCGGCATCTTGATATCGAAGATCGCCAGATGCGGCGGGCGGGCGAGAAGACCGTCAAGGGCCGAGGCGCCATCCGTATAGGTCTCGACCTTGTATCCTTCGGCCTCAAGCGCGATCGACACCGAGGTCAGGATGTTACGGTCGTCATCAACGAGCGCGATTGTCGGCATTGTATTCGTCTCCGTCATCTAATGCGCGTCTCCAGGTTTTTTGAAGGTCCCCAGGCGGCCATATGAACCGGATGCGCTTATGGGGATAAAGGTGGAACAAATTGTGGCAAAGATAAAGGGTGGGGCGATCGGTAATTTTTGAAAACAACCGAAAGTCGTGCAGTGAAATCGACTACGCCAAGCCAGTTCAAACGATTTAAAATAAAAGCCAGAAATTTAAATCGATTAAATAACTGATATCATTAAATAATATCGATTTATGCCACTTGCGTTTTAAAAATCCTGTCCGTAGGTTCGCGCTCAGTTCTTAACGGCGTTGAGCCCCAAGGGAAGGAAATGACCATGGAGCAGTTCGGTACACACAACCCAGCGATAGAGCTGGCGACGGCAGGTTTCGCAGGCGCGAAGAGCGTTCGCTATAACTTCACCGCTGCCTCCCTCTATGAAGACTCGATTCGCCGGGGAGAAGCCGAACTCACCGCTCACGGCGCCTTGCGGGCATTGACCGGCCAGCACACCGGCCGCTCGCCCAAGGACAAGTTCGTCGTGCGTGACGCGAATACCGATGGCCAGATCTGGTGGGACAACAACAAGCCCATGTCGCCCGAGCATTTCGCGCTTATGAAGCAGGACATGCTGGCGCACGCCGCCGGCAAGGAGCTCTTCGTGCAGGACCTGATCGGCGGCGCCGATGAGGCGAATGCGCTGCCGACCCGCGTCGTCACCGAGCTTGCCTGGCATTCGCTGTTCATCCGCAACCTGCTGATCCGGCCGGAACGTTCCACGCTGGAGAGCTTTGCGCCGAAGCTGACGATCATCGACCTGCCGACTTTCAAGGCCGATCCGGAACGCTACGGCTGCCGCACCGAAACCGTCATCGCCTGCGACCTGACGAACGGCGAAATCCTGATCGCCGGCACCTTCTACGCCGGCGAGATGAAGAAGTCGGTTTTCACGGCGCTGAACTACCTGTTGCCGGCCAAGGGCGTCATGCCCATGCACTGCTCGGCCAACGTCGGCCCGGATGGCGATGCCGCGGTCTTCTTCGGCCTGTCGGGCACCGGCAAGACGACGCTTTCGGCAGATCCGGCCCGCACGCTCATCGGCGACGACGAGCACGGTTGGGGCGAGGACGGCATCTTCAATTTCGAGGGTGGCTGCTACGCCAAGACCATCCGCCTCTCGGCCGAAGCGGAGCCGGAGATCTACGCAACGACGCAGCGCTTCGGCACCGTGCTCGAAAACGTCGTGCTCGATGAAAACCGCGTTCCCGATTTCAACGATGGTTCGCTCACGGAAAACACCCGTTGCGCCTATCCGCTCGATTTCATCCCGAACGCTTCGGAAACCGGCCGCGCCGGCCATCCGAAGACGATCATCATGCTGACGGCCGATGCCTTCGGCGTCATGCCGCCGATCGCCAAGCTGACTCCGGATCAGGCCATGTACCACTTCCTGTCCGGCTACACCGCCAAGGTCGCCGGCACGGAGCGCGGCGTGACCGAGCCGGAAGCAACCTTCTCGACCTGCTTCGGCGCCCCGTTCATGCCCCGGCACCCGTCGGAATACGGCAATCTGCTGAAGGAGCTGATCGGCCGCCACGGCGTCGAATGCTGGCTCGTCAACACTGGCTGGACCGGCGGCGCCTATGGCACCGGCAAGCGCATGCCGATCAAGGCGACGCGTGCGTTGCTCGCAGCCGCGCTTTCGGGCGAACTCAGCAAGTCCGATTTCCGCGCCGATCCGAACTTCGGCTTCGCCGTTCCGGTTGCGGTTGCGGGCGTTGAAAGCGGCATTCTCGATCCGCGCTCGACCTGGGCCGATGCTGCCGCCTATGACGCGCAGGCGAACAAGCTGGTGACCATGTTCATCGACAATTTCGCCAAGTTCGAAGGTCACGTCGACGGCGGAGTGCGCGATGCGGCCCCGGGTTTTCGGGTAGCCGCTGAGTAAATCAGCGACAACTGATTGATGATTCACGTGAAACCCGGTCTTGAATGGCCGGGTTTTGCGCGTTTTGAAGCGCCTTTCCAAGCGGGAGGCGATGTGAGATAGACATCACATGGCCAGCGACCCGCTCTATATCAACGACAGGATCACCATCTCAGGATGGGAACTGACGGAACAGTTCGTTCTGGCGGGCGGTCCCGGCGGGCAGAACGTCAACAAGGTCTCGACATCAGTCCAGCTGTTCTTCAACATCCAGAATTCGCCGGCGCTGAACGAGCGTGTGAAGATCAACGCCGTGAAACTGGCAGGCCGTCGCATGTCCAAGGAAGGCGTGCTGATGATCGAGGCCAGCCGCTTCCGCAGCCAGGAACGCAACCGCGAGGATGCGCGCGAACGGCTGAAGGAACTGATCCTTGAGGCCGCCAAGCCGCCGCCGCCGCCACGCAAGAAGACCAAGCCGACCAAGGGCTCCGTGGAACGCCGGCTGAAGGCCAAGTCCGGCCGCTCCGACGTTAAGAAGATGCGCAGCCGCCCGAGCGGCGAGTAAGCCAGAGGAGGGCGCGATGCTGCAGCTGCCGAACGGCATTCGCCACAGCCCGGATTATCTGAGCCGCCCCCGCCAGGAAGCTCTGGTCGACATCATCCGCTCTGTCGTTGCCGAAGCGCCGCTCTACACACCCGTCATGCCCGGCACCGGCAAGCCCATGTCGGTGCGCATGACCAATTGCGGCTCGCTCGGCTGGGTCACCGATAGGGAACGCGGCTACCGCTACCAGCCGACCCATCCGGCCACGGGAAAACCATGGCCGGCAATCCCCGGCGAATTGCTTGATATTTGGAATGATGTCTCGGGCTACGGCAAGCCACCCGAGGCCTGCCTCGTCAACTTCTACGCGGACGACGCTAAAATGGGCCTACACCAGGACAAAGACGAGCAGGACCTTTCGGCGCCCGTCGTGTCGATCTCGCTCGGCAACACCTGCCTGTTTCGCGTCGGTGGCTTGGAGCGAACGGAAAAGACCACGTCCTTCAAGCTCTCCAGCGGCGATGTCGTCATTCTCGGCGGGCAGGGGCGTCTGTGCTTCCACGGCGTCGACCGCATTTACCCGTCGACATCCACGCTTCTGAAAAATGGCGGCCGCATCAACCTCACGCTTCGGCGCGTGACGCCTTAAAGCTTGCGGAGCGCCACCTGCTCGATCAGGTGGTTCTGCCCCTTGCGCAGGATCAGATCAGCGCGCGGGCGCGTCGGCAGGATGTTCTCGCGCAGGTTCTTCAGGTTGATGTTCTGCCAGAGCCCCTCGGCGATCGACAGCGCTTCCTCCTCGCTGATCGAGGCGTAGCGGTGGAAGAACGAGTTGGGATCGCGGAAGGCGGTCTCGCGCAGGCCCATGAAACGAGTCACGTACCAGTCGTGAATCCGGCTTTCATCCGCGTCGATATAGATCGAGAAGTCGAAGAAATCCGAGACCATCGGCACAATCTTGCCGCCCGCCGGCAGGTCGCGCGATTGCAGCACGTTGATGCCTTCGAAGATCAGGATGTCGGGCCGGTCGATGATCTTGTATTCGTTCGGCAGCACGTCATAGACAAGGTGCGAGTAGGAGGGCGCCTTGACGTCGGGCTGCCCGGCCTTGATCGCCGCCAGAAACCGCAGGATCGCACCCGTGTCATAGCTCTCCGGGAAACCCTTGCGCTGCATCAGGTTTTCCCGCTGCAGCACGGCGTTCGGGTAGAGAAAGCCATCCGTGGTCACGAGATCCACCTTCGGGCTCGACGGCCAGCGGCGCAGAAGCTCTTTCAGAATACGCGCGGTGGTCGACTTCCCCACCGCCACGGAGCCGGCGATCCCGATCACGAACGGCGTCTTCGCCACGTTCGACAGGCTGAGGAACCGGTTGCGCTGCTTGAATAGGAGCAGCGACGATTCCACATGCGCCGAAAGCAGGCGCGACACCGAGAGATAGATGCGCCGGACTTCGTCGAGATCGATCGGGTCGCCCATCGAGCGCAGTCGCTTGACTTCGTCGGAGGTCAGCGTCATCGGCGTATCCGCCCTGAACTTCGCCCATTCCTCGGATGAAAAGAAGTGATAGGGCGAATAGGCATTCGCCTGGAAATGATCGTGCGCCTCGGGCGCACCGGTGATCTGTCTTGCGATACCCATCAGCTTTGCCGACTGGCCTTCTCCCTGAGGCCGGATTGAGCGGTACGGCGCTCAAGTTCCGCCATGACATCTTGTAGCGGAATACCGGCGATCTTCAATACGACCAAGAGATGATAGAGCACGTCGGCCGCCTCGTAGGTGAGGTTTTCGCGGTCGTCGGTGACGGCTGCCATCACGGCTTCGATCGCTTCCTCGCCAAGCTTCTTCGCCGCCTTCGGCTGGCCCGCCGCAACGAGCTTCGCCGTCCAGGATTCGTCGGGCGCGGCCTTCGACCGCGCGTCGACGATCTTTTCGAGGTCGCTGAGTGTGAATTCGCTCATCATATCGCTTTCAGTCTCAGTCGAGACGCATGTCGATGCCGCAGGAAGACATATAGCGCTTCGCTTCGCCGACGGAATAGGTGCCGAAGTGGAAGATCGATGCGGCGAGAACCGCCGTCGCATGGCCTTCCTTCACGCCGGCCACGAGATCGTCGAGATCGCCCACACCGCCGGACGCAATGACGGGAACGCGCACCGCGTCCGCGATCGCCCGCGTCAGCGCCAGATCGTAGCCGGCTTTCGTTCCGTCGCGGTCCATCGAGGTCACCAGCAATTCACCGGCCCCGCGCTCGACCATCCGGCGCGCGAAATCCACCGCATCGATGCCCGTCGCGTTGCGTCCGCCATGGGTGTAGATCTCCCAGGCGCTGGCCTCGCCATCGGCAGGCGTCTGCCGGCGCTTGGCGTCGATCGAGACGACGATGCACTGGTCGCCGAACTTGTCGGCCGCTTCCGCCACGAAATCCGGATTGCTGACGGCCGCCGAATTGATCGAGACCTTGTCGGCGCCGCAAAGCAAAAGCTTGCGGATATCGGCGATCGTGCGAACGCCGCCGCCCACGGTAACCGGCATGAAGCACTGGTCGGCCGTGCGCGACACAACATCGAAGATCGTTTCGCGGTTGTCGGAGGAGGCGGTGATGTCGAGGAAGCAGAGTTCGTCGGCGCCGGCCGCATCATAGGCCTTGGCGGCCTCGACGGGATCACCGGCATCGACGAGGTTGAGGAAGTTGACGCCCTTGACGACACGGCCGTCCTTGACGTCGAGGCAGGGAATGACGCGAGCCTTCAGGGTCATTGCGCAGTCTCCTTCGCGCGCGACGCCGCAATCAGCGCCAGCGCTTCCGTGGGATCGATACGGCCGTCATAAAGCGCCCGTCCCGAAATCGCGCCCTCGAGCTTCGCGGCATCCGGCTTCAGCATCCGCTTGATGTCGTCGATCGAGGCCAGTCCGCCCGACGCGATGACGGGGATCGAGACGGCCTCCGCCAGTTCCAGCGTCGAATCCCAATTGATCCCGGTCAGGATGCCGTCACGGTCGATGTCTGTATAGATGATCGCCGCGACGCCCGCGCCCTCGAACTTCTTGGCGAGCTCGATGATGCCGAGCTCGGACGCCTCAGCCCAGCCCTCGACGGCCACCTTGCCGCCCTTGGCGTCGATGCCGACGGCCACATGGCCCGGAAACTTCTTGCAGGCCTCGATGACAAGTGCCGGATCGCGCACGGCAACGGTGCCCAGGATCACCCGCGACAGCCCGCGCGCGAGCCAGCTTTCGATATGATCGAGCGTGCGGATGCCGCCGCCCAGCTGTACCGGGTTCTTCGTCGCCTTCAGGATCGCATCGACGGCAGCGCCATTGACGCTTTCACCGGCAAACGCGCCGTTGAGATCGACCACGTGCAGCCATTCGAAGCCCTGGTCCTCGAAGGCCTTCGCCTGCGCGCCCGGGTCCGGATTGTAGACGGTTGCCTGCTCCATATCGCCCAGCTTGAGGCGAACGCACTGGCCGTCCTTGAGGTCGATGGCGGGAAATAGGATCATTCTGTCAGTCCTTCAAAGGCGCGAGCTCAGGGCTTCCAGCGCAGGAAATTGGCAATCAGGGCGAGACCGAGCTTCTGGCTCTTCTCCGGATGGAACTGCGCGCCGGCCATGTTGTCGCGCCCGACAAAGGCCGTCAGCGGTCCGCCGTAACCCGTGGTCGCGATCACATCCTCGGGGTTTTGCGCGGCCAGATGGTAGGAATGCACGAAATAGGCATGCAGCCCGTCGGTGCCGGTCGTAATACCCTCGAACAGCGGGTGAGGGCGCTTCAGGTCCAGCGTGTTCCAGCCGATCTGCGGTATCTTCAGATTGGGATCATCGGGCGTCATTTCAACGACGTCACCGGGAATCCAGCCCAGGCCCTCGGTCGTGGTCTTCTCCAGCCCGCGCGAGGACATCAGCTGCATGCCGACGCAGATGCCGAAGAAAGGCCGCGCCTTCTTCTCGACGACGTCGATCAGCGCCTCGGTCATCCCCGGCACGGCGTCCAGTCCCCGCCGGCAATCGGCATAAGCGCCAACGCCAGGCAGGACGACGCGATCGGCGGCGGCAACGACCTCGGCCTTGTCGGTGAGGTCGATCACCGCGTCCACGCCAGCCTCGCGAGCGGCCCGCTCAAAGGCCTTCGTCGCCGAACGCAGATTGCCGGAACCGTAATCGATAATTGCGACGCGCATCAGCGTCCTCCATCAAAGCCAAAGAGACCGAGGGATGTTGCGGTGCCGCGCTCAGTGCGGCTCCCGCCATCCCATTTGGGCGACGGCAAGGGAGTGCCGTCACCGAGATCGGTCTGAATTTCAGAAAAGTAGATTTCCTCGGCCACATCGAGCCGATCGGCCGAAATCAGCGCGTCGTCCTGCCAGCCTTTGGCGGCGAGGTTGCGAACCCGCAGGTTCTGCCCCTCGAACCCGACAAGCAGGCTGGTGCCGAACGTCACGGCGAAACCGACCAGCCATAGGCCCGGCTGATCCATCAGCGCGCCGCCGATGCTCTGCAAGAGAAAGGCTGCGACGGCGTAGAGCCAGAGCCGGTGGACGGCGAGCCAGATCCAGGGAAACAGGAAGCCGAGTACGGTGAAGCCGTCGCGAATGAAGCGCGTCTTTTCGTGCTTGATATCGGCGCCGCCAGGGGCGGTCAGAACCAGATAGCTGGAAGTCATGTCGTCAAGCTCCCTGAAGGGGCTTAGACGAGCGTGCCCTTCGTCGAGGGTACACGGCCCGCCTGCCTAGGATCGATCTCTGTCGCCGTGCGCAGCGCGCGGGCGACGGCCTTGAAGCATGTCTCGGCAATATGGTGGTTGTTGGCACCATAATGGTTCAGGATATGCAAGGTGATCCCGGCGTTCTGGGCGAGTGCCTGGAAGAATTCGCGGACGAGTTCGGTGTCGAAGGTGCCGATCTTCGGCGCGCTGAACGATACGTTCCAGACGAGGAAGGGGCGACCGGAGAGATCGACGGCGGCCTTCGTCATCGTTTCGTCCATAGCAAGGTCGATCGAGGCGTAGCGGGTGATGCCGCGACGGTCGCCGAGCGCCTTGGCGATGGCCTGGCCGATGGCGATGCCCGTGTCCTCCACCGCATGGTGGTCGTCGACGTGCAGATCGCCCTTGGTCTCGATCTCCATGTCGATCAGCGAATGTCGTGACAGTTGGTCGAGCATATGGTCGAAGAAGCCGACGCCGGTCGAAATCGTCGATTTCCCGGTGCCGTCGAGATTGACGGAAACGGAAACCGAGGTCTCGTTGGTCTTGCGGGATACGGATCCCGTACGGCTTGCTGCGGTCTCGGCCATATGGCGCTCCCTCCGAAAATACGCGGGTTCCTTATCAGGCGTGCCGGGAAATATCCAGAAGCGCGGGTCGAGAAATCGAAGCCAATTGCAATCGGCTTTCGCCAACTTACATAGGGCTCAACAGGGCCGATGTGCGGCCCGAGGTAAGGGCCCGCCTGACGGGCTAGGGTATATTCGATGACAACCATTATTACAGTTCGAAAGGGCGGCAAGGTCATCATGGCGGGCGACGGACAGGTCAGCCTCGGCCAGACCGTCATGAAGGGCAATGCCCGCAAGGTGCGCCGCATCGGCAAGGGTGACGTCATTGCCGGTTTCGCCGGCGCCACCGCGGATGCCTTCACGCTCTTGGAGCGGCTTGAAAAGAAGCTCGAGCAATATCCCGGCCAGCTGATGCGCGCGGCCGTTGAGCTCGCCAAGGATTGGCGCACCGACAAGTATCTGCGCAGCCTCGAAGCCATGATGCTGGTGGCCGACAAGTCGGTGACGCTGGCAATCACCGGCAACGGCGATGTGCTCGAGCCCGAACATGGCGCCATCGCCATCGGCTCCGGCGGCAACTACGCCTTCGCCGCCGCTCGCGCCTTGATGGACAGCGACAAGTCGGCAGAAGAAGTGGCGCGCCGGGCGCTCGATATCGCCGCCGATATCTGCGTCTACACCAACCACAATCTCGTGGTCGAAACGCTCGACGCCGAATAACGGCAATCGTTCACAATGGGTCCTGTGGGCCGGGCCGAGAACGGCCGGCCGGAGCAGGAAAGCCAAGAGGATATCATGACCAATTTTTCTCCCCGGGAAATCGTCTCCGAGCTGGACCGTCATATCATCGGCCAGCATGACGCCAAGCGCGCCGTCGCCATTGCGCTGCGCAACCGCTGGCGCCGTCAGCAGCTCGATGAGAGCCTGCGCGACGAAGTGATGCCCAAGAACATCCTGATGATCGGCCCGACCGGCGTCGGCAAGACGGAAATCTCCCGCCGTCTCGCCAAGCTCGCCGGCGCCCCCTTCATCAAGGTCGAAGCCACCAAGTTCACCGAAGTCGGCTATGTCGGCCGCGATGTCGAGCAGATCGTCCGCGATCTGGTCGAGGTCGGCATCGGCCTTGCGCGCGAAAAGAAGCGCGCCGAGGTCGAGGCCAAGGCCCATATGAGCGCCGAGGAACGCGTGCTCGACGCGCTGGTCGGATCGACCGCCTCGCCGGCAACGCGCGACAGTTTCCGCAAGAAGCTGCGCGCCGGTGAGCTCGACGACAAGGAAATCGATATCGAAGTGGCCGATACCAGCACCGGCATGGGCGGCTTCGACATCCCCGGCATGCCCGGCGGTGGCAATATCGGCATGATCAACCTGTCGGAAATGTTCGGCAAGGCCATGGGCGGCCGCACCAAGAAGGTGCGCACCACGGTCAAGGCCTCCTATACCGACCTGATCCGCGACGAATCCGACAAGCTGATCGACAATGAGGTCATCCAGCGCGAGGCCGTGCGCTCCGTCGAAAACGACGGCATCGTCTTCCTCGACGAGATCGACAAGATCGCCGCCCGCGATGGCGGCATGGGCGCCGGCGTCTCGCGCGAAGGTGTGCAGCGCGACCTGCTGCCGCTGGTCGAAGGCACCACGGTGTCGACCAAGTACGGGCCGGTAAAGACCGACCACGTCTTGTTCATCGCATCGGGCGCCTTCCACGTCTCCAAGCCGTCGGACCTGCTGCCGGAATTGCAGGGCCGCCTGCCGATCCGCGTCGAGCTGCGCCCGCTGACCAAGGAAGACTTCCGCCGCATCCTGACGGAAACCGAAGCCAGCCTCATCCGCCAATACAAGGCGCTGATGGAAACCGAAGGCCTGACGCTCGAATTCACCGATGACGGCATCGATGCGCTCGCCGATGTGGGTGTTCACCTGAACGCCTCGGTCGAAAACATCGGCGCCCGCCGCCTGCAGACGGTGATGGAGCGCGTGCTGGACGAAATCTCCTTCAACGCGCCGGATCGCGGCGGCACCGCCGTGACCATCGATGCCGAATACGTGCGCAAGCATGTCGGCGATCTCGCCCAGAACACAGACCTGTCGCGCTTCATTCTGTGATGCGCAAACACCGGTCTCAGGCTTTACTGGCATGATGCCGCAACTTTGACCGACTGAACTCTCGACAACGGGCCTTTTACTTTTTAGTGAAAGGCCCGTTTTGTTGTTGGCGCCAGCATTATTCGGCCAAGATTTTGGTACAGTCAGCGCGCCAGCCAAGCTGGAAATGCCGACCGATACCGGAAATGCCTCTATTGGAAATGATGGGAAAGCTGATCGTGCGACGCCTTCTGACGAGCCTTGTAATTGCCGCCACGGTCTTGACCGCCGCGCCCGCTTTTTCCATGCAGCTCGTGCCGCCAGGCAATCGCAACGTCGAGCAGCCGAACGTTCCCGGCGCATCGGTCCGCCGCACCAAGGGCACCAAGACCACCTTCGATCGCAAGTACGACAAGGTCCACGAGCTCTTGGCCACCGATCACGAGCTGATGGGCAAGATCAAGAAGGTCTCGGCTGCCTATGGCATCGACCCGATACACGTGATCGGCGCCATCGTCGGCGAGCACACCTATAATGTCGACGCCTACGACCGCCTGCAGTCCTATTACGTCAAGGCCGCGTCCTACGCCGGCCAGAGCTTCCGCTTCGCCTATGACGGCGAGGATGTGGACGATTTCGTCAAGCGCCCGCAGTTTTCTGAATGTAACGGCAAGAGCGATTCTTACACGCTGTGGAGCTGCCGCGAGGATGTCTGGGAGAGCGATTTCCGTGGCAAGACCGTCGGCGGCAAGAGCTTCCCGAACAACCGCTTCAGCGCCGTCTTCTTCCAGCCTTTCTACGCCGGCCAGACCTTCGGCCTCGGCCAGATCAATCCGCTGACCGCGCTGATGCTCTCCGACCTCGTCAGCCGCGTTTCCGGTATCAACAAGCTCAACGAGAAGGATGCCGGCACCGTCTACAAGGCGATCATGGACCCGGATATCTCGCTTGCCTTCGTGGCCGCCGCCGTGCGCCGCTCGATCGACGATTACAAGCAGATCGCCGGCATGGACATCTCGAAGAATCCGGGCCTGACGGCAACGCTCTACAATCTCGGCAATTCCCGCCAGCGCGCCGCAGCCCTCGCCGCCAAGAACCGCGCCTCCGGCGAAACGGTATGGCCGGAAGAGAACTATTACGGATGGTTGATCAACGACAAGCTGGACGAGCTGGAGCGCCTGCTCTAACTCTAGTCCTGCCGGGGAGGGCCATAATCTTCCGCGAAAGGCTTGCAGCACATGGACATGCGTCCAGATCCGTTCGTTCCGCCAGCGCCCGTTCCTCGCACCGTGCCGCCGAGCCGGCTTGAGATCATCCGCACCATCCTGCGTAATCCGCTGGAGCTGTGGGGCGAGCCGTCCTACACGCTGCCCTTCATCAAGACGAAGTTCTTCCGCGAACGCACGATCATCGTCAACGATCCCGGCCTGATCAAGCATGTGCTGGTCGATAACGCCGCGAACTACCGCATGTCGGATATCCGCCAGTTGATCCTGCGGCCGATCCTGCGCGATGGCCTGCTGACGGCGGAAGGCGAGGTATGGAAGCGTTCGCGCAAGGCCGTCGCCCCGGTCTTCACGCCGCGCCACGCCAATGGCTTCGCCGGCCAGATGCTGCGCCAGTCCGAAGAGTACGTCCGTAAGTACGAAGAAGCGGGCAGCGACGGAAAGACCTTCGAGATCGCCAGCGACATGGCCGAACTCACCTTCGCCATCCTCGCCGACACGCTGTTCTCAGGCGAGATCGTCACCTCCTCCGACAGTTTCGCCGATGACGTCAACGCGCTCCTGCATCGCATGGGCCGCGTCGATCCGATGGACCTGTTGCGCGCCCCCCCCTGGGTCCCTCGCGTCACCCGCATCGGCGGCCAGAAGGTGCTGGAGAAATTCCGCACCATCGTCCGCGAAACCATGGATGCCCGCTTGGCCCGCATGGAAGCGGACCGCGACACGACGCCCGAGGATTTCCTGACGCTGTTGCTCGACCAGGCAAAGTCGGGCGGGCTCACCAATGCCGAGATCGAGGACAATATCCTCACCTTCATCGGCGCCGGCCACGAAACCACGGCCCGCGCGCTGGCCTGGACGCTCTATTGCGTCGCCAACACGCCGCATATCCGCGACGCGATGGAGGAAGAGATCGACCGCGTGCTGGCAACAGGCGCCGAGCCGGTGAAGTGGCTCGATCTCATGCCCTATACCCGCGCCGCCTTCGAAGAGGCTTTGCGCCTCTATCCGCCGGCCCCGTCGATCAACCGCGCCGCGATATCGGATGATCGCTGGACCAACGCCAAGGGCGAGACCGTCGAGATCGAGGCCGGCGTCACCGTGCTGATCATGCCCTGGACGCTGCACCGCCACGAACTCTATTGGGACAAGCCCCGCGCCTATATGCCGGAGCGCTTCCTGCCCGAAAACCGCGCCAATATCAGTCGCTTCCAGTTCCTCCCCTTCGGCGCCGGCCCGCGCGTCTGCATCGGAGCCACCTTCGCGCTGCAGGAGGCGGTGATCGCACTCGCCGTCATGATGCACCGCTTCCGCTTCGACATGACGGATGAGACCAATCCCTGGCCGGTGCAGAAACTGACCACCCAGCCGCAAAACGGCCTGCCGATGCGCGTCACACCGAGAGTTCTTGCCTGAAAAGGCATAAATCTTTCAAACTATTGCCTGATTGACTATGAATGAAAGCCGGTCAAAGTGGCAGCATGCGAAAAACGCGCCGCCCGAGGAGATAGTCTATGAGCCGCATCGAAAAACACGGTCTTGCGATTGAAGCCGTCCTTCATGATTTCCTGGTCAAGGAGGCGCTTCCCGGTCTCGGGCTCGATGCGGACAAGTTCTTCGCCGACTTCTCGGCCATCGTCCATGATCTGGCGCCGAAAAACCGCGAACTGCTCGCCAAGCGCGACGCGCTGCAGCTGCGCATCGACGACTGGTATCGCCAGCACGGCGCCCCCACCGATATGGACGCCTATCAGGCCTTCCTGCGCGAGATCGGCTATCTCCTGCCGGAGGGCTCCGACTTCCAGGTCAGCACGACCAATGTCGATCCGGAGATCGCTTCGATCGCCGGCCCGCAGTTGGTCGTGCCGGTCATGAACGCCCGCTACGCGCTGAACGCCGCCAATGCTCGCTGGGGCTCGCTCTATGACGCGCTCTACGGCACCGACGCGATTTCCGAGGCCGACGGCGCGGAGAAGGGCAAAGGCTACAATCCGAAGCGCGGCGAAAAGGTCATCGCCTGGGTTCGCGATTTCCTCGACAACGCCGTTCCGCTCATCGATTGGAGCTGGAAGGACGTCGCCGGCCTCGTCATCAAGGACGGCGCGCTCGCTATCACGTCCACTGACGGCGAGCATGTCGCGCTGAAGGATGCCTCGCATTTCGCCGGCTATCGAGGCGATGCGGCGGCTCCGACCAACATCCTGCTGAAGAACAACGGCATCCATATCGACATCGTCATCGATGCCGGAACTGCGATCGGCAAGAGCGACGCCGCGCACATCTCCGATGTCTGGCTTGAATCCGCCATCACCACGATCATGGACTGCGAGGATTCCATCGCCGCCGTCGACGCCGAGGACAAGACCGAGGTCTACCGCAACTGGCTCGGCCTGATGAAGGGCGATCTGCAGGAAGAGGTCGTGAAGGGCGGCAAGAGCTTCATCCGCAAGCTCAATCCCGATCTAGATTACACCGGCCCGGATGGCGCGGGCTTCGAGGTCCATCGCCGCTCGCTGATGCTGATCCGCAATGTCGGTCACCTCATGACGAATCCGGCTATCCTTGATCGAGATGGCAACGAGGTGCCCGAGGGGATCATGGACGCGATGATCACCGCCGCCATCGCGCTTTACGACATCGGCCCCAACGGCCGCCGCAAGAATTCGCGCACCGGCTCCATGTATGTCGTCAAGCCGAAGATGCACGGCCCCGAGGAAGTCGCCTTCGCCGTCGAGATCTTCGGCCGCGTCGAGGATGCGCTCGGCATGGCGAAGAACACCATGAAGATGGGCATCATGGACGAGGAGCGCCGCACCACCGTCAACCTCAAGGAGTGCATTCGCGCCGCCCGCGAGCGCGTCGTCTTCATCAACACCGGCTTCCTCGATCGCACCGGCGACGAGATGCACACCTCGATGGAAGCCGGTCCGATGATCCGCAAGGGCGACATGAAGCAGGCCGCCTGGATCGCGGCTTACGAGAACTGGAACGTCGATATCGGTCTCGAATGCGGCCTCTCCGGCCATGCGCAGATCGGCAAGGGCATGTGGGCCATGCCGGATTTGATGGCGGCCATGCTGGAGCAGAAGATCGCCCATCCGAAGGCCGGCGCCAACACCGCGTGGGTCCCGTCGCCGACCGCAGCGACCCTGCACGCCACGCATTATCACCGCGTCAACGTCGCCAATGTCCAGCGCGGCCTGAAGGATCGCCCGCGCGCCAAGCTGAGCGATATCCTGTCCGTGCCCGTCGCCGTCCGTCCCAATTGGACGCCGGAGGAAGTCCAGCGCGAACTCGACAACAACGCGCAGGGGATTCTGGGCTACGTCGTGCGCTGGGTCGATCAGGGCGTCGGCTGCTCCAAGGTTCCGGACATCAACAATGTCGGCCTGATGGAAGACCGCGCGACGTTGCGCATCTCGGCGCAGCATATGGCGAACTGGCTGCACCACAAGGTCGTCACCGAAGATCAGATTGTCGAGACGATGAAGCGCATGGCCGCCGTGGTCGATGGCCAGAACGCCGGGGACGCGGCTTATCATCCGATGGCTAAAGATTTCGACCGCTCGATCGCCTTCCAGGCCGCTCTCGAACTGGTCTTGAAGGGCAGGGCGCAGCCGAACGGCTATACCGAGCCGGTCCTGCACCGCCGTCGCCTGGAGCTGAAGGCCGCGCAAGCGGCCTGATCCCCACATAGTAGATACAAAAAGGCCGCCGGAGCGAATGTTCCGGCGGCCTTTTTTATACCGAATTTCAGGTCCAGCTTACTGGATGACGATGACCTTGGAGGTCGTCTTGCCCGGACGGACGCGGCTGTAGAGGTCGATGACGTCCTGGTTGATCAGGCGGATGCAGCCAGACGAAGCGGCGGTGCCGATCGAAGCCCATTCCGGGGTGCCGTGCAGGCGGAACAGCGTGTCCTTGCCTTCTTCGTTGAAGAGGTACATGGCGCGTGCGCCGAGCGGGTTGGAAAGGCCAGGACCCATGCCGTCTTCGACGTACTTGGCGATCTCGGGGCGGCGAACGGCCATTTCCTTCGGGGGATGCCAGTTCGGCCATTCCTGCTTCCAGGCGACGTATGCGGTGCCGGCCCATGCGAAGCCCTGCTTGCCGACGCCGATGCCGTAGCGCATCGCCTTGCCGCCGGGCATGATGTAGTAGAGGAAACGTTCGCGGGTGTTTACGATGATCGTGCCCGGACGTTCCGTGGTTTCGTAGGAGACAACCTGCCTGTGGAACTGCGGCTTGACCTTCTGGATCGGGATCGCCGGCAGCGAATATCCGGCATCCGTGGTGACGCCGTAAGCGTCGTCGAAGATCTGCGCGGTCTGGACCGTCGGACCCGGCATGGCAGCCTTGTTTTCGACAGAGGCGCTCTCGGAAGTCGTTGAGCAACCGGCCAGAGCGAGCGTCGCCATCAGGCCGAATACAGGAAGTGCATTGCGGATGCGCATGGATGTCTCTTAAGAATGGGGCAAGGGAGGATCGTTCTTTCGAACCATCTTAGATTATGGTTTATTTTCGATTAACTTCGCCTTGGCAAGCTGTTGCAGTGCGGCGGAGCAATTACGCAATGGCAAACTAGAACCGCATGGTTTTTTTGCAACAACGCGGGCGCCGGACCCCAACTTATCCATGACGATTTTGAGTGTTTACAATAACAATCCGTTAATCGATGGCCGACAATCGGACAGGGCCATGCTGGTGCGTCGCGGCACTCAAATTCTACTTCACGAGATGCGTCACGCCGTGTTGCCCGAACTGCCGCTCGCAAGCGGCCGACGCGCCGATCTGATCACCGTCTCGGACAAGGGCGAAATCTGGATCATCGAAATCAAGACGTCGATCGAGGACTTCAGGGTGGATCGCAAGTGGCCGGAATATCGTCTGCATTGCGACCGGCTGTTCTTCGCGACACACAAGGATGTGCCGCTCGATATCTTCCCCGAGGATTGCGGCCTGTTTCTCTCCGATGGCTATGGCGCCCACATGATCCGCGAGGCACCCGAGCATAAGCTCGCGCCCGCCACCCGCAAATCCGTCACGCTGAACTTTTCGCGCGCGGCCGCCCAGCGCCTGCTGATGGCCGAATGGGCCACTGGTAAGCCGCTCGGCGTCGACGACGTCTAACTCGAATTTACTTCGGCGCCCGCTTGGCGAGAATGCGCTGCAATGTGCGGCGGTGCATGTTGAGCCGGCGCGCCGTCTCCGAAACGTTGCGTTCGCAGATCTCGTAGACACGCTGGATATGCTCCCAGCGCACCCGGTCGGCCGACATCGGGTTCTCAGGCAACTCGACCTTCTCGCCGCTGCGCTGGGTCAGCGCCGCATAGACATCGTCGGCATCCGCCGGCTTGGCGAGATAGTCGACAGCGCCGAGCTTCACCGCGGTCACGGCCGTGGCGATATTGCCGTAACCGGTCAAGACGATGATGCGCGTGTCTTCCCGCTTCTGGCGGATCGCCTCGATCACGTCGAGGCCATTGCCGTCGCCGAGCCGCAGGTCGAGCACCGCGTATTTCGGCGGATTGGCGTGCGACTTGGCCACACCCTCCGCCACCGATTCCGCGGTCTCCACCTGGAAGCCGCGCGTCTCCATGGCGCGCGCAAGCCGGCGCAGGAACGGTCCGTCGTCATCGACGATCAGCAGGCTCGCATCGGGGCCGATATAGTCGTCGCTGGCGGGGGAGGGGTCGGTAATCTGCTCGCTCATCTATTTCAATCCTGGCGCTGTCAGCCTGATATAGGCCTATTGCATTGCGTTTTCTTTAGCCCCATAGGCTCATTTTGTCGAATGCGTATCGATCAGCAACCGCGGCCATTCGACGCGAACGCGCGCGCCGACATAATCAGGACCCCGATTTTCGAAGGTCAGCACCGCACCCGAGCGCTCCAATAGCGTCTTGGCGATGAACAGCCCCAGCCCCAGCCCGCCGGCCCGGTCCTCCTTCTGCCGCTTGGTCACATAAGGCTCGCCGATCCTGAGCAGGATATCGGGCGAGTAGCCTTCGCCGTCGTCTTCGATCGTGATGCGCACTCGCTCCTGGTCGTGCTCCACCGTGACCGTCACCTCCTGGCGGGCATAATCGACGGCATTCTCGACCAGATTGCCAAGCCCGTACATCATCCCGGCATTGCGCTCCGTCACCGGCTCGCCCTTGCGCGGCGCTTTTTCCACGAGGTTGAGCTTGATGCCGAATTCACGATGCGGTGCGACGATCTCCTCCATCATCGAGGAGAGCGGCAGGCGTCTCAGATGCGCGTCGCCCTCGGCCGAGAGTGTGGTCAGCCGGCGCAGGATGTCCCGGCAGCGCTCGCTCTGGCTGCGCAGCAGTTGCACATCCTCGCGGAAGCGATCGTCATCCTTCAGCTCCCGCTCCATCTCCTTTGCAACGACGCTGATGGTGGCGAGCGGCGTTCCCAGCTCGTGTGCGGCCGCCGCAGCCAGCCCATCAAGCTGCGACAGATGCTTCTCGCGCTGCAGCACCAGTTCCGTCGCCGCCAGTGCTTCGGCCAGCTGTCGCCCTTCCATGGAGACTCGATAGGCATAAAAGGCGGCAAACGTCATGGTTGACGCGATCGCGCACCACACCCCGAACTGCATGAAGCTCGGAATGTTGATCTCCGCCCCGTCAAACCAGGGAAGCGGGAAGGGCGTAAACGGCAGTATGGTAATGCAGGCCAATGCCACCACGATCAGCGGCATGCTGTAGCGGATCGGCTGCGACGCAAACGCGATAATAACAGGGACGCACACCAGCACCGCGAATGGATTGACAAGCCCGCCGGTGATGAAGAGCAGCGCGCAGAGCTGCAGGAGATCGAAGCCGAGCAGCGCCAGCGCCGCCACCGGGTCGATGCGGTGCGTCGCCGGATAGCGGATCATCAGATAGAAGTTGACGATCGCCAGCGCCGTGATGAGCGCAATGCACGCCTGCACCGGCAGCGGAAATTGCAGCCACAGGGCAACGATCAGCACCGTGGCGGTCTGTCCGCAGACGGCAAGCCAGCGCAGACGCACCAGCGTCTCCAGCCTCAGCCGGCGGCTGCTCTGCCTATCTTCCTCGGGCATGCTTTCGACCTTGTCGGCCATTTCTTTATTCTTGCTCGGCATTGCGGCTCATGTTCCTCGTGGTTTTGCCCGGGTGGTCGGCAGTGCTTCTTCCGGTCGCTCCGGCCAGGGATGCCGGGGATAGCGCCCGCGCATGTCGGCGCGCACATCCTTCCAGCTCCCGGCCCAGAACCCCGGAAGATCGCGCGTCGTCTGGATCGGCCGATGCGCCGGCGATGTCAGCTCCAGCAGCAGCGAAAGCCGTCCGCCTGCAATGGCAGGATGCGCCTTCAGCCCGAACAGCTCCTGCACCCGGATGGTCAGCGTCGGTTCTTCCCCGTCATATTGTATCGGATGCCGCTGCCCCGTCGGTGCCTCGAAATGCGTCGGGGCCAGCCGCGAAAGGTCGCGCTGCAGCTCGTGCGGCACCAGCGCCATCAATCCGTTCGAAAGCCCACCCGCCGAAATGTCGGAAAGCCCCCGCGCATCCGCCTGATAGGGAATGAACCAGTCGTCCATCCGGGCGAGCAGCGCCGCTTCGCTCATGTCGGGCCATGGCGCGCCAATGCTTCTATAAAGAAAGCCGATCCGCTCGCGCAGTTGTGCCGCTTCCTTGGAAAACGGCAGCTGCTCCAGCCCCATCTCCTTGATCCCCTCGGCCAGCGCCCGCGTGACCGCCTCGCCGGATGGCCGGGGCAGCGGCGTCTCGTCGAAAACGATGGCGCCAAGCCGCGTCGCCCGCCTTGCCCGCACCTGCTTGCTTTGCCGGTCGAAGAAGGTCTGGTCGTCGGTGCGGATCGCGCCCGGCAGCTCCGCCTCGACATCGCCGCGCGTCACTTCTGCCGCTGCGAGAATCCGCGCCTGCGCCGCCCGGCCCGTGAGGTCGGCGATCACAAGCATCGGGCTGCTCGCCAGCCGCTCGGTCTCGGCGATCTCTGCACCGCGGCCATTGGCCATCACGAAGCGCCCGCGCCCGCCGCGCTGCAGCGCGATGCGATCGGGAAAGGCATGAATAAGCAACCGGCCGGCAAGTCCCGGCTCCTGCGCCACCACTTTATCGCGCCCCTTCGCCAGCCGGATAGCCAGCTGCCGCGCCGCCTCGGCCCGCTCGCCGCGCTCGGATTTGAACCGGCGCAACCGGTCTTCGAGATCGATGCTCGTCCCGCCCAGCCCCTGTTCCGTCAGAAGCACGGCCATCATCGCCGCCTCCCTGGCGTGGCCGGTTTCTCCCGAGGAGAGCACCATTGCCGCCAGTCGCGGGGGCAGCGCCATGTCGCGCATCTCCCGGCCGCGCGCGGTCAGCCCACCATCCCGGTCGAGCGCGCCGAGTTCGCGCAGCAGCGCGCGCGCCTCCGCAAGCGTCGTCTCCGGCGGCTGGTCCATGAAGCCGAGCGCCCGTGTATCCTGCACGCCCCAATGGGCGAGATCGAGCACGAGACCGGAAAGATCGGTCGAGAGGATCTGCGGCGGCGTGAAGGCGGGCATCGCCGCCGTCTGCCCCTGGTGCCAGAGCCGGATGGCGATCCCAGGCTCCGTTCGGCCCGCGCGTCCGGCCCGCTGGTCGGCCGAGGCCCGCGATACCCTGACCGTCTCCAGCCGGGTGATCCCTGTCGATGCCTCGAACACCGGCAGGCGCTGCAAGCCGCTGTCGATCACGATCCGGACGCCATCGATGGTGATCGAGGTCTCGGCGATCGAGGTCGCCAGCACGATCTTGCGGGTGCCTGTCGCGGCTGGCCGGATCGCCGCGTCCTGTTCCCTCTGGCTGAGATTACCGTAGAGCGGCGCGATCACCGTTGTCGCGTCGAACCGCTCCCGCAGCCGCTCGGCCGTTCTGGTGATTTCGGCCTGTCCGGGCAGAAAGGCGAGGATCGATCCGTTCTCCGTTTTATGCGCGTCGATGATCGCCCGCGTCATCGTATCTTCGATCCGCTCGCCGCCCGGCCGATCCTGGTAGCGAATATCGATCGGGAAGCTGCGTCCCATGCTCTCGATCAAGGGCGGGTTGTCGAGCAGCGCCACCACGCCGGCCACGTCGAGCGTCGCCGACATGACCAGGATCCGCAAATCCTCGCGCAGCGCCGATTGCACGTCGAGCGCCAGCGCCAGCCCGAAATCGGCGTCGAGCGACCGCTCGTGAAATTCGTCGAAGATCACAGCAGAAACGCCCGAGAGCTCAGGATCGTCGAGGATCATCCGCGCGAACACACCCTCGGTCACCACTTCGATCCGCGTTCGCGCCGAAATCCTGGTGTCGAGCCGCATGCGATAGCCGACGGTCTCGCCGACATTCTCATTGAGCAGCGCTGCCATCCGCCCGGCCGCCGCGCGCGCCGCAAGCCGTCGCGGCTCGAGCAGAATGATCCTGCTATCGCCGCGCCACGCCTCATTGAGAAGATGAAGCGGCACCAGCGTCGTCTTGCCCGCCCCCGGCGGTGCCGAGAGCACGGCGCGCCGCGCCGTCGTTAACGCCGCGCCGATCTCGGGCAGAACATGGGAGACCGGGAGCTCCGGCAGGGCACGCATGTCGATCACGCCTCGTCTGTCCTCTCTATATAGTGCTGGCGGCTGGATGGCCGATATCTCTCTATAAAGCGCACTCTATAAAGGGCGACGGCGGTTCGGCAAACCGGTGATGATGCCGACTGCGTCGGTTCGATGCGGCGTGAAGGACGAATATTGCCTGTTTCGGGTTATTATGGCGCGATCAGCCGCGAAAAACGCCGGCGCTGTCATAAAGCCAATCTGGCCGCTATCCGATGTGCGTGAAATTCCCCCAGTCAAAACAACATGTTATAAAACTGTCAAAAAACTTTGCATGGGTGTGTTGACTTGTTTGGGTGAGGGGCCTTATAAGCCGCTT
>UBJO01000009.1 GCA_900465665.1 Hyphomicrobiales bacterium
GAAGTGGTGGCGGTGGTTCGGGCGGGAGCGGGAGCTCGGGCGGTAGTGGCAGCGGCAGCTCGGGCGGCGGCGGATCGGGATCCGGTTCAGGATCGTCCGGTTCCGACCATTCCGGATCCTCCGGTTCGGGGTCTTCCGGCTCCTCGGGCTCAGGCTCATCCGGATCTCACTCGTCGGACGACGATGGCGGCAGCCGCTCGGGAAGTGGCCGGCATGGCGGCAGGGATGATCGCACCGGCTCGATATCCCCGCGCGAGGATCGCGCCTTTGATGGCGGCTGGCGCGAGCGCATCAGGAACGGCCGCTATGAGCTGTTCGATCCCGAAGGCCGCCTCGTCATCCGTCGCGACGCCAAGAAAACCGATATCGACCGTTTCCGCTAATTGTAACCGGGACTGATCAGGACCGCGATCGCGCGTCGCGCAGGAACATTGCGGCTTCCGTGCGATTGCGCGCCTTAAGCTTTTGCAGGATGCGCGTCATGTTGTGCTTGATCGTCTTTTCCTGAAGGCTGAGCTGGCGGGCAACCTCCTTGTTGCTGTTGCCATCGGCGACCAATCCGAGGATCTGCTCTTCGCGTGGCGTCAGCAGGGCCAAAGCATCCTCTTGCGGATTGCGCGCCGGGGCAGGGTTGGGCTGGGCGGCATCGCCCTTCATCTCCGTCAGAATGCGCGCGGCAAGGCTCGGAGACACATAGCTCTCGCCCGCCACCACGTTGCGGACCGCTGATACCAGCGTGGAGGCGTTGACCCCCTTGAGGATGTAACCCTTCGCGCCCTCCTTGAGCGCGTCGAAGAGATCGCTGTCCTCTTCGGAAGCCGTGAGCACGATGACAGTTGCCGCCGCGTCATCCTTGATGATCGCCCGCAGGGCGTGATGCCCGCCGCCGGGCATGGAGAGATCGAGAAGCAGCGCATCGGGCCGATGCTGATTGAACAGCGCTATCGCATCGGCGGCGCTGGCGCCTTCGCCGACCACCTCGAAACCCGGCTCGTCGGAAAGGCTTCGCGCCAGGCCATTGCGAAAGATCGGGTGGTCGTCGACGATCGCCACTCTCAGCGTGTTCGCAGTCATTCCGATGGTCTCCTCGGTAGCATCATCCGCAGCGTGGTTCCGGCGCTGGCGTCCGACGTGATGTCGAGGCGCCCGCCGAGCCCGGCCAGCCGTTCCTCAAGCCCGGCAAGGCCAAGTCCGTGTTCGTCTCCAGACCTGACAAAGCCGGTTCCGTTGTCCTCGACCGTGATCGTGACGTGCTGGTCGTCCTCGGCCGCGGTCACCGATATTTTCGATGCGCCGGCATGCCGGGTGGCGTTGCTCAGCGCCTCCTGGATAAAGCGGTAGGCGCAGATCTTGGCGGCCTGCGCGGGGATATCGAGCGGCGCGACATTCGAGACGATCTTGCTGCGCGAATGCGTCTCGTGCGCCTGGATGGCGCGGCGAACGACATCATCGCCTGAGAGCTTTTCCAGCTCCGGCAGCGTCAGGCCACGGCAGATGTTGCGGATTTCCTGAATGGCCTCGGTGATCGAACTGCTGACGAGCGATTCATCGTCGCCCTTGGCCGTTCCCTTGGCGATCGCCTCCAATCGCAACGCGGCAAAGCCGAGCAGCTGCGCCGGGCCGTCGTGCAGTTCGGCGGAGATGCGGCGGAGATAGCGTTCGTTGAGCGTCGCTGTGCGCTGGTTGGCCTTGTCGGCGCGCTGGCGCAAAGCGCGGTTGAGATCGAGCATCCGCGACAACTCGATGACCTGTGCGTCGAGCGACCGGCGCTGGACGTCGATCAGGTGGCTGCCTCGAGCGACGATGATGAAGAGCAGCGCGAGCATGCCGGCCGTGACGGTGCCGACGACCAGCCAGCTTTGCAGCCTCGCGACCGCGAGTTCGGAGCGGAGGTCACTGGCGATCTCGTAGAATTCGGCGACGGCAATGATGTCGCCCGACCAGGGCTCGCGGATCGGGCTGTAGATTTCGAGAAGCGGCTGGCCGCTTTTTTGCTCGAGCTTGTTTTCCTCGCCCCTGAGGTCGTCGAACTCGGCATGCACCGAGCCGGCGAGCGCCGTCGCGAGCCCCTCGGTCATCTCGAAGTGCTTGCCGACAAGGCTGGGCTCGCTGCTGAAGAGCACCGTCCCGTCAGGCCGCCAGATCTTGAATGAATAGAGCCTGCCGCGCAGCACGCCCTGCTGCAGCGTTTCGGTGAGCGCCAGCTTGGCGCCTTCGCCAAGCGAGGTGCCTGAGGCGAGTTCCTGCGTGAGGGGTGCGATGATGCTGTCGACATAGAGCGCGGTGGCGCTCGCCGTGTTGCGCACCGCCGCGCTCTCGATGCGGTTCGTCACCCACAATCCGATCAGCACCATGCCGAGCACCAGCACCAGACCACCGGCGATGCCGAATTGCCACGCCAAGGTAAGCCTTTGGCGCGACATCCTGCGAGGTGGTTTGACCGAAACGACATTCATCGCGCCAGCATATCGATCTTTCCGGCTGAGAAGAAGAAGGACCAATGGCCGCTCCCCTGTCTTTGGGAAAGGGCCTTTTGCCACAATGAAAGGGGGGTGAAGGGGAGGCGTTTTGCCGAGAGGCTCCATGCGCGTCGTCTGAAATATTGAGAATTGGGTAAGGTTCTGCCGCTAGGCTGGTTAGCGTTAACGAAGCCTTACTCGGTAGAAGATGATTCGGCGCATCCTCATTGTTGTGATGATCATGCTGACCACGATCGGCAGTGCACAGCTTTGCCTTCCGAGCGCTTCCTTGGCAGCACCCTGCCAGACCGAGTTTGTCACAGAAGGCGATGCGCTCTCCGGTGACGACAGCCGCGACGTCAGCCATATCCATGACGCCGAGCACTGGACACGGCGGCTGCCTGTCGATGCCTGGCCCAGCGCCTGGGAACTCGCCGACATAAGCTACCATCCCAATCTCCCGATCCATCTCGAAGGCCGGACGCTCGATCCCATGTATCGGCCGCCGATCGGCGGCGGCGCTCTTTCCCGTTCCGATTCACTAGCCAGAGCAGCCTGACGATCTCCTGATGATATCAGGGCTGCTCGAGAGAGAGCCCCGATGTTGTTACTCGCTGACGCACCCAAGAGCCTGCCTGCCTCGCCGCGATATCTCCGGATACCGGGAGCGCGCGCACGATGAGCCTCGTATCGAAAATCATCCTCGCGAAACGCCGCGGCCATCTCAATGTCTCGGCGCTCAACAGGGGGCGCCGAAAGAAGGTCGATCTCTACAGGCAGGGCAAGACGCGCGTGCTTCTGGTCGCGCTGGCGCTCGTCATGGGCTTTACGGCCAGTGCCGCTCGGCTTGTCGAATACGGGGCACGCGATCCCGAGGCGACATCCGGCATCCTGCCATCGGACAAGCTGCTGGCGTCGCGGCCCGACATTTTCGACAGGCACGGGCAATTGCTGGCGACCGACGTTCGCACCGTCTCGATGTTCGCCGAGCCCAACAAAATCGTCGATGTCGATGATGCGGTGGAGAAACTCGCCACGATCTTCCCCGATCTCGATCGGCGGGGGACCTACGCCAAGCTTTCCGTGAAATCGTCACGGTTTGCGTGGCTTCGGCGGCAGATCACGCCGCGTCAGCAGAGCCAGATCCTCGAGCTGGGTATCCCGGGTGTCGGTTTCCGGCCAGAGAAGAAGCGGTTCTATCCGGGTGGAAACACGGCGGCGCACGTGCTGGGGTATGTCGATATCGACAATCGCGGTGTTGCGGGCATGGAGCGCTACCTCGATCAGCAGGGGCTGCTCGATCTTCGCGCCGCCGGCCTGACGAGCGACATGCCGCTGGAGCCGGTGAAGCTCTCCATCGATCTGCGCGTGCAGAACATCGTGCGCGAGGTCGCCGCCGAAGCCATGGTCAAATACCGCGCCGAGGCCGCCGGCGCCGTCATTCTCGACGTCGAGACCGGCGAGGTCCTGGCGATGGCATCGGTGCCCGACTTCGATCCCAACCAGCCGTCGCGAACGTTAGCCAACGGCAAGGTCGACAAGGAATATGAGAAGGGCTGGTTCAACCGCATCAGCAACGCGACATTCGAAATGGGCTCGACCTTCAAGAGCTTCACACTGGCGATGGGCCTGGATGAGGGCAAGATCAACCTGAACTCGATGGTCGACGCCACCCGGCCGATCCGCATGGGCGGCTTCATCATCAAGGACTTCAAGGGCAAGAACCGCGTTCTCTCGATCCCCGAGGTCTTCCAGTATTCCTCGAACATCGGCACCGCCGCCGTTGCCGACATGGTCGGCATCGACCGCCACCGGGAGTTCCTGACCAAGCTCGGGCTGCTGTCCAAAATGGAGACGGAGATGCCAGGCGTTGCGACGCCGACGCAGCCGCGAACCTGGAAGAAGATCAACTCGGTGACGATCTCCTTCGGCCACGGTGTCGCGACAACGCCGCTTCAGACGGCCGTGGCCGCCGCCTCGCTGATCAATGGCGGCAAGCTCTTGCCCCCGACCTTCCTTCCGCGCAGTTCCCAGCAGGCGGGGGATATCGCCAAGCTCGTTCTCAGCGACAAGACGAGCCAGGACATGCGCTACCTCTACACCTGGAACGGCATCAAGGGCTCCGGCCGCAGCGCCCAGGTCGAAGGCTTCAACATCGGCGGCAAGACGGGCACGGCCGACAAGGTGGTCGATGGCCGCTATGCGAGCGACAAGAACTTCAACGCGTTCGTCGCCGCATTTCCGATGGACCGGCCGAAATACATCGTGCTGACGATCATCGATGCGCCGGAAACGGGCGAGCATGGCGGCCGGACAGCAGCATCGACGGCCGCCCCGATGATCAAGTCCATCATCGGCCGCGCCGGGCCGCTGCTCGGCGTCGCCCCACGCTTCGGAAGCCCGGATGCGGAGTATCTGCTGGCGGATTACTGAGCGGCAAGAAGACGCCTGGGGGGCGGGCGCCGCCGGCCTCCAAGGCGCCGCGATGGATTTCGGCTGCGAGCGGATGTAGGATTGTTGCAGGGAATGCGCGCATGTCCAGGCAACAATCTTGTCCTTTGCAGGAGCGGCCGTCGCGATGGATCGAAAGCTTGCAGCCATCCTCTGCACCGATGTCGTCGGCTTCAGCAGGCTTGCCGCGCTTGACGAGGAGCGCACCCTCCAGTCGCTCCATGTTTGCCATGGGCATATCGCGGACCTGGTAGTCGAGCACGGCGGACGCGTCTTCGGCAGCGCGGGCGATGGGCTGGTCGCGGAGTTTCCCAGCGCGGTTCAAGCCACTAGGTGCGCGGTGGAGATCCAGCGCCAGCTTCTGCGCCATTCCGAAGGCTTGCCTGCCGACCGGCGCCTGGAATTCCGCATCGGGGTCAACCTCGGTGACGTGGTGGTTGCAGGTGACGATCTCCTCGGCGACGGCGTCAATATCGCGGCCCGCCTGCAGGAAGTAGCCGGCCCGTCGGGCATCTCGATTTCCGGCTCAGTTCGCGAGCATCTCGACGGCAAGGTTCCGTTTGCGTTAGCCAGCCTCGGCGAGCGTGTCCTGAAGAACATACCGAGGCCCATTTCCGTCTTTCGCGTGGACTGGTCGCAAGAGGCCGGCGAAGACCAAGTCGTGGCTTCGGCCTGGTCCGCCAATCGTCTCGACAAGGACCAGCCGTCGCTTGTGGTCATGCCCTTCGACAATCTCAGCGGCCCTAGCGATGGATATTTCGTGGATGGCGTCGTTGAGGAGATCACGGCGGCGCTGTCGCGCGTCCGGGACTTCTTCGTCATCGCGCGCCAATCCGCCTTCACCTACAAGGGCAAGTTCATCGATGTCCGTAACGTCGGCAGGGAACTCGGGGTCGCCTACGTTGTCGAGGGCACGGTTCGTCGGGGCGGGGACCGGTTGCGCATTTCCGTCCAACTGGTCGACGCAGAAAGGCGGACGCAGCTCTGGTCGGAGCGCTACGAGGGCATGACCAAGGACCTCTTCGAGTTCCAGGACCGGATTGCGGCGCAAGTCGCGGGCGCGATCCATCCGGCCATCCGCAACGCTGAAATCGAGCTGGCGAAGCGCAAGCCACCCAGTAGCCTGCGTGCCTACGACCTTGTCATGCGCGCCTGTCCTTATCTCTGGGGACACAACAAGGACGGCATCGCGCGCGCCATTCCGCTTCTTCAGGATGCGATCGCGGTCGATCCGGCCTACGGCCGCGCCCACGCGTTTCTGGCATGGTGTCACGCCCAGAACCTCGGCTACATCTGGACCGATGACCCGGAACGGGAACTCGCGCTCTCGCTTGCCGCCATCGACGCCGCGTCGCGCGCGATCGACGATGACCCGACGGCCCTGACCGCGGTCGGCGGAGCAATCAGCCATTGCGGTGATCAGCCGCGCGCGGCGGTCTATCTGGAGAGGGCGTTGTCGCTCGATCCGAATAATTCCTGGGCATGGGCGAGATTTGGCTGGGTCGCAAGCTACAGGGGAGAGCCCGATCGCGCCAAGGAGCGCTTCGAGCGCGCGATGACCCTTAGCCCGGCCGATCCGCTTGCCTTCAACATGCGGATGGGCTTCGCACTGGCGCTGGCTCTTGCCGGCTCTCTCTCCGAAGCGGTGTCGATCGCCCGGGAGGTCGTCACCCGACATCCCGATGTGACCTGGCCCTACCGGATGATGACGGCCTGGGCGTCGATGCAGGGAGATGAGGAGACGGCGCGCTGGGCGGCTGAGAAGTTGCTGATTGCAGAGCCGGACTTCACGATCCAGCGCTATCTGACCCGGCCGGTTTTTCGGGCCGTGCCGCAGTGGGCGGATGAGATGGCTGAGGGATTGCGCAAGGCCGGTCTACCAGAGCGCTAAGTCAACCCTCTCTGGGCTGCCGCCACTATGCAGATGAACGGCCCATTCTGCGAATGCTTCGCAGCTGCATTAAAAACTGGAAGATGCACTTGCAAGTCATTGTTAAGTAGCGATTTTTTCTGTTTTCTTTTCCACTTTGGTCGTTGACACCAAGAGGCGGTTCGCCTACCCAGCGCTCATCGGGGAGTAGCCACCGCCTGAGGGCGGGAGCGTGTCAACATACTCGTGCGAGAGCACGTGGCGCGTTCGGCCGACGAGATCGGCTCGGCAAGACCGTGGCGGACATCACCTGGCCAAAACAGGGTGAATTGGCTCAGCTACGAATCTCCTGAAGGGTTCAACCATGTCATTGCTATCGATCATCGTGCTGGCGTTCAGCATGTCCATGGACGCGTTCGCCGTCTCCGTCGGCCGTGGTGCCGCACTCGGTCGCCCGCGTCTTAGCGAGACGCTGCGCACCGGCGTCGTCTTCGGTATCGTCGAGGCGATCACGCCGCTGATCGGCTGGGCGGCGGGTGTTGCAGCGGCCCGTTTCGTGACGGCGGTCGACCACTGGATCGCCTTCGGCCTGCTTGCCGCGGTCGGCATCAATATGCTCCGGGCAGCGATGAGCACCGAGCCCGAAGAAGAAAAGAAGCCGGGCATGTCCTTTGCCATGCTGATCGCAACCGCGATCGGCACCAGCCTCGATGCCATGGCCGTCGGCGTCTCGCTGGCCTTCCTGGAGGTCAACATCCTCGTCATCGCGGTGGCGATCGGCGCCGCCACTTTCCTGATGGCATCGGGGGGGATGCTGGTCGGCCGCCTGATCGGCGAGCGTTTCGGGCGCTATGCCGAGGGTGTCGCCGGCGTCGCGCTGATCATTCTCGGCTCGACCATTCTTTACGAACACCTGATGGCCGGCTGAGGCGATCAGGCAAACGCGCCGTAGTGGTGCGGGTCAGGCCTTGATCAGCCGGACCTCGGTTCCCCAGGGATCCATCGCGGTATAACCGCCGGGAACATGGCCGCCGATGCCGGCCGTGTTGAACCGCTTGATCTGTTTTTCATAGAGCAGAGGTTCCGAGACCGTCAGCGAGAACCAGCTGAGGCCGGTCTTCGAGCTGTCGCGACCGCCGGCGCCGGCGCTGCGCCATGTGTTGACCGCCACGTGATGGTGATAGCCGCCGGATGACAGGAAGGCGGCGTTGTCGCGCTCGGCGCTGGTGGCGGCAAGGCAGAGCAGATCGCGGTAGAAGCCGTTCGCCTCGTCGATGTCGCCGACGCGCAGATGGATGTGGCCGATGCGCAGCCCCTCGGGTGCTGCGTCATAGGTGTCCTTCGACATATCGGTCAGCGCGGCGATAGCGTCGATGTCGAGTTCCTTGGTGCCCATGGTGACGATGCCGTCCTTCCATTGCCACTGGTCTCGCGGCCGGTCGGAATAGACCTCGATGCCATTGCCTTCAGGGTCTGTCAGGTAGATCGCCTCGCTGACGCTGTGATCCGCAAAGCCGTCGAGCGGGATCTTGGCGACGGCGGCATGCACCAGCCAGCGCGCGAGATCGACCCGCGTCGGCATCAGATAGGCAACGTGGAAGAGCCCGGCGGAGGTCGGATCCTCGAAGCCGGCGTCGGGTATGCTGGTCAGATAAAGCAGCGGTTCGTTCGCCACGCCGAGCATCACCTCGTCGGCACTTTCGGCGAGCACCTGGAGGCGCAGCGTGTCTTGATAATAGCGGCTCATGCCAGCGAGATCACGGACGCGGAGCGCCGCGCTCTTGATATGCGCGGCGGTGGTCACGCCATAAGGAAGGTCGGCGGCCGCCGGCATCGCGCCCGCCTCGGCCTTTACGGCATGATTGAATGCGGCTGCGAGCGAGCTCACGCCCGCGAGTTGCAGCATATGGCGGCGGCTGATGACCATAGAGACGATCCGGTGGCTGGCGTGTTTACTCCCCACCACCGCATCGGGCCTTCGGGCCGGTTCATCAAGTCAAAACTATTTGAGCCGGCCGTCAGTGTTTAGACTACGGCCTCAGAGCTTGACGGCCTGGCCGGTGCGCACGCTTTCGTCGGCCGCGAGGCAGATCTTCAGCGAGGTGACGGCGTCGTCCATATGGCGGGTGAGGTCGAGATCTTCCGTGATGGCGCGATAGACGAAATCCTGCTCGCGGTCGCACAGCATCTGATGGTCGGGCTCGTCGTGCATGTCGAGCCAGTCGTCGAATCGAGCGAAAGCGCCCTTAGCATCCGTCCCGGCGTGGTGGACGCGCAGGCGCGACGTCTTGGTGTGGGCGTCAAGGCTGGCGGAGCTTGCGCCTTCGTCCATGACGATTGAGACCGAACCATTGGGCGAGATCACGTCTTTGACGAAGAAGGCCGTCTCCGACATCATCGGCCCCCAGCCGGCCTCATACCAGCCGACGCTGCCATCCTCGAACAGCACCTGGAAGTGGCCGTAATTATACATGCCCTTGGGGAGGCCCTGCGCCAGTCCGACGCCCATGCCGCGCACTTCGACCGGCTTGGAATCGGTGATCTGGCACATGACGTCGACATAATGCACGCCGCAATCGACGATCGGCGAGGTCGTCTGCATGATGGAACGGTGAATGTCCCAGGCGGCACCGCTCGATTGCTGATTGAGGTTCATGCGGAACACGTAAGGACCGCCGAGGCTGCGCGATTCGGCGATCATGCGCATCCACGATGGATGATGACGCAGGATGTAGCCGATGACGAGCTTGCGACCATTGGCCTTGGCGGCGGCGACGACGCGCTCCGCGTCGGCAACATTGGCGGCCAGCGGCTTTTCGACAAACACGTGCGCGCCGCTTTCAAGGGCGGCGACTGCCATGTCGGCATGGGTGTTGGTGTGGGTGGCGACGGAGACGACATCAGGCGAAAATTCCGCGAGCGCGGCGGCATAGTCGTTACGCAGCGGATAGCCGGAAAGCTCTTCCGGCAACGTCGGTGTCGAGCGGTTGACGAGGCCGACGATCTCGAAGCCGGGATGCGCATGGTAGGCGAGCGCGTGGCTCTTGCCCATCTGGCCGAGGCCGACCACGAGGACCTTGAGTTTTTGATTTGTCATGACATTCGCCTCGTTTTTCAGGCCGCCGTCCGGCGCGCTTCGGCAATCGTGCGGGCACCGATGCTGGCAAGGGCGACCGAGAACAGGGTGGGATTGGTCGCGGTTGCGGTGGGGATGACGCCGTTGCCGGCGACATAGAGATTGTCGAAGCCCCAGACCTTCGACGTCTTGTCGCAAACGCTGGTGCCATCGTCGGCCTCACCCATGCGGATGGTGCCCTGGAAGTGGAGCGACGATCCCACCGGCTGCACGAAGGTGGCGAAGCCAGGAGCGGGCCGGCCGATGATGTTGGAAATCTTCACCGCGAGGCTCTTAGCGTCTTCAAGGCGCGCCTTGTCTCCTTCCGACTGACGCCACTGGATCGAGATGGCGGGCAGGCCGAGCCAATCGGCGCGGGTGTCGTCGAAGGTGACGCGGTTGTCGGGGCTGATATCGGAGGAAACGAAGACGCCCATGCCGATCGGCTGCCCGACGATGTCCCCCGAACGCGGCATGCTGTGCAGGCTGGCAGGCGCAATGGTCACCGAATATGGGAGCTCCTTGGTGGCCGGAATCCAGTTCATGGCCTTCATCGGCACATCGGTATCCATCTCGGAAATCTGCGACACGATGTAGTGGTCGTTGAGGTTGCGGCCGAGCGCCTCAGGGCGGATGCCGGATGCATAGAGAAGCTGCGGCGAATGCAGCGCATCGCAGGCGACGACGACGGTGCCGGCGGTGACCACGAAGGTGTCGCCGGAACCGGTGCCGGCAAGCTCGACGCCCGTGACGGTCTTGCCGTCGTGAATGACGCGGCGGCAGGCCGTCTCCTTCAGGATGGAGAAGCGCTCGGCCGGCTCATCGACGAGATCACCAAGGACGACGTCGGTGCCGTGGTAGTGCAGCCCGTCGGGTCCGGGCGTGGCCGCGAGCGGCATGGGCTGGACGAAGCGGTCGGGCGTGCGGCCCGCATTGAAGACGGCGCCGAGGCGTTCGCGAAGCGCAATCGCGGCCGGATCGCCGGCGTTCGGGTCGGTGTTGGTGCCGAGAAGCTTGGCGGAAGTGGCGAGCGCCGCCTGCATCTCGCCGGCTGGGATGAACGGAACGAGCTCGATCTCGGACGGCACCGGCGTGCCGGTCGACCATTTGGTGCCCATGCCGCCGACATTGGCGGCCGAGAAGCCGGCGAACAGGTTTTCGTCCTGCGGGTCGCCGTCATTGGCGATGAACAGGCCCGAGCGGCGCAGCAGCGAGCCGTCGAAACCACCGGCGCGGCGGGCTTCCCACTCTTCCTTGTTGATCGGCATGCGCGGGCTGCGATCGCCGCCCTGGGCGAGAACCTCGAGCGCGCCGCGCTCGTCGAGATCGGCGACGTTATCGAGATGTGCGCCTGTCTTCGGCAGGATCTGCGGCCCGGCCTCCACCATCACAATGCGCGCTTCGGGCCAGTTGTTGCGAACGACCCGGGCATAGGCCGAGCCAGTCGGACCGGTTCCCACAATGACGACGTCTGCGGACTTTATTACCATTCCTGCATGCTCCATGCACTTCATCTCTTTGATAACAAACAAGGATGTATCGCGGTGATTGTCAATCTCGATATTGACAGTCTCAACCGCGTTTCCGATGGTGGCGCCACTGATTGCGAGGAGTCCCCATGAAGTTCGGTTTGAGTTCCTACAGTTTCCGCCCGCTGATGTTGGATGGTTCGATGCAGATCGAAGACCTGTTCACCTGGCTCAGGGACAATGGCGGCGAGCACCTCGAGCTGGCGACGCTGTCGATCGCGCCCGGTGGCGACGACCTGAACTACGAGCTGATCAAGGACGAGGACAGCATTGAGCGCCTGCGCAAGGCATCGGCCGAGACCGGCATTCCGCTCTCCGGTCTCTGCATCGCCGGGAACTTCATCGGCGACGACCGACGCGCACAAATCGACCGAGTAAAGCGCTATGTCGAGCTTTGCGACCGCCTCGACGTCCGCTTCCTGCGCCACGACGTCGTGCCGTGGTCGCTGCGGGCGACGAATGCCGCGCAGTTCGAGGCGGCCTTCCCTGGGATTGTCGAGGCTTGCCGCGAGGTGGCCGACCATGCCGAGCGGCTCGGCGTGACCGCCAGCGTCGAGGACCACGGCTTCTTCATGAACTCCAGCGAGCGCGTCAAGCGCCTGCTGAACGCTGTCGACAGCCCGAACTTCAAGATGACGCTCGATGTCGGCAACTTCCTTTGCGTCGACGAAAACCCGGTGGCCGGCACGCGCGCATCGATCGCACATGCGAGCTTCGTGCATATCAAGGATTTCTACGTGCGCGCCGAGAGCCCGGGACCGGGCTGGCTGGAGACGCTGAACGGTCAGTTTATCCGCGGTTCCGTCTTCGGCTTCGGCGACCTGCCGGTGAAGTCGATGCTGAAGAGTGTGGTGGATTCCGGCTATGACGGTTTCGTCTCGCTGGAATACGAAGGCAACGAACCGACGCTCTATGGCTGCCAGACCGGTCTCGCCAACGCCCGCAGGTTGTTTGCCGAAATCAAGGGCTGAGATTGCGGGTGGTGATCGGCAGGCTCCTTGACGAAATGTGTAAAATGCGTATTTTACACATTGACAGGGAGGCCGATGTGTCATGGCTCAAGCTTTGAAAGTGTCTGCGACCGAATTCGCTCGCAAATTCACGACATTCAGGGAGCGCGTACAGTCGGAGGGGGTCATTGAGATCACCGCTCATGACCGCACGATCGGAGGCTTCCTGTCTGCCGCGGAACTTAGCCACTATCACGACATGATAAGGCGTGAGCGCGAGGTAATACGGGTGAGCGACATGGATGACGAAACCATGGCGTTGATCATGAACTCCGAGTACGGAAAAGTTTCCGAGTGAGTTACCCGACGCCGGTTGCGGGCCTCGTCATCCGATACAATTACCTGTGGGACAAGGAAAAGAGCGAAGGTTTCGCTTTGGGCAGCAAGGACCGGCCTTGTGCCATTGTCGTGTACCACTCCCGGACCAATGACACGATTGTCGTGCCGATCACGCATTCACCACCCGAACTTGGTGAGGAGGACCTCTCGATCGAGGTTCCGGCAGAGCTCCGCGGTCAACTCGGCCTCGATGACGACGCCAACTGAATTCGCGTCAGCGAGGTCAATCGGTTCGAGTGGCCCGGTATCCATCTGAGAACCCTACCGTCCGATCCCAGCCGCTATCATTATGGAATGATTCCGCCTGAACTCTTCGATCTGATCAAGGCCAAGCTTCATGAGACGATGAAGAGGGGGCGGGTGGCTTTGGCCAAGCGCTAGCAAAATCACGCCGGTGCCATCAACGTGGATATGCGATCGACCCGCTCCTTGATCGCGGCCAGCCGGTGGCGGTCGCCGCCAGGTACCTCGACGGAAGCCCAGCCGGAATAGCCGACCTCGGCGAGCGCGCGGTTGACCGCCGCCCAGTCGCAGTCGCCATCACCGATCTCGACCTCGAAGCCCTTCCACGGACCCTCGCTGTTCATCTTGTCGAGGCTGTACTCCTTGACGTCGATCTTCAGGATGCGGTGACCCAGCGCCTCGATCCAGTCGACGGGGCGGCCATAGCGCAGGACATTGCCGACATCGAAATACCAGCCGACCTTCGGATGGTTGCAGGCGTCAACGAAAGCGGCGGCCTCGAGCGGGCTGAGCAGAAAGTCGTTCCACACGTTTTCGAGCGCGATCGAGACACCCGTCTTTTCGGCGTGAGGAGTGATCTTGGCGATTTCCTCCAGCGCGCGAGTATAGGCGGTCTTGTAGCTCGTCGGGCTGTTGCGAACGACGCCGGGAACCAAAAGCACCGTATCCGCGCCGTAGAGCTTGGCATCATCAAGCGCGGTGATCATCGAATCCACGCAGGCCTGACGGACAGCGGGATCGGCATCGGTCAGCGGGCTCTTCCAGTGCATGGAGTTGACGAGACCCGGAATGGCGACGCCGGTTTTGTCGCGCGCATCGAGCACCTCGCGGGACGGCAGGTCGTTGGGGGAATCGAGCTCGACGCCATCGAAGCCAAGGTCCCGCAGCAGCTGGAATTTTTCGAGGATCGAAAGCTTGTCCCCTTCGATCATCGACCATTTCAGGCTGATCTTCGCCAGCGGGCGAGGGGACTGCGATGCTTTCTGGGAAGGCGAGGCGGCGGGATTGGTCATGCTCATGTCTTTGCTTGGAAAATGGATGCGCGGGCGCACTATGTCATTGAAGTCGCAAGCCATCAACGCCTGTTATGGTGAGCACGCTTTCTACTGGCTGAGCCCACCGAATGCCTTGAGATAGATCGCCAGCAGTTGCGTTTGCGAGGAGATCCCGAGTTTGCGGTAGACGTTGCGGCGGTGCACTTTCACGGTGCCGGTTGAGATGTTCAGCTTGAGCCCCACCGATTCCGAAGAGTGCCCTTGCAGCACCAGATCGACGATGGCGGTCTCGCGGCTGGTGAGGTTCAGATCCTGCCAGACGGCGTCGGCGGGCTGGATGTCGGCCCTGTCTTCGCCAAGCTTGCGCGTGCGGCGTTTGGTCGATTGCGCCTGGCCATCGAAGCGCTCGGCGAGCCCCGCGAAATAATGCTGCGTCAGCCGGGTGACGAGCGGCTCGGCCTTCTTCAGCAGCGCGATCTCCGCCGGCGGAAAGACGCCGGTCGCTTCCCGGCGCATCAGTGACAGGACGACGGTGATGTCGTCATCCTGTTCCACGAAGAAGCCGATCTCTTCGGCGAGACCCGTCTGCACATAATAGGTCCGGTAATATTCGCTGGAGAAAAAGCGGTCCGGCACGAGCTCGCGCATGCGGAAAACGCCGCTGCGGCGCGCGCGGGCGGTGTGGTAGAAAGGATCGAGCAGATAGGGGCCGGCCTGGTAGAGCGTGACGAAGATGATGTGCTCCTTCGGATCGAAGGTGCTGTAGAGATCGATCGGCCGTTCCTTGCCGCGATAGGCGAAGACGACGACGTAGTCGAAGCGCACAAGGGATGCCATCATCTGGCGAAAGGTCTCGCCGAATTCGGCATCGCTCATGACAGGCTTGCCGACGGTGGCCTTGAAGGCCTGCAACAGCGCCTCCAGATCCATGCTCATGCCGAAAACCTCCCGATCGGGCCGCGGATATCCGCATACCCCTGTATATACCTTCCACGAAGCCGCAAGGCCTTAAATACCACTCTTGGGGTATATACCGTCAGGGAAGGGCGGGCTTAGTCTTTTCCCAACGCCGGTGGCAAAAGGCAGCGTAGACTGCCGCCAAACCAACCGCAGGGAACAGACGTGGCATCCGCTTCGACGAACGATATCGAATTCCGTTCGGTCACCAAGAATTATGGCTCCGTGACCGCCGTAACGGACATCAACCTCAATGTGCCCAAGGGCGCATTCCTGGCGCTGCTCGGGCCATCGGGCTGCGGCAAGACGACATGCCTGCGCATGATCGGCGGCTTCGAGCAGCCGAGCGACGGCACGGTGCTGATTGACGGGCGCGAGATGAACGGCGTGCCGGCTTATCGGCGGCCGGTGAACATGGTGTTTCAGCACTACGCCCTGTTTCCGCACTTCAACGTCGAGCAGAACGTTGCCTACGGGCTGCGGCAGATGCGGCCGAAGATCGCTGCCGCCGAGATCAACCGTCGCGTCGGCGAGGCGCTTGAAATGGTCCGCCTCGGCGGCTTCGCCAAACGCCGTATTCACGAGATGTCCGGTGGCCAGCAGCAGCGCGTGGCGCTGGCGCGCGCCATCGTCAATCGCCCCTCGGTGCTGCTGCTCGACGAGCCGCTGGCCGCGCTCGACAAGAAGCTGCGGTCGGCCATGCAGATCGAGTTGCAGACGTTGCAGCGCGAGCTCGGCATTACCTTCGTTCTGGTCACGCATGATCAGGAAGAGGCCTTGTCGATGGCCGATATCGTCTGCGTCATGAGCGCTGGCCGCATCCGCCAGCTCGGCTCGCCGCAGGAGGTCTACGACCGGCCGGCGGATCTCTTCGTTGCCGATTTCGTCGGCAAGACCAACCGCGTCGATGCAACGGTCGAGACGGATGGCAGGACGCTCAGGCTGGGCGACGGTTCGGCGCTGCCTGTTTCGGCGGGGCAGGGCGTTTTGTCCGGCCAGGCCATTGTCGCGATCCGCCCGGAAGCGATCAGGCTCACCCGCGTTCAGGCGGGCGACGGCGCAAGCTTCAAGGGAACAGTCACGCACCGCATCTTCCTGGGATCCTCGGCGGAATATGCCGTGGCGGTGCCCGGGCTCGGCGACTTCCTGGTCACGGCCGATCGTCGTGACAGCCAAAGCGATCTCGTCGAACCCGGCGAGACAGTCTTCCTCGGCTTCGATCCGGCCGGGGCGCATGTTTTTCCAGCTTCCAATGCAGCATAAAACCACAAAAAGGGAACAGCATCATGAGCAAGGACTACAAGGATAATCTCCCCATTTCCGCCGAAGGCTTCATGGACGAGTTCATGCGCCTGAAGCGCGGCTCCATCAGCCGCCGCCATTTCCTCGGCATTACCGGCCTCGGTCTCGCAACCGCCGTGATGTCGCGCTTCCCCGGCGCGCTATCGACGCCCGCCTATGCCGCCGGCGAACTCGGCACGCAGATGTCGATCGCCACCTGGCCGAACTACCACGACCCCGCGACGTTCGAGAATTTCAAGGCTGCCACCGGCGTTGCTGTCGAAGTCAACGTCTTCGGTTCCAACGAAGAAATGCTGGCGAAGCTCCAGGCGGGCGCGTCCGGCTGGTCGCTGTTCGTGCCGACCAACTACACGATCTCGACCCATCACAAGCTCGGCCTGATCGATGAGCTCGATCTCTCCAAGATCCCGAACTTCAGCCAGACGGCCGAGAACCCGCGCTTCACCAAGGAAGGCCAGATCGACGGCAAGACCTATGCCGTGCCGAAGAACTGGGGCACGACCGGCTTCTCGGTCAATACCTCGAAGATCAAGACCAAGCTCACCAGCTGGAAGGATTTCTTCGAGATCGCCCAGACCGAGGCCGATGGCCGCGCCATGGTGCACGATTACCAGCTGACGACGATCGGCAGCGCGCTTGTGTCGCTCGGCTACGACTTCAACTCGATCAAGGCCGACGAGCTCGCCAAGGCCGAAGAGCTGCTGATCAAGGTCAAACCGCATCTCTTCGCCATCAACAGCGACTACCAGCCCGGCATGCGCGCCGGTGACGCCTGGATGACGATGTGCTGGACCAATGACGGCGCCCAGCTCAACCGTGACATGCCGGAGCTTGCCTTCGTTCTCGGCAAGGACGGCGGTGAGATCTGGACGGATTACTACGCGATCCCGAAGGATGCGCCGAACAAGGCCGCCGGCTATGCGCTGCTCAATTACCTCATGGACCCCGCCAACGCCGCCAAGGAGCACATCGCCAATGGCGCGCCGGCCACCGACAGCCGCGTCATCGCGATGCTGCCGCAGGAGATCACCTCCAACAAGATCGTCTATCCGGATGAAGCTTCGCTGACGCCGCTGGAATTCGGCGCCGCCGTGACGCTCACCGACCCGAGCCGCGCCGAACTGATGGCACGCTTCAAGTCGGCCTGATCCATCGCCAAGGCACGTCGCCCTTGAAGGAGGCGTGCCTTGCATCGATCACACTGCCCCTTTCACGAACGCTTCTCTGGACCAAGATGACCCTGACACCGGACACCAAGAAACGCCTGGTCACCGCCGCGCTGGTCGCGCCGGCGAGCGCATGGCTGTTTATCTTCCTGGTGCTGCCCTTCATCGCCATCGTGGTGTTCTCCTTCGGCGAGCGGGCGCCGGAAGGGGGCTATCAAGCGGCCTTCACCTTCGTGCAGTTCGCCAATCTCGGCTCGCGCGCCGCTGCCTTCAAGAACACGCTGGTGCTGGCGCCGATCGGCGCTTTCGCCTGCCTGCTGGTCGCCTATCCCGTGGCCTATTATCTGGCCGTGAAAGCGAGCCCGCGGCACCGCCTGCTTCTGGTTTCGCTGGTCGTGGTGCCGTTCTGGACCAGCCTGCTGGTGCGCACCTATGCCTGGATGTATATTTTGGGCGCGCGGGGCATTCCGCATCTGCTCGAATTCGTCGGCATAGAGAATGTCAGGCTTTTGAACACGCCCGGCGCCGTTCTGCTCGGCATCGTCTACGGCTATCTGCCGCTGATGATCATGCCGATCTATGTCAGCCTCGAAAAGCTCGACCGCCGTCTGCTGGAGGCCTCGGCCGACCTCGGCGCCAAGCCGCTCTCGACCTTTTTCGGCATAACCCTGCCGCTCTCGCTTCCCGGCGTGATGACCGGGGTGGCGCTCGTCACCATCCTTCTGCTTGGCGAATACCTGATCCCGCAGCTGCTTGGCGGCGGCAAGGTCTTCTTCATCGGCAACGCGCTCGTCGATCTCTTCCTGCAGTCGCGCAACTGGCCCTTCGGCTCCGCGATCGCGGTTACGCTGGTGGTGGTCGTCGTCATCGTGCTGCTGGTCGCCATGCGCATCGCATGGCGCGTCGCCGGCACCCGCCAAGTGGATCTCGTCTGATGCGCAGCCTCGTCACCGCCGTCTACCTCTTTCTCTACACGCCGATCGCTTTGGTCGTGCTGTTTTCGTTCAATGCCGGGCGCAACGCATCTGATTTCACTGGCTTTTCCACTCGATGGTACGGCAAGGCGCTCTCCAATACCTTCTTGATGCAGGCGCTCGAAAACAGCCTGATCATCGCCTTCACAAGCGCGACACTGGCCGCCATCTTCGGGACGATGGCGGCGATCGGCATGGAGCGGCTCGGCCCGAAGGCCCGCGCAGTGTTCGATGGTCTCTTCGCCGCGGCGATCGTCGTTCCGGGTGTGGTCATCGGCATTGCGACGCTGGTCGCATTGGTCGAGGTCTTCGGTATCCTCAATCCTCTGCTTGCCGCCGTCTGGCCGGGCGAGCAGCCGCCCAGGCTCCAGCTCGGCTTCGGCTCGATTATTGCAGCACACGGGCTGTTCACGATGGCGCTGGTGACGATGATCGTGAAAGCCAGGATCGCCAGCCTCGGCCGCGACATCGTCGAGGCATCGAGCGATCTTTACGCCACGCCGCTCACTACATTTCGCGAGATCGTCTTGCCGCAGATCCTGCCGTCGATCCTCGCCGGGTTCCTGCTCGCTTTCACCTTCTCGTTCGACGACTTCATCATCGCCTTCTTCGTCGCCGGCTCCAACACCACGCTGCCGATCTATGTCTTCGCGTCGATCCGCCGTGGCGTGACGCCCGAGATCAATGCCATCGCAACCATGGTGCTGGTCGCCTCGCTCGCGATGATCCTGATCGCACGGTTCCTGATGCGTGAAAAACAACAAAAGACATTAGGGGAAACACCATGATTCTCGCCAACCGAGTTGCAATCGTCACCGGTGCCGGTTCCGGCATCGGCAGGGCAGGGGCCTCGATCATGGCGCGGGAAGGCGCCCATGTCGTCGTCGCCGATGTCGACTTCATGAATGCCGATGAAACCGTCCGGGAGATCGTTGCGGCCGGCGGCAGTGCCGAGTCCCTGGTGTTGGATGTCACAGACGACAGGGCTCTGGAAGACGGCATATCTGCGATTGCCAACAGGCACGGACGTATCGACATCCTGCACAATCATGCCGGCGCGCAGGTGGCGGGCGATCTCGAGCAGGTCGCGATAGAGGGCTTCGACAAGTCCTGGGCCTTGAACGTGCGCGCCCATTTCATGGCCGCCCGGCTGGTGATGCCGCTGATGACGCGGGCGGGCAAGGGCGTCATCCTCAACACCTCGTCGTCCTCGGGCGTTCTCTACGATCGCGAAATGATCGCCTACACCACGACGAAGCACGCCGTCATCGCGATGACCAGGCAGATGGCCGGCGACTATGCGAAGTTCGGTGTGCGCGTAAACGCGCTGTGCCCCGGTTGGGTCGACACGCCGTTCAACGAGCCGTTCATCGCGCAGATGGGCGGGAGAGATGCGATCGAAAGCTACATCGCCGAGAAGGTGCCGCTTGGACGATGGGCAGATGTTTCCGAGATCGCCGAGCCCATCCTGTTTCTCGTCTCAGACCGCTCGTCCTACATGACCGGGCAGATTCTGGTCGTCGACGGGGGCGAAACCGTCGTTTGACGCGGGTATCGAAATAAACTTCGAAATAGATCGGATTCAAATGATTCCGTGGCTTGAGCAATCGGATAGGCTGGACTAGTCCCTTGGCTGAAGCGACAGCGGAGAATACGACAATTTCCAACAGCATCAGCCCCAAGCTGCAGGGTTACATCTTCACCTTGGCTGCGGTTTTCATCTTCGCCGTCCAGGACAGCTTTTCGAAGTATCTCGGTGAGCGATACTCGCCGATCCTGATCACCATGATCCGCTTCTGGGCGTTCGCGGCTTTCGTGATGCTGCTGGCGATGCGCAAGCCCGGTGGTGTGCGTGGCGCCTTCATAACGAAACATCCGTTCATGCAGGTGATGCGCGGCGTGCTGCTCGTCGCGGAGATCGCGCTCTTCGTGTTCGGCCTGGCGCATACCGGGCTTGCGATCACCCAGGCGATCTTCCAATCGACGCCGCTCATCGTGACCATCCTGTCGATCCCGTTTCTTGGAGAACAGGTCGGCTGGCGGCGGTGGCTTGCCGTTGTCGCCGGGCTCTTCGGCGTGCTGTTAATCATCAACCCGACCGGCGGCGCCTTCAGCCTCTATCTTCTGCTGCCGCTCGCCTGCGCGACCATGTTCGCGGCATATAGCGTCGCCACCAGGGCGGTGAGCCGCAACGATTCGACCTTTACCAGCCTGGCCTATACCGCCGTCGGCGGTGCGGTCGCGATCTCGCTGCTCGGTCCCTTCTACTGGACACCGATCGCCGTCTCGGACTGGCCGATGGTCGCCGCACTGTGCGTCTGCGGCACAGTCAGCCACTATTGCCTGATCCGCGCCTATGACTCTTTGCAGGCCTCCGAGGTGCAGCCGCTCGCCTATCTTCAGCTCGTGGTGGGCGCAGTGATTGCGGTGATGTTCTTTGGGGAGACGCTGAGCTGGAACATGCTGCTCGGCTCCGCGATCGTCGTCGGCGCCGGCCTCTTCACCATGTGGCGGGAGCATCGCGCGCAGTCCAAGAACAATCCGGCGTCGGGTTCCGGGATCGCCGAGCGGCCCTAGTGGCTAAAGCGCGATGTAGCTGCGCCACAGCACATAAAGGCTGACGGCGAAGATGACGGCGCGGAAAATCGTCGCCAGCGTGTTGCGCTGGTCGGCAAGCCGCGTCGCGGCGACCGTTCCGACGATGCCGCCTCCGATGCCACCCGCGATAAAATAGCCCGCGGTCGCCCAATCGACCAAGCCTGATGTGGCGTAGTTGGCGGCGGTGGTCAGGCCGAAGGTGCCGACGGCCATGAGCGAGGTCCCGACGGCGTTGATGAGGGGCATGCCTGTCGCAAGCAGCAGCGCCTGAACGATCAGAAAACCGCCGCCGATGCCGAAGAAGCCCGAGAACATACCCGTCAGCAGCGCGATCGCGGTCGTCTTGCCGTGTACCGCCATGGTCAGTGAGTGGGCGGTGACGTCGGAAGCGGTGCGGGTCTTTCGCATGGCGAAGCTGACGAACATCATCAGCAGGCCGAACATGAAGAGCAGTTTCTGGCCGTCGACGAGCTTTCCGAGGCTCGAACCCAGATAGGCGCCGAGCGCGCCGGCGGCAGCGAAGATCAGCGCGCAGCGCCACCAGACGTGGCCCCTGGCGGCGTGGCCCGCAAGGTTGAGATAGGCATTGGCGGAGACGGCAAGCGCGCCGGTTCCGATCGCCGTGTGCACGTCGCGCATGCCCACGGCATACATCAGAAGCGGCGTTGCGAGGATGGAGCCGCCACCGCCGATCAGGCCCAGCGTGCAGCCGACCAGCGAGCCGGAGCCGAGCGCGAAAAGGACATGCTGGAGCGATCCATCCACTATGTCATCTCCCCCAGACCGATCCGGGCAGGGCGTCGAGCGGGATCTTCAGGTAACGCCGGCCATCGGCCTCGGGCTCCGGCAGCGCGCCGCCGCGAATATTGACCTGCAGCGCATGCAAGATGAGCTTCGGCATCGGCAGGGTCCTGTCGCGGGCCTCCCGGATCTCGATGAACGCGGCGCGCGAGCGACCGGCGACATGCGGGTTCTTTTGTTTCTGCTCGGCCACCGAGCTTTGCCACAAGGCCTCACGCCCGCCGGGCATGTAGTCGTGGCCGGTGAAGAGCCGGGTCTCGTCGGGGAGATCCAGAATGCGCTCGATCGACGTCCACAGGCTATCGGCGCTGCCGCCCGGAAAATCCGCCCGCGCCGAGCCGCTGTCTGGCATGAAGAGCGTGTCGTGAATGAAGGCGGCGTCGCCGATGATGTAGCTGATCGACGCCAGCGTGTGTCCGGGCGAATGCATCACGCGGGCTTCGAGATCGCCGATCCTGAAGGTGTCGCCGTCGGAAAACAGCCGGTCCCATTGCGATCCGTCGCAGGCGAGCTCGGGCCAGTTGTAGATTTCTTTCCAGATCTTCTGCACCTGCACGACATGTTCGCCGATTGCCGTCGGCACGCCTGTACGTGCCTTCAAGTAGGAGGCGGCGGAGAAATGGTCGGCATGCGGATGCGTGTCGAGGATCCACTCGAGCGTCAGATCATGGCGCGCGATATGATCAAGCAGGCGGTCGGCATTGGTCGTCGCCGTCGAGCCCGACTTCTCGTCGAAATCGAGCACTGGGTCGATGATGGCGCATTTGCGGGTGGTCGGGCAGGACACCACATACTGGGTGCTGCCCGTGCGCACATCGTGGAAGCCGGCGACCTCAGGCTGCGGCATGGACCTTGCTCTCCATGGCCGCCGTGCGCGGGAAGAAGATCGCCCGGCTTGGGTCGAAGTCGTAATCCCCTTCAAAGGCGGTCGCGTCGGCTGGCGATCTGGGCGACCGAGTCGAGAATGAACCGGACCTTCTCGTCATCAAGCAAAACGCTGAAGTTCAACCTGATGAAACCAGGCTTCATGATCTCGTCGCCGGACAGAATGGCCTGCCGGATCGCCTCGGACTGCTGATCGTCAATCGAAAGCAGCCGGTGGACATAAGGCCCGGCGCAGGCGCAGCCGCCGCGCGCCTGGATGCCGAAGCGGTCGCTCAGCATGCGCGTGATCAGCTGCTGATGGACATAGCCGCCCTTGCCGTCCTTCACGCGGAACGAGAAGATCGGCAGCCGGTCGGGGCCGGGCAGGCCGAGGATTTCCAGCCGCTCGACCTGTTCCCAGGCGCTGAAGGCCTGCTTAGCAAGCGCATGGTTGCGCTCGGCCATCGCCTGCGTGCCGATCGCGTCCTTGACGATGAAGGCGAGTGCGGCCCTGATATCGCCGACGACATTCGGCGTGCCCGCTTCCTCGCGGGCTTCGAGGCTGTCGCTATAGTCATGCGTCGTGGGCGACACGAACTTCACCGTGCCGCCACCCGGCCATGACGGCTTGGTCGCAGAGACAGCGTCGCGCCGGACAATCAGGATGCCGGAAGCGCCGGGGCCGCCGATGAACTTGTGCGGAGAAACGACGATGGCGTCGACCTCAGCACCTGATGCCGGTGACATGGCGATCGGCACATAGGGGCCGGCGCCGGCGTAGTCCCAGATCATCCTGGCGCCCGCGGCCTTGACGATGCCGGTGATCGTGGCGACGTCGCTGGTGATGCCGGTGATGTTTGACGCGGCCGAGAGCGTGCAGATCGTGAGATCCGCGTCGCTATCGCGCAGTGCTGCTTCGAGCAGACCAAGGTCAGGGCCGCCGGATGCCTGCTCGGGAATCTCGACGATCTCCGCGCCGCTCTCGCGCCAGGGCAGGATGTTGGAGTGGTGCTCGTAGGGGCCGATGACGACGCGCACGCGCTTGCCTGACGCAATCGCGTCCGTCACGCCGAACAGCGAGACCAGCCGGTTGATGCCCGCTGTCGCGCCGGAGCCGGTGAAGATCACCGCATGATCAGCATTCGCGCCGCAGAAGCCGCCGATCAAGCCGCGCGCTTCGCGGCGCATACGCGTCATGAAGCCACCGCAGTAGGAGGCCTCGGTGTGGCTGTTGGCGTAATAGGGGAGAACCTCTTCGAGCACGAAACGCTCGACCTGGTGCAGCGCCCGGCCCGACGCGACATAGTCAGCGTAGACGAGGCTCTTCTCGCCATAGGGACCGGATATCTTCGCTTTCGCTCCGACAAGCCCGTCGCGAAGAGCGGCGATGACATCGGCGCTTGCGAGACTATCGCGGAATTTCGACAATGCTGTCGCTGTGTGCGATGGGGCGAGGCGAGGGGTTTCCACGGTCGTTCTCCTTGCTGGGGATGGCGACGTGGATTGTAATCTGGAACGGGCCGAGCAAACTCACCTGATTTTAGGCGGAATTGGCTGAAGTCGGATCGTATGATCTAATTGGGCGGCATATCCGCTTATTTTGATATGGCTGTGCCGGCGAGCGCAATCTGGCTGAGCGAGATGGCAGCGAGTCAGGATGATCGGTTGTCGGAAACGGTGTTGCTGCACTCTCGCAAACAACGCGCACGACAAAGCCGACGCCTTGAGCGAGACAAGGCGCCGACCAACTGACTGACTTGGATCTTCCGGCCTTGATTAGCCTTCGTAGTGCCCGGACGCGGCTTCCTTGGCGGACTTCACGACGACGGCAAAATTGACGTCCTTCGTGATGGACGTGCCGCTCTTGCGGAGATCGGCGACCTCCTTGAGCTTGCTACCTGCCGGCGGATCGAGCGGGGTGACGGTTCCCGCGCGGAGATCGGCGACCCAAAGACCTTCTTCGCCGGTGATGCTGATGACAACGACTGCGCTCATGTTCTCTTTCCCTCTAAGATGAACTGTTAAAAGCCTGCCTTCTTGAGGCCCTCTCGGTAGAGGTCCTTATGCCATTGCTCCTTGCTGGGCACTGCCGCCAGCCAGGTATCGACGTCGAAATTCGGGTTTGCCTCGCGCACGCGGCGCACAAGAATGCGTGCCTTGTCGGCATGCCCCATCATCGCCCAGCTGGCTGCCGCCAGGCGATCCGCGAGGCTCGGGTCGGACATCTGGCCGATGTAATCGATCGACGAGCCGAATTCGCCGAGCGCGTAGTTGGCGCCCGCCGCTGTCCAGAGATACATGTCTGGGGTCAGCGGGTTCAGTTCGATCGCCCGCTCGATCTTCTGCAGCGCTATGCCGGGGCGAGAGCAATGCACCAGCGTATCGGCGTGGTCGGCGATGACGTCGGCGTAATGCGGCGCCAGCGCTTCGGCGACTTCCATCGCCTCGGCGCTCTCGTCGAAGTCGCCCTGCAACAGCTTGGCGACGCCGAATTCACGGTAGCCGTCGGCGAAGTCCGAGCGCTTCTCGATCGCCTGCCTGGAGAGGTTCTCCGCCTGCTTCAGGAGCTCGATATCGCCGCGCGCGGTGAGCAGCCACTCCTTGGAATAGGTGCGCCCCATGGCGCTCAGCGCCGGCGCGAAATCGGGGCTCGCGGCAAGCGCTGCCTTCATCTCCTTGCGCGCGCGCCGGAGGTTGGGAAGCGTCATGCGCGTCATATCGCGCTTGCCGGCGAGATAGCGGTGATAGGCCGCGGGATTGAGTTCGATATCGGCGCGCTGCTCCTCGTGGCGGGCGATTTCGCGCGAGACGGAGAGCGCGATCTGCCGCGAGATCGCGCGCTTGTCGCGCAGCAGGTCGAGGCGATGCAGGCCGAAACGTTCGGCCCAGAGAACCTGCGCGTCGTCGACGAAGATCAGCTGGGCAAACAGCGTCACGTCATCTGCGCTGCCACTGATGCGCGTCTCCAGCACGTAGTTGACGGCCTGTCGTTCGAAGAAGGCGGCCTGCGTTTCCACGTTGTGGCCGACCTGGACAGCAGAGTAGGGCGCGATCACGCGCAGGCTGTTGAAGGCGCAAAAACCGATGGTGATGTCCTCGATCAGCGACGAGGCGATGAGGCCCGCGTCGGGGCTGACCGATTGGTTGCTCGGTGGAAGCAGGACGAGGCGCGGGATCGCATGGGCTATGCTGCCTGCCTCGACGGACAAGCCCGCGGCCGCGCCATTGCGCGAAGGCGCTTTCGCTTCAGCCGCAACCTTGGCGCCGCCGTTACTCTTGTCGGATGCCGAGAACTTGGCGCCGCGCTCGATCGAACCGCGCCGCTTGGCGAAATAATTCTGAAGCGATTCAACGTCTTGCTCGGCATTGAAGATCTTCAGCAATAACTGCAGCGTTTCTGGATCCTGCGGCTCGGAACGGAAGAGGATGACGGCCGCCTTGCGCAACACTTCCGCGTCGTCGCGAGTCTGAGCGTCGCCATGCGCCTCTCTCAGCGTGCGTTCGAGAAGCTCGACATGCCGGTTACCCTCATCGACGACCCAGCTTTTGAACTCCCGGCTCTGGATCTTGACCGGGCCGAGGAAGGGCTGATCGAGCAGCTTGACCAGCCGCCGCAGCCGCGCGAACGGCGCTAACGCCTCGTCTTCCCGAATGAGCTGAATGTCCGACGTCAGCAGCGCGCGATCGATCGAGATCGTGCTGCCCTCGAAGGATACGAAGCTGGAACCGAGGTCGCTCTGATACGCTTTCAGCCGGGAGAGCAGCTTCCGCAACGTCGTGTCGGATGCGCCGTTATCCGTCTCGCCCCACAGGAAGCGGGCGATCGTGGTTCGATAGGCCGATCCCTCGTCGAGCGTCAGCAGGTAGGCAAGCAGCAAAAGCCCCTTCTCGGGCAAGGCAATGACGCTGCCATCCTCGCCGGCCAACCGCAGCTTTCCAAAGGTCTCCAGAACGAACGTCATTTCACCCCTGATAAGCCTGGTTTCCGTGGGCGCCGCCTCGTCCCAACAGGCAGTTTGTCACGATGCGCGCCGACATTCAACAGCTGCATTCGCACTTGCGAGACGCAAAGGTTGTACTATCCTCGCGCTCGGAAGCGTTCACTTTCAGCTTCTCACACTCCGCGTTTGCAAGTGAATGCGCAAAACAACGTATGGTCTTTTGGGCGCGCGAGACAAGATCGGGATAAGGATGCGAGTGATCTTTGCCGGACCAACGCTCTTTGGCGCGGATCTGCCGCCCAGCGCGGATTATGAGCTGCGTCCGCCCGCAAGGCAGGGCGACGTCTATCGGGCGATCATGGATGGCGCAAACGTCATCGGCCTGATCGACGGCATCTACGAACATGTGCCGGCCATCTGGCACAAGGAGATCCTGTTCGGGCTGTCGCGAGGTGTGCACATGTTCGGCGCCGCGAGCATGGGCGCCTTGCGCGCGGCGGAGTGCGCCTCCTTCGGAATGATCGGCATTGGTGAAATTTACCAGGGTTTCGCATCGGGCACGCTGGAAGATGATTCCGATGTCGCGCAATCGCATGCGCCGGCGGAAATGGGGTACCTTCCGCTCAGCGAGCCGCTGGTCAACGTCCGCGCGACATTATCGCGGTGTCTGGAGCTTGGCTTGGTCACCCGAGCGGAACATGACGCTCTGCAGGCCGTTGCCCAAGACATGTTCTTCAAGGAGCGCAGCTATCGCCGGCTGGTGCGGCGGGCGCTTCAGGATACCCAGCGCGGGGAGCGCATCCTAAACCTTCTTTGCGAGAGCAACGTCAATCTGAAGCTCCAAGACGCCAAGCTTTTGATCGAGAGCGTCTCGAAGACCCCGGATGAAAGGTTTGCGCCGACCTTCGCATGGACATTTCAGGCGACCGATTTTTGGAATGCGGAGTTTCCGGACTGGCGGTAACAGCTACAGGCTACACAGATGCCGCAGGTGACTGGAATGTCGTTGCACTTCATCCTTGAACCTGCCCCCCTACACCACAAAACTCGATAATATATGTTATGGAACTTCAGAAGCCGAATGGCCGTGGAATGGGATGAGAACTCGCGACCGGCACGTTATGAAGTCACCGAAGGGATTGATTAGAAAGGATCCCCTACCCAATCTTCATGCCTGTGCCGAATACGGATCACGAATATGCTGCCGTCTTCAATGATGCGATACACTACAAGGTGAGCCTTGAATGGAAGAATCCTGACCGGAGGAGAGATCTCATGCCGTTTGCGCGCCATTCTCGGATTGGTGGCGATAAGCTCGAACAGGGCAAAAAGCTCATCGTGATACTGTTTGGCAATTAATGCTCCGAAGACACGGACGCCTTCCTCTGCAATGGAAATAATGTCTTCTTCCGCTTGGACCGAAAGGCTAAATGGCATCAAGCGCGTCCGCGGCTAATCTCGGCTCGAGCGGTGGCTGTAGCAAACAACTCCTCCCCTGAACGACTCCCAACTCCGCTACTAATCCCGTCATCGACAAATCGCTGCATCTCAGCAATCTTATCCGAACGGGCTTGGTCTCTGCGGATCAGGTCTCTGACATAATCGCTTGCATTCGAGTATCGACCCGTCTTTGCCTGTGCTTCGACCCAATCCTTCATGGGGTCCGGCAGGGATACATTCATCGTCGCCATTTGAGCCTCCTTGATACTCCAAGATACCTATTAATGGCAAAGTTTGTCAAAATGACGATGATGTCACAATTGCCTTGAATCAGTCATAACCTCCGACCCGTTGTCGAGGGCTGCTGTGATACTGAATATAAAGTAAAATAGGAATTTGGCTCGAGTTAAAACGCGCTGCCGGTTTCAGATCTCTTGGTGAAACCTGCATAAGTCACCGAGACGCGCCCGGAGTGAACAACTTTTCGCCTTCCGACACGACTGATGTGCCTCCTCGAAAAAATCAACTCGCAGAAAGGGCCCCGCGCCGGCGAGTGCGCAACACGTCGCGGGCGATGGTGAGTTCGTGGGTCGGGGCGCGGATGTCGCGGGTGGCGTCGTGGAGGACGAGGTCCTCGAGCTGGACGAGTTCGCCGTCGATCCACAGCGAGGCACAGGCGTCGGCGAAATTTTGCCGCTTGAGGAAGCCGGTGCCGACCGGTGAGCGAGCGATGCACTCGTCGAGACGGGTGATGGCGACGGCCGCATCAAAAGCCGGCCGCATCAAGTTTGAAATGCTGATTTTCTCGAGATCGCAAGCCATTGCAATCATGGTAAATGATTTCGAAGGGAACGCTATCAGAATATTGTAATTCCTCACATGGTATGATCGCTGGTTGGCGCGTTCTAACATACGATAAGTAATGCTTATCGGAAGTGAGCAGGCCAACCGCTCGACCAGCCTCGCGGAGGCGCCTATTTTGTTCGGAAAGCTAACATTGAGGCCGTGCCGATGACGACCACCGTCAAGATTTCCGACGCGAAACCCCATCTCTCTGACCTGCTCGCCCGCGTTGAGGCCGGCGAAGACTTTGTGATCGCCCGTGGCAATGATCCAATCGCCCACGTCACCCGCATGCGTAAGGAGAACGGCTTGCAATTGCTGCTCGCCGAAGTCCGTGCTGCGCGCCTGAAGGCAGCGCCTTCCAATCATGACGAAATTCTCTCCTGGCGCGACGAAGGCCGGCGCTGATGTCGTTTGTCATCAACGCCTCGATGGCGGCCGCCTGGCTGTTGCCGGAAGAGTTTTCCGATTCGGCCGAGGCGGTGGTCGCCACCATCGACGCCCCCCTGCCCTGTACCCTCGCTCTTCTTCTTCGAGATCCGCAACATTCTGGCGATGTCCGAACGCCGCGGGAATTGACACAAGGAGAGCAGGAGCCTTCCTTGGCGCCAGTCAGTTGCTCCAGAGAGAGATGATCGCAGCGTGCTACAATTATGCCTTTCCGCCGAAGAGCCGTCCGAAATCTTGCTGGACGATGGTGGATCGACCAATTTTTACGCGCGGACACAGGCCTGCCCGAAATGATCTAGGAGCAATTAGTCACGGCAATGATTGCCAGCCTGATGCTGAGTGGGCTTGGCTTCCAAGGAACTATCTTGTTCTCGACAATTCGGTCGCAAGGATCGTGTTTCGAGACCTGATGCCACTCTGAGCGCGCTGTTTTTTTTACAGCGGGAATACGCTTCAATAGATATCCGGCATGCTAGCCTCCTATCATGCCCAACGTGAGGTCGAGCGCCTTGAACTGATGTGAACCGGCAACCCGTCGATCTCGCAGGATTTTAGTGACGTTCGGCTTGCACGCCTATGCAGGAATGTATCACTACGGGTGCGAATTTAGGCCGTCCAATTCTCAATACGCAAACCCGGCACGCGATCAAACTCGCACCGGTTATTTGTCACCGTGATTAGTCCGCGAGAGCGCGCGTGCCCGGCTATCAGTTGGTCGTACGGCCCAATAGGCGTTCCATTTCGAGCAAGTTCAGCACGTAATTGACCAGTATGGCTGGCTGCGAGCTCATCATACGGCAATACCTCAAGACGCGCTGCGAAGCCTTCGACAACAGCCAGATTACGTTCCAGGTCCGCCGATTTTTCTGCCCCATAGATCAACTCCATCAAGCTAACTGAGCTTATGCATAGTTGACCATTATGGCGATTGAACGCATCCCGCACGTGTTGTGGCTTGTTCTTGATCGTGAAAATGCAGATGTTGGTATCAAGCATGTATTTCAGCATTAGAATGCTTCACGCTCTTGCGAGGCAGGCTGATCACGTTCGCCCATAAAATCGGCTGTCACATCAGCTCCCTCGAACCAGCTATCCCAGACCTCACCAGCAGGTGCTATGATTCGAGTGCGTCCAACCGCTACGATATCAACACGCTTAACATCATCCGGCAGGGCAACTGCCTTTGGCAGCCGAATCGCCTGGCTACGATTACTTTGAAATACCGCACCTTGTTCCATCCAATACTCCTTCAGCATCTACGTTTGACATATCCCAAAAGATATCTTCGGATCTGGATATGTCAATGGGATATACACAGAGATCTCTCCAGAATGTGCGCCTTATTTTACCTTGAAGGGATATGGACATACGCCCTGCAGCTCTTCATCTATGATTCACTGGAACTTTCGGGCCTTCACCTTCAACGTATCGATGTAAAGATCGCACACGACCATCTCGCGCATTTGACCGGCCTCGAAGCACTGCGTCGATCAGCACCTCCTCCATGTGGAGACTCGTTACGCCCTGCCCGCCGGCAGCTTGTATTCGGTATCGCTATCGGCCAGCCGTGAAAGACCGCTCAGATAGATCGCACAGCTGTCGCGCCACCAAATGTCTCTTCACTTGCCGCGGCGTCGGACCATTGCTCGCCATCATTAAGGATACAAGAACTATTCGCCTACGCTTTCGAACAGCGTCGGCCTTCGCCGAGGCCAAGGACCGGCAGGCGGCCATCAGTCAAGCGACCTATTTCAATTGGCGCAGGAACTATGCTGGGCTTCTGCCCGACGATATCCGCCGATTGAAAACTCTGGAAGATGAGAATTCCAGGCTAAAGAAGATCGTCGCCGATCTGACACTGGACTGCGAGATCTTGCAGGAGCTGATCCGCCAAAAGCTCTGAGGCCCGTCCGACAACGCAAGCTGATCGACTATATGCTGGTAAATTGGAGCATCTCAACCCGACGGGCCTACAAGGTTCTTAGGCTCGACACGTCGACCTATTACAAATCCCGCCGTACCGGACAGGCCCCACTTTAACGACGCATCAGGGAGATTTGCGAGCCGCGCGTACGGTATCGGTGTTGATGACAGTTCGTTCTTTTGGCGTTGCGCGTCGGCGGCCGATAGAAATCGATCGTGTTGCCGCAATTATCAATGGCACAGTTTAGATCTGTCCATTTCCCGCGGACATTTAAATAGGTCTAATCGTACCGCCAACTCGTCGATTGGAGGCGACGCCAATGCCGGCGCCGCCGCTTCTCGATTTCAGGCGTGTATTTCTGGATCCAGCGATAGAGTGTGGAATGATCAACGGCCACGCCTCGTTCGCCCATCATCTGTTCAAGATCGCGATAGCTCACATCAAAGCGGCAAAATCCGTGAACCGCGGTCTAGATCGCTTCGCCCTGAAGATGACCTTACTTAAAAAACGCTCATCAGAACTCTCGCTGAAAATCACCGACATTTTTTTCGGTACCAAGGGATTGTTTTGCAAAAGAGCCGGAAATCAGTCGATGAACTCACAACCAGCTTCCAGCAATGCCTTGTCGACCCATTCGCGGTTGACGGTGCCGGCTTCGGTCTCTGCCATCTGCCTGGTTTCGGCCTCGTGCTTTTTGATCGTGGCCTTGAGGATTGCGGCCGCATCCGCCTTCGGCACTGAGACGACGCCGTCAAGATCGCCAAGGATGAGATCGCCGGGTTCGATGACCGTGCCGTTGATGGCGATCTGCAGGCCAATTTCGCCAGGTCCCGTGCGATAGGGACCTCGATGGGTGACGCCGCAGGCGAAAATCGGCACATTACGTTCCAGAAATGCTTCCGCATCGCGAATGGCGCCGTTCAGCACGAAGCCCGAGACGCCGCGGCGGATCGCATGGGCCAGCATAAGCTCGCCCATCAGTGAATTCGCCATGTCGCCGGCCGCGTCCACGACGATCACGTCGCCCGGCTGGGCCATGTCTATCGCCTTGTGCAGCATCAAATTGTCGCCAGCGCGGGTTCTGACGGTCAGCGCGGGCCCGGCGAGGGTGCCGGAGCGATGCATGGGCCGCATGCCGATACCAAGTGCGCAAATGCGCGACATGGAATCGCTGACATTGGCGACCGGCAGGACGCGGAAGCTGTCGACGAGATCCTTAGAAATTCGATCCCAGCTCTGTTTGACGCGAAATCCGTAAGTCATGAAATCCTCAGGCAGAAAGTTCGGTTGGGCGGGCGATGGAACGTTCGTCGGGGGCATTGCCGTCGAGAACGCTGATGATGTGCTGGGCGGCGATCACGGCCATCGCATCGGCGGAACCGTAGGTCACGCCGCCGATATGAGGTGTCGCGATCAGGGTGTTGAGTGCCCAGAGCGGGCTGTCGAGCGACGGCGGTTCGGTTGCGAAACTGTCGAGCGCAGCACCGGCTACCGTGCCGTTCGAAAGCGCCTCGGCAAGATCGGCCTCGTTGATGATCCCGCCGCGGGCGGTATTGACCAATACGGCGGTCTTTTTCATCAGCGACAGCCGGCGCGCATCGATGAGATCGCGGGTCTGTGCGGTCAGCGGGCAATGGATGCTCAGGATGTCGAGGCCGGGCAGCATGGCGTCAACATCATCGGCCACGACGAAACCGTCTACCGAGGCTGCGGCCGGCGCGTAGGGGTCGTAGACCACGACCTCCATGCCGAGTGCCTCGGCCATGCGCGCCGTCTCACGGCCGATCCCGCCATATCCGATCAGGCCGATCGTCGCACCGAGGAAATCCCTGCCGATGAAGGTGGGCTTCGGCCACTCGCCGCCCTTGACGGCCTTGTCGAGCGGCGCGATTTCCTTGACCAATGCCAGGGCCAGCGCGATCGTGTGTTCGGCAACCGCGCGGGAATTGGATCCCATCGCGCGAAGAACCGGTATGCCGAGCTTCGCCGCGGCGGTGATATCGACGTTGTCGACCCCAACTCCGTGTTTGGCGATCACCTTGAGGCGGGGCGATGCGGCGATGACCTCCTCATTGATCTTGCCCTGTCGCACCATGAAGCCGTCGATCTTCAGGTCCGCAGCCCGTTTCGCCACCACGTCCGACGGGTCGTAGGGCGGCGAAAAGAACACGTCCACATCGTGGTCGTTGAGAAGACGGATAGCTTTTTCGGCGATCCTGTTGTGGCTCACGAGGATGCGACGGCCACGCTGGCCGTACCGCTCTCCCTGGATAATGTCGTGGGTCATGTGCCGGCCCGCCCTTTCTCAAGTCTTGCGAGAAGTTTTTCCGCCCGGGTTACGATCGGGGCATCGACGAATTTTCCGTCCAGCATGAAGGCGCCACGACCGGCCGAAGCATTCTCAATATTCGCCGCGACAACCTTGCGGGCCCATTCCACCTCGGCCTCGTTCGGCGCGAAGCATTCGTTGAGGATCGGCACGACGGACGGGTGAATGCAGCTTGCGCCGTCGAAGCCGAAATCCCGCGCTTCAAGTGCGGCTGCGCGCAATGCGTCCTTGTCGACAAAATCAACGGTCGTCCGCAACATGCCGAAAGACAGGATCCCGGCCTCCTTGGCGGCATAGTGGATCATCAGCTTCGGCACGCGCAGCACTTCCGGTGTTGGCTTGGCGTTCATTGCGGTCGCCAGATCCTCGCCGCCGGCGGTCAGCCCGATCACCCGTGGCGCCTGCGCAATGGCGCGAACCTCGAACAGGCCGGTCATGTCCTCGATCAGCGGCACGAAGGCGACAGGGGAGCGGCCGTGCTCATGCGGCTCAAGACCGCCAGAGAGCCGCGCGAGTAGCCCGGCATCGCTCACCTTGGGAATATAAAGCGCGTCCGCCCCTGCCCGCGTCGCCGCCGCGGCATCCTCAGGCAGCCGGTCCGACTGGTTGATCCGCACGAAAACCTGGCAGCCGCCCTTGCGGACTTCCGGCACCCAATGGGCAAGTCCGTCGCGCGCGTCGGTCTTGGCGGCTTCCGGCACCGCGTCTTCCAGATCGATGATGACCACGTCGGCGCCGCGCTGCCCTGCCTTTTCGAGAAAGCGCGGTGCGTTGCCGGGAACGTAGAGCAGCGACGCGGTCATTGATCCGCCTCCAGTTCGTCGAGGCTCATGCCGATTTCCGCCAGAATGTCAGCCGTCTGCTCGCCGACGTCGGGCGCGGGATGACGGAAGCCACCCGGCGTCTGCGAGAGCCGGGGGAAGACATTGTGCTGCGGAAGGCTGCCGAGATCGGCATCCTCGACCTCGACCAGGATTTCCCGTTCGGCGAAATGACGATCGACGCTGATATCGGCGATGTCGTAGACCGGGCCGACCGTTGCGCCCGCACCGCGCATTTCTCCCAGCGCCTCGTCGCGGCTGCGGGTCAGGAACCACGCGCCAAGGGCTGCATCCACAAGCTCCCGATGCTTCACGCGCTCGGCATTGGTGGAGAAGCGCGGATCATCTTTCATGTCCGGGCGACCAATGATCTCGAAGATCCGCATGGCGATGACCTGCGTCGATCCCGACAGCGCGACATATTTTCCGTCGCTGCACAGATAGACGTTGCGTGGCGAAACCGTATTCGACCCGGAACCGGAGCGCTGCTTGATCTTGCCGGTGACGCGATAGATCGAGGCCTCCGGCCCCAGCGAGGCGAAGATCGGCTCCAGCAGCGACAGGTCGATGACCTGTCCGGCCGCATCGCCGCGCAGACGCGCGAAAAGCGCCATCATCACGGCGTTGGCGCCGGTAAGGCCAGAGATCATGTCGGCCAGCGCCAGCGGCGGCAGCACCGGCTCACGATCCGGGAAGCCGGTGCGCGAGGCAAACCCACTCATCGCCTCGACGAGCGTTCCAAAACCGGGAAGCTTCGCGTAAGGCCCCGTCTGACCGAAGCCCGAAATGCGCACGATGATAAGCTTGGCGTTGAGCTCCAACAGGCTCTCTGGTGAAAGCCCCATTTCCTCCAGCGTGCCGGGCCGAAAATTCTCGATGAAGACATCGGCACCGGCAAGCAGGCGCTTCAGCGCTTCCAGCGCCTTCGGCCTGCGCAGGTTGAGAGCGATCGAACGCTTGTTGCGGCCATAGGTCTTCCAGTGCAGCGAGTGACCGTCGTCACGCCACTCGCGCAAGGCATCGCCCTGCGGTGGTTCGACCTTGATGACATCGGCGCCGAAATCGCCGAGCTGCAGCGACAGCATGTTGCCAGCCACGACCCGGCTCAGATCGACGACGCGAATGCCGTGCAGCGGGCCCTTCTGCTCGGGGCGAAAGGAAATCGTCTGTCTTTTTTCAGCCATCTAAAACCTCACTTGGCGCCCGGCTTGTCTGGGAATACCGCACAGTGTTCCTTGGGAAGGCGAACGAAGACGGTGTCTTCCTTCAGTTCGGACGGCGTCTGCATGCGGAAGTCGATCGAACCGGTGCGCACGGCGTATTGCCATACCGAACCGAGATAGGTGCGCTGCTCGATGGCGACCTTGAGCGTGTTAGCGCCGGCCTGCCCGACCACCTCGATCTTTTCCGGGCGAATCGCGACGACTACCGAACCGTCCTTTGCGGACGGTCCGGACGGTGTGGTAATTTCCGTGCCGTCGGCCAGGCGGATACGCGCCTGATCTGTGCCGCTCTCGATCATCGTGCCGTCGAAGAAGTTCGAGGAGCCGATGAAGTCTGCGACGAAACTGTCGGCCGGCCGCTCATAAATGTCACGCGGCGTGCCGAGCTGGCGCATGCGGCCCATGCTCATGACGGCGATGCGGTCGGAAACCGCGAGCGCCTCGGCCTGGTCGTGGGTGACGTAGATGGTGGTGACGTTCAGCCGTTCCTGCAATTCGCGCAACCAGACGCGGGCTCGCTCGCGCAGCTTTGCGTCGAGGTTCGACAGCGGCTCGTCGAGGAGCAGGAGCGGCGGGCGATAGACGAGCGCGCGCGCCAGCGCGACGCGCTGCTGCTGGCCGCCGGACAGTTCGAACGGATAACGCTCGGCATAGGGCAGCATCTCCACGAGGCCGAGCGCTTCCTTGATGCGTTCGTCACGCTCCGCCCGGCCCAGCTTACGCAGGACCAGCGGGAAAGCGAGGTTTTCGGCCACCGTCTTGTGCGGCCAGAGTGCATAGGACTGGAAGACGAGGCCGATATTACGCTTTTCCGGCGGCACGGTGTTGCGCTCATTTCCATCGAAGAGCACCCGGTCACCAACCCGGATCGTGCCGGAGGTCGCGTGGTTAAGGCCGGCCACCGCGAAAAGCGAGGTGGACTTGCCACATCCGGACGGGCCGAGCAGGGTCAGGAATTCGCCCGAGGCCACATGGATGTTGAGATTGTCGACGGCCGTGACGGCCCCGTATTTGATGGTGAGGTTCTGGAGAACGAGATCAGCCATAGATTTTGGCTCCCATGACACGGCGCGCCAGAATGACGAAGGCCGCGGTAATGACGACTTGGATGGTGGCGAGGGCCGAGACCGGACCGTTGTCGCCCTGGGCGACAAGCTGCAGCATGGTGGTGCCGATGATTTCCGAGCCCGGCTGGTAGAGGAAAGCTGCCGTGACGTATTCCTTGAAGAAGTGGATGAACAGCAGCGCATAACAGCTGAACAGTGCCGGCTTGAGGATCGGCACGATGATGCGCGTCACCGTCGTCCACCAGTCGGCGCCGGAAATGCGAGCGCCGCGATCCAGCTCTTCTCCCACCTGGGCAAGCGCTGGGGCGATGGCGCCGAAACCGACCGGGATGTAGCGTATCATGAAGGCGAGGATCAGCACGATGATGGTGCCGCGGATAACATCGGCTCCCGGCAGCCAGATTACGGCATAAAAGAAGCCGAGACCGGCGATGATGCCCGGAAGCGACCGCGGGAAGAGCGCAATATATTCTAGCGCCCGGCTGTGACGGAAGTCGGACCGCCGCGCCACGAGGGCGATGACGAGGATGAAGCAGGTACCGATCGCAGCGCCGACCGTGGCGACCACGACGGAGTTGATGATCGACCGCACATAGGTGGCCGACGACAGGACATGTTCGAAATTTGCCGGGGTCAGAACCTTCCAGACCGGGATGAGCGGTGTCAGGAAGCTGACCGCCGAGCGCAGGAAGATGCCGCCGAAGATCGCGATGATGGTGAAGAAGATGAAGGCGAAGACGAACAGGAAGGCCGGCCAGCGCCAGGCACCGAGATCCAGTGTGGAGGGACGGCTCGCCTTGCCGCGCACAGTCACGAACCGGCCGGAAGACTTCATCAGATAGCCTTGCAACCAGACGAGGAAGGCGACGATGACGAGCAGGATGACCGCAGCGGCGCCGACGATGCCGTATTCCGGCCGAACGGCGGCATTGATGCCGGCATTGTAGAGAAAGGTTGTGACCGTCTGGATGCCGGACGGACCGCCGAACAGCAGCGGAATGGCGAGCATTTCGATGCCAACCACGAAGTTCAGAACGGCCGAATAGATGATCGCCGGGCGGATCATCGGAATGGTGACTGACCACAGCGCCCGGAACGGGCCGGCGCCGTTAGAGCGCGCGGCGTCTTCCAGCAGGGGATCGGCCTTTGTGACGGCCGCAAGGCACATCAGATAGGTGAGCGGCGCCTGGCTGAGGCCGGCGACGACCCCCATGCCGGTGACGCTGTAGAGCGTCCAGGGCGCACCGCCAAGATAGGTTTTGGCGGCAAGCGTCATGAAGCCCGACGGGCCATACATGGTGAACCAGCCGAAAGCGATGACGAGATTGGAGACGAACAGCGGCCAGATGAACACTTCGCCCAGCCATTTGCGGCCCGGAAGGTTAGTTCGGCCGACCAGCACGGCCATGATCGCGCCGAAGATTTGCGCGACGACCATGGTGAGGGCGCCGAAATACAATGTGTTGAAGAACACGCCCAGCATGCCCGGCTCGTTGACCAAGCGCGTGAAATTGCCCAGCGTCAGAGCCGCCGAATTGTCGTAGAGCGGCTTGTCGAGAAAGGCCTGGAAGAGGATCGGAGCGATCGGGCCGATCACGAGGACCGTGGTCAGGGCAGCAACGCCCCAGTAGATCGCACGCGACCGGTCTACCCCCGGCCCGACCGTGCCGGTGTGGCTGATATCCGTCATCTAATTATCCTGTCGGGTTTGGCGGGAGGGCCAGGGCCCTCCCCGGCCGGCCGCTTGGCCGGCGGTTCTGCATGCATCTGGGTGCCGGCCGCCCGTGACGTGCCGGCCGCCCCTTACTTGCCGGCGATCGCCGCATTCCACTTCTGCACGAAGGGACCGGCTTCGGTGATCAGGCGCTGGTCGAACCCTGCGACGATCATGTTGTCATTGCCGACGATGCCGCCGATTTTCTGGAAGGTGTAGCGAACCTGATCTTCCGGAACGTCCTCGCGATAGGGTACGAGACCGCCCTTGCCGACCAGCGTCTGGCCTTCCTTGCTGAGCGCATAATCGACGAAAAGCTTCGCCGAATTCGGGTTGGCAGCGCCCTTCGGGATGCCCATGCCGCGCAGCATCATGATCGTGCCGTCGTCAGGAAATGCAAATCCGAGGATTTCGCCACCCGGCTGTTCCAGGCGCGGGAAAATGGTGATGCCGGAAACGGCGATGCCCATCAGATATTCGCCGGTGGCGATCTTCTCGTTCATCGGACCACCGGAGGTCTCGCCACGGATCATCGGGCCGATCTTTCGCAGCGCGTCCCAGCCCGCATCGCCCTTTTTGTCCATGAAGGCCCACCAGGCGGTCAGGCCGAAGCTGTTTCGGGCAGCGTCATAGGTGGTGATATGGCCCTTGAACGTATCCGGATCCTTGGTGGCGGCCGTCACGAGCGAGGCAAATCCCTTAGGGCGCTGGTTGTCGGTGAGAAGCGCCTTGTTGTAGGTGATGACCAGCGGGTCGGCGGACATCACGTTGATGCCCGGATAGGGATGGCCGAAAGCCGGCAGATGCGCCAGTTCGGGGCTTTCGTAGGGGTCCATCTGGCCATCCTTGCCGTAGGCGGCCCAGCGATCGTTGGCGCCGGAGACGAGAATGTCGGCAGTGCGGGCGCTGGAGCCCTTTTCGGCCTCCCAGCGCGAGTGGACGGTGCCGGAACCGAGATCGACGGTCTCGACCTTGATCCACGGGAACTTGGCGTTGAAACCCTTAAGCAGTGGCTGCCAGTTGTTGTCCGCCATGTTCGAATAGATCATGACGCCGCTTTCCTTGCGGGAGCCCTCGATGATCTTGGAATATTCAGGCGGATAATAGGCAGGCACTTCCTGAGAATGAGCCAAAGGCGCGCCAAAGCCCGCAATACCCGCGGTCAATGCCGCCACGACTGAAAATGCAGTAAATTTCATTCCTTACCTCCCTTTGGAAACGCGACGACCGCGCCGCGCCAGCTCCTCACTGATCGCGATGGCGGTTTCCCGAACGACTTCGCAGATGCGATCGGAATTGCTGATGAACCGGCTTTGCGGGCCGGAAATATTGAGCGCAGCAATGGCTTTGCCGCTCGCCTCGACAATGGGCGCGGCGGCGCCGGCGGCGCCTTCCATCACACCCATGGCGTTGAAATGAAATCCTGCCGTGCGCGCAGTGGCAACCGAGCTTTCCAATGCCGTTCTGTCCTCGGATGACAGCCCGGCGGCGACGGCATAACCATCGACCTCGGCGTCGCTTGCCGCGGCGAGCAGCACGATACCGCTGGCCACCTTGTGTGCCGGGCGCGTTCGGCCAATGTCGCGGTCGTAAAGAATTTCCCGCTTGGGAAGGACCTTGTTGAGATATCGGATGTCATGCCCCTCAAGCACGGCCACAAAGCCGCTTTCCCCGGTCGTCTGAACCGCTTCGGAGAGATAAGGCGAGACCAGCGCAATTAGGGCACCGTAGTTGCGCCCATCGGGGGACACTTCGCCCGGCAACCGCTGCAACTCGTATTCGCCATTGGCGAGACGGCGAATGTATCCGCGTTCAGCCAGCGACTGAAGCATCAGAAGAGTGCTCGACTTCGGCATGGCCAAAGCCGCTGCGATTTCGGAAAGGCTTGCCGCCTCTGCCGAAGCTGCAAACCATTCGATCATATCCAAGACACGCTCGACTCCACGGCCGCTCACTGCTATCCTCCCATCGTTCAATATATTGAACGAATTCAGGATATTGCACTACTTCGCACCAGTCAAGGCGGCTATGCCTGGTTCCTGTTGAGAATTTGGCGATCGATGCCGAAACCAAACCAAACAATGGCGGTTCGCGCTGCCGATCCGGCTACGAGCGGAAACAAAATTCATGCATGTCAGCAATGCTTGCTGCTACCCAATCACGAGCGCTTGCTCGAAGACCAACTTACTGGACGCGTGCAAACATCTCTTCACGCGGCGGACCGGCAAGTTCGAGGGTGAGAGCGTGTTTCAGGCAGAGGAAGCTCCAATCAACCCGACGCTGGTATCCGCGTCGATCTGACGAGAATCGACGACCAGAAGTGACGAGGCTCAAGTTTGGTCGCCTTTTGAATTAAAAATGGACGGCTCTATGCTTTAAACTGGACGAAGCATGAGTTAAGAATGGCCGCATGATTGGTCATTCGAATTTGAAGCCCCTCGTCGATCGAAAAGCGTTTCCTCTCGTGGAGGCAGCTCTGGCCGATACCCGTGTCGTCTTGATATCCGGGCCACGGCAGGCTGGGAAGACGACGCTCGCGCGTATGTTCTCGGACAGGGATCGACCATATCTCACATTGGACGATGCGGGTACTTTAAACGCCGCTAAAGCCGATCCCACGGGGTTTATCCGTGGCATCAATCGCGCGGTTATCGACGAGGTCCAAAGAGCTCCTGATCTAATGCTTGCGATCAAGGCAAGCGTGGATGACGATCAGGAGCCGGGACGATTTCTGCTAACGGGCTCCGCCAATCTCGCGACCATTCCGGCTATTGCTGATTCGCTCGCCGGCCGAATGGCAGTAATTCCGTTACTTCCCTTTGCACAGGCCGAAATCCGTTCAGGTCCGGGCCTCATGCTCGATCGACTGTTTGCGGGGGAAGAACCCGCGATTGATGGCGAAGCAGTTCTGGGCAAGGATCTAATGAGCACGGTTCTGGCCGGCGGCTATCCCGAAGCCTTGAGGCGACCCACACCGGCCCGGCGCGTCTCGTGGCTCGAAGACTATGTCAGTCTGATACTGGATCGCGACGTGCGCGACATTGCCAATATCGACCAGCTCGATCGGTTGCCACGCCTCTTAAATGTCCTCGCGGAGCATGCCGGGCAATTGATCAACAATAGCAGCTTCGGTTCGGCGCTGGGACTGTCTGGGGTCACCGCTCAGAAATACGTAGCCATCTTGGAGCGGCTATTCCTGATTAAAACCCTAGCGCCATGGTCGAACAACCGGCTTAGTCGGCTTGTCAAAACGCCAAAGCTGCATTTCATCGACACAGGACTTTTGGCGGCCTTGCGCGAAGACGAACTGGCTCGGCTATCCGACGACAAGACACGATTTGGCGCCCTGCTGGAAAGCTTCGTCGTCTCCGAGTTGATGAAGCTGGCATCCTGGTCCGAGAGGCGCGTATCGTTTTCGCACTATAGAACGAAAGATCTGGATGAGGTCGATGTCGTAATTGAGGATCGGCGTGGGCGGATCATCGGTATTGAAGTCAAGGCGTCTGCGACCGTCAAGGCCGATGATTTTCGCGGGTTGCGTCAGTTGCAGGCCGCAGTCGGTGACCGTTTCGTGCGAGGTCTCGTGCTGCATGATCATGACCGCATCACGCCGTTCGCAGAACGCCTGCAGGCAGCACCCCTCTCGATCATGTGGTCGATGTGAAGTGGATTTATCAGGCTTATCTGGTTTTGCCTGGTGGCAGCGGTAGCGAAATAATCTAGGAGCAATTAGTCACGGCAATGATTGCCAGCCTGATGCTGAGTGGGCTTGGCTTCCAAGGAACTATCTTGTTCTCGACAATTCGGTCGCAAGGATCGTGTTTCGAGACCTGATGCCACCCTGAGCGCGCTGTTTTTTTACAGCGGGAATACGCTTCAATAGATATCCGGCATGCTAGCCTCCTATCATGCCCAACGTTAGGTCCAGCGCCTTAAAGCAATTCGAACACGCGACCTACTTTTAACCGGATGACGAGACGTTGGTCATTCTCGATTAGACACCTCGCGCCGCAACGATTGATCCCGCAAATTCGGCAAAGGCGCGCGCTTTTGCGCTTGCCAGTCTCCCAGTCGGAAACACCGCCCAAAGATCAATCGGCGGAAGTTCCCAGTCTTCCAGCACGCGTTGTACCGTGCCGTCCGCCAGCTCCGGCGCGAACATCCAGTCCGAGGCGACTGCCAGACCCAAGTGCGTCAGAACAGCGGTGCGGATACCTTCGGCCGCGCTGAACCGCGCCCTGCCGGAAATAGTGACCGAAGCCTGCGTTCCCTCACGGCTGAAGGTCCAGGCGTTGCCGAGCTGCGTGTAGACGACTGCCTGATGGGCGGCGAGATCTGCCGGGACGAGCGGCAGACCATGACGTTCGAGATAGGAGGGCGTCGCCATGACGGAGCGGCGGCCGGTGGCGAGCTTTCGTGCGACGGCTGACGTGTCTGCCAGCTCCCCCATCCGCAGTGCTATATCTATCCCTTCCGAGACCAAATCGATAACCCGGTCGTCCAGAATGACATCGACCTCGAGATCCGGATGGCTGTCCATGAACTGCGACAGGTGCGGCAAGACCATAATCCTGGCAAAGGTGGTCGCGGCACAGATGCGGAGGCGGCCAGATAGCCCGGCGCCTGCTCCCTTTGCTTCCAGCTCCGCCTCGTCCGCTTCTTGTATCGCTGTTCTTGCACGCTCGAAAAAGCGCAGGCCGGCATCCGTCGGTGTCAGACCGTGGGTGGATCGGATCAGCAGACGCACCTGCAGCCGGTCTTCGAGCTGCGCGATCGTCTTCGAGATCGCCGGCTGACCGACTCCGATCTGTCGGGCAGCCTGCGAAAACGACCCTGTCTCCACGACCCGCACGAATGCGGTCATCGCCTGCAACCTGTCCATCGCTTATTCTCCTTCGGAATAAGCGTTATCGCCTCAACGCGCCTGCCGCAAGTCTGTAGGAATGGTCATAACTCTCTCCAATAAAACACGATCCGATGGAGACGAACAATGATCGAAGTCCACGCCTTTGCCACACCGAACAGCGTGAAGGTGCTGATCGCGCTTGAAGAGATGGAGCTACCCTATGAGCTGAAGACGGTGAATGTCCGCAAGGGTGAGCAGAAGACCGGGGCGTTCCTTACGCTGAACCCGAACGGCAAGGTGCCGGTTGTGGTCGATGACGGTTTCGTCCTGACGGAAAGCGCCGCCATTCTCGTTCACCTCGCCGAAAAAACCGGCAAGCTCCTGCCGAGTGAAAGTGCCGGCCGCGCCCGCGTCTTCGAACAGCTTTTCTTCCATGCTTCGGCCTTGAGCCCGGCTTTCGGCAATGCCGGCTTCTTCAAGCGCTCGTCACCCGAACCACAGCCGATCGCCGAGGCCCGCTTCACCACCGAGGCAGAACGGATCCTCGGCCTGCTCGATGACAAGCTTGCCTCGCAGCCATTCATGGCCGGTGACGAGTTCACGATCGCCGACATCGCGCATTTCGGCTGGATGTGGCGGATCCAATTTCCGGGGCTCACCCTCGAAGGTCGCCCCAACCTTTCCCGCTGGTGCGAAGCCGTGGCTGCACGCCCGGCCGTCCAGCAGGCCATCACTCGCGCCGAAGCCCTGATCGAAACGCAGCGGCCCGCCGCCTGACTCTCCCAACCCCATGCCCGCTTGAACACAAAGGAGATAACCATGTCCAAATTCGAATCCTACAAGAACAGCTTCCCGAACGCCCGCCTCACCCGCTCGGCAAGCGGCGTACTCGAAGTCGCTCTGCATACCGATGGCGGAAAGCTCGTCTTCAACGGCCATACCCACGAGCAGTTCGTCGACCTCTTCCACCAGATCGGCGCCGACAGAGAGAACCGAGTCGTTATCCTTACCGGCTCGGGCCATGCCTTCATGGATGCGATCAGCCCTGAAGGCTTCGACTTCTTCTCGCCGCGTGGCTACGACAAGATCTTCCGCGAGGGTCGCAGGGTTCTCATGAACATCCTCGACATCGAGGTACCGATGATCACGGCGCTGAACGGTCCGGTCCTGTTGCACTCCGAATATGCCCTTCTGACCGACATCATTCTTGCGACGCCGGAAACGGTCTTTCAGGACAAGCCGCATTTCGACTTCGGCATCGTGCCCGGCGATGGCGTCAACCTGCTGTGGCCGGAAGTGATCGGCAGCATCCGCGGTCGCTTCTTCATCCTTACCCGCCAGGTGCTGGACGCCCAGACGGCGAAGGATTGGGGCGTCGTCAACGAGATCGTGCCGGCTGACAAGCTCCTTGCCCGCGCCCATGAGATCGCCGAGGGCATTGCCGCCCTTCCGCCGCTGACCTCCAGCTATACCCGCATCGCACTGACCCAGAAGCTGCGCCGGATCATCGATCAGGATACCGGCTATGGCCTTGCCCTCGAAGGCATCAGTGCTGCCGAAGTCGCACGCTCCATGGCCGCACAGAGCTGATCACCTTCCAAAATCTTCATCGGACTTCAGGGCGCTTCCTGAAGTCCATAAATGCCCACACGCCGAACCAATTCCAATTCAAGGAGAATGACCATGACCCTTCAATCCAAGCTCGACGCCTTCAAAGCTGACTTCGAAGCCGGCAAGCCGCCGTATAATGTGCCCTATTCGGTGATCGAGACGATGCACCGCGCCACCGCTGAACTGATTGCCTCGGGTGCTGCCCAGAAGGCCCTGAAGGCTGGCGACAAGCTGCCAGCGTTTACGCTCTCGGATCCAGACGGCAATCCGGTCTCCTCCGCTGATCTTCTCGCCCATGGCCCGCTGGTGATCAGCTTCTACCGCGGGGTCTGGTGCCCCTATTGCAACATGGAGCTTCAAGCCCTGCAGGAGGCTCTGCCGCAATTCCAGGGTCTGGGTGCGAAACTCGTTGCCATCTCGCCGCAGAACCCCGTCAACAGCCGCAAGTCGGTGCGCCAGAACAATCTGACCTTCCCGATCCTGTCGGATCCGCACAATGCTGTCGCAGCTTCTTTCGGCCTGCGCTTCGAGATGCAGGATTATCTGGTCGAGCTCTACAAGTCGCTGAAGAACGATCTTCCCGCCTTCAACGGTGACCCGAGCTGGACCCTTCCTATGCCGGCCCGCTACGTCGTCGGCCAGGATGGCGTTATTCTCTATGCTGAAGTCAATCCAGACTATACCCGCCGCCCCGAGCCGGAAGACATGGTGCCCGCGCTTCGCGCCGCAGCCACCCGCACCGCCGCCTGATCGGTCCCCACCAGAGCACCCTGCCTCTTCGGAGGTAGGGTCGAGGATTTTCCCATGAAGAGAAGATTTCTGATCACCGGTGCCAGCAAGGGTATCGGCCTTGCCCTGGCGAACCGCCTTGCTGGACAGGGTCACGAGGTTATCGGTGTCGCCCGCAACGCGACCGATGGCTTTCCTGGTCAACTCCACTTGATCGATCTTTCCGACCGCGCAGCCAGCAATGAGCTTGCGGCCATCGTCCGCGATGGCGAGATCGACGGCGTCGTCAACAATGTTGGGCTGGTGCGCGCGGAGCCGCTTGGCGATATTGCTGTCGGGACGCTCGAAGACGTCATGCGGGTCAACCTGCATCCAGCCCTCGTCGCCACGCAAGCAGCGCTTCCCGGCATGCGTGCTCGGCGCTGGGGACGGATCGTCAATATCTCAAGCCTCACCGTGCTCGGCAGCGTGCAGCGGACGAGTTATGCCGCCGCAAAGGCTGCACTCGTCAGCTTTACCCGTAGCTGGGCGCTGGAACTTGGCGCGACCGGGATCACAGTCAACGCCGTGTCGCCTGGCCCCACCGAAACCGAACTGTTCAGGGCAAACAACCCGGCCGGAAGCGAAGGCGAAACGCGCTATCTCACCGGCGTCCCGATGAGCCGCTTCGGCAAGCCCGAAGAGATCGCCGCGGCGATCGCCTTCCTCCTCTCCCAGGATGCCGGATTCATCACCGGTCAGACATTGCATGTCGATGGCGGCGCCTCAATCGGCAAGGCGTTGATCTGAACGACAACTATCCGGTCTGGGCTCAATTCAGCATCACGTCACCAGGGCAAAGACGCATTGAACCGATCGACGTAGCGCAGGCCGGGTCTGCCCCTGTTCGCCTCGACCATATCGACGACAAGCGGAATGCTTTCTTCAATCGAGAGCAAGGCGTCCGAGCCGCCCATCTCGGTTCGGACCCAACCTGGGGCAACCAGAAGCAGCGTGTGCCGGTCCTCCTTATGCTGCGCTGCGTAGCCTTTCATCAACATGTTGAGGGCCGCCTTGCTGGAGGAATAGAGCTGCCAGGAACCGTTGGCATTTTGAATGCTGCCGAGCTCCGATGTCATGATGGCAATTGTCCCCCCGGCTGGCACCAGATCCCGCAGAAACTCAGCTGCGCGAACCGGAGAAAACGCATTCACCAGCATCATATCGAGGAAATCTTGCTCATCGGCTGCGGCGGGGCTTTTCTCGATCCCCCGCGCGATGCCGGCATTGATATAGAGAACGTCGAGTCGACGCCCGCCGAGACGACCGCGCAAAGCTCTGATGCTCTCCGAATTCGCGATATCGACCGTTTCGATCTCCAGGCTTCCCGGAAATCGGGCGGCAAGGGCGGTAAGTTCACCGGAGGGCGATCGTACGGTCGCAATCACGTGCCAACCACGTTCAAGCCATTCTTTGGTCAGTGCGAAGCCCAGACCACGTGAGGCGCCGAGCACCAATACTGTCGGTTGCTGTGTCATGCTGTATTCCTTCCTGTTTCGCCCGCCAAGATAGGCTTGCTGAACTTCGAACTACAGCGCATATCTGTCATATCATTTCGGATTTGGAGTCATGGAACAATGGCATATGACGGACGGCTGTTGTCCGGCGTGACCGTCCTCATGGCGGTGGTCGAAGCCGGGACGATGACGCGGGCGGCTGATGCATTGGGGATGACCCAATCGGGGGTCGGCAGATCGATCCAACGATTGGAAGCGCGGATCGGCACACGTCTCCTCGACCGGACAACACGGACCTTGAGGGTGACAGACGAGGGTCGCCGCTTCTGGGAACGTGTCGGCCCGCATCTCGACGGCATTGAGCAAGCCGCGTTGGACGCGGCCGGGGCGACGGAAAAAGTTCGCGGCCGGCTGCGTGTCAACGTCGATCCCTTTTTCTCTCGGCTTGTGCTGGCCCGCGAACTTGCAGGCTTTCTCGAACAGCATCCAGACCTGCGGCTTGAGTTGATCATGCGCGATCATATCGGTGACCTGGTCGCGGACGCTTTCGACATGGCTTTGCGCTTTGGGGAACCGCCTGTCGCGGGTTTCACCAATCGCAAGATCCTGGAGGCCAGGATCTTGACCGTGGCGTCACCTGGCTACCTGGAAAAGCATGGCAAGCCCGACCACCCGCGCGACCTCATCAAACACACCTCTATCGATTACCAGGATCCGACCACCGGGCGCCCATTCGAATGGGAATTTCGGCGCGGACCCGAAGTGGTCCCCATCCGCCAGTCAGCGCGCTTGATGGTCTCGGACGTCGAAACCATGATCGGCGCGTGCTGCGAAGGAGCAGGTATTGCTCAGATCATGGAATTGGGATCCGGGCACATCATGGGAAGCGGCAAGCTCATCGAGATCTTCCCTGAGTGGTCCGATGAAACGTTTCCTCTCTACGCCGTCTTCCCCTCGCGACGTCATCGCGCTGCCAAGGTCCGTGCCTTTACCGATTTTTGTTTGAGGCTGCTGGGGCCAAGTGGCGCCACAGCCTTAACCTTCAACCGAACACCATAACCGGCCACTATCAGCTGCTTGCTCATAACGTTGATGCCACTACCTTTCCAATCAGGGGAGCCTCAGCTCCATAGCGGCGGTTGCCCGATATGCATCTTCAGCGCCTCAGTGAATGCCCTGATTTTTGCGGATGGCACTTGGAGCGCCCGAAGAAGATAGATCCCGGAAGGGCCCTCATTCCATTCTTCACCCGATAGCGATAGGTGGACAAGATTACCTGCCTTGACTGAAGGCCCCGCGACCCAGCTCGGCAGGAACGCCACACCCATCCCGGCGATCGCAGCACTGGTCAACGCTTCAAAATCGTCGGACGGGAATACGACGCACTCGCACGCCTCCCCTGTAGGCGCGCCAAGAATATTTGACCAACCGAGAAGATCTTTGCCGTGTAACTTGTCGAGGACACGATGTTGGCGAAGCGCATCTGCACTTTCCGGCACCCCATAGTGTTCAAGAAAAGCAGGGCTCGCCACGACGATGCGATCGTGAGGCGCCAGCCTGGTTGCGATCAGCGAGCTGTCCTGAAGATCGCCCATCCTCACCACCAGATCGAGCCGCTCCGCTACCGGGTCGGCCAATCGCTCGGTGAGGTCCAGTTCGACGTGCAGGCTCGGATGTTCCCGCGCGAGAGATGCCAGGACGGGGATGACGTAGCGTTTTCCGAATGTCGGGAAACAGGCGATCCGCAGCATGCCACTGACCGCGCCATCGAAAGCGGCAACCTCGGCATGGGTATCGGCGAGATCGTCAAGCAGGCGCTGGGCACGCTCAAACAGGTGACGGCCCGCGTCCGTCAGCGCCAGCGCCCGGGTCGAGCGAACGAGGAGAGCAACGCCCAGGTCCTATTCTAGCGCATCGATCTTGGGCTTTCTTTGCTGAGTTGGTCGCGTGCCACCATTCACACTCACTCTGGCGGTAACAGGTTGGCCCTATTTCTTCAAAGACGTGATCAAAGATATGCCGAACAGGCAGCTTGATTTCCAATGGAATTGTCCGCCGAAGCGCCTGTGATGTTCTTGAAGGGATTTGCACCGGCAACCCTGTCGTTCCGATGGCATGCCGTGGTGTAATTCTCTAACTAAAGCAACGACTTGCACTCATGAATGACATCTATGCGTCGCAAGTGGATCATCACCATCGCGGCACGCGTGCGACTAGCTGACGTGTGCATGTAATCAGGACATGCCAGATCAGTTATTATCTTGCGGTTCTGGGGCTGGAAAATTGAATCTGATCGCATCGAGGCTCGGACCCATTACGCGGGTCGGCAATTCTCGTTCCGCTTGATGACCCCGGTGGTGCCCCTTGATGAGAACGACTTTACCGCTGCGATAGTGCCGCTCATGCGAAACGACCCAATGACGAACTGGTGCATTTCGCGCCTCGCTTGCCTGTCTCTCGAACTCTAAGCGAGCTGTTCTTTCGGCCATGTGCGCTGCAGCCTGCGGACCGATCCGGATCGTCAAATGTGATTTCTGGGCGCCAAGCAACCACGACTTGCCGAACTTTCGGGCGGTCCTCCGGTCCTTGGCGGTGAAAGTCTCGGTATCTGTGGGAATGATTCCGCCTAAATCCGGTGATGCGAGCATGGCGAAAAGAGCATAGGGGATGAACAGATCATACCCCGTTTCAACCTGATGCACTGTGCGCATGCCATGGCTCGCTTCTGGTGAGCGAACACTACGCATGTGAAACTCAAACATAGAACGGCTGAGTTCGACTTCGATGTTGTCATAGTTCAGTCTCCCTGCAGCAGCTCGCTTGACGAGCAGAGCGCATATCGGATCGACGGCGCCACTTCCCTCACTTTGTGAAACATCGTCACCCGCAGATAGTCCTTGTTTCGATCATCTAGTAGGTAGCCGCGCAGTCCTATGCCGGATGGCTTGTCGTCGAACCTCGTCACGGGCGAAGCGCGCTCAAAACGAGCTTTACCTAACGCTCGATCATCGAACTCTACCCAGGCGACTTTAGAAGGAAGCTTTACCTCCCCGAGGATTGTCAGAGCGGGCAAGCTCGGTTCTTCTGCCTCCTCAGTGAAGGCCTCATGTAGGGTATCCGCATAAGCGGCAGCCAAATGGTCGAGAAGGTACACCTTTGCCTGCTGCAACGCATCAAGCGCGTATTCACGGAAGGACCTCAGGTGCTCCGACGGTGCAAAGTGCCAGACGATGTCGTCAGGAGCTGTCGACTTGCCTGCAAGGGACGATCCGTACATTGAGATCAATGATTTATAGAGCACTTCGTGTCCTTAGAACTGTTCCCTCTAGTCGACCCGCTTTTGAGCAAGTGGGTTCCGACCACCATCCCAGCTAGCGTGTACGAACGTGAAGCCACGGCGTGTTAGCATTTGAACGAATTCTCACGATGCCATCTCAGAAACTGAGGATGAGGTCGCTCGTGGATACCCGCTGGCACGATCGCTCTTCCGGTCTTGTTAATGAGACCATGGATGCTGTCGCGGTCATTTGCATGACGAGAAACCAGAACCTCGAGATCATCCGACAGGCCGATAAGGCCGCGATCAAACATCCAATGAGCGGTGCCAGAAGGTGCGATGCCGTTCGATAGAATGTCAGGGCCGTTCGCTTCAACTGGGCGAATATGAGCCGCATCGACCTCCGCGCGGCCGCCGCCATTTATCAGCTTCAATCCTGTTATCGCGCATCGCTTGTCGTAGGCCTGCACGATCACTCGGCGAAACAGCCGATCGCGGACAATGCGCGACGAAAGTTGTGTGACCCGCACCCTTTCCTCTTCGAACATAAAAGGAGCTTGAAAGCCGTCTGAGAAGCCGGCTCCCATTGGTATGTCTGTCATTGGTATTTCTGTCGCCTCGCCCGATCGCGGAAGCTCTGGCTGACCCTCCGCCAGAGCAATCGACAGAATGCGATTGAAGTCTACCGCTTAGATCGGCCGCACGGCTGCTTGTGCCCTTCCCGAAATTCGTCTCTGGTCATTCAGCACGCCGCGTTCAATCACGCCGTCTGGCCCGCTGAATGGAACGACATTGACGAAATCGAGATAGCTGCCGGGCTCGATCAAAGCCAGATACATTCCTGGTGCTTTGGGGTCCTGAATTACCTGTGCGACTTTGGCAACCGCGAAATATCCGCGCGTCGCCGCCACCTTCCGAGGCTCGTAATAGATGATCCAGTCTTCGATGCAGGCCTGGACACGCCCGAGATACTGGCTCGGAAACTGATACTGCTCAGCCGGGCTGTCGTCATAGATCGAATCTGTGCGGTGAATGAAAACCCCGAATCCCATCCTCGATCTCTACCATGGTGACTGCGGTTCAAACCAGGGAGATCAGTCATTATGCATGCCCCCAAGCGCGTCGTGTTTACGCGCGTTATTCAACAGATCAGCAAAAGCCCGCCTTAATAGAAACCCAGCTCGACCTCGGAAAAGAATTCGTGTTGCGACAAGGCTGGCATTTAGCCGACACTTTCGTTGATGCCGGTGTCAGCGGCTCGTCGTTTGAGACGAGGCCGGGCCTTCGGGCCGCGTTGGCCAGGTCAAACATGGGCGCCTACGACATCTTTCTTTGCCTCACCCTCGATCGCCTTTCCCGCGACCTTGAGCATAGCGCTCGCATTCTCAAGATCCTGCAGTTTCATGATGTCGAACTGTGGACGGTACACGGCTGCGCGGCGGTGTCGTCGATGGAAATGGGACTAAGGGCGGTGTTCAGTCAGGAAGTGCTCGAACAGGTTCGTTATCGGACGCGCGAGGGTATGAAAACCGTCGCCAAGCATGGAAGGGTCCCCGGGGGCATCTGCTACGGTTACAGGATCAGGCGGGAATTCGACGATAGCGGCGAACCCGTGCGCGGGCTGCGTTCGATCGACGCCGATGAGGCGGCCACCATCACCTGGATTTTTCGAGCGATATGCGGATCGCCTAAGTCCGGGGAGGATTGCCGAAGAGCTCAATGCATGCGGAGTACCTGGTCCACGCGGCCGATAGTGGCAGGGCACCGCAATCCGCGGTCATCGCAATCGTGGTAGCGGCATTCTAAACAATCAGGCGTATATCGGGCGGATCGTCTTTAACCGCCTCGCCTATTGCAAAACAACCGCCACGGAGCGCCGTGTCTCACGCGAGAATGCTGCCGAGTTGCATATCGTTCAGGAGGCGCCGTCCTTAGGATTATAAACGATGCTCTTTGGCAGCGTGTGAAGATGCGCCAAGAAAACTGGCGAGCAGGCTAGGACGGCGGTTTGTCATCTCGGCGCGGGCTTACTTAGGTCGCAAACGTGCTGAGGATCGGCTTCATCAGCCTTATATGTGCATCTATACGCTCGAGTACCTTTGCCGGAACGACCTCGCGTTCCGGCAGCGACCACCAGCGGTCGTTCACATGTTCGACCGTGTCGATCACCGCCTTCACAACTGCGGTTTCCGGCAATCGTGCGCGATTGGCGAAGACTTTCCATCGCTGGGCATTCAATGCCTTGAAGGGGCGCTCGCCGGCGAGCGACAGAGCCATGGCGTCCGCTGGGATGTACGGGATCGTCGAGAGCACGTCGTAGACAGGTGCGAGATCCGGTTTGTCGCCAGCACCTCGATAGATCAATGACCAATTTTTCAGGTGCATGTCGCCATTGCCGGTGATGGCAGCCAGTGCGAGCCGGCGGACGAACTCGATCGCAGCGTCTGACGACACGGCAACGTTAAGAGCTGCAGCGATGTCATGATAGGCGGCTCCCTCGTATTTGCGGGACGGGTAGACGCCGAACACCTGCGCGAAGTCCTCGATATGGATCCGCTCGCCGTTTGCACCACGATCGAAACGTTTGACGAGTAGGACTTTGCCATCCGACAGTGTCTCGAACTCTTTCGGTATTCCCTCGAATTCCGATTGCTCGACAAGTTCGTGCTCCGGAACCTCCATGCCTACCGCTTCAGCCAAAGCAAGATTGGCATATTCATTTTCCGACACTCCGGGAAACGAGGTCGAGGGAAATTTTGCGATATAAGAGCCTTGGTCGTCGCCGAGCGGCAACGTCAGTCCGCCGCCCTTGCCAGTGTTCTTGATTACCGAGAGCTTCATCTGGACGCCGGCGAGCGAAAACCGGGCTTTCGGTTTTGACGTAGGCATATCGTCGAGAGGTGACATCGTTCCATCGCTCGGCACGACGCGCACGGCACCCGGCAGGTCCGCCCCGAGTGCTACAAGTAGATCGAAATCGTTCCCGGCGCGAACGCTACCGGCGTGGTGCTTCTCCATCGCCTCGCGCAATTTGTCTTCGGGGAGCAGATTGGCAAAGAATGCCGGCAACGCTCGGGCGACAGGTTTCGGGTCCTTGCGTAAGCCGCCAGTTGCTGCACGGAAAGACAGGCTAAGAACCGGAAAGCCGCCCGTCGCGCGATAACTCCCCTCGAAGCTGAAAGCGTTGAAGTCGCCGGGCGTCCGAACGATGGTGCCGACCTTCACCTCGTTCAGCAATACTTCGAGCGATGAAATGGATCTCGGATCAGAGGAAGCTTCAGACATTCTCATCCCCGTCTGGATGAGCCGTAAACGCCGGAAGATCGTCGAGATCGTCATGCGGCCGCAGCAGCGCGCCGACGGCCGGAACCATGGTCTGCGGTATGAGCATTAGTTCAAGCCCGAGCGCGCGGCCGATGTTGATCAGGGTCGTCGTGCGCGCAGCACTGCTTCCGGCTTCAATCTCACGATAGCGGGGGCGCGATATCCCCGCGATGTCGGCAACCTGCTCCTGGGTCAGTTGTCGGCCTTTGCGAGTAGCCTTCAGCAACCGCCCGATTTCCAGCAAGGCATCTGACTCAGACCGTGCCATCCTACCTACCCAAGCTTCCCCGTGCAGCAGGGCAAGCTATCTCAAAAATTCCGAGCTCGGTCAACAGAAAAGATACAAATACGGATCATCTTCATAGAATTGATCCGTTTATATATCATTCAAACTGTTTTCTGAATGGCTGCGTTGCGGTCGGCGCGTCTTAGCACCATACATGCTTTGTTAAAGGCACGTCCCTATTTCCGCTCGCCCTCGGCACTGGTGCCGGAGAGAAACGGAATGGGCATGCCAAAACACAATCTTTCATCACGTCATTTTCAGCGAAAAATTTCGGAATTCTGCGAGGTGCGTATTGCACCGATATCCTCGAGACGAGTGCTGGAGGATGTCCGCCCATACCTGATCAGCCCGATCATATACCGTAAACGGCCGCCGATCCTGAATGGCCATCTCGACTGGATCGCGATAGGCGAATCCTGCGGGATCGAAGCCGACATGAACGCTGAACTGAAGAAGCAGTTGCGGCCGGCGCTAGATGCGATCATCCGGTGGCTGAAGGCGCCCGCTGTCGCCGAGGACGCCCTGCCGGCAAAGCCGTCTGCCCATAAAAGCAAGGCTGAAGCGGTCAAAAAGACAGCGCCAGTTTCCTCGACCAGAAAACCGCAATACGCTGCGGCCGACGGAATTTTCGCCCGCAACACATCTGCACAACGCGGTCCGGCGCCAAAGCCAATCAGTCCATTCCCGGATCCGCTATTTGAGGCGACAGACGATCCGGCGAGCTTTCAGGATGCGCTCATCTATCATATGCGCCGGTTTGGCGACAGCTACTGGCAGCTTTACCGTGCGGTGGTTCGCTTGACCGAAACCTTCGACAGCAAAACGCTTCTGTCCTGGATCCAGGGCGAACGCGTCCCGCGCTCTGTTGCCAGTTTCGACATTCTGCGCCGGATCGAGATGCGGTACCGGTTGTCGGACGGCTATTTCAAGACGAAACTGCCGCATCAGGCGCGATCGCTCTATGGGCATGATCTAGGCGACATCAGCCCGGCCGAGCGCCGGCGGATTTCTTTACATCTGCTAGAGGACTTCAACACCATGCCCTTCACGAAGCGAGAGGAGATCCTCGATTGGGTGCGCCGGGTGATCATCTCCGGCTCCACCGAGTATCGCCGTTACCAAGCCGCAAAGAGCAAGGAGCGTTATGCGATCCGTTTTCCCGGTGTCACCTACGGTGGCGGTTCACTGTCACCCCGATCTCTGACATCTGCTGCCAATGCCAACCAGCATATTGTTGAAGAACTCGACGATCCCGACCTGCTGTCCGGTGTCGTCGACGCACCGCCGCGCCTTGCGATGGAGATGGCAGACCTGATCCGGTTCAAAACCTCGACGCTAACGGCGATCGGCTTACAGCGCAACGGGGTGTGGGGTGAAGAAACCGCGTCACAGAAGATCGAACATCTTGGCTTGATGTTCGGCGCGCTTGCCGCCTCCCCCTCCGGCATCGTCAAAGGTCGGGGCGTGCCGCTTAGTCAGTTGAGCTTTGGCCTGCTGGTCTTCCCCGGCGTCTGGGACTGGTACCTGCGATGGCGCGAGCAGCGGCGCGGCTTTTGCAGGAAGTGGGAAGAGGACATGTTGATGGTCGCGCAGGCCCTCACCCGCGCGGAGGTCGGCTGGATCCGGCAGCACCCGGAACTACTCAAAAACGTTCGTCCGATCGAAGGGCTGATCGCTCCGGAGGAAATCGAGTTCGCAACCCGCGACTGGAATGGTGCTTGCGATGGGTTTCATCGGCATGCGGCCAATCGATCAAAAGAAATCCAGCGGGTCGCGCGTGTTCATCGTGATCCGTTCGAGCCGATCATGTGCATTCTCGAAGCCGACAGCCCGCTGGCGGAATATCGCAAGATCACTGACGAGATCCTGAAGCGCATGCCCGACGAGGATCGCTATCCGCGGCCGGCAGCGGAAGCTGTGCGATCCTTTTTACTGTTGCGGCTTGGCCTGCATCTCGGTCTTCGCCAGAAGAACCTGCGCCAGCTTCGGGTCTGCCCGCGCGGACACTTCCCGACATCGCAGCGACGGCTCGAAGACCTGAAATGCGGTGAACTGCGCTGGAGCGATCGGGAGAACGGCTGGGAAGTGCTCATCCCGTCGGTCGCCTTCAAGAACCGCGGGTCATCGCTCTTCGGTCAAAAGCCGTTTCGCTTGATTCTGCCGGACCTGCTTGATCTCTACAAATACCTCGATGCTTATATCGACAAACATCGCGGCGTGCTCCTCGGCAGTGCAAAGGATCCCGGCACGCTATTCGTCAAGACCGTGAAGACAACGAGCCTAGATGCCGCTTATGACTCAACGAAATTCTACGAGGCGTATCCTGGATAGCATAGCTCGCCTGTTCATATGAACCGGTCTGCTTCAGGATATGGGTCGCAAGAATATCCCGAAGATTATGCGGTCCGTGCGGCAGCAAGCCCTTGTCCGATATCCGACGGATGCCGTGTGGGACCTGGCAGCTGAAGACCGGCGCAACATCCTGCCTGGCACGACCTCGACCCACGACGAATTTTACGACGAAGACGGTCTGCCAATATGATTGCAGTCGATACCTCCGTGGTCATCGCGATAGCTGCTGATGAGCCGGAGGCCGAAGTCTTCAGGCCGCCTCTCGGTCGAAAGCCCATCATTATTGGCTGGCCGACCTTGCTGGAAGTGCGAATGGTCCTGACCGGCAAAGGGTTTGCCAGCGCAGCAAAGATGATCAAGCAGTTTGCCGACACGCCGAATAGACCACCGTTGTGTTCGACGAGAAACACTACCGCGCGGCCGAGGACGCTTTTGAGCGGTTCGGCCGCGGTCGTCATCCAGCTGCGCTCAATATGGGTGACTTCTTCTCCTTCGCTGTCGCCACCATCGCCAAGGCGCCGCTCCTCTTCAAGGGACAGAATTTCGGGCGGACAGATCTTAAACTCCATCCCGCGTCTCCCATGATATGATGAGCCCGAGCCGCAATTCGATCGATCGCCGCGCCCACGAGCTTGACACGATCGCCGCCGTCCTTCCGATCGAGCGGCGCGATGAACTCGCCGAGCTGCTCACTGACCAAGACGTCGAGACGCTGCGCCATCTGGTCAATAGGGCATGGCAGAAAACATCCTGCGGGCTCTAACCTCGGATCTTGCCTACTTGCAAGCGTGGTCGCTGGCGGCGACCGACAGTCCCCTCCCCTGGCCGGCGCCGGAAGCGCTGCTCCTGAAATTCGTTGCCCATCATCTCTGGGATCCGGTCAAGCGCGAGGCGGATCCTACACACGGCATGCCAGATGCCATCGACGAGCAGCTTCGTGACCAGGGTTTCCTACGTACCATCGGCGCGCATTCGCCCGACACTGTGCGCCGGCGGCTTGCGAACTGGTCGACCTTGACGAAATGGCGCGGGGATTTCAGTAAATTAGATGCTTGGACGTCGCCAAAATTTGCATGAAATTTAAAAAAACTGCATTCACGCCTATATGTCGCTGTAGTGAGTGCAGGAGCTATCCCATGACGAAGTTACAGGAACTGAAAAAGCGTCTGCGGTCTGGCAAGGTCTACCGTCGGAAGGATCTCGCCCGATGGTCGTCGTCTGTCGATCGGCACCTGCAGCAGCTGCTGGCGGAAGGATACCTGACCAAGCTATCGACCGGCGTCTATTACCGGCCGAAGCAGACCGCGTTCGGCAAAGCCCATGCCGAGGATGACGCGCTCGTCGCGGCCTTCCTCAAGGATGACCATTACCTGGTTACCTCGCCCAATGCCTATAACAGCTTGGGTGTCGGCGCGACCCAGCTCTATAACAAGACCGTCGTCTATAACCATAAGCGCCACGGAAACTTCATGCTGGGCGGCCGCGAGTTCGAGTTCCGCAAAAAGCCCGCGTTCCCCAAAACTCTGACCAAAGAATTCCTGCTGGTCGACCTGGTCAACAATCTCGACCAGCTGGCCGAGGACCACGATCAGGTGCTGGCCCGCGTGAAGGAACGCGCCCTGCAGGGCAATCGCACCGCCCTCACCCGTGCCGTCAAGGAATACGGCATGGTACGCACGCGGAAATTCTTCAACACCCTGGCCGCGGATATGCATGCCAGCTGATTTTCCCCATAAGCACAAGGATTTTGCTTCCCTGCTGCGCATCGTCGCGGACCAGATGAAGGTGCAGCCGGTGCTGGTCGAAAAAGACTACTGGATCATGCATTGCCTGTACTGCCTGCAGAAGATGGAGATGGCGTTCGAGCTAAAGGGCGTCACCTCGCTCTCGAAAGGATACCGCATCATCAACCGCTTCTCGGAGGATATCGATATCCGTATCGAACCGCCGAAGGCGATGGAGGTAAAAACCGGTCCCAATCACGACAAGGCGGCGCATCGTGAAAGCCGGAAGGCCTTCTATGATTGGCTGGCCGAGACTATCACGATCGACGGCATCCAAAAGATCGAGCGCGATACCGAATTCGACAATGAGGCGTATCGCAGTGGCGGCATCCGCTCTACTACCCCAAGACGACCGGCACGAAATCGGATCTCAAGAACGGCGTGTTGCTCGAAGCAGGCTTCGACATGGTGGCTCCCAATATCGATAAGGATATCAGCTCATGGGCCTATGATTACGCGGCATCGCGCGTCGAGCTGATCGATAATCGCGCACTGGCAGTTCCGTGCTACGAGCCCGGCTATACGCTGGTCGAGAAGCTCCAGACAATTTCCACCAAATATCGTAAGCAGCAGGAAACCGGGCAGTTCCCCGCTAATTTCCTGCGACGCTATTACGACGTCTTCTGCCTGGATCAGCCGGAAGTGCAAGACTTCATCGGCTCGGACGCGTATAGTGCCCACAAGCAGAAGCGCTTCCCGGAGGCCGACAATCAAGACATCGGTAGCAATTTAACATTCAGCCTATCCGACCCGGAGACGTTCGGACTTTATGAGCGCGCATACGAGCGGACGGCGTCACTCTATTATCATGGCCGGCCCACTCTGAAAGAGATCCTGGCCCGGATCACCTCCTACGCAGATCGTCTTTGACGACCCCGTTCCAGCTGGGCTGATCTTCGGTGAACCAACTGGTAGACGCGCCAAAGGGACGGCTTTGGTTGTCCGGTGCGTGGTCGAGTTCATATCGAAAGTCCACATTGAACAAAGATCGCAACTCAGCTCCACGCCAGGCCAAGCGGCCTTTTGCCGTACGCCTTGAAGGGAATTGAAATCGCGTCCTGATACGGGCGCACTGGCACTTGGCACGTTCGGTAACATCGGCCCGTAAGGCAATAGGGGGGGACAGTTTCTCACTTCGCCTGACACCGTTTGGATCTTGTCGAAGCGGTGGTGCTCGATCATGCTGAGGTGAGCACTTAGGAACCGGTTTCCTGGATACTCCCTCTACTACCCAGACCGATAGCGCACGGCGGCGCTTGACCTACTTAAGTAGGCTGGTCAAGAAGCCGGACATGCCTGAGGCGGAGGAACAGTCACGTCATCGATCAGTGCAACAGGCGTCGAGCTATTACAACAAAGCGACCCGGCGCAGAGGCCGGGCTGCACAGCTTTTTTGATCACAGGCGGTTCGCCCACAGTCTCCATTGGCCATGAAATCGGCAGGCAACGCTCCCATTCCTGTGTCCAGGCAGAAAATCGCCAGTCGAGGCACTGCAACAGGCGGTTCCGATGATCAGTTGGGCAGGAGGACTGATGGCAGCAGAGATCTCGGTACTTCGTTGCTAGCGCCCTTCCCCTTCCTCTTCCGCGGGCCTAAGCCAGCGCGACGGCGTCCGCGCCAGCCGCGAAGCGAAGCTGGTTTTCGGTATCTTGAACTGTTTGCCAGATGGCCTCCGCAACGTCGCGTTCCTTGGTGGTCATTTCCAGCTTTGCTAAAGCCTCAAGGATAGGCTTCGCAAACTCACGTAGCCATCGGGAAGGGGTTTTGAGAAAGGAACGATGGCACTCCGAACCGTTGTTGGGGGCATAGCCGGGCTCGATGCGCTTCGTGCGCACCCCGAATTAGCCAAACTCATGCGAAAGCGAAGCCCGCTCTATGGCCTGTTGTGGCGGTTCAAGCAGCCGCCAGCAAGATTTCTCGGAGCGATCGGCGCCAGGGTGTGGCCGACAAAAAAATCTCGGATCCTGAGCCCTGCCTTTGAGAACAGCACACTCCTTTATGACGGTCGTCGTGCGGTTACATTGTTGTACGACAACTTGTGTGTCAGTATGAATGGGGAACCTGCGGCAAATGAGACATCGTCTGCCAGGTCACCAAGTGAAACCGAAAACTAGTCAGGAAAATCAATGTCGATATTGGAGAAGAGAAGCTTAGCTGGAGGACGACTAAACGTCACAACGATGGGTTTGGGGGGGACGGGTCTCGGCAACATGTATCGCGCGACCGATCCAAAGGTCGCACACGAGACCGTCCACGCCGCCTTCCAAAACGGCCTGCGCTATTTTGACACCGCCCCGGTATATGGCTTTGGTCTCGCGGAAACCCGCCTGGGCGAGGCGATCAAATCGCTACCGCGCGCGGAGATCGTCATCTCATCGAAGGTCGGATATGATCTCGTGCCGATCCCTGACAGCGAGGTCAAAAAGGTTCTCTGGGACAAAGCTCCTTCTTTCCGGGCCGACTTCGATTATTCTCGCGATGCCGTTCTCCGTTCGATCGAAAACTCGCTGAAGCGGCTCGGGACGGAATATATCGACATGCTGGCCATTCACGATCCGGACGAGGCCATCCATTTCGTCAAGGGTGAAAACCCCTATGCACGCAGTCGGTTCAGGGAAGCCATGGAGGGAGCCTACCCGGTCCTCTTGGATCTGCGGTCGCAGGGGGTGATCAAGGCGGTCGGCGTCGGCATCAATCAGTGGGAGATGCTTTCGGATTTTGTTGAGGCCGGGCAATTCGACTACTTTCTTCTCGCCGGGCGCTACACGCTGCTGGAGCAGGAGCCGCTTGCGACGCTCTTTCCGGCCTGCGAGCGAAAGGGCACCAAGCTCGTCATCGGCGGCCCTTATAATTCGGGCATCCTGGCGACGGGCGCGGTACAGGGTGCAACCTTCAACACGCGGAACGCGCCGCAGGCCGTCCTTGACCGCGTTGCAAGCCTGAATGCCGTCTGCGAGAGCTATGGCGTTCCCCTCCCCGCCGCCGCCCTGCAATTTCCTCTGGCACATGGCCTGGTCGTGAGCGTCATCCCGGGCGCCCGGTCGGTGGCTGAACTGGAGCAGAACCTGAAGTATATGCAGTGGCCCATTCCTAATGGCCTCTGGACCGATCTCAAGAGTGAGAAACTCATTGACGAGGCTTCGCCGATACCATCGCAAGCGGCCTGACACGGCTCGAATGAGCAGTCGGCCTGCCGACATTTCGGCAGGCCGAAGCGATCTTCGCAACCGTCATGGCGCAAATGACCGGTTAGCCGACCGTCGGCAACGACGGTGAAAGGAGATCGTCGATCTCCCGCCAAAGTTCTTCCGGGATGACCTGACGCGACCAAGCGAGGTTTTCCGCAATGCGCTCCGGCCGGCTCATGCCGAGCACGGCGGCGGAGACGAGCGGATTGCGGAACGGGAATTGGATGGCCGCGGCCTGCAGGGGCACATCATGTCGATTGCAGATCCTTTCGATCGCTTTGGCCCTCGCCACCACCTCTGCCGCCGGCGCGCCATAATCGAAGGTCGCTGCTGCGCTCGCCGGTCCCGCTGCAAGAATGCCGGAATTGAATACGCCGGCCACGATGATCTCGACGCCTCGCCGCTCCGCTTCCGGGAGAAGATCAGCCGCGGCGCCCCGGTCCAGCAGCGTGTAGCGGCCCGCCATCATCACGGCATCAAGCGAGCAGGCCTTGATGAACCGCGTGGCGACGTCGCTCTCGTTGACGCCGACGCCGATCGCCTTGATGTGGCCGGCCTTGCGAAGATCGTCGAGCGCGCGATAGCAGCCCTCGATCGCCTCGTTGAACCGCCGTTCATAGGCGTCCCCATGTGTGAAGCGATCGACGTCATGGACATAGATCAGGTCGAAGTCAGCAATCCCGAGACGGCTTGCCGACTGCTCCAGCGAGCGCATAGTACCGGCATAGCTATAATCGAAGACCGGCTTCAGTCGCAGCGGCGAGGCCCAAAGCCCATACTCCACTCTCTCGCCGAACGGAGGCACCAAGTAGCGGCCAACTTTCGTCGAGACGGTAACGGTCCCGCGATCAATCGTGCGCAGGAAACAGCCGAGGCGCAGTTCACTAAGGCCATGCCCATAGAGCGGCGCGCTATCGAAATAGCGCATCCCCCCCTCATAGGCAAGATCAAGCACCGCGGCCGCCTGGGCTTCCGTTACATCACGGTAGAGGGTGCCGAGGCCGCTCGCGCCAAATCCGAGGCGCGAGCGAAAATTAATGCGACGTCTGGAAGAACTGTCGGTCATGCGTCCTTACCCCAAAACTCAGGCAGGCGATAAGCTTCGATGGCGTTCAGGCCGAAAACCTTCTGCCTGTCGGCTTCGGAAAGATCCTCGACGCACTCCTGCAGTGCGTCCATCACGCGATCATAGCTTCCCGCGACGAGGCAGACCGGCCAATCGCTACCGAACATGCATCGGTCGGTGCCGAAGATATCGACCACTTCGTGGACATAGGGTTTCAGGTCTTTCGGCGTCCATGTCTGCCAGTTGGCTTCCGTCACCATGCCGGAAAGCTTGCACCAGACATTGTGCCTGCCGCGAAACTGACGGATCGGCGCGGCCCATTCATTAAAACCACCGTTGCGGATTTCCGGTTTCGAAATGTGATCGAGCACAAAGCGCATGTCGCCGAATGCCTCGACCGTCCTGATGCACGACGGCAGTTGTGGCAGGTTTGGCACGAGGTCGTAGACGAGGTCAGCGGCGCCAACTGCCTTCAGACCCTTCCCGACATCGTTACGCAGAAGCCAATTCGGATCGCTCTCGGTCTGAATGAGATGACGTATGCCGACGAGCCATTTGCCCTCGGGCGAGTTCTTGAGCTCGCCAAGCGTATCGGCAAGGCGCGCATCGGTGAGATCCACCCAGCCGACGACGCCGGCGACAAAATCAGTTGCCTCCGCCGTGCGGATGAAATCCCAGGTCTCGGCGAGGTCATTCCAGGTCTGGACAAGAACGGTGCCGGTGACGCCGTTCTTGTCGAGTGCCGGGCGCAGATCGTCCGGCTCGAAGACGCGGTTGATCGGCTCGAAAGGGCCGCTCAACCAGCCATACTCTCCACCGCTTTTGGGATCCCAGAAGTGGTGATGGGAATCGATGATCGGGCTTGTCATGGCTGATGCTCCCTACCAGCGCTGATGAACATATTGCTTGATGTGCGTGTCGTAGATCGACTTGATCTCCTGCATCGTGCTGTCAGAAAGCGCCGGAAGGCTGGCGGCCTCGGCATTAGAGCTCGCCTGCGCCGGGTTGCGGGCACCGGGGATCGCCACTGTCACGGCATCGAACATCAAGATCCAGCGCAGTGCGAATTTCGCCATGGTGGTATCGCCAGAAACCAGCGGACGAACCTTCTCGACTGCGTCGAGACCGACTTCATAGGGCACGCCGGAGAAGGTCTCGCCGACATCGAACGCCTCGCCATTGCGGTTGAACAGGCGATGGTCGCTGGCCTCGAACCTGGTGTCCTTCTTGAACTTGCCGGACAGGAGACCGCTTGCCAGCGGCACGCGGGCGATAATCGCCACGTTCTTTTCCAGAGCCTGCTCGAAGAAATGCTCGATCGGGCGCTGGCGGAAGGCGTTGAAAATGATCTGGACACTGACGACGCCGGAGTATTCGATCGCCTTCAGCGCTTCCTCGACGCGCTCGACGCTAACGCCGTAATTGCGCATCTTGCCCTGCTCCACCAGCCGGTCCAAACGTTCAAAAACCTCGGGGTGATAGTAGAGATCCGTCGGCGGGCAATGCAGCTGAACGAGATCGAGGCAATCGGTCTCGAGGTTCTTGAGGCTGCGATCGATCCAGCCGTTCAGGTTTTCAGCGCTGTAGCCTTCAACGGACTGCTCGGGCAGGCGGCGTCCGGCCTTGGTGGCGATAAACGGGCGGTCGCCGCCGCGTTGCTTCATCACCTTGGCGATCAGCCGTTCTGAATGGCCGTCGCCGTAGACATCGGCGGTGTCGATGAAGGTGACGCCGGTGTCGAGAGCGGCGTGCAGGGCGGCAAGCGCCTCCGTATCGTTGACCTCTCCCCATGCGGCGCCGATCGCCCAGGCGCCAAATCCGATCTCGCTAACCTTGCGGCCTGTCCGGCCGAACTCCTTTGTTCGCATCTCTCACTCCCTGATTTGCAGTGACCGGCGGGCCGGTACCGTCTGGTTAGACTTGCTTGACATTCTCCGTCAACCCAATTATCAGAAAACAGGGTTGTACGACAACCCGGTAAGTACGCAAAATCTGTATCGGGAGGATGAGATCGTGCGAACACTTTTTTTGAGAGGCATTTCTCTCGCGCTAAGCCTCGGCGCGTCTATGCAAATGGCAGCCGCTGAAGACACAATCAAGATCGGTGTCGTGGCCGCAGAATCCGGTGCTTTCGTCTCGGCCGGTCATACCCTGCCGGCAGGCGTCGGCCTCGCCGTGAAGGAAATCAACGACGCGGGAGGCGTCAAGGTTGGTGACAAGACGTACAAGGTCGAGATGGTGAAGCGTGACGACCGCACCGACATCTCTACGGCCATCGCCGCAACCCAGGAACTGGTGCGCGACGAGAAGGTCTCGGCGATCTTCGGTTCGGAGACCCACGACTTCACGCTGGCGATGACCAAAATCACCCAGCCCGCCAAGGTCATCCAGTTTGCCGGCAACAGCACGCTGGCTAAGATCCTGAACCCGCAGTCCGTCGCCCCCGGCGCTGAAAACCACTACCTCTTCCAGTCCGAGCCGCAGGAATTCCAGCGCTCCGGCTCGACCGCCCGCGGCGTTCTCAGCCTGCTGACGCCGCTCGTCGGCCATCCGTTGAAGAAATCCGTCGTCATCGTCGGCAACGACGCAACCGGCCAGTTCCTGACCTCCTATTACGTCAAGGCACTGAAGGCCGAGGGCCAGGAAGTACCTGAAGTCATCTCCTATCCGCCTGATACCACCGATTTCTCGCCGTTCCTGACCCGTGCAAAGAGCCTCAATCCTGACGTCGTGCACTTCTGGTATAACGGCGATTCGACGTTGACGGCCTTGCCTCAGGCGCTCGAACTTGGCGTCGCCCCGAGCTACTTCCTGTTCGGCGTCGATCCGGGCATCTGGAAGGAGCGCGGTCTTAGCGCCGACGTTCCGGTCGCCATGAGCTGCGTGCCGATCTGCTGGGGTGAATCCTCCAACGCCAATGCGAAAACCTATTTCAAGGCCTACTTTGCCGCCGGCGCCCCGAAGGGCGTGACCTCGTCGGTCTCGCTGCTCTATTACGATTATGTCCACATGCTCGCCGAAGCCTGGGCCAAGGCCGGCTCGCTCGACCCCGACAAGACGGTTGCAGCGCTTGAATCGCTGCACCACAAAGGCGTCGTCTCCGACGATCTATCCTTCAACAAGAGCCACCAGGTGACACACGCGACCGAGGTCTGCGCCGCAGCTCCAGGCGGCGACATCTCCTGCGCGATGCAGCAGCCACCCGCCGAAGCCCCTGCGCAATAAACTGCCGATGCGCCTCCCGCCGGCCCATGCGCCGGCGGGACGTTCATTCAAAAAACCGATGGGCCGCCCGTGCGGTCCGCGCAACAGCGGAACAGGGCTGTGGACATTCTCATTCAGCAAATCCTCAACGGTCTCTCGATCGCAAGCGTCATCACGCTGATCGCCGTCGGGGTCACCCTAATCTTCGGACTGACCGGCATCATTAATTTCGCCCATGGCGAATTCCTGATGATTGGCAGCATCGTGACCTGGCTCGCTGTGCAGGCAGGCCTCAGCTTCTATCTGGCTTCGGTGCTCGCCATTCTTGCCGTCGGGGTCATGGGCTTCGTTCTCGAGCGCGCGCTCTTCCGCTTCACGCTCACGCGCCCGACCAACGGCTTCATCGTTTCGCTCGGCCTGATCGTCGTGCTGCAGCATATCGTCATCTTCTTCTACGATCCGAACCAGAAGAGCATCCCGCGGCCGCTGACCGGCATCTGGGATGTCGCGGGCGTGCGCATTGCCTCGGTTCGCGTCATGGTCATCCTCGTCACCATTGCCGTCGTGGCGCTCACTTTCGTCATGGTCACCCGCAGCCGCTATGGCCGCGCGCTACGCGCTGCCGTCGACGATCGCGATACCGCGGCCCTGATGGGCATCCCCGTGCGCCGCTATATCACCGGCGTCTTCGTACTCGGCAGCGCCCTTGCCGGTCTCGGCGGCGCCTTATTGATCGCCCTCTTCCCGGTCACGCCGTTCACCGGCGGCACCATGGTCATGAAGGGATTTGCCGTCGCGCTGATCGGCGGCCTCGGAAACCTGACGGGCGCCGTCGTCGCCGGCCTGATCCTCGGCATCGTCGAGGGTTTCAGCGCCGGTTACGGCTTCTCCGCCTGGACCGACGCCTATTCCTTCGCCCTAATGATCCTCGTGCTGCTCTTTCGCCCGAACGGCCTGTTCGGCGGCACCAGCGGCCCGAAGATGGCGTGACGCACGAAAGGCACATGCTATGAACACCCCTCTTTCGTCGCTCCGCTCGCTGGCCCCGGCTCTCGTCGTGCTGGCGATCCTCGCCTTCGTTCCGGCAATTGGCGCCAGCAACCGCATGCTGTCGCTCGCCATTTCGGCCGGAATCAACATCGTCGCGTTATATGGCCTGTCGGTGCTGTTCGGCCAGACCGGTATTCTCTCCATGGGCCACGCCGCTCTTGTCGGCGTCGGCGCCTATGCCGCCGCGCTCCTTGCCCGCGACACCGGCATCGGCTTCTGGCTGGCGCTGCCGATTGGCGGCATCGCGGCGGCGGCCTTCGCGGCGGTTATCGGCGTGCCGTCGCTGCGCGTCAGCGGTCACCACTTCGTCATCATGACCTTCGCCTTCGGCCAGCTGCTGACCATCGTGCTGACCAATGGCGGCGACTTTACCGGCGCGGCGACCGGGCTCGATCTGCAGCTGCCGATCGGCTTCTTCGGCATGCGTTCCGATGATCTCGTGCCTTACTACTTCGTTGTCCTGGCCTTCGTGACGCTCAGCTGCATCGCCAGCTGGGCGATCATCAATTCGCCTTATGGCCGCACGCTGCGCGCCATCCGCGAGAACGAAAAACTGGCGGCGTCGCTCGGCATCAATGTCGGACGCCACAAGATCGGCGCCTTCATCGTCAGCGGCGTCTTTGCCGGCGTCTCAGGCGTCTTGCTCGCCTATTTCCTGCGCCACATCTCACCGAGCCAGTTCGCCTCCTTCCCTAGCATCTATCTGGCATTGATGGTGATGATCGGCGGCGCCCGATTGCTTCTCGGGCCGATTGCAGGAGGCATCCTCGTGTCCTTCTTGCCAGAGGTTCTGAACCTCGACCCGGTCCAATCGCGCATTCTCTACGGCGTCTGCCTGATCGCGGTCATACTGCTTCTGCCGAACGGCCTGATTGCAGGCCTCGCCGATGGATGGCAGCGGCTGTTCGGCGCCGGCCGCGAACAGGCGCCGTCCACTGGACGCAACCCCGCTTCGGAGGCCGGACGATGAACGCCATTCTCGAAATATCGGGCTTGAAGAAACAGTTCGGCGGCGTCACCGCGCTATCCGGCGTCGATCTCTTGATCGAAGAGGGCGAGATCCTCGGCATTGTCGGGCCGAACGGCTCGGGCAAGACCACACTTTTCAATGTCATCACCGGCGTCTACAAGCCGACCGAGGGGCACGTAACCTGGCGCGGCCGCGATATCACCAGGCTTGCGGCCCACGAAGTGTCCGGCGCCGGCATTGGCTATACGTTTCAGCAGGCCATGGCCTTTCCAGGGCTCTGCGTGCTCGAAAACGTCCAGATCGCCTGCGAGCACGCACGCAACACCAGCCGTCCCTACCCCTGGACGACGCCTGCGGCGCTTCTCGATTTCGTCGGGCTGACAGCACTTTCAAACGAGCGAGCCGGTATCCTGCCTTTCGGCAATCTGCGCCTCCTCGGCATCGCGCTCGCACTTGCAACGCGGCCATCGCTGATCCTGCTCGACGAACCGGCGGCCGGTCTCAACGACAAGGAAACGGCAACGCTGGTCGGGCTGGTCAAACAGTTTCCGGCCCACGGCATCAGCGTCTGCGTTATCGATCACGACATGAAGCTGATGCAGATGCTCTGCAGGCGGCTTGTCGTCCTCGATTTCGGATCGAAGATCGCCGACGGGCCGACGCAGGACGTTCTTTCCAATCCGAAGGTGCTCGAAGTTTATCTTGGAGGTGCGCTGTGAACCTGCTCGAAGTCTCCAACGTGACGACCGGGTATGGCGCAACGGTCGTCAACCGCGATGTCTCCGTGACGCTCGGCGAAAACGAGGTGATCACCATTCTCGGCCCCAACGGCGCCGGCAAGTCGACGCTGCTGCGCACCATCGTCGGCCTTGTCAAACCACGGGCGGGAAGCGTCAGCTTCGCCGGCGAGAATGTCACCGGCCGCACGCCTGACATCATGGCCAAGCGTGGCGTCGTCCTCGTGCCCGAAGGACGGCGGATCTTCGCCGACATGTCGGTCGAGGAAAATCTATGGCTTGGGGCCTATGCGCGGCGCGACACCGACGCCGTCGAGACAGACGTCAAGACGATGGAGAGCTTTTTCCCGATCCTGGCCACCAAACGCCAGCAAAAAGGTGGCTCGCTGAGCGGCGGCCAGCAGCAGATGCTGGCGATCGCCCGTGGCCTGATGGCACGGCCCCGCGTGCTGCTGCTCGACGAGCCGTCGCTCGGGCTTTCCCCGCTGCTCGTCAAGGAAATCCAGACGATTATTCTCGACATCGGTAAGACCTTCAAGGCCTCCGTCCTATTGGTCGAGCAGAACGCAGGTCTGGCTCTTTCCGTCGCCACGCGCGGCTACCTGATGCAGAACGGCCGGATCGCGACGTCAGGGCCGATCTCGGATCTGAAAGACATGTCGCTGATGCGCGAACTCTATCTCGGCGGGATGGCGGAGCAAGCATGACCATGGACCAGATCTCTCTATCCTACGGCCGCGGCCACCTCGACATCACGCTTCCACCGGGCGCCCGGCCGACGGTGATCCGCAAGCAGCGGCTGCCGAAACTCGCCGATGGCAGGGCGGCGGTCATCGAGGCGCTGCACAATCCGGTTGCCTCCCAACCCTTGGCTGACCTTGCAAGGAACCGCCACAGTGCCTGCATCCTGATCTGTGACATCACTCGGCCGGTGCCGAACCGGCTATTTTTGAGGCCGATGATCGAGACGATGATCACCTCGGGCATTTCACGGGAGAAGATTTCGGTGCTGGTCGCCACCGGCCTGCATCGGCCGAACCTCGACGACGAACTTGCCGAGCTGGTCGGCGATCCCTGGGTGCTCGAAAATGTCCGCGTGGAAAATCACTATGCGCGCGATGAGCGTGCCCATGTCGATTTCGGGTTCACCAAAACGCGGCACACGCCAGTCAAGCTCGACCGGCTCTTTGCCAAAGCGGATCTGCGCATCGCGACCGGCCTTGTCGAGCCGCATTTCATGGCAGGCTGGTCGGGCGGGCGTAAGGTCATTGCGCCGGGCGTCGCTCACCACGAGACGATCCGCACATTTCACTCAGCGCGCTTCATGGAGGATCCGCTCGCGGTCCAGTGCAATTTGATTGGCAATCCGCTGCACGAGGAGCAGCTGGAGATCGTGCGCATGCTCGGCGAGGTCTACGCGCTAAACACCGTGCTCGACGAGGATCGCGATCTCGTCTGTGTCACCTTCGGCGAGATCATCGCCAGCCACCAGGTGGCTGTCGATTTCGTCAGCGGCGCGACGCAGATCCCTCTCGACCGGAAGTTCTCTACCGTCATCACCTCCTCGGCCGGCTATCCGCTCGACAAAACCTACTACCAGACCATCAAGGGCATGGTGACGCCGCTCGACATTCTCAAGCCAGGCGGGACGCTGATCATCGCATCGGAATGTTCCGAAGGTTTCGGCTCATCGGAATTCCGCGAGGCGCAGGCGCGCCTTGTCGAGCTTGGGCCGGAGCGCTTCCTGGCGACGCTGACCGCAAAGAGCCTCGCGGAAATAGACGAGTGGCAGACGCAGATGCAGCTGAAACCTATGCGGCTCGGCAGCGTCGAGCTCTATACAACCGGACTTGCTGGCGACGACCGGACCCTGACAGGCGTCGGCATGATCGATGATATCCAGGCGGCGATCGCCCGCAGCATCTGCGCCAGCGGCGACGCCGATGTCGCCATCATCCCGGAGGGGCCTTATGTCGTGCCTCGATATGCGGCGTGAGCGGCTAGCGATGAAGGTTGGCGTCGCGCAGCTCTTCGAAGCGCGCGGTGCTCTTCGACAGGTGGTTGCGCAGCGCCTTGCGGGCGGCAGCTTCGTTGCCGTCGCGGATCGCGGCGAAGATCGCATGGTGCTCCTTGCGCATGCGCTCGGCATGCTGCTTGCGCCCGGCAGCCGTCATCTTGTCGAGTCGCGCCCACTGGCGCGGCACCATCGCCGTGCCGAACGTATCGAACAGCCGTCCGTAATAGGAATTGCGCGTTGCGACAAGGATCGAGCGGTGGAAGGCAAAGTCTTCCTCGGCACCGTAGCCGCCTTCCGCTATAGCCCGGTCCAGCCCATCGAGCCGGTCCTGCATGCGGGCGATATCCTCCGGCGTGCGTCGGAGTGCCGCGAGACCGGCGGCTTCGTACTCGATGCCAAGGCGCAATTCGAGAACCCGCAGCACCTCGTCGATCGATTCCAGATCGGTGGGGATGATCGAAAAGGACCGCGGCGTTGGATCGTTAGAAACGAAAGCGCCGAGCCCTTGCCGGGTCGTAATCAAGCCTTTCGCACGCAGCGTCGCAAGCGCCTCACGCACGATCGTGCGACTGACGCCTGTCGCTTCCATGATCGCCTGCTCGGTCGGCAACCGCTGGCCGGGCTTCAGGTCACCGGACTCGATCTGGGCGATCAGACTGTCAGCAAGTCCGCTGCGCAGATTCGGCGTCTGCGGGATGGTGTTGAAAACGGCGTTGTGCCTGTCCTTCATGCTGTCGCGACGTCCATTCTCGCCGTCAGCCGGCGGCCGGGGAATAATGCCGTTGCTAGCGCATAACAGCACAAAAAGCAAAAGCCCGCCCGGCGGGATAACCAAAACGAACGGGGAGGAAACAATGAAAGAGAAAATCGGCTTCATCGGTCTCGGTGCGATGGGATCAGGCATGGCGGCCAACCTGCTGTCAAAGGGCTGGCCGCTGACAGTCATGGCCCATAAAAAGCGCGAGGCCGTGGAGCAACTCAAGGCACAGGGCGCCAGCGAGGCGGCGACGCCGAAAGCGCTGGCACTGGCGTCGGATGTGGTGGTGCTCTGCGTCACCGGTTCCGAGGAAGTCCAGCAGCTCCTTTCCGGGCCCGATGGCCTGCTCGCCTCCGGAAAGCGGATGTTGCTGATCGACTGCTCGACCTCCAATCCCGCCGTGACGATCAAGCTCGCTGCCGAACTTTTTGAGCAGGGAATCACGCTCGTCGATGCGCCGCTGGCCCGCACGCCGAAGGAAGCGGCCGAAGGAAAGCTGGATGTGATGGCGGGCGGCTCTGCCGATGGCATTGCTCGCGCCCGGCCGATCCTTGAAGCCTTCGCCGCCCGCATCATCGAGACCGGTCCGGCGGGTACCGGGCATACGATGAAGCTGCTCAACAACTTCGTGTCGATGGGTTACTCGGCGATCTATTCGGAAGCATTGATGATCGCCGCGAAGGCCGGTTTAACGCCTCAGGTGTTCGACAGCGTGCTGCGCGGCAGCCGGATGGATTGCGGCTTCTATCAGGCCTTCTTCGAGTTCGTATTGAACCGCAACGAAAACGCTCAGCGTTTCGCCATGACCAACGCATTGAAAGACATGTCTTATCTGGCATCGCTAGCCCAGGCGTTGCAAGCGGTCAATCCGGTTGGCGCTGTCGTGCGCAACAGCTTTGCGACCGCGGTTGCCGCTGGCCATGGCCAATCCTTCGTACCGGCCCTTTCGGATGTTATCGCGTTTGCAAACGGCGTCTCGCTGACCGAAGCGAAGGACGGAAAATAGGACAGATGGCCGTGCTGGAAATTCACCTTGACCCCGTCGGCGGCATTGCAGGCGACATGTTCGTTGCAGCCCTGCTCGATCTCAGGCCGGACCTCAATGCGGGGCTGCAGGCGGCGCTGCAACGCTGCCCGCTGATCGCAAACGTCGAGTGCAAGCTCGTGGCGCATCATGACGGCGTGCTGACCGGCAGCCGTTTCAAGGTGCATCATGTCGAACACGGGGCTGATCACCCTCATGATCTTCCGCATGATCACCATCATCACCATGACCATCACGGCCACCAACATGGCTATCACCACCATGAACATGAGGCCCGCGATCCCGAAGCAGATCATTACGCACACGACCACGTGGCGTGGCGGACGATCCGCGATGCGCTGGCGCTATCGGCACTCGACGCCGAAACCATAAGCCATGCCACCGGCATTTTCCAAAAGCTCGCCGAGGCCGAGGGGCGGGTGCATGGCAAAGCACCTGACGACGTGACGTTCCACGAAGTCGGCGCCTGGGATTCGATCGCCGATATCGTCGCGGCCGGATGGCTGATCGGCCAGATCGGCGCGACCGGCTGGACCGTCGGCCCCATTCCGCTTGGCAGCGGCCGGGTGAAGTCTGCGCATGGGTTGCTCCCGGTCCCGGCGCCGGCGACCGTGCACCTGTTGAAGGATTTCGATGTCATCGATGATGGGATCGGCGGCGAGCGCGTGACGCCGACGGGCGCGGCCATCCTTGCCTATCTCTGCGGGACAATGACCGCACCCGTCCGAAGGGTGCTGAAGGCATCGGGCCACGGCTTCGGCACGAAGACGCTCCCCGGCCTTAGCAACTGCCTGCGACTGCTCGCCTTCGAGCGACAGGAAAAGCCGGCTAAAAGCGAGGAGACAATCGCGGTGCTCGAATGCGAGATCGATGACCAGACCGGCGAGGATATCGCCCAGGCGATCGACATGTTGCGCAGCCACGTCGGCGTACGCGATGTCATCCAGGCACCGGTGTTCGGCAAGAAGGGCCGGATGATGACGCACCTGCGCGTGCTTGCCGATCCTGACGCGAGGGACGCGGTCGCCAATGCCATTTTCGACGAGACGACGACGATCGGCCTGCGTCTTTCGACGGCGGCGCGCATGACGCTGCGCCGCGAAAAAGAAACCGTCGAGCACGGCGGTCAGGTCTACGCCTTCAAGCTCGTCGAGCGTCCCTCCAGGCGAAGCGCCAAGCTCGAAGCCGACACACTGGCCGAGACCTCGGGTGCGGCCGCCCGCAACGGGTTGCGCCGATTGCTGGAAGGTTTTCTGAGGCAAAAAAGAGGAGATCTGTTGTGAGAGACGCGCTCGACACGGTACTTGGCACTCTGCGCGACGTCTCGATCGCCGTCAGCGGCGGCATCGACTCGCTGACACTGGCGACGATTGCGGTTCAGCGACTGGGCGCCGGGCGTGCGGGCATCATGCACGCCATTTCGCCCGCCGTCCCGCCGGAGGCGACGGAGCGGGTACGGATGCTCGCGCATTGGCAAGGCTGGGACCTGCAGCTGATCGATGCCGGTGAATTCTCCGACCCCGATTACATCGCCAATCCCCTCAATCGCTGCTTCTTCTGCAAGGGCAATCTCTACGGCGCCATCACTGCAAGGACCACCCGGCAGGTGCTGTCGGGCACCAATCTGGACGATCTCGGCGAATACCGGCCGGGTCTGGATGCCGCCCGCGATTTCGGCGTCAGGCATCCTTTCGTGGAGGCCGGGATCGGAAAGGCCGATGTACGGCGTCTTGCCCGTGAAGCGGGTCTCGGAGACCTATCGCGACTGCCCGCCTCGCCCTGCCTTTCCAGCCGCATCGAGACATCGATCGCCATCGATGCCGAAACGCTGGCAGCAGTGCATCGCATCGAGACGTTTGTCACAGAAGCGGTAAGTCCGAAGACTGTCCGCTGCCGCATCCGCCGCAGCGGCGTCGTCATCGAACTGGATGCTGGCAGCCTTCCCCGTACAGGGGATATGGGCGCCGTTCTCAGGGACATGCTGCCCGAAGCCTATCAGGATAGACCGGTGACCTTCGAACCCTACCGCAACGGCAGCGCCTTCATCGGTGCCCGGCCATGAGCAGCACCGATGCCGTCTTCGATTTCACCCGGGCCAAACGCATCGGTCTCAGCGAAGCCGTCTTCTGCGAAGGCAAATCGCCGCTACAGATCGCCGGCATTCTCGAAAGCGCAAGGGAGCGTGATGCGAACCTGCTTCTAACCCGTCTCGATGCGGCAAAACACGATGCACTACCCGCGCATCTCAAGGCGCAAACCGACTGGTGCGAGACGTCGAAAACCGCCTATTTCGGAGAGCCGCCGCCGCTATCACTTACCGGAAAGGTCGCAATCGTCTCGGCCGGAACATCGGATGCCCCTGCAGCGCGCGAGGCCGAACGCACCCTTCGCCATGCCGGCGTCGAGTGCAGTTTCATCATTGATGTCGGGGTCGCCGGTCTCTGGCGGCTGATGGACAGGGTCGAGGACATCAGACGCTTTCCAATCGTCATCGCCGTTGCCGGAATGGATGCGGCGCTCGCGAGCGTCCTTGGCGGTCTCTATGGCGGCGCCCTCATCTGCGTCCCGACATCCGTCGGCTATGGCGCCGCCGAAGAGGGCCGCACTGCGCTGAAAGCAATGCTCGCGAGCTGCGCGCCCGGCCTTCTAGTTACCAATATCGACAATGGCTACGGGGCAGCCTGCGCAGCGCTTCGGTTGCTTAACACCATGCAGCTTCGGTAAGTGGGGAGCCGTGCGGCTCCCCGTTTTCGTCAGGCGGCATCGACCGTCAGCTGCGTCTGTTCACCGAGACCTTCAATCCCGAGCCTGATCGTCTGGCCTGCCGTCAGGAAGACCGGCGGCTTCATGCCAAGGCCAACGCCCGGGGGTGTGCCGGTCGAGATGATGTCGCCCGGCTGCAGGCTCATGAATTGCGAGATGTAGTGGACAAGGAAGGAAACGCCGAAGATCATCGTCTTCGTCGAGCCGTTCTGGCGCATCACGCCATCGACGGAGAGCCACATCTTCAGGTCCTGCGGATCGGCGACTTCGTCACGCGTCACCAGCCAAGGGCCGATGGGGCCGAAGCTGTCGGCCGACTTGCCCTTTGTCCATTGGCCGCCCCGCTCCGCCTGGAACTCGCGCTCCGAGACGTCGTTGATCAGGCAATAGCCGGCGACATGCTTCATCGCATCGGCTTCCGAGACGTAGCGCGCTTCATCGCCTATGACGATCCCAAGCTCGACCTCCCAGTCGGTCTTCTTCGACTTGCGCGGAATGATGACATTGTCGTTGGGGCCGGTGATGGCGCTCGTCGCCTTCATGAACAAGATGGGCTCTGCGGGAATGGCAGCGCCCGTCTCGGCCGCATGGTCGGCATAGTTCAGTCCGACGCAGATGAACTTGCCGGTGCGCGAAACGCAGGGGCCCAGGCGGCCGGGCTCGGCGACGACAGGCAGGCTTTCGACATCGATTGCAGTGATCTTCGCGAGGCCCGCAGCCGTCAGATTGTCGCCGGCGACGTCATCGATCTCATCGCTCAGGTCCCTGACCTTGCCGTTCTTGTCGAGGATGCCCGGCTTTTCGGCGCCGCGCTGGCCGTATCTCAGAAGTTTCATATCGACTATCCGTTCGAGGGGTTTGTGTTCAGGCGTTCGCCCAGCCGCCGTCGATGACGAGGGCATTGCCGGTCATGAAGGCCGATTCATTGCTGGCAAGGTAGACGACGAGGTCGGCCACCTCTTCCGGTGTTCCAAGGCGCCCCATCGGCTGGCGAGCGATGAAGCCGGCCCGCGCCTGATCGTAATCGCCGAGCGCGCGCATGCGATCCTGCAGCGACGGGCTTTCGACCGTGCCCGGGCAGATGGCGTTGGCGCGGATGCCCTTGCCGACATAATCGAGCGCGACCGATTTCGTCAGGCCGATGACGGCAGCCTTCGTGGTGCCATAGATGAACCGGTTCGGCGCGGCGATGACGGTCGAGGCGACCGAGGCCATGTTGACGATGGAACCGCCGCCGCGCTCGATCATACCCGGCAGGAAGGCCCTGATCATCCGGTACATGGCGCGGATGTTCAGGTTGACGGAAAAATCGAAGGCGTCCTCGTCGCAATCGAGGATCGAGCCGTGATGAACGAAGCCGGCGCAGTTGAAGAGAATATCCGGGGCTGCGATTTCACCGGCGAAGGCGGTGATTTCTGTCGGGTTCAGCACGTCGAGCTTGCGCGTCGTCACACCTGCATGTTCGTTCAACGTTTCAAGCTTGGCAGCATCGATATCGGTCGCCCAGACACGGGCGCCCTCCCGCAGGAAGGCCAGCACCGTGGCACGGCCCATCCCCTGCCCGGCCGCCGTGACGACGGCCGTCTTTCCCTCAAGTCTTCCAGTCATGTCTGATCCTCAACAGATTACTCGGATTGTTCTCCAGCGAGACCGACGCGGCTTGCGGCGCCATGGAGATGGTCGCGCATCGCATCGCGGGCTTCGGCACCATCGCCGACCTCGATCGCATCGAGGATACGCTGGTGTTCGCCGAGCGTGACGGCCGCCAGGTCTTCCGAGCGCTGCTGGTTGCCCGATGCGAGAATGGATTCACGCACCCGCTCCGAAACGAACATCAGGAACTGCACCATGTAGACATTGCCGGTCGCCGCAGCGACGGTCTTGTGGAATTCGAGATCGGTCTTCAGCCACATGACGCTGCCGTAGGGCGCATCGTGCATGGTCACCAAAGCCTCCTTCATGGCGCTGAGATCGGCGGCGGTCCGCCGCTTGGCGGCAAGGGCTGCGGCCTCGACTTCGAGGATGCCGCGAAGCTCGAAGAGCGACTGGAAGGCGTTGGCCTGCTGCAGCTCCTCGTAATCGATGGTCAGCACGGTGGCGTTCGGCTGGTCGGCTACGAAGGCGCCGCGGCCCTGCTGCGACCAGATGCGCCCCTCGGAGCGCAAGCGCGCGATCGCCTCACGCACGACATTGCGGCTGACGCCGAATGTCTGGGCAAGCTGCTGTTCCGTCGGAAGCTGATCGCCCGGCCGCAGACGCCCTTGGGCGATCTCGCGCGATATCGAGCTTGCGACCAAAGTCGACAGATGCGGCCCCCGGTTGACCTTGTCGAGTTTCAGCGTCATTACCTACCCCTCTGCACTGCCTGCTGTACTTGCCAATATACGCCCCTCGCTCAACAGATGCTTCGGGTCGAAGGCATCCTTGATCAGGCGCGAAAGCTCCAGCGTCAAGGGGTCGGCGCGTTTCAGGAAGGCGCTCTGCTTGACGCGGCCGATGCCGTGCTCGGCACTGATCGAGCCGCTATGCTTGTCCGTCACGTCGAAAATCACCTCTTCCGTGGCGTGAAAGAGAGCATCGTACTGATCGGCGGGCATGCCGACCGGCGGCACTATATTCAGATGAATATTACCATCGCCAATATGGCCATAGGTCACCGCGATCGCTTGCGGATATTTGTCGGAAAGCGCTTCAAGCGTGTCTGTCACGAAAGCCGCGAGGCTCGAAATGGAGACGGACACATCCGTCCTCAGATATCGCCCGCCGCGTCCTTGGGCCTCCACCATCATCTCGCGCAGCAGCCACAGGCGGTCGCCCTGTGCCTTGCTGCCGGCAATGACGCCGTCGAGGACGAGATCGGATGCGTCGGCGAGAAAGCCTTCGAGCAGTGCGCGGAGATCGACGCGCCCTGCGGCCGACGCCTCGATCAGCACATAGACAGGATAGGGCTCGCTCAACGGATCGGGCAGGTCGTCTCGGGAGTTAATAGCGATCTCCAGGCCGCCACGCAGGATCAACTCGAAGGCCGTCAGGAGGTCGCTGCATTGGCGGCGCGCCCGGGCATAGAGCTGCATCGCGTCGTCGACGGAGGAGAGGCCGACCAGCGCGGTCTCGACCTGTTCGGGCTTCGGAAAGACTTTTAGCGCCGCGGCCGTGACGATACCGAGGGTGCCTTCGCTGCCGATGAACAGCTGCTTCAGGTCATAACCGCGATTGTCCTTTCGCAGCGTCCTGAGGCCATTCCAAAGGCGGCCATCGGCGAGCACGACTTCAAGCCCGAGAACCAGATCGCGGGTCATGCCGTAGCGCAGCACATTGAAACCACCGGCATTGGTCGAGACATTTCCACCGATGCGGCAGGTTCCTTGTGCGCCAAAAGTGATCGGCAGGATACAGTCCTTCGCCTCGGCATGGCGCTTGGCATCCTCGAGAATGCAGCCGGCCTCGACTATCATTGCGAAATCAATTGGATTGACCGAGCGCACCTTGTTCATCCGCTCCAGTGAGACGACCACTTCACCGCCCGGATAGCTCGCCACCGCCCCGCCGACGAGGCCGGTCAGGCCGCCTTGGGGAACGACGTGAATTTTCTCTTGATGACAAAAGCCCATCAGCTGGCTGAGTTGTTCGGCCGAGCGAGGCCGTGCGACCGCCAGCGGGCGGCCGTAATGTTCGCCAGACCAGTCACGGCTGTAGCGCTCGAGCGCCTCATCTTCCGTTAGGAGCAAGTCCGCCGGCATCGCGGCGCAGAGGGCTGCAAGCGCTCTTTCCTGAAGGGGCTGGAAGGCATTCATGCGGTAGCTCCGGTGAAACGGGAAAACATCTGGACAATTGGGCCACTTACATGGTTATCATACAACACTGGTTTCGAACATCAAGTGCAGGACTACTTTCCGCTGCTCGTCGTTCGCTAAAAACCAGTGTAAAATCCGTAACTTGCAGGAGGATCCGTATTATGACCGCAGCGTCCGGCCAATTTCGAAACATGCACACCATGATCCGTGTGTTCGACCTCGACAGGTCGATCAAGTTTTACACGGAACTGCTCGGGATGACGCTTCTGCGCAAGGATGATTATCCGGGCGGAAAGTTCACCAACGCCTTCGTAGGCTACGGTCCGGAGGAGACCGACACCGTCATCGAGCTGACCTATAACTGGGGCCGCGAGGAGCCCTACGAACTCGGCACCGGCTTCGGCCACCTCGCGCTCGGCGTCAACGACATCTATGCCGTTTGCGCAGCGCTCGAAAAGCAGGGCGCCAAGATCCCGCGCCCGCCAGGCCCGATGATGCACGGCACGACCCATATCGCCTTCATCGAAGATCCGGATGGCTACAAGATCGAGCTGATCGGCCTCGATACGATGTAACGATCGGTCCGCTTTTGGAGAGCCGCGTCCCTGGGCGCGGCTTTTTTTGTTGGGAGCCATACTCATTTAATGATCGCAATCTTGCTGCGGTCGATGGTTATGGCGACGGCGAGGATCAGCACCGATCCAAAGACCACGTTCTCGGCAAAGATGTTGATGCCGATAAAGGTCATGCCGATGCGCACGATCGAGATGATCAGCGCGCCGACCGCCGTTCGCGCTACTCCGCCGAGGCCGCCGGTGATCGCCGTTCCGCCAACGATGACGGCGGCGATCGCAGGCAAGAGCAGCTGATTGGCGAGATTCGGCGAGCCGCTGGAAAGACGGGCGGCGAGGATGCATCCGGCAATCGCCGCCAGCATGCCCGAGATCGCGAAAGCGACGATCTTGGTGCGCTCGACATTGATGCCCGCCGCAATCGCCGCCGGCTCGCCGGCACCGATGGCCAGGCTGTGGCGACCGAAGCGCGTATAGCGCAGGCCGACGAAGGCCAGTATGCCGATGACGGCGGCAATCCCGATAACAGTCGGAAGGCCGGCGAAGGTACCGTTGATCCAGGCGGTGTTTTCACGGCCCGCCTCCTCGATGGTAATCGCACGGCCGGCAGCCGCCCAAAGCGCGATGCCGGCCACGACACCGCCGGTCGCCAGCGTCGCCACGAAGGACGGCACCTTGAGGCGCACATGGACGTAGCCGCTCAAGACCCCGAAGACGAGGCCCGAAAAAATCGCGACAGGAAAAGCCAACATGCCGATCTGCGGCAGCAACTGCGCCAGGATGACGCTCGACAGCGATGCGACGGACTGAATCGATAGGTCGATGCCACCGATCAGGATGACAAAGGTGACGCCGGCCGCCAGGATGAACAGCACCGCAGTGTTTGACAGCAGCAGGATCAGCGTATCGCCGGTAAGGAAGCCGGGAGCGGCCAACTCGATGAAGAGGACCAGCACGACCAGCAGCGCCGGCGGAATGGCGCCCTGCATCCAGCCGGTGGCGACCAGGGATTTGATGTCCTTGAACATGATTGCCTCCTCACACCATTGCCGCAACGAGATCGACCTGATCCGGCTTGGCACCCGGAGCCGCATCGAAATGTGCCGTGACAGCCCCATCGCGCATCACCAGCACGCGATGCGACAGTCCGATCGTTTCTTCCAGCGTGTCCGATATCAAAAGGATCGCGACGCCTTCCGAGGAAAGCTGCCGGACGATCTCGTAAACCTCTTCCTTGGCGCCGACATCGAGGCCGCGGGTCGGATGATCGAGGATCAGTATCCGTGATCCTGCCGTCATCCAGCGCGCCAGCACCACCTTCTGCTGGTTGCCGCCCGAGAGCTTACGGCAGGCAATATCCGGCCCCGGCGCCTTGATGCGCAGCCGTTTGATCCAGTCGGCAGCAAGCTTGCGTTCGCGCCGGTAATCGATCGCGCCGCCACGCATGACGGAGGAGAGATCGGCAAGGCTGATGTTTTCGGCGATCGACAGGAACATCACCAGTCCCTCGACACGCCGTTCGCGCGGGATGTAGCCGATGCTCTTGCGCACCGCCTGTTCGGGCGAACGGAAATGCACCGGCTCGCCATTGATTTTCAGCGTGCCGGCCGTTTGCGTCAGGAATCCGCCGATCGCCCGCGTCACCTCTTCGCGACCGGAGCCGACGACACCGGCAATACCGACGATCTCGCCCGCATGGATCTGCAGGTCGACATCGTGGAAAGCGCCGTCGATCGACAGCTTGCTGGCATCGACGACGATCTCGCTTTTCGGCGGCAGCTGCTTGTCTTCCTTGTAATAGGTTGCCTGCAGACCGCGGCCGACCATGATCTCGTGAAGCTCGGGACCGGTAACATCAGCGGCGCGATGCTCGGCCACCACCTGGCCGTCCTTCATCGTATAGACGCGATCCGAGATGCGCAGGACTTCGTCAAGGCGGTGCGAGACGAATACGAAACTCGCCCGCGATTTCAGCGAGCGCACGCGCTTGAAGAGCACATCGATATCGCTACCGCTCAGCACCGATGTCGGCTCGTCGAGCAGGATGACGAGCGGGCGGGAAACGGTCTCTTCCAACGTCAGCGCTTTGGCGAGCTCGACCATCTGCCGGGCCGCAAAGGTCAGTTCCGAGGTCCGCGCCGTGACATCGATATCGACGCCGATCTTTTCGAGCTGGCGGCGGGCAGCGGCGCGCATCGCCTTCCAGTCTATGATGCCCAAGCCGACGAACTGGTCCTCCTGGCCAAGATAGATGTTTTCGGCGACCGAGAGGTTGAGAAGCAGGGACTGCTCCTGAAACACCATGCCGATGCCGTGGGCTGCGCCATCACGCGCATTGCGCAGCTTCAAGGGCTGACCGTCAAGCATAAGCGTGCCGCTGTCCGGCTGGTGGGTTCCGGCCAGCACGCGCATCAGCGTCGATTTGCCGGCACCATTTTCGCCGATCAGGCCGACGACCTCGTTCGGCCGGATTTCGAGCGATACGTTCTTCAATGCGTGGACGCCGGCGAAGGATTTGGAGATGTCTTTGGCTGAGAACATGGCGATCACTTCACGATCTGGAGGCGCGGGCGATCGAGCGACAGCGCAACGGCCGCGATGATCATCAGCCCCTGCACGGTCTGCTGAACATAGGGCGAGACGCCGAGCAGGATCATGCCGTTGCTGAGCACGGTGACGATCAACACCCCGACCAGCGTATTGACGACGCCGCCTTCGCCACCGGTCAGCGCCGTTCCGCCAACGACGACGGCGGTCACGGCGGCAAACAGGCGCCCGTCGGCAATCACCGCATCCGAACGGCCAAGCTGGGCGGCGGCTAGCACGCCGGCAACGCCGAAGAAGAAACCGGCGAGCCCGAAGGCCATGATGCGGACACGGCGCAGATTGATGCCTGAGAGCTCGGCCACATCCTCACCGCCGCCGATTGCCATGATGTGGCGCCCGAGGCGGGTGTAATACTGAACCGTGCAGGCGATCAGGAAGGCGGCAAGCGCCACCCAGACTGCCACCGGCAATCCGAGAAAGCGCGCCAGCGCCAGATCGCGGATCGACGGATCCATCAGGCGCACCGCCGAACCACCAAGCATATAGACGGAGATCCCGAGCCCGATGAACCAGACGCCGAGCGTCGCCATGAAGGACGGGATCCTCAGAAACGTCTGGATGATGCCGGTCGTGAAGCCCATCAGCGTGCTGGCGGCGATGGCGGCGATCACGGCAAGCCAGCCATAGGCATTGGCATTTGCATCGTTGGTGGCAAGCAGCACGGTGACCATTGCAGCCACCGACAGCGATCCCTCGACCGAAAGATCGATGCTGCCGAGCAGGATGATGAAGGTGAGCCCCATGGCAAGCGTCAGCGGCACTGCGGCGGAATTGGCGATGCGCACGAGATTGCGTGGCTCGATGAAATTGGGATTGGCGATGGTGATCAGAATGCAAAGTGCGATCAGCACCAATGCCGGGGCATAGGCGCGCAAGCGCTTGCGATCGAGCCCGCCGAAAAGGCGGCTTCCAACAGTCGGCATGTCACCTGCCTGTTCGCTTTTGGTCATAGTCTTGATGTTTTCGGCATTGATGGTCAACAGACTGCACCTCGCTGCGTCATCCGAATTTGCTGGCAGGCGCCGAAACGCCCGCCAGCGAGGAGGCAGCCGCGGAGGAGCCGCGGGCTGCGGGAGGATACGCACTGCCGCCTAGGCGCGGATTGCACCCGTGACGCGACCCCAAAGATCGTTCCAGTCGAGCGTCGGATGGGAGTCGATGTTGGTCTTGTAATATTCCTCGACGTTCTCTTTCGCGATCAGCACGGCCTTGCCGTAGAATTCGCGATGGTCGGCCGGCTCCTTGGCCGGGTCGAACTTCTTCTGCAGCGCGGCGAGACCGATCGCCAGGCCCATGCCGCCCTGCCAGAACGGATCCGACGTCACGGTGCAGGCAAACTCGCCCTTGCGCACCGCATCGACCGCAGCCTTGATGCCATCGACGCCAACGACCGGGACCTTGCCGGCGAGGTTTTCGGCGCGCAGTGCCTCAAGCGCACCGGTGCCCATGTCGTCATTGGCGGCCCAGATGCCCTTCACGTCGTCGCCGAAGCGGGTCAGCAGGTTACTGGTCAGATCGTACGCTTCCGACGACTTCCAGTTGGCGACCTGGAAATCCAGGAGCTTGATATTGGTATTGGCCGCAAGCGCGTCTTCCAGGCCCTTCTTGCGCTCGATCGCCGCCGTGTTGGAAATCTGGCCGCCGAGCGCGATGATGCCGCCGGAGCCTCCGATCGACTTGAAGAGGATTTCGGCGATCTGCTTGCCGCTCGAGATACCGTCGAACTCGATATGCGAGACGTAGTTCGGATTGAAGTCCTTCGGATGAAGGTCCGCCGGCTTGTTCCACTGGGTGACGACATAAGCGCCGGCCTTGGCGCAGGCCTCGACGATCGGGCGCGCATCCGGCGTATCGTTCGGGTCGGAATTCAGCACCATGTTGCCGCCGGTCTTGGCGAGCATGGCCTTGATGTCGGCAATCCCCTTTTCGCTGTTGCCCTCGGAGACGAGCGTGACGTGATCGAGGCCGGCGGCGGAGGCAAAGGCTTCCGCGCCGGTCTTCCAAACCGCATGATACGGATTGGAAAGGGAACGGATCGACGTGACAAGCGTAGGCTTGTCTGCGGCGAACAGTTGTTTGGGCAGAGCTGCGACGGTTGCGCCCGCAGCGACGGTTGCCAGAAACGATCTGCGGTTCATGCTGCCGAAATGCGAATTTATCTTATCGATCATTCGAAAACCTCCCGTTGAATGACGAAGATCCCAATGCCGTCCTTCTTCCCCGGCACCGCGATCTGAACGGTATCGCCTTAGCATTTGTACGACAACCCTTCAAGACGATAACCGTACCCTTTCTCTTGACGAGGGACAAGAGACTTGAGATTGTGATCGCGAATTGATGCCGCGGCAACGAGGAGTGCCCGGCATCACATGCGTTTTACGGAGGAGAGAATGCCAGATTACATCATCGTCGGGGGCGGCTCGGCGGGATGCGTGCTTGCTGCGCGCCTGAGCGAGGACCCTGATGTTTTCGTGACCCTTCTGGAAGCTGGTCCACGCGACAGCAATATGTATATCCATCTCCCCGTAGGCTTCTTCAAGATGACGGCCGGCCCGCTGATCTGGGGCTATGAGACGGTTGCCGGACGCGAGATCGCCGGGCGCAAGATGGTCTATCCGCAAGCTCGGGTGCTCGGCGGCGGAAGCTCGATCAACGCGCAGGTCTTCACCCGAGGCTGCCCCGAGGATTACGACGGCTGGCGCGACCTCGAAGGATGCGCCGGCTGGGGATATGAAAATGTGCGCCCCTATTTCCGCAAGTCTGAAGGCAATGACACATTCGGCGGCGCCCATCATGGCACCGAAGGACCGCTCGGCGTAAGCTCGCAGAACCCGCATCCCCTGACGCGCGTCTTCGTTCGCGCCGCGCAAGAAGCCGGTCTTCCCTTCAATCCCGATTTCAATGCCGGATCGCAGGCAGGCGCCGGTTTTTATCAGACAACGACGAAAAATGGGCGCCGCAGCAGCTCCGCCGTCGGCTATCTGAAGCCCGCCGCGCATCGCAAAAACCTGACGGTGCGCACCGACACCACCGTCAACAAGATCGTCATCGAGAACGGCTGCGCCGTCGGCATCGAGATTATCGAGAACGGCCGGCCGGTGCTGCTGAGGGCCGAGCGCGAGGTGATCCTGACCTCCGGCGCCATTGGCTCCCCGAAGATGTTGATGCTCTCAGGCCTCGGCCCCGCCGACGAACTACGAGCGCTCGATATCGACGTCGTCAGGGATCTGCCGCAGGTCGGCAAGAACCTGCAGGACCACATGGATGTCGACGTTCTTGCCGAGCTCAGCGGCTCGCACGGCATCGACCGCTACAAAAAGCGTCACTGGCAGGTCGCGGCCGGGATCGAGTACGCCCTGTTCGGCAAGGGGCCGGTGGCCTCGAACATCGTCGAGGGCGGCGGCTTCTGGTGGGGCGACAAGGCCGAGAAGACCCCGGACCTGCAGTTCCACTTCCTGCCGGGGGCGGGTGTCGAGGAAGGCATCGGCGGCGTGCCCGGCGGCAATGGCTGCACGCTGAATTCCTATCACGTGCGACCGCGCTCACGCGGGACAGTAACCTTGCGCTCGAAGGATCCATCCGTTCCCCCCTCGATCGACCCGAACGCCTTTGCCGAGCCCTACGATCTGGAACGCGCCGTCGACGGCATCAAGATCTGCCAGGAAATCCTCTCCCAGCCGGCATTCCGGCCTTTCGTCAGACGGCTGCATCTGCCTGACGGCAATATCCGCACGCTGGAGGAATACCGTCAGTTCGCCCGGCAATACGGCCGCTCGGCCTATCACCCCGTCGGCACATGCCGCATGGGCGGTGGCGGCGATGCCGTCGTCGATCCGGATCTTAAGGTGCGCGGCATCGATCGGCTCCGGGTATGCGACAGTTCCGTCATGCCGCGGCTGATCTCGTCGAACACCAATGCTGCGACCATCATGATTGCCGAGAAAGCGGCCGATATCCTCAAAGGCGTCGTGCAGCAGCAGCCGCGGCACGACTACGCACAGTAGCCCATTCGTCCATCTCCTCGCCGCGTAAATTCCTTGCCTCGGTCTCCACGCCGTCCGCTTTTGGGCCCTCGTCAAGTCGGTAAAACGACATCCAAGTCCCGTAGTGTTTTTTAACCCGGTGCCGGACCTGTTTACCCGGATCTTCTGGTGGATCTCAATCAGGAGGTCTGGTGGGTATTGGCGGCGACGCGGAGGCACACTTATCACGGCTTGGCGTATTGATATGAGAAGCCGGCTCACGCCGCCTCCTCTTCGTCTTCTTCGCCTTCGCCAGTGATGATGCGGGGCTGCAGGTGATGCAGGTAGTCGGCCGCGCG